>CBDCYT010000008.1:0-71931 GCA_965224325.1 Dehalococcoidia bacterium
TGCTCACCAGTGGGGCTGTTCTACGGCCAAGCCCGTTGCCGGGGTCGTCGGATTCCTCTTGGTTCCACAGCCGTCCGAAGTCCTATTTCTTTGGCGTCTTCCGGGCTTCGTCTGACTGGGAGACGGGTTGGCCCTGGTGTTTAGTCTTGGCGTGATTACTCCCCGGTAGGGGGAAGGAGATCTCGAAAGTTCTACCTTCCGCCCGCTTAGGCAGGGCGGGACTTCCAGCAGGCCTACAACTGCCAGGCGGTGGTAGACAGCGAGTGCCAGGTGATAGTGGCGGCGGAGGCGACCAACCAGGCATCGGACAAGCATCAGGGAGTGGTCATGGTGGAGCAGGCCATCGGCAACACCGGGGTGGTGCCCAGGGAGATGTCCGCCGACGCGGGCTACTACTCGGCCAAGGCGGTTGAGAGGCTGAGCGCCCTTGGCGCCGACCCGTTCATCGCACCGGATAAGACTCGCCACGGCCAGACAATACCTCCGGCGCCTCGGGGACGCATACCCGCCAATCTCTCCGCCCGGGACCGGATGCGGCGGAAGCTGCGGACTAAGCGGGGCCGGCAGCGCTACGGGCTTCGCAAGGAAACGGTGGAGCCGGTGTTCGGTCAGATCAAGCAGGGGCGGGGCTTCCGGCAGTTCCTGCTGCGGGGCCTGGAAAAGGTGAACCGGGAGTGGTCCCTGATCTGCACCGGGCATAACCTGATGAAGCTGTTCCGGTTCGGGTCCGGGTCAGCCGCCCAGGGGATACCCCGATCCTTGGGCCAGAACCCGCTACTCCCAGCAATTTGGCCCATGCTCAGGCAATGGGGATGCTACCGCCTGAAGAGGACAAAACCGGTGATCGCCAGCTGGTCCAGCCTCCATCTGAACCAATCAGCCATTCCTCGGACGGGCTGCTAGGTTTCGGCGCAAGCGGCTAGTATTACAACGACTGTTCGCAAGAAAGGTACCTTGAGCACCTCTTCATGGTGACCTGCCCACGCGCTTGACAGCTTTGTGGCCTTGCCTCCCGCGAAGCGATTCCCGGCCAAAATATGACCAAATTGAAGAACCGTCGTTATAATACTAGCCGCTTGCGCCCACCTGCGCGAGGGGAATTCCAGCCATACACTACAAGCAAACGGAACCCTACCGGCGGCAACGGCAGCAGGGCGTCGAGGTCCCGCTCCATCCGCTGCCCGATGGTCTCCGTGTGGCCCCGGAGCCTGGCGTCCATCCGCTCCAGGCAGCGCCGCTCCAGATAGGCATTCAGTGCATCGAAGCTCTCGAAGGACGGGATGGGCACCAGGAAATTGCGCCGCGCGTAGCCCACCAAGCCCTCCACCTTACCCTTGTCATTGCCCTTGCCGGGGCGGCCGAACCGGTCATCGAACAGGTGGTGGGACTGGAGCTCTGTGAAGGCCCGGGTGCGCTGGCGCCGACCGTCTCCCAGGATCCGGGCAACAGCCAGCCTGGTATTGTCGTAGAGGATGCTCTGCGGCACTCCCCCCAGGAAAGCGAAGGCCAAGACGTGCCCGTCCAGGAAGGCCTCGGTGGTCTCGGCCGGATAGGCTTTGACGTAGCAGCCGTCGCTGTGGGGCAGGTCGATGACGAAACAGTGGGCCTTCTGCTGCACCCCGCCGATGATCACCAGGGCCTCGCCAAAGTCGCACTGAGCGTGTCCCGGCGCATGGGACAAGGGCACGAACATCTCCCTGGTCTGACGGCGATGCTCCCTCACATAGTCCTTGACGATGGTGTACTGGCCATCAAACCCGTACTCGTCCCTGAGCCGCTCGAAGATGCGCTTGGCGGTGTGGCGTTGCTTCTTGGGGACCTGATGATCCTCATCCAGGATTTGGTCGATGACTCCGGTGAAGGGCTCCAGCTTGGGGCGTCGGGGCGGAGTCTGTCGCTGGTACCCCGGCGGCACGGAGTAGGTCAGCATCTTGCGCACCGTGTCCCGGTGCAGGCCGAAGGTCCTCGCCGCTTCCCGCACACTCATCCCTTCCACCATCACCGCCCGGCGAACCCGCAGATATACGTCCACCTTGTACATCCGTCGCACCATCCATGGGGTCGGCTACAACCCTATGGAAGATGGCGGGCGGTACAGTTTTCAACCGCCGAATGTCAGTCGGTCAACCCGCCCACATGGCCCACTTTATCTCCGCCGATTACAGGGGCTGCTGGCGGGTCGTCTTTGACCCGTTGCGTGATCTCGTCGGTCCATGGTCCGCTCCAGGGCCCGTCGTTGTCGCCGCCGTTGGTGTAGCGCGTGCGGATCTGGACCTTGAAGGTTGACCCTTTGGTTAGGTCCGTCAGGGTGATGGACGTGTCCTGAGCTTCGGGGTACTCGCTCCCTCGGTTGGCTTCGTTGGGCGCAGAGTGGGATAGGAAGTCGAGGCTCTCTTCAGCCCATCTGAGGCGGTAGTCGCTTGGAACCGGATTTGGGGTGTCCCACGTGATGGTGAGCTCCCCAGGGCTGATGGTGGTGAGGCTCAGGTTGTTGATGGTCCCACGCTGGTTTTGGGCCTCTGCCGTGAAGCCGCCTATCGCAAGTGTGGCGATCACGATGGCCAGCACTGTCAGGGTCGCGGTGGCGACGATGTTAGCCGGTATCTTCATGGGTTTGAATCCTTCCTTTTGGAATCTGAACATTGTTGCCTCCGCAACACCGTCGGTGCGGTGCTTCACACGTCTTTATGGAATTGTAGCCGCTCCCGTGTCGGTGGGGGTTCCCGTCGCAGGGCTTTGCGCAAAAAAAGTTTTTAATTGCTTATTGTAAAGTAGTGCTTTCGCCATTGTGGGTCCTTTCTCCTCTTGTTGGTGTCCGACCTGACATCCTACAGCGTGGCTGTCTTGGCCCTTCCGTGAGGAATTGGCGTCAAGAAGTGAAGAGAGTTGCTTAGGCGTTCGCACTATGGCGGTTTGGCAATCCGCCGGACGCACGTTGAATGAGGTCCGGCTAATACCGGGACCAATGCTCTGGGCTTGCTGTTCAGCTCTAGCTCAGGCTTCTTGCTCCAGATACTGGCTCATCTCTATCTGGAGGGCCCCGACGTGGTGTCCGTGCCTGAGTTATCGGGCTTTGGTTCGTCGAAGAATGCCTTTAGAAAGGTTCCAGCAATGATTAGCCCTATTCCGGCTAGGCCCATGATGAATCCCACCTATGCTGTGCCTATCCATACGGGATTGGTCTGGATGAAATTGGATACTTCCCTTTCGCATCCGAGCATGAACAGTAGTGCTTCTGATAGAAAGGTTCCTACTCCGCTCCACAGTGCGGTTCGTCCTGCCTGACAGCGACAGTTGCCTTCAGTTCAGGAGCAGGACTCTCGCATAGCTATCTGTCCAGTTTCCCGGGTCTACCTCACTGCGCCGGGGATAACTGGATTTAGATTTTGGCGCTTGGTCTTATTGTAGTGTTCCAGTGCGGATGCTCCGCCTTCAGTCGTTCTGACGGCCGTCGGTTCCGGCCAGTTCGGCGTAGCGCAGCGCCAGGCGGCGCATGGCCTCAGCTTGGTCTGGTGTCAGCTTGCGCTCCACATCCGGGTCGAAGGAGTTTTCCAGTGCGAGAAAAACCGGTGCGGCCGGGCGGATAACCGGCAGGTCTTCCGGCCATCTCGGGTCGTTGCGGTACTCGACGGTAGCGAAGGCGGCGGTGGTGTACCCTACGGCGCCGACGCAACCGCGCAATCTGCCGATGGCCAGATGCTCCGGAGAGTAGCGCCAGACCGTGATTGGGGTGCCGGTTTTGAGGGTGAGAGAATCTTCCGGGTTCGTTAGGATGAAGGTCGCTCCGGTTTCGGTGGGCCGGTCTATGAAGCCAAGCGGCATGATGTAAGGTGTGGCCATCTGTTCTTCCGTCTCCTGGTGGTCTTGGGTAGGAAAATGCAAAGGGACAGGCATGTGCCTGTCCCTTTGGTGCGTGTATGATTTCTTTGGGATTGAGGGTGGATTTTACCCGTAGGAGAAAATTCCGCTACTGCGGTGCGGTCGTAGGAGTAGCTGGAATACGTCGTCAAGCTAACGACATCTGTTCATGCACTTGGTAAAGTCGAGTGACGAATTCTGCCTATTCAGAGAATTCTTGGAAGTCGTACTGTGGGACGTAAATTAGACTGCTCTTTCGGTTTGTTTCCCGCTTCATCCAAGGTTTCTTCCCGGCGGTAGTCTAGTTGGTGAGGTAGTTTTTTGGCCGCATAGTCGGTATCGGTCAGAGGTCTAAGAAACCTTGGTTGTGGTCAGACCAATGTGGCTACAATTCCTCGATGTCAGGTGCTGGGGTAGTGGTTTTTGTGGTCACCTGATTTTCACATATAGTATCTATACGACGGCTCAGGGGTCTTCCCCTCTTCCACTTCCGCCATGATGCGGCCTACTTCTGCGGCCATTTTGGTGGTAATTGGCATGGCGCCAAACGGCGCCGCGGAGTTGAAGCTCATTTTCGTGAGCCCGAGTATTTCGCGGCAGGAACGTTCGATCAGTTTTTGGTCTGATTCTTGGCGTACCTCTATGGGGCGGGGAATGTGAGGTCCGGGATAGCTTCCCCATGGTTCGTAGAAACCTGTAGTGTAGAGATGCGTTGAGCCGTTTATGTCTGCTATTGTTCCCCGTCGTGGAGGGTAATCCCCTCTGGGTAGCAGGTTGAACGACGAGTGGTAGAGTGTAATGAATTCTACTTGAGAGATGTCCTTCCACGCTGCGGTGAATCCCGATTGTTCTGGTGGTTCAAATTTGCTGGTCTTATGAAGCACGATTCTGATGGGGTTACGGCCTGTCCTGTTCCTGTATTCGGACGAGATTGCTATCCCAAGCTTGTACGCTTGAGATTCGTTCAAGTGCAGGGTTCTGTCAGTTTGATCGGACCGATCTATGTTATCTCCGCGTAGTACGAATCCCTCTGTTTCTGTTGAGAATGCTTCAGCACAGCTGCAGTAGACGACGTGATTTCCCTCTGTCCTGAGGTGGTGGAAGCTGATACCAACGAAACAAGTGTACGGGGTTCCCTCCGAAAGTCGCCAAGGAATCCCGCCGGCTTTGTAGAAGCAACCGGTGCATACATCCCACGCTTTGGTAGCAGGGTCGTCGCCGCCGTCTTTGTCCAGAAAGAGTTTGTTGTGTGCCAGTTGGATTCGAGTGCTGTGTGCCATAGCCCTTGCTTTGAGGCTTCGTCGAAAGTCGCGGACTAGGGCCAGATTGCTTGCGGCTTCAGTCTCCGCGTCTGATTCGTCAAACAGCATTGGTTGCAGTTGCAGATCTCGTTTAGGTCTTCGCTCCTTCCTGATTCGTCCGGTAGATTGCCAAGTGTGGAATTTGTCCAATAACTCGTCAGGGAGCGAGCATATTATGATGTTGGGACCAAGTTCTCTTTCAGATAGCCGCTTTACAGCGTCATCGTAAAGGTCAATCAACGCTTGAAATTGGCGGTGAGGTGGCTGTGTAAGTGCATTGGCAAGCTCTTTTTGACTCAGTTCTATGGCCCACCTATTTTGGATGTCCAGTTTGGTGCGGAAAACTTCCTCAAATGGCGGGAAATCCGCGTGTCTTCGCCGGTTGGGCTTGGCCGCTAGGATCCCCATTTGGCACCGTTGAAACCAGTCATGTCCTGCATTCAGTAACTGAGATGGTCCAATGAATCCCAGTCTGACTGATCCTGGAATTTCATTGCCGTAGCGAAGACTGAAGGGACCAGAGGTGACCAGTCCTGCTTTGGGTTCGTAGTGTCGGTTACCGTCGCCGAATTCCAAGTGTGGTTCTGGAAGGACACTAACCTTCAATGAGATCGTCATCTTGTTGCTCCGCCAGGCTATCGCCGTAGCCTTCGAATGTCACTAACCTAGTGCTGATTTCTACCAGGGCATTGCCCAAATCGATGCTTATGACGCCATTGGAAGTCTCAAGTTGTTTGAGCCAGAACCTAACGTCCGCCAATACCTTGGGATTGTAATGGTCGCTCATGAGGCGTGTGACGACGCTGGCATGCTGATTACTGGGAAGTTGGTTTGACACTCCATCAAGTGTCACCACATAGGTGGGCTGAAGCGTTAAGGCCCATGATCCACCAAACTGGGTTACCGTGTAGTTGACCGCCTCATGTTCGCAGTATCCGACATTTAGTCTCTGAGGCCATCGGGCCACTCGTCGCTTGGTCTTACGCCCGGCCGTAGTGGTGTAGTCTATGGACCGCGAGTTTTGCTTGTCGCAGCGGTAATATGCACGGTTTCTGTGACGGTCTACTCTCATTCCGGATTGGCTCATTCGTGACTCAAGGGCTTTCTTCAACAGCTCTGCTGGGATGTTGTCGGTGGAAGCGTTTTGGTAAATGTCTTCAAGATTTCGATGTTCAACTGAACCGAGGTCGGCTATGGTTGAGAACGGAGAATTCGGATTGGTGAGATCTGTGAAGGTGAAGAGTTTCCCCTGTCGTAGGGCAAATGGCGGGAGGCGGAATATCCCGGTTAACGCTGCGCTTTCGCGTGCATGGGTGATTTTCGCGGTGGCGATATGTATGGTACTTGGGACTGACAGGAATTCGGTCGTGTTGCCCCAATAGATGGTTGGCCGCAGCGGCCGCGCCGTTTGAGTAGGCGTGTCTATTTCAAGGTGAGATATGCTGGCGATGGCGACGAAACGGTCATTGCTCGGTGGTATTTCAAATGTCGCGGCCGCACCCACTTCCATCAGTGACTTGAAAGCGTCCACGAGTCCAGATCCTGCCTTATCAACGTAGCCAAGCCCCCAGAATGCCTCAGCTAAGTTTGGGTTTCTATACGCCGTAAGATGGGTACCGATTTCCCCGCGGTGTATCCGGCTCAGGAATTCTTCTCCGACTGGCACTTTGGCTGGTCCTGTTAACTGGACCATCAGGGTCTCGTCGAGACCTCCGGGACTTTCTATTTTGACGAAATTCTTATCTATCCAAATTTTGACTGGTTCCCGTGTCTCGTAATCTCGGTGAACGAGCGCATTCGCCAGCAGTTCCTTGAGAGCAATCGGTCCGTATGGCTGGACATATCTCGATTGAGCGCCTTTTACTCGAATTGGGCGGTTGATTTCCTCAAGCCGTTCGAATACGGTCTCGTAGATTTGGGTCACTGACCCATCTATCGCTGTTGGGGGGCGGTCTGGCGTGCCAATCTCCACCCAATGTCCAGGTGAGATGTCGCGGCTGTTTTCTGCGCACAGCAATACCGCGGCTTTACTGGGTTTAGTGGTTCCATCGGCGTCTTTGGTGAGAAGGCCGATGGCCATGAGTCGGCTGGTGTACCAATCGTCATCGGGAGCGCCTGGGATATTGATGCCCATTCTTCGAGAATGTTCGATTGCAATACGTTGCAGAGCTGCTTTGTTTATGTTGGAAGGCTGTGTGGCATCGGCTGGCCGCATGTCGAATGTAAGTTCATCTGGTGTAAGTGTGCCTGTGGTTCCTGTTTCTGGTGCGATGCTACGAGTTAACTGTGTGGTGGAAGCGCAGAATTCTTCCATAAACCCGTATGCACCAAGTTCAGATCCACGCCCTCGCCGATGATCCCCTCATTCCTAGTCTGTGTCGGACCCACCAGCTCCGGGGTCAGGTCCAGCCGGGAGTCGTCGGTGAAGTTGGCGACTAGGTCCTCTTTTGGTGGATCCTCCCGGTAACCTGCCACGCGCGGGAAAGTGATCTCCAGGTGGTCCCGCTCGGGCCGCACCGCCTTCACCTGCACCGTCTGCTTTGGCTTGCCCGGGCCGACAACAACCGGACGGGCGGTGAAGTCGAAGGGAATACCCAGCACGTCGGCGTACTCGACGTCGAACTTGTTGTCCTCGTTCAGTTCGTAGGACTGGCGCCGCAAGGCCCGGCCCACCACCTGCTCGCACAGGAGCTGTGTTCCGAAGGCACGCACGCCCAGGACGTGAGTCACGGTGCTGGCGTCCCACCCCTCGGTGAGCATGGACACCGACACCACGCACCGGATGTTCTGTCCCAACCGCCCCTCCTTGCCGACCGTGTTCATTGCCTCGCGCAGGAGTTCCTGCTCCGATATCTTGTCGGCCTCCTCCCGATTGCCAGTGCGCTCCTGGCGTTCCCGGCGGAACCGTTCGATCAGGTCGGCAGCGGCGCGGCGGAAATCATCGCTGAGCTTTTCATCGGACTCCAACTGATGGCTGTCGATCAGCAGGGTGCGCGGAACAGAGTAGCGGTTGTTGTACTCATCGTAGTTTCGGAACAGCGCGAGTCTCCCGTTAACAACCGAGGTCGTGCCATCCTCGTTGGGGCGCTCGAACCCGGATATATAGTCGTAGACCAGCTTGGACGTGGCGGTGTTATTGCAGACGACGATGAAACAGGGTGGACACGGGGTGCCGTCGGCCTCCCACTCCTTGAAAGTCTTCTCGTAATGGCCGTATAGGGCCTCGAGGGCAGTCTGCAACGGCGTGGGAAGGTCCAGTGGGTCCAGGTCACCCGATCGGCCCCTTCCCGCGCGAGGCATGTCCCTGCGGATATGTTCCCACAGGTTGCGAAACACCGGCACGTCGGCTCCCGGGATGTTGTCCGCAACAGGAACCCTCGGAAGCTTGACGATGCCGCATTCGATGGCGTCCATCAGCGAGAAGTCGCTGGCGGTCCAAGGGAACAGGGTTCCCTCGGCGTACCCGGAGCCACGCAGGAAGAAGGGCGTGGCCGACAGGTCCACCACTTGACGTACACCAAGTTTTCTCTTAGTCATTTCCAGCCCGGAGAGCCACACTCGGGCTTCCTCGGTGTTCTGGTCTGCTTCCCGCTTGTCCTCGCCAGTAAGAGGGCCCTCGTCATCTTCTCCGGGCTTTTGGCGATAGCAGTGGTGGCCCTCGTCGTTGAGGACCATGATATTCTTCAGGCCCATAAGCTCGGGCATCACCCGCTGCATCATCTGGCCTTCGGACTCAACGGTCTCTATGGGTTCGCCCGGACCTTGCAGCAGGTCCCGCCCGCCGCTGGATATCGACAGTCGCTCCCTGGGGTGGAGGCCGTGATAGTTGGTGATGACTATCTTGGCCCGCTGCAGGTCGCCCAGCATATCGGTGGGTGCCAGTTCCCGGCTTGCGTAGTAGCTGTCGGGGTCGTTCGGCTGCAGCACCCGCAACCGGTCCCGGATGGTAATTCCGGGCGTGACCACCAGGAAGCCGCGCGTGAACCTTCGGCTGTTGGGATGTCGCACGGCGTTGATGGTCTGCCACGCGATGATCATGGCCATCACTGTGGTCTTGCCCGCTCCGGTGGCCAACTTGAGAGCGACCCGCAACAGTTCGGGGTTCGCCTCCAGGCTGGCGCTTTCCAGTCGCTGGAGTGCCATCCTCTCCCCCTGCCCGAGCCGCGGCGCAACTTCGGTGAGCCAGATCAGCGTCTCTACGGCTTCGACCTGGCAGAAGAAGGGACGGTAATGGTTGAACCTGTGGTGCCGCCAGTGCTGGAGCAGCAGGGCCGTCTCCGGCGTAACGCCCCAGTTGTGGGGATCTGGGATGGTTCTCCACTGGTCGACGTACCGGCGAGTCTCGTTGACAGCGGCAGTAACGTCGTACTGCTGCTCTACCGTGGAAAGACCCTGCCCCTCGTCGAAGACTAGTTGCTGCTGACGTCCTCCGCGGGCCCTGCCCCTCTGCCTCGGCTTGGGAATGGGCGTGATGAACTCAGCCCCACGGCGGCTCTCAATGATCTGCTGGGTCGGCTGCCCAGTCTCGTCCAGCTCCCAGTGTTTGTAGGGGTATTCGTACGGGGAGTTCAGTATCGGCCGGTCGTAGAACGGGTTCTCCATGTCTTGCACCGCTGAGTTGATTGGGCGCCTGAGCCAGAACGCCGTGTGGTCAAATTGCCGACATTAAGTGTCGACTAACAGGCTTCGGCTCGTCAATCCTCATTCCCTATGCCGAGCCAGGCTCCGCAGCCGAGCCGTTTACGCAGTCTCTCTTAAGAGAGTTGCGTTTGCCCGTGCCACGCTTTTCACCCCCCGCAACCGCTGCGGGGCGAAGACGATATTCAGAGATCGCGGCCCTGGGCGGAGCTGCTTGGGCTGGCCCTTCGACACCTGCTTGGCGGCGAAGATGCCGAAATCGGGGTGGTCCGCGCCCTGCTGGGATAGCTGGCTGATGCAGAATACCTTGGGCTTCAGGGATCCGCCCACGGCGTTCAGCAGGTTGGTCAGCGGGGGATAGTAGGACGTCTCGGCAGTGCCGACGCCTGAGGCCTTGATCTTCCGGAGGTCGTCGAAGTATTCCTCAACGGCCGCTACCAGTTTGTTGTTGTCGGGCATGTGTCCCCTGCGATCTTGTGTCCCGCGTCAGATTCGGGTGCTCACACCAGTCCCGTCCCGCCGCCGACGATGGGACTAAGTATTAACCCGTATACTTCATCGCGAAACAGGAATTGTTTGCTCACTTCATCACCCGAAACGTGTTGAAGGGAGTACACGTGTCCCCCTTCAATCGCTCCGGGTCGGCGCTGGGAGCGGTCCGTCTCTTGCTCCGCATGCTTGCCGAAGACAAGGCCGTGGTGGTTTTTCCAGAGGGGCATCGGAGTCCTGACCATACGCTGAAGGAAGGGATGGCGGGAGTAGTCTACTTGGCCCTAAAATCGCAAGCGCCCATACTGCCGGTGGGGCTGCACGGCACCGAGAAGATACGGGGCTGGCGAATGCCCTTCCCGCTGACCCGGTTCACCGCCAACATCGGTCAGCCTTTTACCCTACCGTTGATAGAGGGGCAGCCCAGCAGGGAAGTAATGCACAGCTTGCTAGCGATCATAATGGGCCGTATCGCGGAACTGCTGCCTGAAGGATACCGCGGGGTTTACTCCGGCCAAGCCGCGCCCGCCCCTCAAGGGGCCGGGGCAAATACGCTATCCTTCTAAATCGGAGTCAGCCTGAATTATCCTCAAGCACGTGGACGCAAGAAGTTTGCCTTGAGATTGACCGAAATCATGACACCGTAATAGGCCGTGGGCATGGGTCGCGTCGCACTTCACGAAAAGACCCATTGCGGCGAGTCCGATGTAGGAACATATTCGCGCAGACCCATGGCGCGTCGAACTGATAAACCGGCGGACTAGGCAAACTTAGGGGCCATCCAGGGCCGCCAGTGGCCTGATTTAGCTACAACAGCGGCTCCCAAAAACCGTGAGAGGCCACTGGCGGTTGCTGGAAGTTGCACACGTTGTGGGCAAAATGTGGGCGGGTGCTGCAAAACCTCGCTTGGAGCCCTAGCCGAACACGGCGCCTGCCCTGATCCGGTGAGCGCCGTGTCCACAAAAGGGCCAACAGAGTATTTCGCCGGCTTCAGTGATCTAATGGGTCATCGACCATCTGGGCGAACAGCACAGCCCGCGCCGCTGCAAGGGGACGCCGCGCCCACCACAGGTGCAGCGTGCTGGGGTGCCCATGCCGGATGGACTTCTCTCGCGCTGACGCCGCGTTGATGGCGTCCAACGGGAGAGCAACCTCTATGAGCTTCTTGCGGATCGGATTCATTGTCTGTCCTGCTCGGGAGGTAACTTGAAGCCCTTTGGGTTCGCGTCAACCAGTTCAGTCACATGGCGAATATCGAAAGCGACGACAAAACCCTGATTCTCTTTGAAGTAGGCTATGGGCTGATTATTAGCGCCGAGTAGGGGCCTTCCATTCGCGTCGACTACAGCTTCAACAATCGGGGTGGGGTAATTGGCTACGACACCCGCGACCCGGAGTTCATTACTTTGTTGACTGGTTGGCACGTACACTAACGGCCCTCCGCTGAACCCCTTGTTGTTGTGTCCATCGACATAGATCCGCGAGGAGTCTCCAACAGTGATAGAACTGACTATGCCCGCCTTGACAAATGGTATGGGAAAGTCGCGGTTAATTTGTTCTCCTCCCCCGTCCCACCCAAATGGAAATCCTAGGAAATAGACTGGCTGGCCATAGGTTAGTCCAGCTGATGATGATTCAAACGGGTGTGAGGGCGCAAGACGAACAGGGCACGTCAAGACCGCCACATCAGTTTCGCCTGCACCAATGCCGACAACTTCAACAGAAGTGTTCTTCCATTGTCTTTCGTGAAAGATCAATACGCTATTTCCGGACGTGATGTTCTCAACGACATGCCGAGCTGTGACCAGGTACTGTTTATTGTCTCGGTCAATGGCAAATGCAGTACCGGTTGAATCGCCGAAGCGAATATGAAATGTACGCTGAATTACGTTAGTGGTGATCACGACGGTACCTCAGCACGAGCCAGCAACTCCGGCAGGTCGTAATTCACGCTGGTCACGCCAAAGTCTGGTTCACGACGAAATGGCTTGCGGATATAGTGGACACTATCGGTCCAACCATTCTGGAACTCGACTATAGCCAGGATGTAGTCGTCCGGCTTGTTGAGCGAGGTAAGCACCTCGTTCTTGGTGACTGTCACCGTTGTTGCGCCTTGAATTCTCCCTTTAACCGACATTCCCCAGATCGAACCACCTTTCCTGGATATAGCTCCCGCAGGGATGCTGCCAACTATAATCTCGCATTCCAAGGGCGTCAAATGCGTCCTGATTCGCTCAAATTCCTCCTTTCATGGACCAACCACCGTCCTGCCAAGCGTAAAATCTCCAAACCGCTTGTCTACGACCAAGTCTCTTCCTTGGGAAGCCCTTTTGCCCTGTACGACCCGGTAACCGTAATCAATCCCGACGCTCCTAAAGTGGACTAGCCAGGAGCCAGCCTAAGCCGGCCAATCCGTTCCAGTATCCCGCCTAGCATTTCCCGGTTCACGAGCACCTCAGCAAGCTGAAACACCAGCCTTCTGGCATGGCGCACCAACCGCCCTCCAGTCTTGATCATCCTGGTTTGAAGGCTAGTCAGCGACCACTGTTTCATCTCCTCCGGCACGGCCAGCCTTCTCAAGAAGTTGCCCAGGTTGTAAGCCATTACGAACAGTCCCAGCCTCACCTGGTTGGCCACGAACTTGTGGCAGGACAACCTGGTCCAGTTCAGGGCGTACTTGCCTTCTTTGATCCATTGCTCCGCCGTGCCCCGGCCATTGTAAAAGCGGACTATCCCTATAGTTGGATAGGTCAGATTGGTGACTATGAAGCCCACTCTGGGAAACAGTTCTCCCTGGTGCCACTCCACCTTGGCCACCATTCTTCGGGATACATTCCAACTCTGGGCCTGGTAGACGAAGTCATGATAGGAGACGATGGGCTTCGGGGAAGGCCACTCCGTAGGCCGTACCAGCAAGTGCGCTATCTCCCGCTGCAACACCTGATTGGACCGCAGCCTGATGGCATAGCCGATGCTTCTCGCTTCCAGGTATTCGTATATCTCCGGCTTGGCAAAGGCGGCGTCAGCACGAAACAGCAGCCTGACTGCTGCTATCAAGTAACGCTCCACCACCGGATCGAGGACTTCTTGCCAATCATCGGCACTGTGGACGTTGCCTGACCGTAGCTTCGCTGCTTCACAATCCCCGAACTGGTTGAACAGAAAGAGAGGGTGATAACAGACACACTCGAAGTGGCCGTTGTAGGCTGCTCCCTCCTGCTGGCCGTGCACTGGACTCTCGGAACTGTCCATATCCAGGATCACTCGCCGGTGTGGAGTATGAACCATGGCACCCTCCACCCATTGGGAATTCATCCGGGCCAGCCCCTTCAGGTTCTTCTCCTCGGTCAAGGTCTCCGTCTCAAACCGCCCCATCTCGCTGGTGCTGGCAGCCTTGCGTTCCGAGCCCTGCCATCCCACGACTACTCGCATGGCGGGGTCGTAGGCTAAACGGTCGGCATCGTTGGTGTCGTCGTAGCCAGCCAGGCGACTGAAGATAGACTGGCGCAGCAGAGGAACCAGGTGGTGGAGGATATTGCGACCAGTGCGGCGGTCCTGGAGGTAGTCCTCAGCGATTTCGGTAAGGCCCAAGGCATCATCAAACTCTCGAAAAGCAAGAAGACCAGCGTCTGAGGTGATGGTTGAGCCGTGGAATTCCAGGCGGATTTTGGGGTTGAATTGGAGCCGGAGAGGGGCCTTTTCGCCGTCACCCATGGGGTGCCTCCAGGATGCTTACGCTACCTATATAAAACTCGCCAGGCTATGGGGTAATTATAGCCATACCGACGGCCAACGTCTCACAAATGGACAATGGTTTAAAGAATGCCGACGATTTACTCAGAGGGATATTCAGCCATATGGGAAATGTGGGATAAATTCGTCGAACCCTGCAATGGTGACCAGTGAGAAGTTATCGTCCAGTTTTTGGGCTAGTTCCTTCACCATAGGGGAAAGGGTTTCTTCGGCAGTGCCTTCCAAGATGCACCAGAATATTCCCTGGGGGAATTTCCTCGCATCTTGGGTTCGGTCAATGAGCAAGCTTCGCATGATGGAAGGTTCAGCACCTCGGTAGCCGACGACTATTAGAGGATGGTCACGAAGGAGGGGCAGTATCTGCAATGCCAAGTCTTTGTCCAGTTCCTGTACTTCTTCCTCCATGATCCGGTCCATGTAGTGATCGGCTTTGCCATGCAGGTGAATCAGCTGCGGGTGCAATGGAGCCGTATTTATTCTGTGCTGTTCGCTTGGTTCCGAGATGGTTATCAGTGGGCCAGGGCCGAAGGCTGTTTGAAAACGGTCGTCGAAGTTGGGAGTGAGCAAGGTTCGGATGATGCGCTGTTTGACCAGCCGGACCAACTGGTGGTATCCGCTGCTCGGCTCGGAGACACTGTTGAGCACATGAAGCAGAAACTTCCGCCTTAGTTCTCTTGGCGAGTTGAGGAGGCGCATTGAGTGCTGGTAACGGTCTTCTACCGCCATGTTCTTTGAGAACCATGTTTGGGACTGGAGGAAGATCTGGACGTCGCTCTCCCGTATCCTTGGGTCATCCGTGTTCCAGCCTTTGTTCATAGCGGTAGCCCAGCGTGCTGCCTGGGTGGCCATGTCGTGCGCCATAGGTACGCCTGAAGTTGCCGAGGCCCCTGCCCCGAACAGAATCACAGGGTCGGTTTCGGCTTCTTTGATTATGGCGGTTAAGTGTTCTGTGCTGATGCGCCGCATCTTGTTATCCTTTTCTGCAGGCGTGCTCGGATTTGTCGTCATCAGGTTGCGCTCACCACCCTTCGCATATAGACCATCGGGTTTCCGTACGGCCCACCAGAAAGCGAATCAGGGCTACGGTGCTCGATCACTGGCCCTCTGCCCATTTTGCTGCGCCACGCTCCGTTGGGCATTTGAATAGTCGCGTGCTCCCAGGTACCTTGATCCTCGTAGAGGGCAATCTTTTGGTAGCCTGACTGGGAGGTGCCGTCGTCACATTCCTCGAATCCCAATCCGACAAAAACTTCCTGCAGGCTTTCAATTCGCTCTGACCTTGTCGCATAGGATGGCCAGTAGCGTCGGGGGGTATGATCCCACCACTGGCTTGTATCCCCTGCGGCATACGCGATGCAGTTGTACAGGTCTGACGGCGGATCAATTACGGTAAACCCTTCGTTGCGAAGGTTGGGGAATGACACATTGAGCCATGTCATCCACCTAGATGGGGCCAAGGTCTTCGCCCCATTGCAGCCAAGAATTCTGCATCGCTGCAATGTTGCCGAAGTCGGCTGGCGATACCGGATCTTCTCCTGTTATCTGTTGTAGGGCTTCAAACCAGTGTCCTCCTTGGGAACGCATTCGCTCAAGAATGAGCGGTACTACCGGTCGGCCCAAGTCGATAATCTCCTGGTGAATCGGGTGTGCAATTGTACGGTCTGATCTGGACAAGAAGAAAGTTTCTCGTTCCCACTGGTCGGCCAGTTCTTCGAATCTCTCCCGTTCGGCAGGTTCGATTTCCTCCAAATCGGCATACTGGTTGTAGCCAAGGCCGCGGACGTGGGGCTCGGTGTTGAGTAGTTCGCGCAAGTGCGCCAACTCGTCGGCATTCCAGCCCATGGCTTCAGCGACGGCTTCGTCCCACAGCCGGCGCACTTTGCACTCGCCGTCGCGGAACTGAGGGACTTCCATGTCCTTGGTGCGCTCCCAGCAGTCCGTCAGGGTTCGGCGTATGAGGTCGTCTTTGAAGTTAGGAATGCGGATATTGCCGGAGGCGGCTGGGTTGTATAGGGGAAACTCTAGTGTGCGTCCTGGATTTCTCATGAGTTGCAGTCGACCTGGCGTTGAGTTGATGAAAACGGCAGTTGCCTTGCTTTCTTCGGCCGTCAGGCCCGTGACGGGAATGAAGCCTATACCTACGTGCTTATGGTCGCTTGCCGTGGCGGTTAGACGCCCTGTGTTGTTGCGCTGGCCTTGTGTTATTAGCAGGTGGCCTGCTTTTTCCAGCATCCTTTTCGTTTCCGGGTGGATACCGCTGTTGAGTCTTATTTTCTCTTCATCCATTTGCTTGGGCACCCGATACTCGTCGGGCGTACTAGTGATGTTGGTCTGTCCCTTGGCTCCTTCTGATGCCAGCACAGGGAAACTTCCATCTGTCTCCATGTCGGTTGTCATAAAGGTGCCGTGCAGCGTTTGGTACGTCGAATGGATCGATACTTCGGGTATGTCCTTGATGGCGTGGAGGTATGGATCGTAGGCGAACCTTGCCGCTGCTTCCGCCAATTCTGGGGAGCGCCAGATTGCTGGTGTCCAATCTCCCGATTCGATGCTTTTTGCAGGCCAGTGAGATATTACACCCCAGCCATCTTCTATTTGGCCCTCGGGGCATGCCAGGAGCGCTCGGTGCATTTCGGTAACCTCGTTGTCGTCAAGGGGCATTCGATCTAGGCTGATGAACTTGGTGTCATGCTTGGTACCATCGTGTCGCTTGACAATAATGATGCTTTCGTTGATGGTGGTGTTCTGGCTCATGTTTGTCTGTCTCGGTTGGTGGCAGGTGAGCACAGTGTGGATGTGGTAGCGCTGGGCGAGGATGCGCCTCTTGTCCAGTGCGGACGGAGCACAAAGGGCTACTGTTGGATTGATCATCGTCAGGACACCTTCTGCGTCCGTTAGACATTTGTCCGCAAGGGTGGTGAACAAAGGTTCTAAGGCGTTCTTGTCAACAAAATCTTCAAGAGCATTGTCGTTGTGGATTAGCATCCGTTCCAGGACGTCCGCGCGAGACCGTAACGCTTGCTGTGTTGTTTTGGAGAACTTTTCTCCCATCTTGGTGCGGTTGGTGAACGGTGGGTTCATGATGATGATGCGAGCGTCTTTGACCGCCTCCACCGCATCTTCCAGCTCGGCGTCATCGTGCTGGTTCCAAGCGATTTGGGTGCCGATTTTGTCGTCAGCCAACCCCAACTCGCCGTCCCTGGCGACAATTGCCTTCTGGCCCAGCAACTCAAGTGTGCCGGCCGATACCTTGGTGAGGTCGTCCGGCGTCGGGCCGTAGGGCATCAGGTGCAGGCCCATCTTCCGGTATTGGATCTCTCGATTCCCAGCCGTGAGTTGCGACGCCGCTAGTTGCAGCGACATTGGGTTGATGTCCAGCCCTTTGATGGTTTCTTCGACTGCCAACTTTTGTAGTTGGGCGAGATCTAATTCATCGGCGCCTTGTTCCTGTGCCCGCCGCTTCATGTCAGCGAGCATTGCGGTCAGCAGAGTTCCGCTGCCGCAAGCCAAGTCAACGGTCTTGTGATCTCGCCACACCTGCGGGTCGCTCCAGTCCATGTCGCCGCAGGCGTCCAACGTTAGGCGCGCGGCGATGGCCGCCGCCACTGGCCGCGTGAAATAGGCACCGTCACTGGCCTGGTTTCCCATGAATTCGTTGAATATAGGGCCGGCGTGGTCGGTGCCCATCTCGGCGTAAGTCGTCGCGATTTCTTGGGCTGCGGCAGCCACGTGGCGCAGCGCCTTTTCTAGGCCAGCTATCTTGCCGGTGTTCTCCGCGGCGTACACCGTTTCCAGGGCGGGTTCCAGCACTGCCAGGAAGTCATAGCGCATGATGCGCTCCCACTCCCGGCACAATCGCTTCACGACGTTTGCGTCGTTCTTGATTTCCGATAGATTGCTGATGGGCAGCCAGCTGCCGACGGCGATGCGCTGGTGAAGCATGGCAGCGTTCATCAGAAGCAGGGCGGCGACATTGCAACTGTCGTTGCGCTTGCCCTCGGCCAAGTTATCCATTTGAAAGTGGTTGTCCAGCGTGGACTGTAGGCCGTCCTCCCGTAGATGGCGGCCTGCCTCCAGCACGCAGTCCCGCAGAATGTTCAGGTCGCGCTCTACGTTGTTGCCTTTCAGGCCGGACTTGGTGAGCAGGTTCATCCTGATGGCCGTGGTGTTGTCATTGAGTCCGGTGAGCAGCAGCATTTGCAGCGCGCTGCGGTTGCTGCGTTCCATGGGATCCTTGGGCTTTCGCTTGCTGGTGTGTTCCACGCGCACGCCCTCGCCGTTGTTCACCATTCGGCGCGCCTTGTCTTTAGTTTCCCTGATGTCTATAGGACCGAGGGTTCCGTCCGGCTTTGCCTTTTCCCGGGGAGCCCGGTCAACTCGTGATTCAGTGCTGCCGTCAGCGTTCTGATGCGTGGTCAGCACTGTATAGATGTCGTTGGCGGTAATGGTATCCAGCGTTAATTTCTCCGGATGTTCCTCGGTTATTCGTTGCAGCAGGTCTGACGACCATCCCGGGACGCTGGTCTCGGTGATCGTAGGCGTCTCCGGCACCGGGGTTCCCGGCTGTTGCGTCTCGTATGCGCCCGGCGGTTCCAACGTGGCTACGGCCGATCTGGTTTCCTCGTCAACCGCGGGTACTTCTCTCACCCGCCCTTGTAGTTCGCTGAGGGGACGCAGTCCCACGTCCTGGGGGCGGGCCTTGTGCTCTACAACCTGTTCGGAGGTTTTCTGGGCCTCGCCTACGGGGCCCACGTGGTAGTGGTGGCGGATGTAACCGGATTCCTGGTTGGCCACGCTGACAGCAGTGGCTACAACTTCCTCCGCGGGGGGAACGTAGAGTGTTATCAGTTCCGACAATCGGTCTTCAATGCGCTCGTCGTGGGCACGCAAGGCCAGCAGTATCTGGCCCAGTTCCTCCCAGCCGTCTTCTTTGCTGCTAGTTTGCAGCCACTCTTCTGGATCTGCTTGGGGCGGTATAACAATTGGGCAAATGATGTAGCCCACTTCTTTTCCTGGAGCGGTGCGCATGGCGCGCCCGACGGCTTGAATCACGTCAATTGGGCTCTTCCGTGGTTCAAGGAATGCTACGGCGCTCAGCGACGGAGAGTCGGTACCCTCGCCGAAGATGCCCACGTTCAGGATGCCGTGCGGGCGTTCACTGGTGGCCTGCGCTAGGTTGCCTTTGGCTTGATCGCGGCGCAAGATGTTAGAGGATGCGTCCAGGTGTTCCAGTTCGTATTGGGCGGCGTGGCGGCCCGGGAGGTTATCGTCCAAGTATTTCTGAATCCATTCCCTGGCGGTGTCGGACTGGAGATCCCTAGCCATGTTCTTGGACTTGTCCACCGTGTTCATAAAGGCGATGCAGGATTTAATCGCTACTTGTTTCTCTGCGTCATCGTCCTGCTGGGTGGCGTTGCCCATGGCTAGGGCGAAAGCTAGCCCCCGGATGTAGTGGTCGGAGGTGAGGGCCTGTCGCCCTTTACTTTGGGTGTTTTTGGCGAGTAGGTTGGCAGCTCGATAAGCATCAGGGTCGTTGACGCCGATGGCAATGATACGGTAGTCGGACAGCCAGCCATTGTTCACGGCGTCAATGTAGCTGCGTCGGTAGATTTCCACGCCGAACACGGTTTCATCGTCCATGGACCGGACAATCCACTCATCGTTGTTGCGCTGGACTTTCTTCTGATCGTACACTTTGGGCGTGGCGGTTTGGTATATGCGGTAGGTGGCGGGGAATGCGTCATTGTCGTGGCAGAGGGTAAAGTTCCGCAGGTTCGGATTCTTCCCGTTCTGCGCATTCTTGCGCAGGCCGGCGGTCCTGTGGGCTTCGTCGCCGACCATTACGCAGGCAGCGGTTCCCGTACTGCGGAGGGCTTCCGCGACGCGATGTGCGCTTTGGTAGGTGCCGAAGATAACGCCAATGTCTTGGCGTTGTTGGGCCGCTTCGATCCATTCGCCGATTGCTTGGGCGTCGGTGGTGACTTGCCCCTTAATGGCGGACGCGCTGACGTTGCTGCCATCGGCGGTGGGGTTTTTGAGCGTATCGCGTTTTTCTTCGTTTTTGGGATCGTAGCCGGCCGTTTCGTCGGAGCAGACGGCCAGGGCGTTGATGCTGCCAATGGCGTGTTGCAGGTACTCGCGTCGAATTTGGGCGACCAAGGCGATGGATGGGCATAGTACGACGGACACGTCGCCGGCGGGCGTCAGTGCTTCGACGATGCGTAGCGAGATGCGGGTTTTGCCTGTGCCGCAAGGGAGGATTATCTTGCCTCGGGCTTGGCCTACCGGCAGTCCTCCACTATCGCACTGGACGTGGTCCTGAAGAACGCGGACGGCGGCGGCGACGGCTTCGTCCTGCATACACTGCTTGGTTTGTCGTGCCGTCTCCGGCGCGTCTGGCTGGCAGTGCGGGCAAGGCTGTTCGTCTTGTCCGCTGCTTTGGCTCAGCAGGTCTGCGTGGATGTTTACGGGCTTGATAGGACGGTCAACGCCGGCCATGGAGAGGGCTTGCTCGGCCTGCGGGCTAAAGGGCGCCTCGCCGTTGGCGACCAGCCAGCGTTCCGCCCAGAATGGGTTGGACGAGGCGTTTGCAAAGGAGTCCAGTTCGCTTTTCTGGATTGCTACTGGTATGCCGTTCTCGAGCCGGCGGGACTTGCACTGGATAGCAATGTGTCGTCCGTCACTACGCCGCACGGCCACGACGTCGATGCCGATGTCCTGATTGGTGGAGCCGGGGAACGTAATTTCGCGGTCCGGCCATTCCGTCCAGGTCCAGCACTCGACTATGTCCCACTCCTTGATGTAGGGGCCGACGGCTGCGGTGAGGTTTTCCAGCCACTTGCCGCCCGACTGCTGGTCTCGCATTGATTCCAGCCTGTCGATGGCGTTTTCTATGATGACTCTTGCGTCGTCGTTTAGCATCGGTGCTCCCTCGGCCAAAACAAAGTATCAACGCTGACCAAGGCGGCTCTGGCCAACGTCCACCGCTATTCTAGAGCGGTGCGGGCTTGGTCCTAGAACCCTCGGCGCAAATTCTGTTTCGATTGGAATCAGGCTAGTCGGCAGATTCTCTGGTCGTACCCCCAGTAGTGGTACTGAACGACTAGGGTCTTCGGAAAGCCCCGTGCGGCTGGTTCTCCTCTGCTGTAGCCCGCTCCTACAACGATCACGTAAGAGCGTTTCCCTTCATCTCGCTCAGGTCACCTGTGCTCAGGGTTCGGACGAACTCCAGACCCATGTCGGACGCTAACCCTTGGGCGTCCTGGACGGTCCGGGTCCTTGCGAAGTCTCCCTTCATAGTGCCGCTGTTGGCCTCCATACGGTCCAGCTGGGTGTCTATGCGGTCGAGCCGGGCATCCAGGTTCGCGTGAGTCGTTCTCTGCTCCTCTACGAACAAGTCGAACCTGACCGGGAGCTGCAGCAGTTGCTCGCCCAGTATCTGGGCCCGGACGGCGTCCCGCCACTGGAGGTTGTTCCTGAGCGCCTCGAGGAAATCGTCCTGGCTGTTTATGGTCGTCATGGTGCGGATTATACCCCGTTCCCCGTCCATTGGTCTGCTTAATCGGTAGTTGCCGCAGGGCAACCGCATTCTAAATTCGGACGAGTCTGGAAGTCGGAATTCCTTCGACAACCAGTAAAAGCGTCCGTTGGATTACGCCCAAATCGGTCATTTCAACGGTAATTAGCCAAGAGGCTGACCATAAATTCCTTGCGTCAAGTTAGAATGCGGTTGCCCTGGTAGTTGCCGTGTCTTTGGCCGCGGCCCTTCTGTTGGCGTCGCTGCGCCTGCGGGATTGCCTGTGGTTCTCGGCGCAGGTCTCACAACGGGTCTGGCCGAGGATAGCCGGTCGTATGCAGTTCCGGCACTTGCCGAGTTCCTTGGCTTTCCGCTGACGTGATTGGGCGAGTAGACGAGCCTGCTCCTTGCGCTCCGGTGTCTGGTTTCTTCGCCGTTCATACTCAGCACGCTCTTGCTTCTTTGTCTCCACGGAGGCCGAGTCGGGCTTGGTATGGAGCTTTAGTTTCCGCGCCTTTGCCGGAGACTCTCCGGGGCGTGTGCTGGCGGTACTTTTCTGTGGCGGCGGTACGGGCTGTTTTTTCTTGGTCTTGGAGCAGTTGCCTGAGCTGGCTGGTTCCGGCAGGGAGAAGCTAAACTCGAAGGTAGTATGGCCTACTGCCCACTTGTGCGGGGGAACCCATCGTCCTCTACATCGCCCGGCCCGGCTGGGGGGTCTATCCCCGCATGGGCGGGGGAACCTTGTCTCGTAGGGCGTCGGCCAGCGTTGGCCTGGGTCTATCCCCGCGTGGGCGGGGGAACCTTGGAGCTAACCGGATGGGCTGGTATTTGAATCGGTCTATCCCCGCGTGGGCGGGGGAACCTTGGGATACCGAACGCTTAGAATGACTGTCTCGGGTCTATCCCCGCGTGGGCGGGGGAACCGGTTTCGGCCGGCTGGTCTAGGATGACGCCGTTGGTCTATCCCCGCGTGGGCGGGGGAACCCCTTCGGCTTGAGCCTGAAGGAACGCATCGACGGGTCTATCCCCGCGTGGGCGGGGGAACCCTGCCGATGTGCCGGAGTGTGCCGTCTTGATAGGGTCTATCCCCGCGTGGGCGGGGGAACCCCCTCGTCGTGGTAAAGGCCGACGGCGGGCAGGGGTCTATCCCCGCGTGGGCGGGGGAACCAAAGGAGTGAATGATGGCAAGCCAGCCGCCGAAGGTCTATCCCCGCGTGGGCGGGGGAACCAGCTCCACATCCCCTAGGGCCGCCGTCGCCTTCGGTCTATCCCCGCGTGGGCGGGGGAACCAGCCGCGTCGCCCACGGGGTCAGCGTCGCCACCGGTCTATCCCCGCGTGGGCGGGGGAACCAGGCGGCGGCGGCCTTCCATGGTGACATAGGGGGGTCTATCCCCGCGTGGGCGGGGGAACCGAGATGAATCTCAATACCCGGAAGAACGGCTGCGGTCTATCCCCGCGTGGGCGGGGGAACCCCCTGCTCGCACTACAATCTGGAGCTCCGGGTCGGTCTATCCCCGCGTGGGCGGGGGAACCTCTAGGGGAGCCTGGGCGGTGTACGCGCTGGTGGGTCTATCCCCGCGTGGGCGGGGGAACCGGCCGAGCCCTCGTCGATGAGCAACACGGAGAAGGTCTATCCCCGCGTGGGCGGGGGAACCGTCACAGGCCCACCGTCGCGCTCGGCCTGGACCGGTCTATCCCCGCGTGGGCGGGGGAACCGGGTGGCCGTGCCGTACGTGGGCGCGCTTCCGAGGTCTATCCCCGCGTGGGCGGGGGAACCTCACGGACGAGCAGTTCGCCTACATAGTCTACCGGTCTATCCCCGCGTGGGCGGGGGAACCAGGCCTGCCTGTTGCAGCAGCTCCACCGGGTAAGGTCTATCCCCGCGTGGGCGGGGGAACCACAGTACGGCCGAACGTGACCACTCTGCCCGCCTACGGCTACCGCCGAGGCAGGCAGAGGCGGCCGGGGATTGCGCAGGAGCTCCCGTCGGTCCACCATGGAGGCGCCATGTGCGGGAGGTACAGCCTCACAGCCGACCTTGGGGAGCTGGCCCGGCGGTTCGAGTTCGACGGCGACCGGTTGGCCTTCGAACCGGCCTACAACGTGGCCCCTACCCAGGACGTCCTGACCGTCGTGGGAAGCGAGGCGAGACGCGGGGGCCTCATGCGCTGGGGGCTGATTCCCCCGTGGGCGGAGAGCGCCTCCATCGGCAGCCGGATGATCAACGCCAGGGCCGAGACGGCGGCCGGGAAGCCCGCCTTCCGGGATGCACTGAGACGGCGGCGATGCCTCGTGGCGGAGGACGGCTTCTACGAGTGGTAGCGAGTGGGGCGAGTCAAGAGGCCCATGCGCGTCGTCATGAGGTCGGGGGAGCCCTTCGCCTTCGCAAGGCTTTGGTCGGTGTGGAGAGCCCCGGAGGGCAACGCCGTCCCTTCGTGGGCTATCATCACCACCGCGGCCAACGACCTGCTCCGGCCCATCCACGCCCGGATGCCGGTGGTGCTACCCAGCGAGATCGAAGGGCTCTGGCTGGACGCCGGCGTCCTAACCCCCTATCCCGCCGACGCCATGGAGGCCTACGAGGTCTCCACCCTAGTCAACTCCGTGGCCAATGACGGCCCGGAGGTCATAGAGGTAGCGGGGCCCTGACCGGCACAGTCCGCGCTGATCGCACCCGAGGGGAGGAGGCGCAACGCTTTCGCCAGGGGCAATATCCAATCTAGGCCGGCCGCCCCACGCTCCGGCATTGCCCAAAGTTCCCCTGCGCCGCAGCGTCCGGCTGTAGTGTCAATAGCAAGCATCGTTAAGCCCGTGTCCGGCCCGTGCAGAGGCGACTAACTGGTGCGGGCGTGCCGGGGTGCGTATGCTCATGGCGAGACGTGTTGCCTGGACGAAGACCGAATAAACGTTGGTGCAGATTGCCCGTTAGCAAGCATGGTCCGGGAGTCTTGCGACTATCATTGGTGACGCCCGGCCAGAGGCGATCCCGTTCGGGAGACTGTGCGTTGTCAATGACTCCCTCCGGCGACACGCCTACACGGTAATCGTGGAGGGAATAATGAGCACAGGCCAGAGCAGCACAAACCAGCGGGGCTGTCCCAGCTGAACCTAAACGCGGCGGGCATCGACGTGGGGGCCACCAGCCACTATGTAGCGGTGTTTGCCGACCGCGCGGAGGGGCCGGTGCAGGAGTTTGAGGCTTTCACGACGGACCTGTACCGTTTGGCGGACTGGCTGGCCGAGTGCGGCGTGGAGACCGTAGTCATGGAGTCCACCGGCGTGTACTGGATACCCCTCTTCGGGGTCCTGGAAGAGCGGGGCTTCCAGGTGATGCTGGTGGACCCCAGACGCATCAAGAACGTGCCCGGTCGCAAGACCGGCGTGGTGGACTGCCAGTGGCTCCAGCAACTCCACACCTACGGCCTGCTTTGCGGGGCTTTCCGTCCGGTAGCGCTCAGTCCTAGGGCTTCTGACCAGGTCAATTTCCCCTGGCCCATCCAGACTTAGCAAGCCGTCTGCCGGGATATCGCCACTCTCGACGATTCTTACCTTCCAATCTCCATGGCGCACTCCGGCCCCACGCACGGAACGAGCCAAGCCTTGGAAAACATACGCAGTCTCGGAAATGGAAGGTATCTAACCCACTCCAATCGCGAGGTCATATAAAGTCAACACGCACCATTGTTGAGTTACGAGCGAAAGCGGGAGTACACTGTAGCCGCACATGACATGTTGGGGGGACGATGCCTATTCCAGAATCGCAATTGAGCGAGTGGTCTGATCACGGCCCCCAGGAAGCTTCCATTCGTACCCACGAGTCCATCAGAAAAGTGTTGTCTCAATACAGTTGGCCCCCTGGGATGATATACGTGTCAATGGTGCCGAGAAATTATGCCACTGGGGCGCCTGAATCGCGTACCACTTGCCCGATGACCTGGGGCCGTAGGCAGGTGGAGTAGCCACTGTTCTGAGAGCGAGCGGAGACAGGGTCAGTGTGAGCTGGGCGTCGTGGGGTTCTTCTGAAGCCTGCGAGGCGGCGTTCTCCCGGCTGCGCTTGAGGCAGTAGCTCTCGCCGTTCATCGGAGTTGGACGGCCTGAGATTCCCCGAAGCAACCCAGCCATATTCCATGCGGAATTGGGGGGAGTCCATATGCCAATCTTTGGGAATTATAGTGAATTTTAGCCGGGTGGCCCGTTACTGGGCCAGCATCTCCGTGCATCCCTCGCACCTCGCGTCCCGGTACAGCGTCTCCGGGTAGTTGACTTCCCGCCCGCACGCGGCGCAGCGGTAGGCTTGGCCCTTGATGCTTCCGCGTGGTCGCCCGCCGTTCAGAACAACGCGGGCCAATTCCTCTGGCGTCGCGTCTACGCGCGGCGGGTACTTGCGGGCCGGGCGGCCCTTGGCTTCCTCTGGCATTTCGTACACCTCCTTCTAACTCGCCCTCCAGCCGTTAGCACGGTTCAGCGTGATAGAGGGTGCGGTTGGCGAAGTTGGGCGCGCCCCTTAGGCGGTTAGCCCCGCGTAGGTCATACGCTTCCCGTCCGCTCCCTGCGCCATGATGCGCATTTGCTCGGCGGTATCCATCGGGCGGCTGTTGTGGCGACCCTCGAACTCGGCAACATAGCGGCCCAGGTGCTTGACGCTCATCTGGTGGTAGACGCCCACGTAGCCGCGCTTCAACATGGCCCAATGGCTCTCTATCCCGTTGGTGTGCGCCATGCCGTGCACGTACTCCTTGGCCGAGTGCTTGACCGCTTCGTGGGGCCTGGGCAGCCCGTTGTAGGCGGCGGCTTCGTCGGTGTAGACCTGGGTCGTCGGCTGAGTGTTGAGCTTCACGAAGGCTTGGAGTGTCAGCGCGTCCGTGGACGACACGGCGGCAGTGGCAACCTGGCCGGTCTCCCGGTCCTTCATGCCCACTACGGCGGCCTTGCCCACGGCCCCGCGTCCCGCCTTGAGTTTCTTGTTGGAGTGCTTGTTCTTTTCCTTGCCGCCGATGTAGGTCTCGTCCACTTCCACCGGGCCGGCGAACTTGTCAGCCTCGACGGTCCACATTTCCCGTATCCGGTGGGCCATGTACCATGCGGAGCTTTGGGCTATCCCCAAATCCCGGTGTAGCTTCATGCTGGAGACGCCCTTCAGATTCGTGGCGTAGAGGAAAAAGGCGATGGCCCACTTGGAAAGCGGGAGGTTAGAACTGTGGAGTAGGGTTCCGGTCTTGACCGAGAAGGACTTGCGGCATTCCTTCTCGCGGCAGCGGAAGGGCTGGGGCTTGCGGCTAGGGACTGTGGCGACGTTCAGGCTACCGCAGAACGGGCAGGCGACGGCGGAGGGCCAGCGTTGCTCCACGAACCACGTCTCCGCCTTCTCTTCGGTATCGAACTTCTGGACCGCATCCAGGAGGGTGATTCCCTTGCGGTAGGACTTGCCGGGGCCGCTTTGAGTTGACATTGCCCGCTCCAATCACACTTGCCTTATGTGACTATTTTAGCCGAATAGAGCGGGATTGTCAAGGGTTTTAGCCGGATTATTCCTGGACAGACCTCCCGTTAGGTGTTGACCCCGGGGTTGGCCCCGGGTACTGCCTTGATAAGCCCGTCCAACTTGGTTTCTATGCGGTCAACCTTGGTCTCCAGGCGGTCCAGACGTTCCTCTACCCCGTCCAGCCGCTCAACAATCGGCTTCAAGGCTATGACCAGTTCCTCCCGGAGCTCCTCCCGCGTTATGTAGCTAATGGTCGCCATTCTGATGTCCTCCTCCGCTGCAGACAGGCAACTATTGTTATGACAGTATGGTAGGTCACACGGTATAACCCGCCAACCGTGCCTGTCAACCGCCCTCACCGTTCGCAATTGCGAATAGTTGAGGCATCGAGTACAATCCCCGGCGGGCAGTTGCTCTTGGGAACGGCGGCTGTGATAAGCACCGAATCCTTGCCGCGCCGCGAGGGGGCCTCCTCATATGCGAGACACCATACTGATGGTTTTCGGCACCGGGGTCGGGCTAGCGGTCGCTTGGGCGCTCATCGGCGGGACACTGCTTGGTGTGTTCTTCCTGAATATACTTAATATGGGACTTATCCCACTCTGCATATGATATACATTGGGCACTGGGTCTGCCAACTCGGATTTGGTCGATCGCAATGTGGGGCGGCTGGGGCATCGCCTGCCTTTTCTTCGTGGTTTTCACCGTAGTCACGCCCTTGGGAGCTGCGGTTGCGCTGGCGAGGACGCTGGTGAGCAAGGAGTGATAGCTTTGACAATAGGAGACGGACGACATGGCTACTGAGGATGGGTTCACTAGAGAGGCTACAATCGCGTTCTTCGACGTGGTTGGCAGGGCGGCCAGGCAGATACCGGACGAACACCGCGACAGGATCATTGACCTAATCGAGGAAACCCTGCGCGATGCCTACGAGTCTGCCCCGGACATCCGGGAAGATGTAATAAGGCTTCACGTTAGATTTGTATCTGCGCTCCTTGGCCCTACGTAGGCCGCCCCTCCCCCCGGCGGCGAGTGCTGGCCCGCCCGTCGGCTAAAATTCACTATAATTCCCCAATCTTTACGCCCATTATCAGAACCCCACACTCCTCAATAGTCAGACGGTTGCCGGCCCTGGCCCTTACGAAAGCGACCCCTCGTTTTCCCAACCAAGAGAGTGTCCAATGAAAGTCCTGCAGGTAATCCACGGCTACCCTATGCGGTACAACGCCGGCTCCGAAGTGTATACCCAGGGCCTGGCCCAGGCGCTTGCCGAACGCAACGAGGTGCATGTGTTCACCAGGCAGGAGAACGCCTTCCTCCCGGAATACGCCGTTCATCAGGAGACCGATCCGGCAGATACTCGAGTCACTCTTCACGTTGTCAACATGGCTCGGGCGCGTGACGGTTTCCGCCACCCGGCGGTGGATGATGCCTTCGCGGCGGTCCTGGACCAAGTCCAGCCCGACATCGTGCACGTCGGGCATCTGAATCATCTCTCGACCTCTCTCGTGTTCACAGCCCGCGACCGCCGCATCCCGGTGGTCTTCACCCTTCACGACTATTGGCTAATGTGCCCGAGGGGACAGTTCATCCAGATGTACCCCAAAAACCCTTCGGATACCTGGGCCGTCTGCGACGGTCAGGACGACAGGAAATGCTCCGTGCGTTGTTACTCGCGTTACTTCTCGGGAAAGGCAGATGAGTACGAACTGGATGCGGCTCACTGGACCGGATGGGTCGGACGGCGCATGGCCCACGTCAGAGAGGTGTGCGATTCTGTGGACGTGTTCATCGCTCCCGCCATGTACCTGTTGCGTCGTTTCCGGGATGATTTCGGAATCCCAGGAGAGAAACTCGTCTACCTGGACTACGGGTTCCATCTAGACCGACTGGGTGGCAGGAAGCGACTCGGGGGAGACCCGTTTACTTTCGGGTATATCGGGACCCACATACCGGCAAAGGGAGTGGACCTCCTGATCAAGGCGTTCGGCAGCATGCCTGGTGAATCTCGCCTTCGCATCTGGGGACGCAACCGGGGTGTGGAGACCGACGGCCTCATGGCATTAGCCCGAGACCTGCCGGGAACCGCCGCCGGCCGCGTCGGATGGATGGGCGAATACCGAAATACGGAAATCGTCCCCGCCGTATTCGACCGTTGCGACGCTATTGTCGTCCCGTCGATTTGGGCGGAAAATTCCCCCCTGGTCATACACGAGGCTTTACAGGCAGGCGTCCCGGTAATCACCGCCGACTATGGAGGGATGGCCGAATACGTCCATCATGAGGAGAACGGTTTGCTCTTCAACCACCGGGATATCGAATCCCTGGCCCAACAGATGCAAAGACTCTGCGAGGACCCCCAACTGGCCGAACGATTGGGCGGCAGAGGGTACCTACAATCGGCGGACGGCAACATTACGGACATGCTTGAACATTGCCGCGCGGTAGAGCGCATATACGCCAATCTGGTCCACGGAGGCCCCGACAAATGACCGTACACTCCTATCACTCGGCGGGTTTACGACCCGCAACCGGCCAGAGCGACAGCGTGAAGCCTGGACCATGGCGAATCACCTTTGACACCAACCCGGATGACGGCAACCTCCACTGCATCATGTGCGAGGACCATTCGCCCCATAGCACAACGCAGACCGACCGGAGGAGCGCCGGCCTCCCCAAGCGCCGCATGGACATCGGTCTGGTCCGTCAGGTCCTGGCAGATTCCAGAGGCACGCCACTGCGGGAGATAATACCGTCGACCATGGGAGAGCCGCTGTTGTACCGTCATTTCGACGAGATCATCGACCTCTGCGCCGAGTACGGAGTCAGGCTAAACCTGACCACCAACGGGACCTTTCCAAGGAGGGGAGCGAAGTCCTGGGCGGAGCGCATCGCGCCGGTGGCCTCTGACGTGAAGGTGTCCTGGAACGGCTCGACCAAGGCGACTCAAGAGAGTGTAATGCTGGGCTCCAACTGGGAGAGCGTACTGGAAAACGTCAAAACGTTCATCGCCGTGAGAGACGAGCATGCTTTCCAGGGCGGCAACCGGTGCCGCGTGACATTCCAGTTGACCTTCATGGAAACCAACTTCCTCGAACTCCCCGACGTGGTAAAGCTCGCCGCCAAAATGGGGGTCGACCGGGTGAAGGGCCATCATCTCTGGGTGCATTTCGCCAAGTTGGGCCAGCAGTCAATGCGCCGGAGCCCGGCGGCCATCCAGCGGTGGAACGATACCGTGGACGCCGCATACCACGCCGCGGAACGGGACCGGTTGCCCAACGGCGGCAGGGTCTTACTGGAAAATATCTTCAAGCTAGATGCGACCGGCCAGGGCGAGATTGCCCAGGGAACCAGGTGCCCCTTCCTTGGAGAAGAGGCCTGGGTTGCCTCCGACGGCAGGTTCAACCCGTGCTGCGCCCCCGACGCCCTGCGCCGGACCCTCGGCTACTTCGGAAACGTGAACGAAATCAGTCTCTACGACATCTGGGAAAGCGCTCCCTACGAGGGCTTGCGGGCCAACTACATGCAAAATGCGCTTTGCCAGGGTTGCAACATGCGCAGGCCGGATGCTTCATGAACGACGATTGGTTGGAATACAAGATATCCTTAGATGGGTCCCACCATGTATACCAAGAACAGCCCGCCTATTTTCCAAGATTCCTGGAAGTCCTGAAGTTCCACGCGCCCGGACTCGCCCCGGTGCGCGACGCCTTCGGCGCCTATCACGTCACCCCAGACGGACATCCGGCCTACGAGTCCCGTTATCTTCGGACCTTTGGATTTTACGAAGGTCGGGCTGCGGTCCATTCCCAAGATGGTTGGTTCCACATCCTCCCGGACGGTGAGCGCCTGTACCCGGAGACTCACGCCTGGTGCGGCAATTTTCAGGAGGGCCGCTGCCCCGCCCGCCAAGCGGACGGCTGCTACTTCCACCTATCCGCCGACGGCTCACCGGCATATGAACAACGCTACCGGTACGCCGGAGATTTCAAGGACGGCTTCGCTGTCGTGCAGCGCGACGACGGCAATCACTCCCACATCGACTCCAGCGGAAACCTGGTGCACGGGGCCTGGTTTCTCGACCTGGATGTGTTTCATAAAAATCACGCACGGGCCCGCGACCCGGGTGGTTGGCATCATGTGGGCATCGGCGGGCAGCCGCTGTATGAGGCCAGGTTCAAGAACGTGGAACCGTTCTACAACGGGCAGTCACGGGTTGAGGGATTCGATGGGTCCCTGTTGGTGATCGACGAGTCAGGGGAGACCCTGGTCCAACTCAGGAGCCCTCTCAGGTCGCAGCTGGAAGAACTCTCCGCCGACATGGTCGGTCTGTGGAAGACCCAGGCGATACGGGCGGCCGTGGAACTGGGGGTGTTCGAGTCGTTGCGGGCGACGCCGGAAGACATAGAGAAAAGTCTCGGACTGGGGAGAGCGGTTGGGCCGAGATTGATGCGCGTGCTCACCGAATTGGGACTCACCCGACGGGTTCCGGACGGGACCTACCATCCAACAGAAAGGGGGTCCCTCCTCCAGAGGTCGCATCCTCTCTCCATGGCGGACGCGGCGTTGTTCTGGGGCGGTGAGACCTATGCCGCCTGGTCCGACGCCGCCCCGTCCCTACGGACGGGCCAATCCAGCTTCAAAAGCCTCTACGGGAAGGACTTCTTCGACTGGCTGCAGGACAAGCCGGACCAGCTGGAAGCCTGCCATCGGGCTTTTGGGGCCTACGCAAAGCATGACTACCAATCCCTGGCGGGGTCAGTGGACTTCGGGGTCCACGACCACATCCTTGACGCCGGGGGTGGAACGGGGGAGTTGACCTTCACCCTGCTCCGCGCCCACCCCGAGCTCAGGGGAACAGTCATGGACCGGCCGGAGGTGGTGGGTACAGTCAGGGCTCCGGCGGATGTCTCGGCCCGTTGCAGTTTCGTATCCGGGGACTTCTTCCAGGAGTGGGCGGTTGGTTCGGATGCCGTGATTCTGGCGAGGGTGCTCCATGACTGGCCGGATGAACACGCCGTCAGAATACTCCGCCGCGCCCGTGATGCCATGCCAGAACACGGGGACCTTTACGTGGTGGAAATGGTGTTGGACTACTCATCGGGGGCGGGCGGCCTGTTGGACTTGAACATGCTGGTGATGACCGGGGGCGCGGAACGCACGGAAGCACAGTTCAGGGAATTGCTGGCCAAAGCTAATTTTGAAACGCGTGACGTCGTGCCAACCGGTTCCGTCAGTTCGGTAATCCGGGCCAGAGCAATTTGAACGTCCCTGGTCGAGTGGCCTCCATCTTGGAACGACTGAAAATAGCCCCGGACCGGGCCGATATTTCCTTGATTATCAGGCACGCCGAGCGAGAGGTGTTCCCAGTCGGCGCCTTGGGTACGGAAGTGCCCTTGACGGCCCGCGGAGTCGGTTCCGCGGAGATGCTTGGGGAGATGCTCCCAGCAAGCCGGACAGTAACCGCAGTATCCAGCCCCGTGCCGCGCTGTGTTCAGACCGCCGAGGCGATTCTGCGGGGCGTTGGCCGGGATGGCAACCCAGTCCTGGACCACCGGCTTGGGGACCCCGGCCCTTTCGTCGTTGACCCGGAGGCCTGTGGCCGGCTTTTCCTGGAGCTTCCTATCTCCGAAGTGGTGCGGCGGCAACTCTCCGACGCCCAGCCTCCTATGGGCATGCGCATCACTTCGGAAGGGGTCGATATACTCCTGGGCCTGGCGGCCGACCATCTCGGCTGGCAGGGACGGCTTAATATCTATGTCACCCATGACGCTATTCTGACCGTCCTGGTCGCCCACCTGTTCCGACTGCCTTTGCAGGAAGCCGGCTGGCCCGGCTTTTTGGACGGGCTTCTTCTATGGCGGTCCGCTGAGCGGCTCCATTTCATTTGGAGGGGACTCCACCAAGCTTCTCACCCAATCGGCCGTCAGCGAGATGGCCTCTAACGCAGCGGTCTTGGCAGAGTAGCCGAGAATCAGTTTGGCCTTCTCGGTGCTGAACGCCTCCCTTTGTCCCTCTTCGCCCGGACGGTATCCCACATGCTCAATTGGCACGGTGTCCCCGGATGCATCGCGGCAAATTCGGGCGAGTTCCTCGATGGTCCGTTCCTGACCATTGCCAACGTAGAACTTATGCCCAACCACTTTCTCAACAGGAGCCTGGATCGCCAACGTCCAGGCCTCCACAACATCGTCGATGAACGTCAGGTCCCTGGTCTGCTGTCCGCCCTCGACGATGATGGGCTTGCCGTGCATGGCGTTCCACAACCACTTGAAAATGAAGACCTCCCGGCGCATGTTCGGGCCGATCACGACGCCGGTGGCCATGACTATCGACGGCACTCCGTAGGCGCGCCGCCACGCCCACATCGCCAGTTCGGCTGCCGCCTTGGAAAAGCCGTAGGGGTTGTGGGGAGTGAGAGGATGGTCTTCGTCCATCGGAAGGTAGAGAGGCTGGCCGACTTCGTTACCCGACCCGGCAAATATCAACTTCGAGACGCCCTCCGATCGCCGCACAGCCTCCAGGAGTTCAACGGTGCCTCCGATGTTTTGCATCACCGTATAACGAGGCGATTCAAAAGCCAACGGCGTATCCGGCTGCGCCGCCATGTGGACCACTACCGAGTGCCCCGCCACGTCCGAGGGCTGGATGTCCTGAACGCTCTTCCACAGGTAGTGAAAGCCGGGATGGGTCAACTCCCGGCGCAACAGGGAGGCGTGACTGGGTGCGGCCACGTCGAGTCCGGTCACTCTATATCCAAGAGCCAACAATGCCCCGGCAAGGCGGGAGCCGCCGAAGCCCGCTGCTCCGGTGATGAGGACCTCCCGCTCAGCGGCCAACTTGAATCCCGGTGTTTACCCCGTGGAGTTGGTCCATCCTGGCGTTGTCAACCGGTTTCGCCGCCTGAACTCGTCCTCTCCCCACCCCCATGTATTCAAAGCCCAGTTTGCCCATTTCGATGGGGTCCAGCACGTTTCTGCCGTCAAATATGAAACGCGGGGGTTCCATGCGTTCGGCTGCGTCCCGCCAATCGGTGTTGACTATATCGCTCCACTCGGTCACGAGGACCAACGCCTGGGCACGGTCCGAGGCTTCCAGCACGCTGTCGACAAGTTGGACCGAGGAGGGCAGTTTCGAACGCGCCGACTCCATGGCCCTGGGGTCGAACGCTCCCACCGAGGCGCCCTCCGCTGCCAGGGAACGTATCAGGTCGATGGCGGGGGCGTCCCGGATGTCGTCTGTACCGGGTTTGAACGCCAGTCCCAGGACGCCAACCCTCAACCCGGCCAGGTTGCCCTGGAACCGTTGGCGCAACGCGCGCAGCGGCAGACGCCGCTGCCGGTTGTTGGTGTTGATCACTGACCGCAGCAGATTGACGTTGGCGCCGCTCCCCCGGGCTATTTGGTCGAGGGCTCGGACATCCTTCGGAAAGCAGGAACCCCCGTAGCCAACTCCGGCGTGGATTCTGCTGCCAGTCCTGGAATCCATTGCGAGACCCTCACTAACGTCGTCGATCGAGGCTCCCAGGGAATCACAGAGTGCGGCGATCTCGTTGACGAATGAGATTCTGGTCGCCAGGAAAGCGTTGCTCGCGTACTTGATCATCTCGGCGCTGGTGATGTCGGTGGCCATGATTGGCGCGTCAATCCCGGCATACATCCGAGTCATCACTTCAACGGATTTAACGTCGTTTGAGGCTGCGCCGATTACAATCCGGTCCGGAGACTCCCAGTCGCGTACCGCCTGGCCTTCACGGAGAAATTCGGGATTGGCCACATACCTGATACGGGTCCCGGCTAGTTCCTGTTCCAGGATCCGAAGGCCGGAGCCCGGCGGCACCGTGCTCTTCATTGCTATGACCAGGTCTTCGGGATACATGGACTTGATCCATGACACGGCAGCCCTGACCTGCTGCAGATCGGCAGCCGCGCCCTGCGTCGGCGGCGTCCCCACGGCAACCAGGGCAATATCGCCCAGGTCTTCCTTGACTTCGTCGCGGTGCAAGAACCGGAGATTGCGCATTTGAAGCGCCGACCTGACCCACCGCCCCAGCCCCGGTTCGTACGACCAGGATTGTCCCCCCTTAAGGGCGCCAACAAGTTCCAGATTGATGTCCACGGCCAACACATCGTGGCCGGCCAACGCAAGCCCCGCGGCGGCAACGGTGCCGACGTGTCCCAGTCCAACTACTGTTATCTTCAATCTTGCTTCCTTCCCTGGTTCAAAAGGTCCCACAACCTGTTAGTCACGTTTTGTCCTCGTCTTCGTCTTCCGCCCCGGGACCCGAGAAGATCCCGAGCCGGACCAGTTCGCTGTCGTCGCCGGTCTGGCCGAACAGCCGGCAGGCGTTAAAGACGTCAACGGACCGTTGTTGGTCGGGAGTCAGACTCCCAGGGCGGCCTTCGGTGCCGTCTGGGAATATCAGCAATCCATCCGCCATCTGAATCAGGGGTGCCAGGGGTTCGCCGTGGGCGCTCTGGGGCCTGTGTTCATCCTCGTTTCTGATACCCATGTCAGGAGTCGCAGCGGGGAAGCAGGCTTCCTGAATAACGTCGGCAATGTGCCTCAAGCTATCGACCACGCCGTCAAGCACTTCCGGGTACTCCACATCTCTTTTCAGTTCCACCGGGGCCCAATAGTCGGTGGGCATTCCCAATTCGGCGCGCAGTCCCCCGAGTTTGTCTTGCAATGTGGTAAGGGAGTTGCAACCGACCCACAAAGGAGTGCTCCCGGTTATTTCGAACTGGTTATGGTTAATTCCGAACCACACAACAGTGTGGTAGAGCTTTATATACCTTCCGTAACCGTACGATCGAGGAGTCGCTCGCAAGCCCTTCCGGTTTACCCATCCTTGCTGAATCCCTATTTCAGTGGCAGCATCGATGAGTCGCTTGTATAGACGGAGCTGAGCCTCTGAATCCGTACCGAATTCCTCGCCATGGTGGATGGGCTTGAACGCTCCCGCGTCGGCATACTTGGCAAGGCTCCGCAGTTGCCGAATTTCAGTCTCGACGCCGTGGTTGCCGTCGTCGCCGCTCCTGGCGGCCATGCTATCCAGAAGGCCTCCCCAACTCACTATCATCAAGTGCGATTGCCCGGCCCCCACCCGGACACACTTGCGCTCCGAGTCGATCTCGGTCAAAGCGCCGAACTCCCCATAAAGACGCTCCTTCAGCTGGGGCCACAACGACTGAATTCGATCCTCTGGAGCTAGGAACACCACGACGGCGGGGCCATCGCTGGGTAGCCGTTTGAGGTACGCATTGGGCTGTTGGGAGTGAGCCCAGCCCAGAACTTCACTTCGACGAGCACCCGTTCCTTGCCGTTTTCGTCGAAACCAACCAGGTCAGGGATTGTTCCATCCGCCTGAATCACCTGGGACTTCACGATGGTAACCGGGGCCACTCCCCTGGCGCCCGATTGGACTACGTCATTCAACGCCTCCACGGTGGAGTCCGAGTGATCGAAAATGTGACGGAGAGCTTCCGTAGCGATGTTCTCGGTATTGCCGGGGAAGCTGGAAACCAAGTAGGCCAGCAAAGTATCGTTGTCGGGCATGGATAACCTTCCTCAAGCCTGATCGCCCGGTTTCACCGGGTAGTCCTCCGACTTGCCCGTATCACCGGGCTGGATAACAAAGTCACGGCGGTCTCGGTAGAGGCGAGCACGGTTAATGACGTAGTCGCCTTCATCGTTGTAGGGGTCGATGTTGTTGTAGTGGGTCATCAGCCAGTACTTGTGATCCCCAATGAACAGGTAGGTGTTGTTCATGCTAAAGAAACGGCAGGCGACGCCTTCACCAGCGCGAAAGCGGGCGCAGATGGCGTCCAGCAGTTCTCGCTGGTTGTCCTTCTCGGTGAGAACGTATTCGTGGGGCCAGGTATCGCGGCAGGTGACCGCCTCCCGCCAACGAGCTCGGGCGATTAGCTCCGACAATTTGGCACCCACTATGCACCCCCCTATTGTTCGTCTGTCACGGAAAGGAGTTATAAGCTTCGGAGTTCGGATGTGGCAGTGGCGGGGAGAAAATATAACACTGCGGTGTGTTGACGTCCAGGTGGTCCACTTTGAGGCGAGTGCAAAACTCGAGGAGGCGGCGTTTTAGGCGTCAAAAGTGGCTTTGGCGCCAGTGCGGCTATCGCGGGAGACTCTCCCGGTGAGGCGCTTCCCGCCTGGACCCCTTACGGCTGGGCCGGGATGCCCCAATCGACCGCCACAGTTCGTGCAGGAACCGGACAAACAGGAAGAAGAACATCACTAGGCCGCCCCAGGCCAAGGTTTGCGCCCACCAGACACCTTCCGGTAGTTCGCTGACAATCGCCAGCGAGCTTACGGTGAATAGCAACCAGGCGAAGAAGGCCATCATGGGAGCCAGGGACAGGACAGCCAGCACCGTCGCGGTCCGCAGCTTCTCCACCATGCTGGCGGCCGCCAGGCATGGCGACAACACAAACAGGAAGGCCGCAACCCCCAGGCTCACCGGCTCAGGAAAGGTCGGGGCCGATATGTTGCCCGGAAACTCGTAGGTGCCGCCGGACGGCCCCCAGGTTTGGGCTATCATGGAGGCTGCCAGTAGCGCGAGGACCGAGTTGCCAACGAGCCAGTCGCGCCGTAGTTCGCTCATCTTTCCCCCAACTTCGTGGCCTGCGCCGCCGTCTCTAGGGCAGGTCAACCTCGTAAAACAGCGAGTAGTCAGCCACCTGTAGGCTGGAGCCGTCCGGCTGAAGGTCCCACAGGGTCAGGGTGTAGACTCCCGGCCCATGGGCCGCCAGGACTGGCGACAGGTCGACCGTGACGGCGAACGCATCACCACTGGCCTCCCAGGTGGAAGACGTCAGCCACCGCATCTTGAACGTATCGCCGTCCAGTTCCCGGCGGCTTAAACAGGCGTCGCGGGCCTCTCGGTACAACCGTTGGGCCTCAACAGCCGAACGCGCCGCCGAAAGGTGCGCGTCCACGTCATAGGGGCTGAGACAACTTTGAGGGTCAACAGACTCAAAGTCCCGCTGGCTGTACACCCGGCCCGGCGGAGCAGGAGGACGCAGCGCCGCCACAGGACGTCCAAGCGTCATGGAGGAACTCCGGGCCAACTGGCCCCGGGTGAGTGCATGAGGCGGCGGATCGTAAACCAGGTCTGCCCACAGGTCAGCAGGAGTGTCGAAGTGCGGCCCTCCGTGGACCGTCCCGGAGAACCTCAAGACCCCGCCCTCCAGAGACGGCAAGCGGTCGAAGTTAACGTAGTCGCCCTCAAACACCTGGACACCAGCATGGTAGCGGGCATTCCACGCCAGGCCGATGTTCACCCGCCGGTACTCCGGGTCCAGCAAGGTAGCCCGATGGCCCGGGCTGTCCAGCCAGACGGCCAACATCCGGTCGATTCTCACCCGGATGTTAGGCTGCTGCCTCCGGTCGCCGTCACAATAGGCTTGGCCCAGGACATTTTCCCTATGAGGGTGGTAGCCACCAGCCAAGCTGTATCTCATGTAGGTAGTCAGCCCCTCGGTGTTCCAGTGGGAAGTCCAGCAGCCAGATAACTGCGCCTCGGCGTGTTGCTGGGCCGCCAGATTCCGGCCCAGCAGGACCGGCAAAACCCCGGCGTCAGACCGGGCGGCGTTGATCAGAGAGAGCATATAAAGCCGGGAGCCAGCTAGGCTCAGGTCCCGCGCTGCCGGGGGCGGCGTAGGTGTGGGGACAGGAGACGGCGGGATTGCAGTAGGACTTGGGTCAAACGAGGGCAAGGGCGTAGAAGCAGGCGGACCCGTGAGGGTAGGCAGGAGGGCGGGAACGGTCGCGGTGGCGGCCGGGGCCGACGTGGGCCGGGACTCAGGACTATTGGGGCCGGCTGCTACACCGCAGGATACTAGGAACGCCAGGATGATGCCGAAGGGCAGCCACCGGAAAGCCATCTGGATGGCTCCGTGGGGTTGGCTCGCCGCAACGGTCGCTGTCTCGACCTATCTAGGGAAATGCGTTTCCCCGCGACAACCCTCCCCACAGAGTGCCAATTGCCACTATAATGGAATTGGCCTTTCGGGGCCTGTAGGGGTCACCGTCGAGGCGGCGATTCCTGCACGAGGCCCGGTGGGGACTCCAATTCCTCACCGGGCTTTTGGTTTACCCGACAATGTTCAGGCTTCCGCCGAAGTATAGTGGCCGAGGTTATAGGCGTCAACACCGGTGTGGCTGTGCCCCAAAATCCCCTCGAAGGGGGTGATTTTGGGTCAGCAGAACCGATTTTGGGTCAACCAAGGTTTCTAGGGCCAAACTGAGACCGGGCCAGCTACCCCACTCTGGGGGAAACGAGGTATGATCGCCTGAGACAGAGGGTGGAGGCGGTTATGGAATTGAAGCTGCTTGGATTGTGGTTACTCACGGGCGCTATCTTCGTGTTGATGCTCATGCAGGTCTATTGTTACCTTAGCCTTCGAGGTTCGATAGAACGAGCAGCCAAGCCACCAGAAAAATCAGAATCAACAACGGTGGGGGCACAGGTCGCTTCAACAAACCCTTCAGTAACCAGTTCACCGCGACAGTCACAACGATAGCCACCGCCGCCGAACCGATAACATCGCCCATCATCCCTGAACCCCTGTAGAAAAGCAGCAACCGCGCCGCCTGGGGGAGATAGACGGCGCGGCTTGGTTGCCGGGTGGCCCCCCCAAGGCCCACCTGATCGAACCCGCCTGCGGGACCTTCTGCCAGCTCGAGGCCTCATGCTGGGGCCGGAACCACCCGGCCCACTCACAGGAATCCTTCCCCACCAGGAGCCTAGATAGCCAGGTTGCCCATATGTAGGGGCCGCCGCTCCGTAGCTCGGCCTTGATGATTCCCTCCGCTTGGGTTAATCGATCTTCCTGACCTGCCAGCGCATCAGGTCAGTGTCCCCGGCCTCCAGGTGAGCCAGCACGGTCGCCTGAAAGCGTAGTGCGCTCATCAGGGCGTGGAGGGTGATCCGGCGCAACCCCCGGACACAGTGACGCTCCAGACGGCGTGATTCCTTCATGCCCTTGAATACCCGTTCGATGGCCTGGCGCTTGGCATACATGGTCTTCCATGCGTGGCTGTCCCGCCTGACCCTCCCGAACAGCCGCAGGTTTTCAGCCGGGTCCTCCCATACCTCTGAGTCGCAGTAGGAGACCGCGCCCTTGCGGCTGTTTTTCAGATGACAGCCCCCTTCACGGCATATACGGAGGCGTTTGCCGGTCTCCGGGTCGGTCCCGGCGTATTCCATCGGCTCCCCGCCCATGCAGGTCGGAACCCCCTCCGGGGTGTAGATGCCGTGGTGCAGGTCGGCCTTGGTTGGCCGCCGGATATGGATGGTTGGCAACGTGCCCCGATTGTCCAGCCACTCATGGTTCGTGAGCGCATCGTATCCCTTGTCGGCAATCGCAACCTTCGGGTCCCACCAGTCGTACAGCGACGCCGCCCGCTCCATGACGGGCGGCAACATAGGCGAATCATTCTGATTGGCGGGTGTAACGATAATCGCCAGGGGTACGCCGTGATTGGCGTCGGCTACCGCGTGGCCCCGATAGCCGAACACCCACTCCTTGCCGTCATTCCGGGACTTGGGCGTGGCTTTGACTCTGGCGGAGTTCTTGTAGCCCCACTTGGCTTCGGGGTCACTGTGAGGCTTCCGGTTGCCATTGGAGTGAGAGCGAATGGTGGTGGCGTCCACCGCCACCACTTCGCCCAGGTTCGGCAGGTGGACGCGCAGCCGGTCGGTCGCACTGGCAAAAGCCTGCTCCACCAGGTCGGAGTGGTCGCTGAGGCGCTGGATGAACCTGTTGAAGGTGGTGCGATGCGGCAACGTGTGCCCGAAGCCGCACAGTCCCCGGACATAGGGGTCGTCCTCTAGGAGGCGGATCAGGGCGTTGGTGTGGGGCAGGTTGAGGGAGAAACTGGCGGCGTAGGCCCGCCACATGGCTTCCAGGGGATAGCCGGGGCGCCCAGTAAGATGGTAGAGGCTGAGGCAAAAGAGCAGTGGAGTGGCGTCGATGGCGTTTAGCTGCGCCGCCAAACTCGGCCCCTGGCCCGCTGGCAGGTCGGACTCGACCTGTGTGGTAGAATAAAAAATAGCCACTCGGAAGTGCCATTTCCTTGTAGGCCAGAGCCCGTCGCAGCGTCAACTACGGCGGGTTCGTTTGTGTCGTCAACTATACAGGCGTAATCCCCCGGTTGCAATCACCGGGGGAGGCCGTACAGCCTCCCCAACACTACGGCAGTCTGGGCGATGGTCGCCAGTGCCTCCCGCCGCCCTCCGGGACGCTCGGCCGCATGGGCGGATTCCCCGCCGGCCGTCACCACCGCCTCGCAGCAGTAGGCGACATACCCATTCAACAGCTTCACCTTCCTGGCCTCATGCACCATGGCGGTTATCTTAGCGTCGGGAATCCCCTGGTCCATGAGCGCCGCCTGCACCGCCCCTCGGCATCCCATCGCCACGGAAGCCTCGTATTGACCATCGGCAAAATGCGCCACGACGATCTCCATGCGGCGGCGGACATCCTGCGGGAGACGGATGTGCTGGAATACCTGTAGGAACTCCTGGGGGACCCGAACGGACGGCTCTTTGATCACCGGGGTCTCCAGCAGCCTCCCGCCAGTCAGACCGTCTCGGGGCCGGATCGCCTCGTAGTGTGTTTGCGCTCTTCGGTCATAGTATTCGTCACCAATCTTGACTCCCAGCAGGGCGAAACAGCCGTCGCAGCGCACGTCAAATAGGCCGAACGCATAGAGCTGGGCATCTAGATAAATGGCTTTCCCGCAGGCCGGGCATCCAAGATCAGGCACGTAGGTCGTTTCCTCGACGATGGGTTCCTGGTCGGTCGCGGGTATCATACTGGTAGCCTCCTGTTGGCTTCAACCCCCGGGGCGTTTTTACGAGACTGTATGGATGCCATGGCTTTGCGGCTGTTTGGGACGGGGGAGGAAAGGAGGTGCCCCAGTGGGGCCTACGGCTGTACCCAAGAACGCTCGCTCCAATATAGTGCGGTGACCGGGCCGCACATAGGGGTCTGGCCCAGGGCTACGCGAAAGCCCTTGCCAGGTGCGGTCCGACTACTTATCCCTAACCCGGCATCCCATACCAGGATTTTCATGGTCTCCCCAGTCCCAAGCAGCCGTAAACCTGCGTCTCTAGGCATCATATCCGAGTTTTGCACTCGCCTCCACTTTCTCGCCGCCCCTGACACCCAAAAGTAGCTCCTGCGCCAAAAGTCCGTCTTGGCCCAAAAGTACCCCGCCTGACCCAAAAGTCGGGCGAAACTTGGACTTTTGGCGCAAAGCCCCTTAGTGCTGATTCCGATTCCCACAGGAGGGCATGATGCCGCGAGCGAAGAAACCCAGGGGCCGTCCGTCTAGCCAAGTCAAGCCGGAGCCGATTCCTGACAAGCCGACGAACATCATCCGGGCGTTGCTGCGCACGCGGTCCAAGGTGGAGCGTGCTTTGCTGAGCCAGCGCGGCAAGAATGCCCCGGGGCCCGCCTAACGGCGGCTGGGGTAATCACGTATATAATTCCCAAAGTTTGTATTACAGTACCGCTTGGCCCGCCAAACGGTACAGGTCCGTCGTGAAAGCCTCAAACTCCTGCACCGGCCGCTCCGCGCGGTCGGCAAACACCGCTACATAGTGGCTGGTGGCCCCCACGTCGATGCCCGCCGCGTTTAGGTTCAGCTGGGACAGCCCCGCTGGTTTTGCGCTGCTCTGGCCTGTGCTCATTATTCCCTCCACGATTACCGTGTAGGCGTGTCGCCGGAGGGAGTCATTGACAACGCACAGTCTCCCGAACGGGATCGACTCTGGTCGGGCGTCACCAATGATAGTCGCAAGACTCCCGGACCATGCTTGCTAACGGGCAATCTGCACCAACGTTTATTCGGTCTTCGTCCAGGCAACACGTCTCGCCATGAGCATACGCACCCCGGCACGCCCGCACCAGTTAGTCGCCTCTGCACGGGCCGGACACGGGCTTAACGATGCTTGCCTTTGACACAGTTACGCACTCTGAGGCATCCTAGGGAGTTTTTGCGAGTTTTCAGGCACGAAACGGGCCCCAAAACCCCGTCCGGTTGTTTCATAGTGCGTAACCTCACATTTGACCGGGGGGTTGGGCGTGGCTAGAGTAGGTTTAAGACGAATGGTTTGGATGAGCGGTTTGGTCGCATTCAAGCCAAGGCCGGAGCGCCAGCCCCGGACACTGGACCCCGGGCCGCCTCCGTAGGGAGCAATCTCGCCATGACCCTGAGTGATCCGGCGCCGGCCAGCCCCCGTTGGCAGATCCCCCTGGGGCCGGCGTTCAGTCCCAAGTCATACCCGGCGCGGAATCGGAGAGGCGGCCGACTCCGCGTAAATGGACGGACCGGCTGAAGGATTGCCCCTTCAGCCGGCCTTAAACCACGAGGACGTGTCGGTTCTAAATGGCCTACAAAGATTTTATCCAATGCGGGCTCATCTCGCAATCCAGCAGTCTCCCCGGTATCCCCGGACCGGCGCCTAGGGCTGTCTCCGCCGACCCGCCCCTGGCTTGTCGCTCGGCCGGGCGCCCGGGCCATCCGCCGTGGGCCCTTGCCTCTCCCTTCTCCGGCCTGCCTTATGTCGGCGGGCCGGCCGGGCCTCGCCACACAACCTGCCGGCCGGCCCCTGCGCGCCTCACCTCTGTCTGCCTGTCCCTGAAACGCCCGGCGGACCACCGGCGTTGGGCGCAAGCCCGCCCTATCGGGCTCCCGGACACGTTGGAAGGCCTGCTTCCGACTCACGGCCGGGCTTCCGGCCCCACCGCCGAATGGAATCGCGGCAGGCCTCGCCAAGAGAGGCCCTGCGCCGGGTCCGTAGTTGCACCCGGGCCGTTGAGACGGCGCTTCCGGGGATTAGGTCACCCTGTTCCTCTGCCCCCGGAGGTTCCGATAATGATAAACGAACACGCTATGACAAGCGTCGTGGCGGGGATCATTGTCTTCGTCTTGTCGTTGGTCCTCTTTTGCCCGATGGCTAAAGGCCGCAGATTCACACTCTAATAAGAAGCAGGCAGAGGATGCGCGGCCAGTATCAACGCTCAGGGTTCAACAGTCGAATTTGCCCACGCGCCAGACCGCGTTATTGGCCTTGCCTAAAGCGCAGTTGATTCCGAAAACGACAGGCCACCGCAAATACTCGCGGAAGCCCCACCCTGACGCCAAGCTGCGGACCAGCCTCAGGAAGACAGGCGAAGTAGATGGGCATGACCTATAAGCAGACGGAACCTCCGGCTGAGCTTTTGAACTGGGTCGGACGGCTTCTAGACCACGAGGAGCCCGCCAAGTGATCTTCGTGAGCTCGGCTTTCTCAGCACATCCTGGGTGCTCCAACCGCGGCCTGGTCGGTCGCTTGCGCGCCAGCGCAGGGTTCTGGAGGGTCTACGGGTTCCCAGAGGAAGTCCCCAGTGGGGGCACTGTTAACAAATTCAGCCCGCGCCTGATGAATTATCCTTCCTTGATTGACCAATATCTCATCGGAGTTGCTCACGAAGTGATGCAGTAGGAGCGTATATGCCACGCAATGATTCGGAATTCCCTGGGGTCTTCAAGAAATTGCGGTCCAAGTCGGGGAAGAGCAAATACAAGCTAGCCCAGGACAGCGGCCTGAACCAGGCTTACATCTCGCGGTTGGAAACGGGCGAGCGGCAGAAACCTTCGCGGGATGCCGTGCTCAAATTGGCAGTGGCTCTGGTTACTGGTTGTGAGGAAATAACGATCCACGATGTACAAGAACTCCTTATCGCCGCAGATCACGCTCCTCTAAGGAACCGGGGCGAGCCGTTACCAGACCTATGACCCCCGCTCAGCTCACCGCTTGGAGTGCGGCCGGTTGGTCCTTGACCCTCTCTCCGACAAAGATTTGCCCGAGTTGGGGTAAATCTTCCCCTTGGCGTTTTCCGGATTGAAACCATGCCGGAATCTCCGGGTACCCTGCACATCGAGCCTGTCCAGCGGTGAGAAGCTCTGACTGACCAAGGCGGCTTTTTGGCTTGCTATGTGGACGTAGTGTTCAACCATCGCCAGGGTGGTGTGGCCCAAGTTCTGCTGGAGCAGGAATACGTTGCCGCCGTTCATCAGAAATAGGGTGGCGTATGTGTGTCTCAGCAGGTGGGGATGGAGCCTGGGAACCCCCGCAGCCTTCGAGAGCCTCTCTGTGAGGGAACGCAGAGTATCGGGAGTCATTGGGTACCCGTCGATGCATAGAAAAAAGAGACCTCTCTCCGGCTCGAAGGATTCAGTCCGGTAGTGGTGGGCGTAGTGAAGGAGCGACTGCTGGCACTTGACTCCGAAGGCGACAAGGCGCTCCTTGTTGCCCTTGCCCAGAACTTTGATGTACCGGTCTTGCAGATGGACGTCATCGGATTTCAGGGTGACCACCTCCGAGAGCCGCAGGCCCGTGTCCAGCATGAGGCCGATAATGGCCGTATTCCTAGCTCCCATCAGCGTGTTCGGGTTGATGCTGGCGAAAATCCTCTTGACCTCCTCGTCGGTGAGAATTTCTATCACCTTTTCCTTGACCTTGGGAGGCCTCAGGCCTTTGAGCCGGTGGTCTTCGGTATATCCCTGGCCATGCAGCCAGTTGAAGAAAGCCCTCAGTGCCCTTACCCTGCCGTTCACCGTATGGCTTGAAGCCGGTCCCCACAGTCCCTTCCTGGTCTGAAGATGGAGAATGAACTCCCTGACCTCGTCCTCTCCAAGGTCTTCTAGACAGGTGGACATCCTCCCGGCCTCCAGCCAGTTTTGGAAAAGTTCCAGGGCCTGGTTATACCACTCTACCGTCCTGGCGGACTTGCCCTCCGACTGGTTATGAACCTCGAAGTGCCGGGCCAACATCTTGAGGTCCAATCTGCTGCGGTCCACGCGTTCTCTCCGCTCGAGCCGTGTGATTTTCATGGTAGGTACTTGCCTCCCTTGTGGGAATTGTCTGTCAGACAAGCAAGCGGAGACGGAAAAAGAGGACCCATTCAAGCAGCGAGTCGGATAGGGGTTTACGGCTAAAGAAGAAGCCCCGATGAGGGAGGCGTCTCAGGCTCGAACCGAGCCTAATTCGTAGCTGATATGGCGTCCCAGGCAGGATTCGAACCCGCGACCCGCTGCTTAGAAGGCAGCCGCTCTATCCCCTGAGCTACTGGGACATCCGCATCCGCCGATTCACCCCGATGGTCGAAGTCCGGCGCTCACCATCTTACGAAGGGCATTTTCGAGTGTCAAGCTAGCCGGTTGCAGCGCCAGAGCATTTTCATTTTATGGGTTGGCTCGCATGGCTCCCGTTTCTGGGCTGGCTCGCATGGGTCCCGTTTCTGGGTTGGCTCGCATGGGTCCCGTCATTCCCGCGAAGCTTGCCCCCGACACCGATCGGGAGCGGGAATCCATACAACCTTGCCGCCGGGAGTTTGTCATATGGCAGGGCGTAGTGGATTCCCGCGAAGACGGGAACGACGGAAGGCGGGAATGATGGAAGAATGAAAAAGCCCTGGATACAGCGCCCAAGGTCATTCAAAAGTAGCTAGACGAGATCCTCTTCACCGTCACCCCGGCGAATGCCGCGGCCCATAAAAGCGAACCCACCTCGAACTCTCGCTTCCCGGAAAGTCTCTGGATTCCCGCTCCCCGATCGGGGTCGGGGACAAGCTTCGCGGGAATGACGGGGGTGTAAGGCGACAACCTCCGATAACTAAATGACCCTGGTACAGCGCCACTCCTGTGTTGCCCGGGGTCCCCGGGGCTGCCAGGCCTAAACCGGCGCCTGGAAATAAAAAGTTTGTACCGCCACGCGCAGGGTCTTTTAATTGTCTGCCGTCCGTCATACCCGCCGCGCACCTGTCTTTCCCGCGAAAGCGGGAATCCATACGTTCTTGATGTTGGACTGCCATTGGACAAGCCCAAAGCGCATGGGAAAATAAGAGTTGTCGCGAAAACTAAAAGACCCTGCCGCCACGCGGCCCCGGTTTGCGCTTGAACTACGGCTCTGTCAAAATGGTAGCTACCCTCGCGTGATGAGGACTTGCAGGCCCCGACGGCCCGGAGATTGGCTGCCGCTATCGCAATCGCTTCCAGTCCGGCCATTTCAGGGCGGGAGTAACTCCAATGACCGATGACCTCGTTGTGTTCCGGGAGAAGCCTCAGGCCAAATACTTGATCGCCGGTTGGCGACGGCAGTGGTCCGACGGCGGAGAGATTTCTAGCGGTTTACCACGGTACCTGATAGATCACGTCAAGGCCAAACCCATTGGGGAAATGGGGCTTCATGTCTCCAAGATGTGCTACCCGTTTCAGGTGCCGGGGACCCACGACATGTATCGCCCTGGAGCGGCCTATAATAACGGGCTTCCGACCGGAGCCATGAGCCGGGAAAACAATTTCTACGACGCGGGCGACGGCCTGATCATATTCCTGGGAGAAGAACCCTGGCTGCGAATTGATATTTATGCCGAGGCGTTTTTCCAGGCGCTGCACGAGTTGGGAGTATCTCAAACTGTGTCAGTGGAAGGATACAATGGCGCCGGGCCTCCCCACCTTGAAAGGACTGTTAGCTGCATCTACAGCCACGCTCACATGAAGGAGTGGCTGGATAAATTCGGGCTGAGGTTTTCCAATTACGGGAGCCAAACCAGAAATGGCCCAACCATAGGCATGGCGCTGGTTACCATGGCGCATTTCCAATATCCTCAATACGAAATGTTCCGACTGGGCGCGATGGCGCCCATGTATCCCTTCCTCACCTCCAACAACGACCCGGTGGGCATCAATAAGGACCACCGGTCATTTTATGACATTATGCGTAGACTCAGAGCGATGTTCAAATTGGACATCAACCTGACGGAGCTGATGACCTGGGGCGAAGCCGAATCCAACGAACTTACACAATCGTTGGAAAAATTCGCGGAAACGAATCCGTCAGCCAAAAACGTCATCGACCGGGCTCTGACTGACTACAATTACACACCCTTCGAGGAACACGTGGACCTCGCCCCAGGCCTGGACAAAACTCTGGATGACATCTTAAAAGGCTTCCCAGACCAACCGGACGCCCGCTGACCGGCCTTCCCGTTAGGGCCGCTCGGGGCAGTTCACCCTCTTAAACGCCCTCTCAGAGCAGGCCTTCCTCCTGTGCTGCTTCTTCCAGCATCTCCCAGCCCACGGACGCACCCTGGAGCAAGTTGCTGCACCCCTCCGCTTCCAATATGGCTCTACCCACGGGATCGGCGTGGTCCACGGACAAAAAGGCCTCCTCTAGCTGCCCAATGAGCTCCGGCTCCATGCTGCTTTGGGCGGTAAAACAGCAGTGACTATAACCGGGGCTGGACCAAAATATACGGACAGGCTTGGCAGGATTTGGGCCGGCTTGGGTAAGGATGGTCAAAGCCCGTTCGCTTACCGCGCCGGCGTCATACTCACCAGAGAGCACCCGGTCTATTACTTCTTCTAGGGCGTCCCCGCTTGCGGGCTGCCGCTCTTCATAAAAAGTATGCCCATCCAGATCGCGCCCGGGGTTTATTCCGCACTGTTTCAAGAAGTAATGGGCCAATAACCCGGTCTCTACGGAGCCGCGGCTCCCAAACGCGAACCGCTTACCCAGCATGTCCTCCACACTGCCTATGGCCGAATCAGGCCGGGTGATAAATTGGGTGACGCATTCAAAATCCACGTTACGCATGGCGATGACCCGGCAGGGCTCAGCCAAACGGTGTTTGATCTTGACATAGTTAAGAGGGCCATTCCAGGCTATGTCTATGTCCCCAAATACGAAAGCGTCGACCACAGCGTTATCGTCGGAATATAACACCCAATCGATGTCGATCCCGCAGCGTTTGAAGTGGGTTTCCAGGCCTTGGAAAGCAGCCATGTGGGCGTCTGTCGCGGTTCCACCCAAGCGGACCATAATACCTCTACCTCCGAACCTGACGTTGATATTGGCGGTGGTTGCTAGCCGGTTCTCGCGCTGGCCACGTGTCGTCGGACCTCGCCGGAGGCCGTCCTTGCCCTAGCCTACCACTCGGCGAAGAGCATGGTCCAGAATCTCAGCCGCCGCGTCAAGCTGCTGTTCGGTTGTGGTAAAGGGGGGGACAAACCGTAATACTGAGCCGCCGCGGCGAAGGCTGAAGATCAGGCCGTTCTCCAAACAAAGCTGTCCGATTTGGCTGCCGGCCCGGTATGCAGGCTTCCGAGTGACCCGGTCCTCTACCAATTCGATGCCTTGGAGCAGGCCACGGCCCCGGAGGTCACCCACCAGTTCGTGCCGTTGGGCCAGCGCCTCCAAGTGGCCTCTCCAGTAGTCACCTATCCGGTTAGCCACGTCCACCAACGCCTCCTCCAGGATGATGTCTATGCTGGCAATTGCGGCGTTACAGGGGAGGGGATCATTGGAGTGGGAGTGTCCCACCACTAGGCCGGTGTCCGCGACGGAGCTTTCGATTTCGTCGGTAGTGACCGCTGCGCTGATGGCGATGCCGCCGCCAAAATGTTTAGAAACGGTGAATATGTCCGGTACGACATCCTCTTGCTGGAAGGCCCACATCGAGCCCAGCTTAGCTAATCCGGTCTGGGCCTCGTCCAAGATCAGCAGCGCGCCGCGGGCCTCGCACCGAAGCTTCAATTCCTTGAGCCAGCCTGGAGGAAGGTCTATTACTCCACCGGCGCTGAACAGCGGTTCCGTAATAACCGCCGCCAGCTGCCGGTCCGTCTGCACGTCCAAAAGCTCGAAACTGGAATCTAGGCAGCTATAGTCGCAGCCTTGCCGGTCCCGGCAGAAGGTGCAACGGTAGCGATAGGGTGCAAACATGGCGTAGTTGCCCGGTGCGTAGGGGCCATATCCTTCGTGCCATCCGGAGTAGGTAACGGCCCGTGTGGAATCGTTCATACCGTGGAAGCTGGCCGCCGGGCTGGCGATCTCATATCCGCCTGTATACCGCTTGGCGATGGCCATTGCGGCTTCGTTGGCGTCGCTCCCCGAAGTCAGAAACATGCTGCGTTTCATCCCCGGCGGAGATATCTCAGCCATGCGGCTGGCCAGGATAATCTCCCGGTCGTTGAACATACTCATGTGGCTATGGATGATGCTCTCGCAGCTCTCTTGGAGCGCCTGAACAATGCGCGGGTGATTATGCCCCAGGGCGGCGCACATCTGTCCCGAATTAAAGTCCAGGTACTCAACGCCATTGACGTCTCGGACCAGAGAGCCACGGCCCCACACCATGATGGGACCGGACACGGCGCTCCGGTCCATACGGCTGCGGAAGCTGTACCTGCGCGCCAGATCCAGGAGCTCTTCTTCGCTAAGCTGACCGGCCATGAATCTTACCTCGGTTGTCCAAGGGCCTGGGGATTGGTAGCGGCGAGCCTCATGACTAAAGACGAGTTGGCGAGAAACTCAGGTAAGGCATAGGTTCCCCACCGGCTAAGCCTGCTAGTCTGCGCCGCCGATGCGAGGCCGATAGTGTTTTGCCTGTATGACTCCCCGGACGATTCAGGGGAACCCTCCGTAAACGCCGGCCAAGAGCCCCTTTGACAGATTAGTCCGCCAAGGCAGCGGCTTTGGTCTGGCTCCTGAAGGACGGCATCACCTCTTTGCCGAACCATTCTAGCTGCTCCAGGTAGACCTTCTCCGGCACTCCGCCGCTGGGGGGGCCGATATTGATTTCTTCCAACCCCGGAAAGCGCTCTTGGATGTCTAGAAGTTTTTCCTTGATCAGCTCCGGCGGACCGCACAGCCACCGTCCCGCCTCGACGCCGTCCTTCATCGTAGGCAGTCCGGCAGAGCGGGCCCTTCGGGGATCGGCCATGGCCTCGATTTGCTCCGGGGTTAGCGGAACGAAGCCCAGGGGGCCGAACATTTTCATGAACTCCTCCATGTACACATTGGCTTCGTCCATAGCCGCCGCCTCCGTGTCGCCTAGGAACGTATTGTAGGCGATTATGAGGTCTCCCCCCAGTTCGGTCTCTCTCCCATGGCGGGCCAAGGTTTCCTGCCAGCGGTTAATCGTCTCGAGACTGCCGCCCCCCAACGCTGCCCCGCCGCCGATGAGGCCCTTGATGCCATGCTTGGCCATAAAATCCATCTGCCGTTGGCTGCCGGTGACCAAGGGTTGCCAGCATTCCACCGGCAGAGTCCGGGGCCGCGGCACCAAGGTGATTTCCTCCAGCTCATATCCCCGGTAGGGCACCCTGGGCGGGATAGTGTAATGCTTACCCCGATGCGAGAAGGACCGGCTGTTGAATGCCTTGAAGAGGACCTCGACCTGCTCCTCGAACAGCTCCTGGTTGGCGTCCGAGTCCGTGATGGTGCTGGGCGCGCCGAAAGTATCAACTTCGCGGCTGTGGTAGCCGCGTCCCACGCCAAAGATCACCCGTCCGTTAGTCAAGATATCGGCGGTGGCGTAGTCTTCCGCCAAGCGCAGGGGGTGCCACATAGGAGAGATATTGAAACCGCACCCGAATTTGATCTTTTCGGTTACGTGGGCCAGATGGACGTTGAACAGAAGTAGGTTGGGGATAACCTCATAGCCTTCCCGTTGAAAGTGGTGCTCCGCCATCCAAAAGGTGTCATACCCCAGCCGGTCCATTAGCTGGGCCATGTTTTGGGCCTTGCTAAAGACGGTGGCAAGATGCTCGTCGGACAGCCACCGGTCGTTGGCCGGGGTGCCGTCAAGACCTATATCCTCCAGGTCCACGTTTCCAGCGAACAAGCTGCCGAATCTTGTTATCACTCTTCACCTCGTCTTGTTATTGCCTGTATTTGTCTACTTGTATCCAGCGGAGAGTAGACGTTACTCCCTGGTGGCGCGGAAACCGTTTCAACTCCCCTTAACCAACGTCCTAATCTATGGAAGTTATTGGGGGAAGTTATTGGGCGTTTTATCAGAAACCGTTACGGGAGAGAGGAACGGCGCTATGCCCTGCTATGCCCCAGACTAGCGGAACTGGCCTGAGACCTACACGGGCGAGGAGTCTCCAACTTCCAATCTACGCAGGCACGGCCGCTTATAGCGTTTACGTCGAGGCAGCGCCGGCCGTATGACCGGCAATCTAGGCGGCGGTTGTGGGCTCCGCGGCCTGGTCCTTGAAGGCCGGCATAACCTCTTCGGAGAAACGTTGGAGCTGCTCGAGGATGACCGACTGAGGAGTTCCTATCACCTGGCCTACGTTTACCGATGCCAAGCCGGGGTACCGCTCTTGAATGTTCATAAGCTTTTCGGTTATGAGTTCCGCGGGACCGCACAGCCATGAACCGGCCGCCGCCGCTTGATCAAGAGTGGGCAGACCCGCGGAGCGGGCGCGGCTTGGGTCGCCGACGGCCGCCAGTTGGTCGGCGCTTAACCCCCGGACGAATCCCAGGGGAGCGAACATTTTCATATTTTCTTCAAAAAATGGGGTGGCTTCTTTGATGGCCTGACTTTCGGTCTCCGCAATGTGAAAGCTGTAACCGATGGCTAGGTCCTCGCCCAGCTCGAGCTCTCGTCCGGCCCTGGCTTGGGCGTCTCTCCAAGCCTCCATCACCTGATCCGTAGCCCCACCCGCGGCGGCGCCTCCTCCAATGAGCCCCTTAATGCCGTGCTTAGCCATGAAGTCCATCTGCCGCTGGCTGCCGCTTACGAGGGGTTGCCAACATTCCACCGGCAAGGTGCGGGGCCTGGGGACCAAAGTTATCTCCTTCAGTTGGTAGCCGCGGTATGGCACTTCCGGCGGAATTTGGTAGTACTCACTGTGATGTGAGAAGGAGCGGTTGTCGAACGCCTTCAAAATGATTTCTACTTGGTCTTCAAAAAGCTCACGATTAGCCGCGTCGTCAGTGGCTGTACTGGGGGCGCCCAGAGATTCGGTCTCCCTGGAGTGGTAACCACGGCCCACGCCGAATACTACCCGGCCGTTAGTGAGCCAATCTGCGGTGGCAAAGTCTTCCGCCAGACGCAGTGGATGCCACATGGGAGTAATGTTGAATCCGCAGCCGAATCTGAGGTTCTTGGTGAGTTGGGCCAGATGGACGAAGAGCATCAGCAGGTTTGGCAGGCACTCATAGCCTTCCCTCTGAAAGCGGTGCTCCGCTGCCCAAAAGACGTCGTAGCCCGTGCGGTCCATCAACTTGGCTATAGCTTCGCTTTTATCGAACACCGTTGCTAGGTGCTCGTCGGACAACCACCGCTCATTCACCGGGGTGCCGTCCAGACCGATGTTTTCCAAGTCTACGTGACCAGCGAACAGGCTGCCAAAGCTCTTTATCATTTCTCACTCACCCTCGGGGTAGAGGCGCAGATCTCCCCGCACATTGTAATCCAGGAGGGTTGGTTGTCAACCGCCGGGGCGGCTGAGCCGCCGGGCGGCGGGGTGGCCAGGCGGTGCTCATCGCCGCCGGGCCACCATCTCGTTGATGGTGCTTTCGTGGCTACGGTCTTTAGAATAGGCCGTCGTCATACCAGAAGTGGTTCACCTCTATGAAGCTCGAGCGGCCCGAGATTGCCAGTCGCTGCCTGAATCTGATCAGTTGAAACATTACGCTCATCCGTTTGCCCAGGAATTGATCACGTCAATCCCATTTCCATCGAAATCGTCTGCGTTTCGAGTTGCGACCGATGTCCCGAGGGAGCGGGCCCTGGCCGCAACCTGGGGATGGGCAAGATTGATGGGATGACCAACGACACGGCGAGCGGCTAGCTATCCCGAACAAGCCGGTTCTAGCTGTTTAGTCCGGTGGTCCATTGGTAACGTCGTTTCAACCTCGTAAGCCGGTTGTAACCAATCCTTTCTTCTTTTTGTAGTCTACCGACCACTATGAATGGCGCTATCCCCACCGCCTGCGCAAACTCCATAACGGCGGGCAACGCGAAGTGACCTTGATCACAGAAACCTTTCCAATCTTTCGCTGCAACAAGAAAATCGCTGGCAAATTGATCAGCCTCGACCTCGATTTCTAGCATGTCAGGGTCAGCGCCAAGTCCGTCAATTACGACCCGGCGCTGCGTCCTATGCCTGAGTAGATGGCACGCCTCGTGAAAGAACGTGAACCAAAAGATGTCGGCCCACTTGCCCCTGATGCTCATCTGTATCAAGGCTTTTCGGTCTGTAAGCCACCGTGTGGCGCCGTTGGCCCCGCTCCGCGGGAGTTCCTGCACCATGGAGAACACGACTCCCGCTTGAGCACAGAGGGTTGACATCTCTGGGAGAAATTCTTCCGGTGAACAGGCCGTCATCCCCCTGATTTTGACGAGCGCCTCGACGAAGGCTCCCTCGTCGTAATCAGCTGTATGCACACGACCAGCGTCCATCTCCCCTTTCCGGAGCCAGACCGCGAGGGCGCCGGGAGAGATACTTTGTTGCGCCGCCTCGGTAATTCGGAACCCCACTGCTGCGTGGTACGCCAAGGGTTCAGGAGTGGCCACACCGAGGAAGCTCAGCAAGGCTTCCAATTTGCTCGGCTTGTCCTGCTTGGCTTCCATCCAACCTCTCTTGATCAATTCCTTGATTGGATATTCGTCCAGACGGGCCAAGTTACGCTCAGGAGCGTCCCGGTCACGGTTCCTGGCTAAGACCATACGGTAGTCAGCCTCCAGGTTCGTCCAGAACTGGGCATCTATTCCAAGCACTTTCTCCAACCCAATTGCAGTCTCGGGAGTAATTGCTTTCTTTGCATTGATGATCTCGTTTATCGCCTGTGGCGGCCTGCCGAGTCTTGCGGCGAGTTCCTTCTGAGTCATTCCCCGCGCTTCCAATTCTTCTTTCAATACATCTCCCGGGGGAATAGGCAAGTCCGACAACACGCTCAGTTTCTCAACTATCATAATGGTTGCTGATCTCCTCTATAACCAAGGACTGCTCCGTATCACCCTTCGTGACTATGAGACGCGACCTCCCCGTAAGATGGATAGATAATAGCCCCTCTTTGGTTCCCTTTAGGGGATGAAGTCGCATCGCCAAGATACTGTAAGCTCCGTGAAAATCTTTGACCCTATGAAGTTCGTTGATGCGGGTGACATACTTTTTACCAACTTCTGGTCCCCATTCCTGAATCGCGTTGGCTGACTCTTCGTAGTTCCGTCTAAGACGTCTCGTTCGAAACACCACTTCCATTCTTCACCCTATGGGCGAATCATATGTTAGCAGGTAAACCTTGTCAAACGTGATGTTCCATTTTTCCGCACACCTTTTGAAGAACCGACACCGCAGAGGAAAATGCGTAGAAAGGTTGACACCATTGTTCAACTGACATTACATTCCATCGCCAGTCTGAACCTCCCGAAACGTCGGCAACCGAGGCCGGCGCCGGTCTACCGAAGGCGCAGTCCAGCGGCCCGGTCAACGTCTGTCCTCGCCGATGACAGCAACGGCGTTCAACTATAAATTGGCTCTCGTCAATGTCGGTGCAGCTTGCCATGGGGTCATTTAGTTATCGGAAGTTGTCGCCTTACACCCCCGTCATTCCCGCGAAAGCGGGAATCCAGAGACTTTACGGGGAGCGAGAGTTCGAGGTGGACTCGCTTTTCTGGGCCCCGGCATTCCCCGGGGTGACGGTGAAGAGGTGAAGAGTACCTCGCCTAGCTACCTTTAAATGACCCTGCACCTTACCATTGGGACCGTGCGCCACTCACCGGTCTAATGACTCCGGCGGGGCAATTCCCCCCATAGTGGGTTACGCCCGTTTCGCAGTCAGCCGCTCCGCGAAACGCGGCGTGAACCGGTGAAGCTTCCGCCAGCCTAATCCCCAAGATAGCCTTGAAACCGGTGATTACCTGAAGCCGAGGCCTTGTTCGTTGAGGCTAACGAAACGTCCGCCATTGCCTATCACCACGTGGTCCAGCAGTTCCACGCCCAACAGTTTGCCGGCCGCCGCCAACTGCTGGGTTATACCAACATCTTCCTGGCTAGGCGTGGGGTCCCCAGATGGATGATTGTGCACCACAATAATCGAGGGCGCATTATCCCGCACCGCCGGGCGGATGACTTCGGCCGGCCGGACCACCGAGGAGTTCACGTTTCCCACATAAATGTCTTGGATGCTGAGCACCTCGTTCCTGGTGTTGAGCAGCAGCACCCTTAGGTGCTCTTGCTCCAATGCAGCCATTTCCCCCATGACCAGGTTGGCCACGTCCTGAGGCGAATTGATGGTTACCCGCTCGGCCGGCGACAGCGACACCAAACGTCGGCCCAGCTCCAGACCGGCCATTAGCTGGCATGCCTTGGCCTCGCTCAACCCCTTCAAAGCGCACAACTCGGCGAAGGTGCCGCGGCCCAACCCGGATAAGCCGTCGAATTGGGCAAGCACACGGGAAGATAGAGATAGAACGTTTTCCCCCTGCATGCCGGTCCTGAGAAGAATGGCGATCAACTCCGTGTTGCTCAAGTTCTTGGCGCCGTAGTGTTTCAACCTCTCCCGAGGCCGCTCTCCTTGCGGTAGGTCCCGGATGGTTGGCTGGTACCCTGCTTCTACCTTCCCGTTCATCGGCTCACCAATCTTTGAGCTACAGGCCTGGTCCGCCACACCAGGATATTAATGAATGTCAGTGGGCTTAGAAAGGGGTTGGTGACAGTACCAGACGTTAGGGAGGGAGCAGCAACGTTTCCAAAGGCAACTAAACATCCGCAATGACGGGTCTTTCAGTGACTGGCGCCGAATACGGGTCCGCGCACCTGACGTGCCAGGGTCGAGCCAAAGGCCCACCCGCGGTTGGACAGGCTCGCCATGGCCCGACGGAGGCGAGCCAAAGGGATGGCCCATAGTTGGACGGGCCCGTCTTGACCCGGTTCCCACTCACGGTGAAACGGCCCCGGGGCCCCGTGTGCATAGCCGGACCCTAGCCTTTATACTTAGCTGCGAAGACCGGTGGGTTAATGACACGAATCTTTCGGCTAGCACTGGCGCAAATCAACACAACCGTCGGCGATATTCCGGGCAACACTGCTCTCATGCTGGACTGTCTAGAGCGGGCCCGGGAGGCCCAAGCCGACTTGGCCGCGTTTCCGGAACTAGCCACTACCGGCTATCCACCTGAGGACCTCCTCTTCAAGACCTCTTTCCTGCGGGACAACGTGGCGGCCATGGAGAAAGTAGTCGCCGCCGCTCGTGGCATGGCAGTTATAGTGGGCTACGTTCATCCGGGCATGGAGATATCCAATGCCGCGGCCATCGGATTCGATGGCAAACTGGTGGACAGCTATCACAAGATGTACTTACCCAACTACGGCGTATTCGATGAAGACCGCTATTTCCACAAGGGGAACACCTGCCCGGTGTACGTGATTAGCGGGGTGAACGTGGGCGTCAACATCTGCGAAGATATTTGGCGCCCAATGGGTCCCATCTCGGTCCAGCGGGAAGCCGGGGCGGAGCTGATTGTAAATATCAACGCCTCACCCTTCCACGCTGGGAAGAGGGCCTACCGCGAGAAAATGGTCGCCACCCGCGCCGCGGATAACGGCCTTCATGTTGCCTATCTCAACACGGTCGGCGCACAGGACGAATTGGTGTTCGATGGCGCCAGCCTGATTTGCGACGCCAGCGGCCAAGTGGTCGCCCGTGGCCCGGCTTTCGAAGAGTCACTGCTCGTCGTTGATCTGGACATAGAAGCAACACACCGCGACCGCCTGCGCGGCCCGCGGCGGAGGAAGGAGAATCCCGCTATCTTGGCAGAAATAGGCCCTTCCCAAGTGCTGAACGTGTCCGGCGGCGAGTCCAGGTCCCGTCTACCCCTAGAAACGCCGGAGCAGCCTACGGGCATGGGCGAGGAAGAGGAGGTCTACCGGGCCTTGGTGCTGGGGACACGCGACTATCTGCGCAAGTCCGGCTTTAGCAAAGCGCTGGTGGGACTCTCAGGAGGTGTGGACTCAGCCCTCACTGCCGCTGTGGCCGTGGATGCCCTAGGGCCAAATAACGTGGTGGGGGTCTCCATGCCTTCCCGGTTCTCCTCTGATGGTAGCATCAGCGACTCCAAGGAGTTGGCGGACAATCTCGGAATGGACCTCTGGACCGTGCCCATAGAGCGGGCGCACGTTGCCTTTAGCGAAATGCTTGAACCCCACTTCCGCGGCACGCAGCCCAACGTGGCCGAAGAGAACATTCAAGCCAGGATAAGAGGCAACATTCTCATGGCCATCTCTAACAAATTCGGCTGGATGGTATTGACTACAGGGAACAAGAGCGAGATGGCTATGGGTTACGCAACTTTGTACGGTGATATGGCCGGCGGGTTTGCGGTAATAAAAGACGTGCCCAAGACCCTAGTTTACCGGCTGAGCCGCTGGCGCAACGAGAACGGCGAGCCTCTCGGCGTAATCCCGGAGGCGATTATCAACAAGCCTCCTTCAGCCGAGCTTAAAGAGGGACAACTGGACGAAGATAGCCTCCCTCCCTATGAGGTGCTGGACCCGGTGGTCAAAGCTTACGTCGAGGAAGACTGGAGCTACGACGATATGGTGACTAAAGGGTTTGACCCTCAGGTGACCCGCCAGGTGATTGCCGCAGTGGACCGTAACGAGTACAAGCGCCGTCAAGCTCCCCCGGGCGTCAAAATCACACCCCGGGCCTTTGGCAAAGACCGGCGCCTCCCAATCGTCAACCGCTTCCATCAAGTGTAGTAGGCTGGTGTAGTTGACAAGCGTAGCTGGCTTGAGCCTGACGCGTGGCGCCGTCAGTCCGGTCTTGCCAAGGTTGTGCCCACTGGAAGCCCGGTCTTTGCCGGTCTTGGCTAGAAGACCCGGACTTTAGCCGGAGGGCCACAGGGCTCGGGTAGGACCCCCGGAAACCGGGCATGCGACGGCGGATGCCTCCGGGCCGGGCCGGTGGAGCCGTTAGTCTGGAATCCAGACCACGGCCTCCACCTCTACTAGATACTCAGGCCGGACCAAAGCGGCAACTATCACCGTGGAGCTGGCCGGTGGGCTGCTAGGCCAGGTCTCTCCCCGCACCTTGCTATAGCCAGCATAGTTGTTGACGTCGGTGAGGAAGCAGGTTATTTTCACCGTGTCTTGCATACCAGCCCCCGCCGCCTCGACGATGGTCTGTATGTTGGCCATGACCTGTCTGCTCTGGGCCTCACAGTCGCCGGCTCCCACCAGGTTGCCGTTGCTGTCCGTGGCCACGTTGCCCGATACGAAAAGGAGACCGCCTACCCGGATGCCCGGTGCAAGAGCCGGATTGAGGTTGATACCCGGGGGAGTGATGGGAATTCTCTCTGACATGTGATTACCTCCGTTAGCGTTTGGCGGCCGAAGCCGTCCTGGAGATAGGACTTAGGCCCGGTAGCGGCGGTTCCGTGGGTGAGAGTCGTGGGTGGGAGCCGTGAGCGAGATAAATATCGCCGCAATGGACCCATAAGTCATGCGATGGCGCGGAATGGTGTGCCCCGCCTGACGAATGCACAGGGGAATGCGCAGGTCAGGACCGGGTTGGAGCGGGAAAGCTGGAGCGGTCTCTGGTGACAGAGGTTATCCCGCGAACTCCCTCCAGCTTGGCGAACAGCTTGCCCAACTGCTCCAAGCCGGTGGTGTGAAGAGTTAGTTCGATGGTCACGGTCCCGTCTTCCAACTCCTGGGTGACGACCGAGGCGATGTTAACGTGCTCTTCCGAGACCGCGACAGTTATGTCTCGCAGCAATCCCACCCGGTCATAGGCTTTCATCTTGACCCGCACGGGATACAGTTGCCGCTCCACGCCCCAGTCGACGTTTACGATGCGCTCCTGCTCGTCTTCGTTTCGAAGGCTGTGACAATCCTTCTTGTGAACGGTAACCCCGCGGGTCCGGGTGATGAATCCCAGAATCTCATCTCCCGGAATAGGGTTGCAGCACCTGCCCACGCGGACCAATAGGTCGCCTACGCCCAAGACAGAGATGCCCGAGCTGGGACTGGAAAGGGGCACGTTGGGTTTGGGGCGCTGCACCTCCGGCTCGGTCCCCTGGCGGGCCTGAGCTAGACGATGCGACACCTGGCTTTCGGTGATGATTCCTGACCCTAAATTGGCCAACAGCTCGTCAATGCTGTCGTATTTACAAATGGCCACGACCTCATCGTCATCCAGGTGTTGACTGAGGCGCCGCAGTTCCCGGCGCAACAATTCCCGGCCCCGCTGGATGTTGGTGCCTCGTGCTTGGCGGCGGAACCACTGGCGGACTTTCTGCCTGGCACTGGCCGAGACCACGTAACCCCGGTTGGGGTTGAGCCAATCCAAGCTGGGGCCGCGCTCAGCCTTGGAGGCCACGACCTCTACGGTATCCCCGTTCTCCAATACGGTGTCCAGGGACACCAACCGGCCGTTTACTTTGGCGCCCATGCACCTGTGTCCCAACTCGGTGTGTATCTTGTAGGCGAAATCCACAGGCGTCGAGCCCGCGGTGAGTTCCGCAATGTCCCCCTTGGGAGTGTAGACAAACACCTGGTCTTGGAAAATGTCTTGCCGAACTGACTCGATAAACTCATCGGTGGCGGTCACTTCACGCTGCCACTCCAGCAGCTGCCGCATCCAAGTCATCTTCTCTTCAAAGCGTGGGTCGCTGGAGTTTCCTTCTTTGTAACGCCAGTGAGCCGCCACGCCGTATTCAGAGATTTGGTGCAACTCGTAAGTCTTGATCTGCACTTCCAAGGGGTTGCCGCCCTCGCAAATTACGGTGGTGTGCAAAGCCTGATACAAGTTGTCTTTTGGCGTGGCGATATAGTCGTCGAACTGGCCGGGAATGGGGTGCCACAGCTGGTGGGCCACTCCCAGGATCTTGTAACAATCTTCCTTGGTGTCCACCAGCACCCGAAGAGCGTACAGGTCGTATATGTCCTGCAACTCTTTGCCCTCGGCCGCGTACTTCTGCATTTTTCTATAGGTGCTGTATATGCCTTTGGGCCGCCCCACCACTTCCCCACGGACTTTGAACAGTTCCATCTCTTTCCGCAGGGTAGCGGCGATGTGCTCTACGTAAGCTTCCCGCTCTGTCCTCTTGGAGGCTAGCATCTTGGAGATTTCCCGGTACTTGGGCTCATCCAGGTAGCGAAAGGCCAGGTCGTCCAACCGCCACTTGATTTCCCAGATGCCGAGCCGGTGGGCTAAGGGAGAATATATGTCCAGGGTCTCTTGGGCAATTCTCTTGCGTTTATCCGGAGGCAGGGCTTCAAGGGTCCGCATATTGTGCAGGCGGTCGGCCAGCTTGATGAGCACCACCCGAATATCTTCCGCCATTGAAACCAGCATTTTACGCAGGCTTTCGGCATAGAGGCTATCTTCGTCGTTGTAATGGTCGGGGCCGGGGCTGTGGGAGCTGTGGAGACGGTCGTCCAAACGAGTGAGCTTGGTAACCCCGTCAACCAGCTTGGCGGTCTCAGCGCCGAACCGGTCTTCGACCTGGCCTAGAGTCACGCCGCAATCTTCTATTACGTCGTGGAGCAAAGCGGCGATGATGGTGTGAGCGTCGAGGTGGAGATCCGCCAGGAAAAGCGCGGTTTCCAGGGGGTGTGCAATGTAGGGCTCGCCCGATTTTCGGAGCTGCCCGCTGTGGCATTCGTTCGCGAAGACGTACGCCTGCCCGATCAACTCTGTCGCATCATCGGACAAGTAGCCGCAAACCCGGTCTATTAATACTGTTGCGTTGTCCGCCGCTACCCCACGTTTGTTGCCTTGGTCAGCATTGATGATAATATGGGTAACGTCCTAAAACGGATAAGACCAATACTTTGTCGCATTCTAACTCTTTTAGCAACAAAAAACCACCAAACCACCAATCGATAAATCGCATACCGGACCCAGGTTCCAAAAATTGCGTGTCCGGTGTCTTTCCCGGAGGTCCTGGACCCGGACGTCCCGGTTCTTTTGCTTGCTCTCCAGTTCAGCTACCGGCCGGATGATGCCGGGGAAGGGGTAATAGTATGGCCACTCAAGCGACGAAATACCTCATGTACGTCTCACTACAGGATGACGATAAGGTGTCAATATTTCGTGTGGATGCCGTGTCCGGCGAAATCGACCACCAAGAGGACGCCGCGATCGCGGGTGGCCCTGCGCCTTTGGCCGTGGACCCCGGGCGAAAATATCTCTACGTCGGACTCCGGGGGTCCCAAGAGATTTCCAGCTACAGCATAAACCAAAGCACCGGAGGGCTCTCTTTCACCGGCGCCGCTCCGCTGCAAGGTGAGCCGGTTTACTTGGCCACAGACAGAAGCGGCAAGTTTGCGCTTTCCGCCTACTATTACCAGAGCACCGCGGCGGTCCATGCCATAGACAGCAACGGTGTCGTCGTTGCTCCACCTGTGGAGTGGCTTTACACGGCCAGGGGGGCCCATGCCATCCAGACGGACCCGTCCAATAAATTCGTCTTTGTGCCCCACATCGCGGGCAGAGGCCCCAACGCTATTTTTCAGTTCAGGTTTGACGAGGACACCGGGCGTCTCACCCCCAACTCACCGCCCAGACACTCTCCACAAGACACGTTAGGCCCAAGGCACTTCTGCTTCCATCCCAAGGAACCCGTGGTTTACTTCTCCGACGAGCAGGGTTGCAGCGTAACCGCGTACCGGTTGGACCCATCGGCGGGAACATTAACTCCTTTCCAGACGATTTCGACTCTTCCAGATGGTTGTAATGAGCCCAACTCTTGTTCCCAGATCCAAATAACGCCTTCGGGCAAATTCTTGTATGCTCCCAACCGCGGCCATAACAGCGTGGCATGCTTTACCATCGATCCATCCACCAGCCGGTTGACGGCGACGGGGCAAGTGCCCACGGAACCGGTCCCCAGGGCTTTCAGTTTGGACCCGGCCGGAAACTTCCTATTCGTCGCCGGCTTAGAATCGGGCCGCTTGGCTTCATATCGGGTCGATAGCGGCAACGGCCAGCTCTCGCCGATGGGGACCTGTGCGGTGGGTAACAAACCCATGTGGGTGCTGATTACCGAGTTGCCGGGGTAGACCACAATAGGCGCATGGACCGGTGTCGCCACCGCCGACGCCTCTGGATAATGTCCCGCCCCGAGGCAGTGTTTGCGGGTCCAGCTCGGTCTGTTTAGCCTGTTTCTTTAATTCCGGTTGTTCAAGAAGGTAACTATTGCTTGATTCCTTTCGTTCAGTCATTGCCAATATGAGCCCGTCTCAGAAGTCTCCATTTGCGATTTTTGGGCGGACGCAATCTGACGAGTTACTCTTGATTAACCGCCTAAACCAGTATTGAATGCGGCTCAGTAACCCGTCATTCCCGCGAAAGCGGGAATCCAGAAAGGTAGGATGCTGAGGGACTCAGCTTTATGAGACAAGCTCAAATATGCCAAGCCATCGGTTGTTCAAGAGGGCAGCCATTGCTTGATTCCTTTCATTCAGCCATTGCCAATATGACGAGGTGCCGGTTGTTCAAGAGGGCAGCCATTGCTTGATTCCTTTCGTTCAGCCATTGCCAGCAGGCCAAGCTACAAGTATTGGGTGTTTGGCGCAATAGCCCTCGGCACCTTCGGGTCCGTAGTCGATCACGGCAGCAGCTTGGTAGCCCTGCCCACCATTGTGGACCATTTCGGCACCGATATCCCCACAGTTCAATGGGTGGTGATTGCCTACACATTGACTATCACCGCTTTGCTTCTACCCATGGGCCGGTTGTCCGATCTGGTGGGGCGTAGAAAAGTGTACTTGTTCGGGACCCTGGTGTTCGTCCTTGGCGCCGGAATGAGCGGTTCTTCCGTAAGCCTTGAGATGTTGATCGGATCCCGGATCATCCAAGGCGTAGGGGCCGCCATGACCCAGGGCACCGGCATGGCGATTATCACTTCTGTCTTCCCCAGCAACCAGCGAGGCAAGGCGATTGGCTTTATCATGACAGTGGTAGGCGCGGGGGGAATAGCCGGACCGGCCATCGGCGGCCTGTTGGTGCAGGGGTTCGACTGGCCCTACGTATTCTGGATTAACATCCCGTTGGGATTACTGGGGATAGCCGCCGTGCTGGTTATCCTCCAGGAAAAAGGCTTCGGCGAGGATTCCCGGCAACAGGGCAGCAAATTTGACTGGCCCGGCGCGGCACTGTCCAGTGGGGCGCTTCTCACTCTGCTTCTGGCCATGACCAACGGGTATAGGTCCGGTTGGACCTCCTTACCCATCCTGCTGGCCCTAGCGGGCTTTTTCGTCTTGATAACTTCCTTCATCTGGTGGGAGTCCCGCACACCCAACCCAATGCTGGACGTGAAGCTATTTGGAAGTAAAGCCTTCTCCCTTGGAGTATCCGCGTCGTTCCTCACCTTCCTGGGCAGTGCCTCGGTCTTATTCTTAATGCCTTTTTATCTGCAAGGGGTGATGGGACTCAGCCCCAGGTCAGCCGGGTTGATCGTAATGCCGGGCGCCCTGTGCCTCGCGTTCATGGGTCCGGTTAGCGGCATGTTATCAGACCGGTTTGGCTGGCGCTGGTTCACGGTGGGCGGCTTGGCTAGTTCCGCCGCGGGTCTGTTTTTGTTGTCCAGGCTGACCACCGATTCAACCCTGATCGATGTGTTCCCGGCCCTGATCTTGACTAGCGGCGGCATGGGGGTCTTTTACTCAGCGAACTCCAGTTCAGTGTTGAGCGCCGTGGAAATGGAACGATATGGCGTCGTGTCTGCGCTTCTCAACCTAGTGCGAAATGGTGGAAACATCGTCAGCCTCGCCTTGGCTACAATCATCGTCACAACCACCATGGGGTCACTGGGGTTCGAGCCCAGCCTGGAAGTAGTGCGCGACTCCGTCCGGCCCGACGTAGGCCACGCCTTTTCCGCGGGCATGCGCAACGCCTTTCTGACCATGATGGGTCTATTGCTAATAGCGCTAGCCGTATCGGCGGTTAAGAGTGAGAGTGAAAAGGAAAGAGAAGCCGGACCAATCTTGCCATCTGGAGTTGAGCAGACCCCGGATTGACAAAATCGGGGATAACTGGGCAGCCTCGCCCTGCGCCGTTGGCCGGGCTCGGAATGATACCGCTTGATAAGTCGGGGACAACGAGAGGTTTTTGCGGCCGGGGCTAGCCCGGCGCAAGGGTCACCGGGGGATTACGCTGACAAGGGCTTCACGCTTTCATCCGCAGGCAATTCCGCCTTTTAACGCGTTGATACGCCAACATTACTTAATAGCTCATAACCCGGCAGATTCCAGCCGTCGGCCGCAACAAATATCCCGGCTGGCCGGGTATGAACGCCTCGCATGTGCTCGAACCCCCCGAAACTCACCATAGTTCAGGAGCTTGTCTCATAAAGCTGAGTCCTCCAGCATCCTACCCCTCTGGATTCCTGGTCCCCGATCGGGATCGGGGACCGGCTTCGCGGGAATGACAGGTTATGGAGCCGCATTCAATACTGGTTTAGGCGGTTAATAATAGTACCCCGTCAGGAGCAACCCGTCAGGTTGCGTACACCCAAAATCGTGAGTGGAGACCTCTGAGACGGGCTCAGTTTGGACGGCGGGTTTGCGTCGCGAGACCTGTTTGCTTCCTTCCGGATGGATGTGATACCGTACTTTATACAGCCTTGATCCACGCATTTGGAGAAAATCATGAGTTATACGCCTAGTCACCTAGGACACGTGAATATATACGTGCGGAATGCCGAAAAGGCACAAGAGTGGTATACGGAAGTGCTTGGGCTCCACACCTACGACTTAATGCCGGGCCGGGCTGCTTTCATGTCGGCTAACAGGGACGAGTCCCATGAGGTGGCCCTCATGGAAGTCGGCGAGGACGCTATGGGCCCCTGCCAAGGCCAGGTGGGATTGAACCACATGGCTTGGCGCATGGGATCCCTGGAAGACTTGGAAGACTTCTACCATAGACTCGGAGAGAAAAACGTCCCCATCGGCAAGGTGTCGGACCACGGCATTTCGTTGGGAATATACCTCCAAGACCCCGATGGGAACGGCATAGAAGTGTATTACGAGTTGCCCAGGAGCGAGTGGCCCACTCAAGAGAAAATATTCTCCCAGGGAAGGCCGCAGGGTCACTTCCCCGGTCCTTGGGAAAAGGACTTGGCCCCCGACGCCGTCGCTAAAACTTCGTAAGTTTTTTGATCTGGCCGAAGGTTTGGGAGGCGCACCAAGCGCCTCCCAATTTATTTTCACCCACACTCAGCTAGGCAAACGTCCTAGTTTCTCCAGTCTCTGCCCGCCGCATCACCAGTCAGCTATCATCGAAGCTGCATCTCAGACCTATGCACGTCATGCAACCAGTCTACGCTGCGCTATGCCCAGACGCATTGCGTGCTCCGGACGCTAGCGGGAGCGGCTCTTGAGCCTGGTGGGGGTGTCGGCGATGAACCCGGAGAGGTTTAGGGCGGTGTGAATCAGGCCGATGTGGGAGTAGGCTTGGGGAAAGTTCCCCAATTGCCGCATAGAGACCGGGTCGAACATTTCTCCGAAGAGGCCCAGGTGGTTAGCCTGGTTTGTGATCATCTCGTGGAAGTAATCGAACCCGCGGTCGGTCTGGCCAGTGTATATAAGGTTTCCGATCAACCAGAAGCCCAGCAGGGTGAAAGCGCCCTCCTGCTGGCCTCCCAGCCCGTCGTCCGTTTCTTCCGGGAGATATCGCCAAACCAGCGACCCGTCGGTTAGCTCCCGCTCGATGGCGTCCAGGTTTTGGCGGACGCGGGGGTCCTGGCGCGGCACCAAACCCAGAAAGGGTATGATCAAGTTTGAGGCATCCAAAGCGTCGTGGCCATATCGCTGCCGGAAGGCCTGTTTGCCGGGAGTCCATCCTGAGTCTAGGATTTCGGACTTGATGCGGCGGGCAGTGCTGGACCAGCGGAGGGACAATTGCGGGTGTCCCATAGCGGTGGCAATGTAGGCCGCGCGGTCGAGGCCGGCCCAGCACATTGCCTTGGAATACACGAAGTGTTGCTGCTTGCCGCGTACTTCCCAAACGCCGCGGTCTTTTAACCGCCAATTAGCCATCACGGTTTCGGCCAGCTCCTGCACCAGTTTCCAGGCTTCCGGGGATATCTCCCCATGCAGCAGAAGCAGGGAATGGATGGAGATGATGACTTCTCCGAAAACGTCGAGTTGAAGGTGCCGAGCAGCGGCGTTGCCGATGCGGACGGGCCTGGACCCCTCATACCCGCGCAGATGGTCGAGGGTGTGCTCCCGGAGCGATGAATTTGGGCTGACGCCGTAAAGGATGCGAGTTTTGTTGCGGCTTAAGTGGCACTGTTCCAGCAGCCAGCGGGTGTACCGGTCGGCCCCGTAAACGTCCCCCAGACGATAGAGAATATCCACCGTGAAGCTGGAGTCCCGCAGCCAGGAGAAGCGGTAGTCCCAATTGCGCGAGCCTCCCAGGGTTTCCGGAAGGCTGGTCGTCGGTGAGGCGACGATGGCTCCGGAGTGCCGGTACATCATCAGGTGGAGCACCAAGAAAGAACGCACAACGGCGTCTCGCCAGAGCCCGTTGTAGTTCATTCCGGCCACCAGGTTCCGCCAGTACTGCCTGGTATAGTCGAGTTTCTCGGCGGTGCGGCTCCCTTCCAGGGTGACCGGGCGGCCGTGACCGTATGCAAGCACGAAGGTCGCGGTCTGCCCTTGGGTGAGGGTGAAATTGCAGGTGACGCCGCGGTCGTAAAATGGAAGGGGAATGCTGGCCAGGAGAGTCAGGGTTTGACGGCCGCCGCGGGCTTGAACGCCCCCACCCCCGGAACGGCCGCGCAATGGGCTGAAGCTGGGCAGAGCTCGCCCATAGTCGTGTCTGGGTTGGAAATCGCAGCAAAGGTCAACCTCTCCGGAGAGGCAAGTGACGATACGGTGGATTTCGTGTAGGGAATTGGGCGGCGTCTCGGGATTGTCGTCGTCGTCGTGGGCGGCGGGCATAAAATCGGTGATGGAGACTACCCCGGCGCCAGTGTTGAAAGTGGTCTCGAGAATGTTGGTGTCGGGGAGGTACTCCTGCCAAGTCTCAATGCAGGGACCTACAGGACTGATGCGGAAGTGCCCGCCGGCCTCCGGGTCGAGGATGGCAGCGAAGACGCTGGGGGAGTCGAAGCGCGGAAAGCAACACCAATCCACGGAGCCGTCGGTGCCGACAAGCGCCGCTGAAGACATGTCTCCTATCAGTCCGTAACGGTACAAATATGGCCCGAATTGGAGTGTTTGGCAGGTTTGGGGTGAGTCTATCACCGGGGCGCGGCGGTATGCAACGAGGGAGCGACCTCTCCGGATTGACAATGCTGCTACGCCCAGCGGCGTTGACCCCAGAACAGCTTGATCAGTTCCGCCGGATGGCCGGCGCAAGCGTCAGGGAATGGGCCAGGCAAACGCTTCGGGCCTTACCCAGAGAGTAGCGGTACCTCCCGATCTCCCATCAACTTCGGCACGATTCCCTGCTGGACGTCCTTGGCTTTTGCAGGGGTCTGGCAAAGCGGTTTGCGCAATAGCGAGGGAGCTCTCCCAATCCGCCTGCCTGGAAAAATAGTAAACGCAGAACCCGGGGAATCGGTCAAGGTGAATCCTCCGGTCCGGAGGGTCCTCACTATTGGCCAGCTGACCCGGTCAATCTTGGGACGCCGGCAATAATATACTGATGCCAAACACCATCGCGGAGCCCACCAAACTCTTGCCCGAGCGGTCAGGAGACCCATTATGACGCTTCAACAAGCCGAAGCACTAAACCAAAGCCAAGGTGGGATGTGCATTTACAATACATCGGTGATTGGGCTGGGATTCTCGCAGAAATCCTTCGGCCTTTGATTGTAGGACGGTGCGGCAGCGGCCCTTGACCTCGTCTTTCCGGATGGACAGCCCGCAGAGGAAATTCCCGACCCTCTCCTTTACCAGGGCCTTGGTTCCCAAGCACAGGTTTCCGGTGGCTTCCTCTCTCGCCCAGCCCCAGATGGCCTCATCGGCGTTGAAGTCCGGGCTGTAGCCCGGCAGGTTCATCAGCCGCAGCCCCAAGCCCGGCGTCCGCAGATACTCACGCACCGCCTCGCCGCGGTGCGCCGGCGCGTTGTCCCAAATCACGTTGAGCGGCCCGGAGTGCCTCTGCCGCAACCGCTCCAGGAAGGCAGCCGAGGTTCCGGAGTTGCTGTTCCCCTCCAGGTCCATCCACTCCACCTCACCGGTCTCCAGGCACACTGCCGAGTAGTAGCTGGCCTTTTCGCCATAGCTCGGGCTGGTCGAGTCCACCAAGGCCGGCTCTCCCTTTAGCACCCATTTGCCTCTCAGTTCGGCATCGGCCCGGAAATGGGCCTCGTCGGCGAAGAATATCTTCGCTCCCGTACGCCACGCCTCGTCCGACAGGGTGGCGTACTCCGCCACGAAGGCCTCCCGCTTCTGCTCATCTGCCTTGACCAGACGCTTCTTGGGACGCTTCAGGACAAACCCCAAGCGGTGCAGATAGTTCAGGCAAGTGCTGCGGCTCAGGCCAATGCCGAAACGCTTCGAGACAAACTGCCGCACCACTTTCCAGTTCCAGTTGGCCATTTCTATGCCCGACATCTCGGGCAACTCCTGCACTGCCCCCGTCAACTCCGCCTGTTGCGTCTCGCCAAGTGCGGGGGGGAACCCCCGGTCTGCTCGAATATCAAGGCTGCAGGCCCTCCCTCGCCGAAGGCGGCGGCCCATCTGCCGATGGTGTGAGCATCCCGGCCCAGTGCCTGGGCGGTGCCCGAGGCGGTCAGGCCCCGGCACAGGAGCCACAGTGCGTGCCACCGTTCTCTCTCCCGGGGTGTCGGCGCTAGGTACATCCTGCTGCGCACACTAGCCAAGTCCAACTGCCACCCCTCCAAGTCCGGCCTTATCCCCCTCATACCCATCACCATCCCCACTCAGTCTGCTCCCAGTCCTGACGCTATGCCTCCCTGATTCTAGCCGACCCAAATGCGGGTTTCACCTTGGCTTTGGTTTAGTACTCAGCAGTGTTATGCCCGGAACCGGGCCGTGCAGAGGGGAGTAACTGGAGAGGACACTGGTCAGGTACGATCGTGGCGGGCGGTGTCGTCCAGGACGAGGCCGAATTGACAGTGGCGCATATTGCCCGTTATTCAGCATGGTCCGGGTGTCCTACGGCTGCATCATTGGTGACTGCCCTTTCGGGGGCGCTCCCGTTCGATAGATTGTGACGTGCCGGTGGCACCCCCTGGCGACACGCCTACATGGTAATGGCGGATGGGACGATGAGCACATACAGCAGTAGGGCCAACCCGGCAGTGAAGGCCTCCAGCAGGCGGGAGGGTCTGCCGGCGGAACTATCACGGGTGAATTTTGGTGCGGCGGGAGTGGACGTGGGCGCCGGCAGCCACTTCGCGGCGGTGCCCGAAAACAGCTGCGAGCAACCGGTGCGCGAGTTTGGCGCGTTCACTGCGGACTTGTACCTTATGGCCGATTGGCTGGCCGAGTGCGGTGTGGAGACAGTGGCGATGGAGTCCACCGGAGTCTACTGGATACCACTCTTTGGAGTCTTGGAGGAGCGGGGGTTCCAGGTGATGCTGGTGGACCCACGGCGCATTAAGAACGTGCCCGGACGCAAGAGCGACGTGCTGGACTGCCAGTGGCTCCAGCAGCTACATACCTACGGCCTGCTTTCGGCGGCTTTCCGGCCCGAGGCCGACATCCGGCGGTTGAGAAGCTATCTGCGGCAGCGGGCCATGCTGGTGGAATATGCGGCCCAGCATGTTCAGCACATGCAGAAGGCGCTGACCCAGATGAACGTGAAGCTGCACCAGGTCATCAGCGACATCACCGGCAAGACCGGGATGACCATCCTCGAAGCCATCGTGGGGGGTGAGCGAGACCCGCGAAAGCTGGCGCAATTTCGGGATCCCAGGACCAAGGCAGACGAGGAGACCATGGCCCTATCGCTGGAGGGGCACTGGCGGGAGGAGCACATCTTCGAGCTGACCCAGGCCCTGGAGTTGTACCGGGTGTATCAGGCCAAGATTGCCGAGTGCGACCGGGAGATTGAAACCCAGATGGGGCAGTTTGACGACCGTAGCGGTGGCGCAGCGCCTGCGGAACAGCCCAGGAGGAACCGCATCCAGGGGAACGCGCCGCGCTTTGACGTCCGCGGCCACCTGTACCGGATGACCGGGGTGGACCTGACCCGGATCAACGGCGTGGACGCCTACACGGCGTTGAAGGTAATCAGCGAGGTAGGCACCGATATGACAAGATGGCCAACGGCCAAGCATTTCGCCTCATGGCTGGGATTGAGTCCCAATAACCGGGTCACCGGAGGCAGGGTCATCAGCTCCCGAACCAAGCCCAGCGCCAACCGGGCAGCCAAGGCGCTGCGGCTGGCGGCCAACGCCCTGTACCGCTCCAACAGTGCGTTGGGAGCGTTCCTGCGCCGCAAGAAGGCGCAGCTGGGACCGCCCAAGGCCATTACGGCCACGGCGCACAAGCTGGCCAGAATCATCTACGCCATGCTGCGCTATGGGCAGCAGTACGTGGATGACGGCGCTGACTACTACGAGGCCCAGTACCATCAACGAGCATTGCGGTCTGCGAAACGGAGGGCGGCGCAGCTGGGTTACGAACTGGTACCCACATCCGATGATCGAAACCGCGCCCTTGATCTGCCCTTGGCAACGGCCGCGACCGGCGCGTGAAAACCTCAGTTACTCGATAGTCAACTTGGTTTTGGGATTTGTTTAAGAAAGGGGCCAATTGAGCTATCCTGGCTGGTGGGAAGTGTTGATGGCGGGGGTGGGAGTGATGGTCAGGGACAAATACGCGGTGCGGCTGGCACAGGAACAGCGGGAAGGGCTCCAGCGACTGGTCCGGGTTGGCAAAAACTCAGCCCGAGTGACCGCCAGGGCGCGGATTCTTCTAAAGAGCGACGACGGTTGGGCCGCGCCCCAAGTGGCCGAAGCTTTGGATGTGGCCCTGAGCACGGTATACCGGGTCAAGCAGCGCTTTGCCGAAGAAGGGTTGGAGAGGGTTTTGCAGGACCGTCCCCAGGCCAACCGGCCCCGGAAGTTGGACGACCGGGGGGAGG
>CBDCYT010000009.1:0-44106 GCA_965224325.1 Dehalococcoidia bacterium
GCCGGCCCGTCTTGCCCTTGCCGCCGGGGAGAAGAGGCTCCAGGATTTCCCATACCTGGCCGGAAATGTCATGGCGCCGGTGCGCCGGCACTGCGGTTGCTGCTGGCATAGCCCAATCCTGCTACACTGATTGCAATGTCAGCTTATCACCTCACTCTCACTTTGACGACACCCCCTAGGTCAAACCTCCCGATTTTATAGCTTATCGTAGCTAATGCCGGGATGGCGGAAAGGCAGACGCGGCGGACTTAAAATTCGATTAGCCACCGTCTTCTAGCCCTATTGAGTCTCATTTAACTACAACATCATACTCACTATAAGTCTCAATGTCTCGCGTCGCTGCATTGGGCTGCAATAAGCCGCAAAGAAAGGAATGGCCAAAGGATGGCAAATTCTTGCCTCCTGCACTATCATTTGGGCAAGAAATTTCCGCGAATTTCTGTGAGTAGCAACTCTCTCCAGACTACCAGCACAGCCGGCCGTCGAGGCATTGTCACCAAGGATCTGCATGTCAGGGTGAGGCCCTGAATCCTTGCAGCGAAGCTTCCACCAGTTGAGTAACCAAAGCCTCGGTTAAGTATTCAGACGAAAGGCACTCCCTTGTCTGTAATTGCAGCTCAGTTCATGATGAGCTTTGTACTTGCTAGCCCTTCCCCCGGGATCATCGGCAGGTTACTCTCCAACACTCTCAGTCCTTTGAATCCTTCCACACCGGCCAAGCACCGAGCGTCAACTCCACCTCCCGTGATTCCTCCTCTGACGCAGCCGGGCCCCGAACCCCTTGTCAGTTCTGACTCCCATAGACCCTCTCTGTCTGCAAGCACGATAACTCGACGTACATTCCCGTTCCCTTCGCTTGGGCTGTCTACGAAACCGGGTGGAGGGCACATCAGGTGTCGGTTGCCGCGCCATGCTGACGGAGTTCGGAGCCTACAGCCGGCGTGGGGCACGATTTTCCGGCGGAGTACATCAGGAGCGTCTCTCGCTGATTCTCGCTAACCGCGAGTTTTTCGCTAATTCCATGGGTGTCCTACGCGATTCGGTGCGGGGTCGCCATTACGGAATCCGATTCCTTCTATTCCTTTGTCTTCTGCATATCCTGCCTTTTGCACTGTTCGACGACAGCTTCTCGGTTTCGGTGGGCATTTCCCGCCTCTCGAATTGTGTCGGCTAGCCTCGCATGTACCACCAAGCATACCCCAAGGCAATTTTACACTGTTCAAAGGAAGTGCCCGTTCGGGCTACGTTGGCGCGCGGCGCCGCAGAGATAACTGGGCATCCCAGCGGAGTCTCAAATCGCAGGTGAGACGAGTACAGGACATGGCGACCGAAGAGGAATGGCAGTTTTTCTTGGACACCTTGCGGGTGGGGAGTGAACAGCTCCTCATTTTGGTGGAAGACCAGGATTCCGGACTTGGCTGGAGGCTGCTCTCGAAGGGCGACGTGGACAGTCTCAAGCAACTCTCGGAGCGGAAGGAAAGAGAACCAGCCGCTCTGCCGAACAGGCTCTGCTATAACGTGGAGGAAGCCGCCCGGTTGGTGGGCGTGTCCGCGCACAAATTCAATGCCTGGCTGAAGCGTAGCAACCACCCGGTCCCGCACTTCAAGGACGACAGGAGAATTTTCATCCCGGTAGATATGTTGGCACAGTGGTTGAGGGAGGAGGTGATTAGGAATATTGCCGAATCTGAGGGGTAGACCGGCGGTGTTTATATTCAAGGGGTATGGAGATGTGGGTCCGAGCCCAACCGCTTTTCATCATGCTGTTGAAGATGAACGGCAGCTGGCGCATGCAGCCGGTCAAAGTCATTTTCTTAGGCGCTCTTAATAACCTGTACCCAGTCAACAGAGAAATAGCAGTTCTCACTGTCAATGACGGCGAGATGTTGGTCCACAGGGCCGGAGTTAACCGCTGGACCGGCTGCGCTTGTACTCCATGTCCATCCGCCAAATGCGGCGGTGGGATTGCCAGACCGACCACGCCAGGGTCAGGGTGAGAATGCCCACGATTACGGGCAGTGCAATGGGCAGCCACGCCGTGCCGAAGAAAACTATTCCGGCATTGACTAGAACGAAGAACAACCGGCTTTCCGTGGGGCCGATGCCCAGCGTTGATATCTGAAATTCGTTGGTGGCGGCAAAGGACAGGAACGTGTTGACCATCAACGCCCCGCCCAGCACCAACAGAGTGGCGAACCAGTAGGCGGCGATCTGGGGCAGCGCCAGCGAATACCCGACTACGACCGATGCGAGGAACAGGAAATCCAGGAAATGGTCCATGTAGAAGCCCCACTTGACCAGACCCGTGTCGCGATAGCGGCCAACCGCGCCGTCCAGCACGTCGCTCAGGTACTGCAAGGCGATGAAGCCCGAAACCAGCCACAACCAATGCAGACTTTGGCGGGCCAACAGGCTGGCGACGACAATGCCGATGCTCCAGACCAGTGTCAGCATGGTCAGGTGGTAGGTTTCCAGCCACGACGGCACCTTGGGAACCAGCCAGGTGACCATGCGCCGTTCGAGATTGGCAAAGGCCCATTTGCCGGTCTTCTTATCGCCGCCGATTACACATGAGCGCTATTTCGAGGCCCTGGGCTTCCAGGGGCCGGGCGGGCTTCCGCGATACTACACGGAGCAGCGACCCGAGGAGTGACCGCTGGACCTGGCCAAGGTCGAAAGACTCAAGCGGGAGGAACAGGCTCGGGAAAAGGCCGCGTCCCGGAGCGACCGGACGGCTTCATCCGGCATGTCCGAGGAAGCTAGGGATACTCTGAACAAGGGGTGGCTCTGCCGGTCTTTTGGTTCTTGGGCCGGGATTCTTGTATGTGAGGCAGCTCTTGTCCGGGCTACTGATGGTTTTCGCCCTGGGATTTCGCCCCCGGCAGGGCTGTAGCGAGTCCCGAGGCACCCTACTGAAGGGTTTGGGCCTGCTGGCCTCCACGTCAGCCTGCCAGTTGACCCTCCGCTGTCATCAGGTTGCCCAACCCCAGCAACAATGCCAGTCGCTGCGTGTTCTTCGCCAATCCCCGGTAGCGCACTTTCCCATAATCGAATATCCGCTTCACCTTCAGGAAGGGATGCTCCACCTTGGCCCTTACCGACGCCTTCTCCTTCTCCGCCAAATACTCTGGGCTCCCAGTCTCCAGTTTCCGCCGCTTCCCAGGCCGCATCGCGACTTGCCAGTCCACCTGACACCCCAGGTTTTCCGCCCGCTTGTGCACTCCCTGATACCCGGCGTCGCACCACACCACCTTTCCCCCGCCGTGCAACAGATTGTGGGCCTCGGTGATGTCATGGACGTTGGCCGCCGTCGTGCTCATACTGTGGACCAGACCCGTGTCCGCGTCCACCCCGATGTGAACTTTCATCCCGAAATGCCACTGGTTCCCCTTCTTCGTATGATGCATCTCCGGGTCCCGTTCTCCGGCACGGTTCTTGGTGGACGACGGGGCCTCGATGATGCTGGCGTCCACGATGGTTCCCTCTCTGAGCCGCAGTCCCTGCGACTCCAGGTGGGTGTTGATCTCCTGCAACAGGCCCTCTCCTAGGCTGTGCCTTTCCAGGAGATGGCGGAAATTGAGAATGGTGGTCTCGTCGGGCAGGGCCCCGGACAGTTTCAGACCAACGAACCGGCGCACCGATTCGGCCTCGTAGAGCAGGTCCTCCACGCCTGGGTCGCTGAGATTATAGAACAACTGCACACAGTGAATCCGCAGCATCACGGCCAGCGGATAGGGCCGGCGGCCCTTGCCGGCCTTGGGGTACACGGGCCTGATTCGCTCCTCCAGACGCTGCCAGGGGACCAGGACCTCCATCCGTTCCAGGAACAATTCCCGGCGGGTCTTGCGCTTCTTGCCCTGGAATTCCAGTTCGGCAAATGTCGGCTGGTCCATCACAACCTACCCCTAACAGACGTCGGCTTATCCAGCAGTACTATGCCACATTGCCGCAGACTTGTTCAGAAGGTTCTTAGCAGGAGTAACCCAGGAAGGGCAAGGGCGTTTGCCTCATGGCGTCACGTTCGCGTTCCTGCCATTCGCTCAGCCCGGAGCCAGCCGACGTTTTCCAGGTACTCCCGGATACTCAGCACCTGCACAGCGTTGGTGGTGCCGGACACGCCGGTCAGGAAGCCGTGGACGATAGTCACCACGTCGTCCTCGGAGACGGCCCCCAGGTCCAAAGCCGACTGGAGCACTTGGTAGACCAGTTCGGCCACGTCGGGCTGTACCGGGATGACGCCGGTCGGCTGGATTCCCCACCCCAGGCACAGTTTGCGCAGAACCGCCGGATCGTGAGAGAAGGCCAGAATGTCGTTGGCCGGGCGATAGCGGGCCAGTTCCAGCGCCGCCCGCCCGGTACTCGTCAGTACGATGGGCTTGGATTCGAGAGTGCGAACCAGCCCCGCGGCCGCCGCAGTGATGGCTTGGGTGCGGTCGTGGCTGGCCAAGTCATTGTAGTAGGGGTACATATCCTCCGACTCGGCCTCGTTGATGGTCGAGACCGCCATCCGCAGCGCCTCCACCGGATACTGCCCCATCGCTGTCTCGTCGGACAGCAGTATGGCGTCGGTGCCCTCCAGCACGGCGTTGCTGACGTCCGACACCTCGGCCCGGGTGGGTGTGGGGGAAATAACCATGCTGCGGAGCATCTGGGTGGCGATCACCACCAATTTGCCCGCGGCGTTGGCCTTGTCCACGATGAGCCGCTGCATCCTCGGCACCCGTTCCATGGGAATCTCGACGCCCAGATCGCCCCGGGCCACCATCACCGAGTCAACTTCGGGTAGGATGGAGTCGAGGTTGTCGATGCCCTCGCCCCGTTCCAGCTTGGCCATCACCAGCGCCTTGCTGCCTGCGGCATTGAGATACCGCCGCGCGTAATGTATATCTTCGGCAGTGCGAACAAATGATACTGCCACCCAGTCCACCTGCTGCTCTACACCGAAGAGCAGGTCGGCTTTGTCCTTCTCGGTGAAGACTGGTTGATCAATGGGAACTCCGGGGAGATTCACTCCCTTGTATGACGACACCACGCCGGAACTCAGCACCCGGCAGTAGACGCGGTGGGGAGTGGCCTCGGTCACCTCAAGCTGCACTGTACCGTCGGCTATGAACACGAAATTGCCCACCTCAAGGTTGCTCAGCACTCCGGGCTGAGGAAACGGCAGCACTCCAGGCGTCGCGGACTCTCTGTCCGCCGTCATCTCCACCTCATCGCCGATGTTGAGTTGCTGGTTCTCCTTTAGGCGGCCCAGGCGGAGCTTAATGCCCCCTAGGTCTTGCAGCACGCCCACCGTGCGGTTTTGTTCCTTGGCCAGCCGCCGGATGCGTTCGATGGCTGTGGCGTGTTCCTCATGGGTGCCGTGGGAGAAGTTTAGACGGGCGCAGTCCATACCGTCGGCGATGAGCCTGCTGAGGGTTTCCTCGTCGTTGGACGATGGGCCAATGGTGACGATTATCTTGGTTTTGCGCATCTTCTTCGCCTCTGGATTGGGGGATAGCCTTGGGAACCGGCACCTGCTTCATTCAGTGTAATACATAACGTTTACGAAAATACAGGTCACGGCTAACCGGGAAGCAGATTACGGTAAAATCCCCAGCTCCGGTATTCTTTCCGCAGATGGAGTCGAACTGTCTGAATGGCGATATTCCGGCAGAACCGTTGCTGATTCTCAGTTGAAGTTGCGCAAAAAAGTGGTATTCCGACAAGCTTCCCGGAGTTTCCGTAAAGCGCTATGCGCTGGAATACGGGAACAAAGCTATGAAAACCTGCTTAATATACAGAATTGACTACGACTTGAGAATAATATAATGTAAATCATGCTATCTATACCTGTATTATGGAGGTGATGAAGAGAAGCAACCGGCTCTCTTGACCCGTAGGCATTTTCGGACCGGGCGCTCAAGGCGCGAACCCCGTATAAGCCCACCCTCAACCGGGAATACAGGGAGGTCTCAATGCTAGGGATACTCTGAACAAGGGGCGGTTCGGCCTGTCTTTTGGTTCTTGGGCCGGGATTCTTGTATGTGAGGCATCTCTGGTCCGGGCTACTGATGGTTTTCCTCCTGTGATTTCGCCCCTGGCAGGGCTGTAGCGAGTCCGGAGGCGCTCTACTGAAGGGGTTTGGGCCTGCTGGCCTCCACGTCAGCCCGCCAGTTGACCCTCCGCTGTCATCAGGTTGCCCAGTCCCAGCAGCAACGCCAGTCGCTGCGTGTTCTTCGCCAATCCCCGGTAGCGCACTTTCCCATAATCGAATATCCGCTTCACCTTCAGAAAGGGATGCTCCACCTTGGCCCTCACCGACGCCTTCTCCTTCTCAGCCACCGCCTCCTCGCTCCCAGGCTCCAGCTTCCGGCGTTTTCCGGGTCTCATCGCCACCCGCCATTCCACCTGACACCCCAGGTTTTCCGCCCGCTGGTGCACTCCCTGATACCCGGCGTCGCACCACACCATCGTCTCCCCGCCGTGCAACAGGTTGTGGGCCTCGGTCACGTCATGCACGTTGGCCGCCGTCGTGCTTATGCTGTGCACCAGACCCGTGTCCGCGTCCACCCCGATGTGAACTTTCATCCCGAAATGCCACTGGTTCCCCTTCTTCGTCTGATGCATCTCCGGGTCCCGCTCCCCGGCACGGTTCTTGGTGGACGACGGAGCCTCGATGATGCTGGCGTCCACGATGGTTCCCTCCCTGAGCCGCAGTCCCTGCGACTCCAGGTGGGTGTTGATCTCCTGCAACAGGCCCTCTCCCAGGCTGTGCCTTTCCAGAAGATGGCGGAAATTGAGAATGGTGGTCTCGTCGGGCAGGGCCCCGGACAGTTTCAGACCAACGAACCGGCGCACCGATTCAGCCTCATAGAGCAGGTCCTCCATACCGGGGTCGCTGAGATTGTAGAAGAGTTGCACACAGTGAATTCGCAGCATCACGGCCAGTGGATAGGGCCGGAGGCCCTTTCCGGCCTTGGGGTACATGGGCTTGATTCGCTCCTCCAGACGCTGCCAAGGGATCAGACCGTCCATCCTTTCCAAGAACAGCTCCCGGCGGGTCTTGCGCTTCTTGCCCTGGTATTCCAGTTCGGCAAATGTCGGCTGGTCCATCACAACATACCCCCAACAGGCATCGGCTTACCCAGCAGTACTATGCCACATCGCCCCAGACTTGTTCAGAAGGTTCCTAAGATTCGTTATGAGGAGCCTGATAGGGCTGATGATTCTGGTCCTCGTGGCCTGCGGCGCTGCTGCGACACCCCAAGCGGAGCAGCCTGCCACAAGTGCACCCGTCGCGACGTCGGCGCCCCAAGCAGCGATCGCCCCGGCGACATCCGGGGAGACGCTGGAGCAGGCCGCCGCACGGCTGGCTGGCGGGCCGGGGGCCATCTACGTGGGCGACCTCTCCCAACTGGTCGGTCCCGCTCCCCTAGCGCAGCTTGGCTTTGGAGAGGAAGGCGTAATTCCCCTCGACATCCTGGAAGGGAACGAATGGATTTACGATTCAGACTACTACAAATTCCTCCTCGACCGAGCCAACTTCGACAATCCGACCAAAGTTGTGACCCAGGGAGAGAATATCGAGATACAGTACGCATGTATCAACCGTTCACTGTTCCCCTGCAAAGCTAAAGAAAGGGAATTACACAGAAACGTTGACAAGCCTCGGGTACTTGGGAACCGGAATTGTAACATACGGTTAACCTGTCCCCAACAACTGCGCCTCGAACCACCGCCGCGCCGTCTGCCACCCCGCTTCCGCTTCGGCCCGCAGGCGGCGGGCTTCCTCGCGTCGGAGGTTGATTTCAGCGGCGATGGTCTGCTGAACATCAATATCGGGGATAGGCACGATGATGTTCGTCAACTCCTGCTCGGTGATGGCCGGGTAGTTACCGCCGCTGGCCCTCTGAATCATTTGATTAAGGGAAAACCGCGCCCGAAGTACACACCATAGGTAATCACGATGAATGTTCTGTGCGACATCACGGATTACTGCAAAACCTGTGGATGCTATACACTCATCAAACTCCGGGCCAAGGTGGGCAATGGAACCGTGATGGGGCCGGGTTAGACTGACGATGATGTCGTCCGCTCGAATCTTCATTCGTGCTCGGCTTGGCGCTGCAGTTATCGGTACGTCATTCCAGTGCGCTTCTCCTGTCTTCGGATCAACTGCGCTGATTTCAATGTAACGAAAGGTTGGTTGGTCGTGGTTTTCTGGCCGCCACATTTCTTTGGAAAACGCCGTAATGTTACCCAATGATTCGCATTGCGTTCGAGAAAGCATTTCTTGAATCTGCGCGAACTCTGGTGAGTGAAAGTGCGGGTCAAAACGCTGCTGTGCCGATTTACCATCAACCGCGAACACCCGGCGCGAATCGGCTTGCGGCGGCGCCAAGCCAAGAGCGTCCAGTGCGTAATCGTCCACCCCGGCCAGCAGCGCGTCGGCCTCGGCCAGCTTCGCCTTGCGCTCGGCGCGGGCGGCGTCCATTGCCGCCAACAGTCTGTCTTGCGTTTCCAGATATTCAGGCAACGGAATCCGTATGCCGCGAATTGCCCCGTAGTCAAGGGCCGCCCTTGTCCCGCCGGATACAAAGCGATTGGATAATTCCTGTCCGGCGGAGCAATTCAGCCATTCGCTAAGAGCCTGTTTACAATCTCTTCAGGATTAGCACCGCGAAGGCGAGAACCACCATTTGCAGGCTGGTATTGAGCTTTCTCTCGCAGTTCTTCCAGAGGCGGCGGCACTTCTCCAGCCAGCCGAAAGACCGCTCCACCACCCATCGTTTCGGCAGCACCACGAAAGTGTGCAGTTCGTTGCGTTTCACCACTTCCACCGAGGCTCCCAGCAGGCTCTGCACCGCCGTGGCAAAGGGTTTCCCGGTGTATCCCCCATCCACCAGCACATTCTGCACCTGGCTCAGGTTGGCCCGGCGCCGGTCAAACATAGCCAAAGCCCCAGCACGGTCGGTAACGTTGGCGGTGGTCACGTGAATCGCATGGGGCAACGCCCCTGAGTGTCCACGGCGATGTGGCGCTTGATTCCAGACACCTTCTTGCCCGAGTCATAGCCCTTGTTCTCGGCGCTGTCGGTGTTCTTGACGCTCTGGGAGTCCACGATACAGAAGCTGGTCCGTTCTTTCCGACCATTGCTTCGCCGGGCTGCGCCAACCGATTTTTTTTAAGACCTGCTCCAGAATGGAATACTTCGCCGGGTCGGGTCGCTCGCTCCATTGCCGGAAATACTTGTAGCAGGTGCGCCAATCCGGGAAGTCCGCAGGCAGCATCCGCCACTGGCACCCGCTTTTCAGGAGATAGAGCACCCCGCAGAAAACGTCGTACAGGTCCACGGTGCGGGGCTTGGTCCGGCGGCGGGCCGACTCCAAACAGGGAAGAATCCGGGCAAATTGTTCCCGGCTGATGTCGCTGGAATAGGAATGAGACATGATTACCCCCTCTGGTAACAGCCTCAACTTAACATATTGCAAAGATCGTAGACAGGCTCTAATACTACAGTTGCAGATAGCTCTTGGTAGAATGGAGCTACTTTTGGGAGTGGGTGAGGTGAAGTGATGGCGTACGGGGATGAGGTAGCGGAGGTGGCCCGGTGGGCTGAGGGTATTGACCGAGTTCACGGGTGCATCGCGAGACGGTTTCGGCGGGCCGAGCCACGTCGGCGGGCTCTGGACTACCTGTGGGGACTGTTGAGTCCGGTAGAGCGCAAGAACGGCTGGCAACTTGCGGAGCAGGTCGGCGACGCCACTCCCTACGGGGTGCAGCGTCTGCTGTCCACCTACGTGTGGGACGCCGATCTGGTGCGCGATGATCTCAGGAGCTACGTGGGAGAGCACCTGGCTGACGCTGACGCAGTTCTGGTGGTGGACGAGACCGGGTTCCTGAAGAAGGGCGACAAGTCGGTCGGTGTGCAGCGTCAGTACAGCGGCACGGCGGGCCGGATTGAGAACTGTCAGATTGGCGTGTTTCTGGCCTATGCCTCAGCCAAGGGCAGGACGCTGCTGGACCGGGAACTGTACCTGCCTCAGGTGTGGGTTGATGACCGGGAGCGGCGCCGGGAGGCCGGAGTGCCCGAGGATGTTGTCTTCCGGACCAAGGGGAAGCTGGCGCAACTGATGCTGGATCGGGCGGTGGAATCGGGAGTCCCGTTCGGCTGGGCCACCGGGGATGAGGTGTACGGCAGCGACCGCAACCTGAGGCGGTGGCTGGAACGGGCGGGAGTGCCCCACGTGCTGGCCATCAAGAGGAGTGAGAAGCTGTGGGCTTGGACGGACAAGGGGCCTCTTCAAGTGAGGGCTGACCGACTGGCGTCGCAGGTTGACGAAGCCGACTGGGTCAGATGCAGCGCGGGGGACGGGGCCAAGGGGCCCCGGCTGTACGACTGGGCCGTCGTGGAGATACGGCCCCTGAGGGAGCCCGGCGAAGGCCACTGGCTGCTGGTCAGGCGCAGCATTGCCAAACCGGAGGAGCTGGCTTACTACGTGTGCTTTGGCCCGGCCGAGACCAGCCTGAAGGAATTGGTGAGGGTGGCCGGGGTGCGTTGGTCCATAGAGGAATGCTTTGAGGAGGCCAAGGGACAGGTGGGGCTGGATCAGTATGAGGTCCGGAAATGGGACGGCTGGTACCGGCACATCACCCTGGCGATGCTGGCCCACGCGTATCTGTCCGTGATCAAACATCAGGCGATGGACCAGGGATGTTCCTCGGAAAGGGGGGCCATGCTGACTTGGATGAAAGGCTGATTCCCATCACAGTTCCCGAGGTGCGCCGGCTGCTCACCCGCCTGGTATGGAAGGTGAATCACCCCGCCGAGCTTGTTCTGTCCTGGTCCTCGTGGCGACGACATCATCAGACTCAGGCACGACGATGTCATTACCAACGACGGCTGTCACTATTGGCATCACAAGTGCAACTGTAGTACTAAGAAACTCCGGGCGACAACGGGCGGTGTTAACCCGTAGGCGGGCGATATGCTGGTTTATGTTGGCTGGCAGGTGTTCATTGTGGGCAACCGCCGCTGAACCTACCCGTCCGGTGATGGTCATAAGCACGTCGCCGGAGACCAATTGTGACCGGGCGAGGTCAACTTGGTGAACTTCGTCGGTGATGTATTTCAAATCCCGTTCTGCGATTTCCCCGTCGTCTATATTGAGTATACGCAGAAACTTCACGCCGGAATCGGTGTAAAGAGAGGCGTCGCTTCGCTTCGGAGTTGCGCCACCGGCAATTGACAACAGAAATTCCCGCAAATGAGGCGTTGGAACCTGAGCGCTGTCCAGCCTGTCATTCAACAGTGTATAGCGCGGATGGTTGAACCAGGCATCCAGTCTTTCCGCGTTGCCCCACTTGAGTGCAAACGTAGAAGCGTTTGCCGGCTCAGCGGGGCCTACACGAAAAAAGGTCTTGGATCCCGCTGGAACTCCTGCCACTGGCCGACGAGGCCGGTGCGGGGGATTATCTCGCGGCGGCGCTCGCTCCACGGATTCACGGGGTCGGTGCCGCTCCATTGGTAGTAGACGCGGTAGTCGAACAGGTCGCAGCTTTGGATTTCGACTTTTTCCTTGCCCGGTTCTTCGGATACCGCGGTGGTGGTGAAAGTCTGGCGGCCGGTGGCGTCGTAGCCGATGTTTTCGGTCAGGGCCATAAATATGGCGGCGTCATCGGATACGGTTTCGCCGTTGGCCAGGCGGCGCAGGAATACGATGCTGGCCTTTACGCCGGCGTCGTAGTGCTGAAAGGCGAACTGGGGCAGGCTGACCACCGCCAGCAGTTGAAAGTGGGCCAGCAGCCAGTTCCGCACTCCCTGGAGCGATGAGTTGGTGAGAATGCCGTCGGGCAGCACCACGGCGGCGCGTCCGGTGCCCGGCTTCAGGAAGGAGTGGATGCGCTCCAGAAAAACTATCTCCGTCTTGATGCTGGCGCGGGCTTTCACGGCTCGCGCTCCCTGCCTTGCGCTGCCGTCGCCGCCATCCCCGGTTAGGTCTGTGCCGACCGGCCGGTTCTTGCCAAGGTAGCGCAGCAACTCGAACTGACCGAGGTAGCCGTCGCCTTTCTCCACGCGCTTGATGACGGAGCCGAAGGGCGGGTTGGTGAGAACCAGGTCAAACTTGCCTTGGTCCAGCCCGCCGTTCTTGTCTTCCAGATTTTCCGGGAAATCCAGGGCGTCGTGGCCGACGATGTTGGTGTGGCCGTCGTCGTGGATAATCATATTCATCTTGGCGACGCGGGCCAGTTCGTCGTTGACCTCGATGCCGAACAGGTTGTTCTGGGCGAAACCGTGCCAGAACTGAAAATGCTCGCTAGAGCCGGGCGTTTGCCGCCGGTCTGCTTCCCGGCGAACATGGTCGAGGGCGTAGAGCAGGAAGCCGCCGGAGCCGCAGGCCGGGTCGAGGACAAGATCGGTTCGTTTTGGGTCAAGGACGGCGACGCAGAAGGCAATCAACTCCCGGGGCGTGAAGTATTGGCCGAAGTCGCCCTTGAAGAAGCCGCCCATAAACTCCTCGAAGGCGACTCCCTTGGTGTCCAACTCGGTGCGGTCAAGGGAAATGCCCTCCAGGTGCTCCACACATTGGGCCAGGATGGGCGGGTCTACGTTGATGCTGTCGGTAAAGACGTCAGGCTCCCGTTCCTTCTCATCCTCGTAGAGTTCATGGATACGGCCGGCCAGACTGGCGTCGGTATCAACATCCCTGCGCTGGAAATAGTAGGGTTCGCCGTCCTTGCGGTCCAAGTTCTTTTCGTCGCGGTGCTTGATAAAAACAATCTTGGAGAATTCGCCAAAGGCGGCGATGGGACTGCGGCGGCCGCCTTCCCACAGGGTTTGGTGGCACTTGCGGATGGCGGCCCGCAGCTCCTCGCGGGACACGGCGGCCAAGTCTCTCCCCGGTTCGTTCTTGAGGAAGCGCCATTCCGGGGGCTTGCCATAGCGCACCGGAATATCGGTAAGATGGTTGCTGTCGCGCTCCCCTGGCGAGAACCTGTCGAAACGCAACAACCGACGGGTAAGGCCGGCCACTGCGCCGCAGTAGGCCGCGCCCAAACTGGCCCGGTTGCCGCAAGCCTGCTCGATGGACTGGTTAAAGGCGGCGTCGGACAGATCGAGCCGCTTGCACTCGAAAACGAAGTATGGCGACTTCAGTTCGTCGTCGCGGTAGACCACCAGGTCGGCGTAGTCGTTGGGTGTGCGCCGGGGAACGTTCACCTCAAAGCGGATGCGTTCCGGCGGGTATTCGTACTTGTAGATTAACTCGGCCCACAGCTCGGCGCGCACCTTCTCTTCCGGGTCCGCCCACCGTTCCGAATGGCCGGCAGGGATGTAACGGATGCGTTCGTTCCGGCCTTCGCCGGTGTTTTCGGCATATCCGTCGGCGATGGCGCGGTCGAGATAGGTCTGGCCAATTGGTTCTTCTAACATAATGTTGGCGACTGCTCGCCTCCTCATGCCAACACCAACTGTCCGCTCCGACTCATACCCATGTCTGCGATCAGGTCAACGTACCGGAGCCGCTTGCCGATGCAGCCGCGCATCAGGTCAGCCATTTGGGAGAGAGTGTCCTTCGGGCGGTTGTTGTGCCGTCCCTCGAACTCGGTGACGTAGCGGTCGAGGTGCTTGTCGGACATCCAGTGATAGATTCCCACGTACCCCCGCTTGAGCAGGGACCAGAAGGATTCCATCCCGTTGGTGTGGGCCATGTCCCGGACGTACTCGCCGACGCTGTGGGCCACGGCCTCGTGGGGGCGGTTCAAGCGGTTGTAGGCCGCGGCTTCGTCGGTGTACACCATCGCCATCGGTTCCGTCCGGTGGTGAACAAACTGGCGGAGCGTGGGGCCGTCGGTATTTTCCACCACCTCCGCGTCAACCTGGTTGGTCTCCCGGTCCTTGACGCCCGCGACGGCGGTCTTGCCAACGGTGCCGCGTCCGGCCTTGAGCTTCTTGTCCTCGTGTTTGTTGCCTTCCTTGCCGCCGATGTAGGTTTCGTCCACCTCCACCGGGCCGGAGAACACCGGGTCATCGCCAGCCATCGCCTCGCGGATGCGGTGGCCCAGGAACCAGGCCGAAGTCTGGGTTATGCCCAAATCCCGATGCAGTTTCATACTGCTGACGCCTTTGAGGTTGGTCAGAATCTGGTAGAAGGCGATGGCCCACTTGCGGAGGGGAATCTTGGATGCCTCCATGACCGTACCAACCTTCACCGAGAAGTAAGACCGGCAGGCGGTACACCAGTAGGGCATATACCGATGGGAGGCGGCTCGGGTTCGTCCGCTGCCGCAACGCGGGCAAACGCGGCCTTCAGGCCAGCGGATTTCCTCGAACCACTCGCGGGCAGTATCCTCGTCGGGAAACAGTTCCATCAGTTCAATCAGTCCGATTCCCTTACGAAAACTCTTGCCCGCCATTCCTGTTCACCACCCTTGATTGATAAGGGAATGGTACGCTATTCTAGCGGTTTTGTCAACGGTTCTGTGTAATTCCCATACAAAATCGCCCTCAAAAACCCACTATCAGGCCCATTCCATGATTCCGGTATAGGCCGGAATCCCAGAGACGGCGGGCGGGTTCGTAGCTGTAATCTCGTTCTTACATACCCCTGTCAGCCCCCCCCCGAACTTTCGCCCGCACTGCGGGTAGGATGATGGCGGTGGCCACGGCGTCTCGTAATCGCTCCAAACTCCTGCTCATCGCGCTGCTGGCCGCCGTTGCGGCCGTGCTGCTCCTCGCCTCGGCCAACTCGGTTGGCGCGCAGTCACCGCCCAGCCCCGGCGTAGCGAAGGAAGATTCCAAGATTCAATGGGGCATTCGGAAATTCCTTCACGCCTCGAAGGATGACCGGGATAAGCGCTCTGCGCCAGGCAATGCTGAGGCGGGATCCACCTCTGGGCTGTTCCGCATCGATAAAGACGGCGATGTCCAACTGTATATAGTGACTGAGAACACCGCTGACGACTCCCTGTCCGCCCTGCGCGAACTCGGGGTTCGCATGGAGATAGTTAACGACGAGTCAGGCGTCATCCAGGCATGGGCGCCCCCCGGCAACGTGGAGGCGATTGCTCGGCTGGACTTTGTCAGGCGCATACGGGCGCCTGACTACGCCATTGCCAATGCGGGCCAGGCAACCAGCGAGGGCGACGCCATCCTCAATGCAGATGATGTGCGGAAACTGGGATTCACCGGCCGGGGCATTCGGGTCGGCGTCCTCTCGACCGGCGTCCCCTCCAGGGGATCGGCCCAAGCATCCGGCGACCTTCCTGCAAACATCGAGTTGAACCCAGCCTTATCTACAGGCACGCACGACGAAGGTACGGCGATGCTGGAGATCGTGCACGATCTTGCGCCGGATGCCGAACTCGCCTTTACCGGCGCAAGCGCAGGTGTGGATTTGCCCACGAGCCAGGAGGTCATTCGCGGCTACGACTGGCTGTCTACCCAGGCCTTCGGTGGCCGGGGCGTTGACATCATCGCCGATGACATGCTCTACCTTGGGCAACCGCACTTCGAGGACGGCTCGGTGGCGCAGGCGGCGCAACGCGCCGTAAACCGGGGCGCCGTGGTTGTCAGAGCCGCCGGGAACTTCAAGAACGGCAGTGTTGCCCACTACACGGCCAGCTACGTCTCCGGCAACCAAAATGGTCTGCACGACTTTGACCCGAGACCGGGTACTACCCACTTAGGTATGACAGTCTCGATATCGGGAAGGGGGTTATTCATCCTGCAGTGGAGCGACCAATATGGAGCATCCGCCAACGATTATGATCTCTTCCTCTGCCCTGTTGCGGCTGGCGAGCCTGTATTGGACGCAGATGGGTCGCTGGACACTTCAACCTGCCATGCGTCGAGTAGAGATGTCCAGAATGGCGACGACGACCCCAGAGAGGTAATTGTGTATACCCACCCGGGTAGCTATTCCCTTATCATAATCGGCCAGAACAACCCCCAACTGCGGCAGCTAAAGCTCTTCACGCAAAACGTGACATTGGAACAGAGATACCATACCGTCGCAGGTACCGTTGTCGGCGCGGCAGCGCTGCGGGACGTCATCGCGGTAACCCGCATCCATGCAAGCGATCCAGGTCACGACACCATTGCGTCCGGGCATGCCGCTGGTCCGGCGGAGATTTACTACCCACAGCGAGAGACGCGTCCCAAGCCCGATCTCACCGCCATCGATGGAGTAACTGTATCGGGCGCTGGAGGGTATGGGAACCCAATATCTGGCAGCAGTAAACGCCTATTCTTCGGGAGCTCCGCCGCGGCGCCCCATGTGGCGGGTGTGGCGGCCTTGACGCTGCAAGGCATCTACTCTGAAGAACCCGGCATCACGAAGATCCGCGCCAGGCGCCAGGCATTTGATGCCCTCATGGCATCGGCGGTCGATTTGGGGCTAGAAGGACACGACTCTATCTACGGCCACGGACGAGTGGACGCACTGCGGGCGATTAGGAACGTGCTGCCCCCCCGCGATTACGACGGCGACGATGACGGCCTCATCGAGGTCTCCAGCCTGCTGCAGTTGAATGCCATCCGCTACGACCTGGACGGCGACGGCGCAGTGGCCTCCGGAGACCAGAGCGCCTACGACGCCGCTTTCGCCATTGCCGCGGCAGGCATGGGGTGCGGGCTCGTGGGTGACCACGATGGCAACGCCAACACCGCTGACCAGGCTCACTGCACCGGCTACGAGCTGACCGACAATCTGACCTTCGACACCAACGGCGATGGAACCGTAGACGCGAGCGACCCCGACACCTACGAGAATTGGGCGCCTATCGGCGGTTGGGTCTCGCCATTCAACGCGATCTTCGACGGGGGCGGGCACACCATCGCCAAGATGAACATTGAGACGGGCGTGGGGAACGCCGGACTGTTTGGCAGCACGGGCGAGGACGCCATCATTAGAAACCTGGGTGTAGTGAACGCGGAGGTGGACTCACCTGTAGTGGTTAGTGTTTTCCGGTGGAAGCTCGACTCCGCCGCTGCGGTGGTCGGGTCGAACCGAGGCGTCATAGACCGGGTGTACGCGACCGGCTCCGTCTGGGCCTTCGACAGGGTCGGCGGTCTGGCGGGCCACAACTTTGGCTCTATCAGCAATTCCTACTCCGCAGTCAGCGTCACCGGCTCCCAGTATGTGGGCGGCCTGGCGGGGACCAACGACGGCTCGGGGGCACGCATCACCAACAGTTACAACTCCGGCGCAGTAGCCGGACATAATGTACGTTGGTCGGACGGCAGAGGCAGCCAGGGCAGCAGTGTGCCCTTCGCACTTGGCGGTCTGGTGGGGTCCATTCAAAACGGCGCCACGAACGCCAGCGCCTCCGCCAGTTACTGGGACACGACCGCCAGCGGCGAGCGCTTTAGCGCCGGCGGCACGGGTAAGACCACGGCCGAACTGCAAGCGCCCACCGGCGCCACGGGCATCTACTCCACCTGGGACCCCGCCATCTGGGACTTCGGCACGAGCAGCGAGTACCCGGTGGTGAAATACGACACCGACGGCAATGGCGACGCCACGGCCTACGAGTTCGGGGTGCAGGGCCGCTCTGCGCCGTTGACGCCGGTGGCCTCGAATTCCGCGCCGACCTTCATCAGCAATCCTGACTTGTCGCCCAGCGTTGATGAGGGCTTTACCGGCATAGTGGTTACCTTGAGGGCGACCGACCCGGATGGAGACGCGGTGACCTACCGGATCGTCCCCAGCAGCGACGATGCTGCGAGCCTGGACGCCGAGGACTTTCAGATCGGCGGCGGCTCCGTCGCCTTCAGGACGAGCCCGAACTACGAGCGGCCGCGCGACTCCGACGCCGATAACGTTTACGTCGTGAAGGTTCAGGTTCGGGACAGCAAGGCCGCCGACGGAACCCCCGACACGGCCTGGGACGCCATCGTGACGGTTACGGTTACTGTGGCGGACGTGAACGAACTGCCGGTGTTCGTGACCGGGGTGAGGGCACAGACCGCGCCGGAGAACCAGCAGGTCGTGAAGCCGGCGGCCGCGGCCGCGTTGGACACCGCCGGTTGGGCCGCCTGGGTTGCCGCCACGGACGTAGACGCCGATGACCGCACGCTGACCTACGGGATCGTTCCCGTGGACGCGAGCGACGCCGCGACTGCGGACGCAACGAAGTTCACTATCGACGACAGCACAGGCAAGCTGACCTTCATCGACGCCCCGGACTTCGAGGCCCCCGGCAGCGCCCTTAGCTCCAACACGTACAAGGTGAAGATTCAGGTGCGGGACAGCCGGAACGCCGCCGGGACCACCGACACCGACTGGGACGACGCCATCACCCTCACGGTCAACGTCACCGACGCGGACGAGCCGCCCGGCGCGCCCACCGGGGTGGAGGTGACGTCCACGGCCAACGGGCTTGATGTGACCTGGACGGCGCCGGTGATGACGGGCAAGCCGCCGCTGACGGGCTACGACGTGGAGAGCCGGCTGCGCAGCAGCGCCGCCGACGCCCCTACCGAGGTGTGGGGGGACTGGACCGATGCGTCCCACAGCGGGACCACGGCCAGCGCCAGCCTCGACGAGCTGACGCCGGGGGCCACCTACCAGGTGCGGGTGCGGGGCGTCAACGCCGAGGGAGACGGGGAGTGGGCCGGGCCGGAAAACGGCGTGCCGGGGCAGCCCAACCGGGCGCCGGCGTTCCCAAGCGACAGCGTGACTCTGGAGGTGGACGAGAACACGGCGCCGGGGGCGGACATCGACGACTCGCCCACGGCCACGGACCCGGACGGGGACAGCCTGGTCTACACCCTGGGCGGGACCGATTCGGGCCACTTCGCCATCGTGGCCGGAAGCGGCCAGCTCCAGACCAAGGGGGCCCTGAACCACGAGAACCAGGACTCCTACTCGGTGGTGGTCACCGCCAGCGACGGGACGCTGGCCGACACCATCGCGGTGACCATCAACGTGAACGACCTGAACGAGGCGCCGAGCTTCGACGGCTCCGGTGTGACCCTCGAGGTGGACGAGAACACGGCGCCGGCCACGGCCTTCGACAGTCCGGTGACCGCCACCGACCCCGACGGGGACACGCTGGAATACTCGCTGGCCGGAACCGACTCTGGCCACTTCGCCATCGTGGCCGGAAGCGGCCAGCTCAAGACCAAGGGGGCCCTGGACCACGAGAACCAGGACAGCTACGCGGTGACGGTGACGGCTGAGGACCCCAGTGGCCTCTCGGCTGACATCGCGGTGACCATCAACGTGACCGACGTGAATGAGCCGCCGAGCTTCGCCGATTCGGCCAAGACGCTGGATGTGGCGGAGAACACGGCCCCGGCCACGGCCATCGGCAATCCTATCGCCGCCATCGACCCGGAGGGTGATCTCCTGACCTACACCATCGACGGAGCCGACGCCTCGCACTTCGACATCGTCGCCAGGACGGGGCAGCTCAAGACCAATGGCGTTTTAAACCTCCCCACCAGGAAGGCGGCGCCGGACGGCACGACCACGGACTCCTACAGCGTCGTGGTGAGCGTAAGCGATGGCAAAGACGCCAACGGCGACGCCGACGACACATTAGACGACACGATAGACGTGACCGTCAGGGTAAGGGGCGTCAGACAAGCGTCGGCTATGGTGGACTACGATATTGATGACGACGGCCTTATTGAGTTGGCGAATCTGGCGCGGTTGAATGCCATCCGGTGGGACCTGAACGGAGACGGCGCGGTGGACAACAGCGCCGACCAGCCCAGCCATGACGCTGCCTTCCCCAACGCGATGCCGGGCATGGGCTGCCCCGACACTGATGGGGATGCCGCTACGCCCAACTGCACGGGCTACGAGTTGACCGAGAACCTGGACTTCGACACCGACGGCAGCGGGGACGCCAACTCTGCCGACACCTACTGGAACGGCGGCCAAGGGTGGGAACCCATCGCTTCCGGCGCCAACCCGTTTACCGCACCGCTGGAAGGCAACGGGCACACCATCTCCAACCTGTTCATCCACCGAACCACCGCGGGTGGCCAACTGGGAGAGCACGAAGTCGGGCTGTTCGCCCATATTGGCCAGATTAACGACCTTACAGCCATGGAAATTGATAACGGCCATAATGCGGTAATCCGCAGACTCGGACTGATTAACGTCAGCGTAACGGGTGGAGGCGGCGCGACCGGCGCGCTGCTCGGACACAACGCCGGCGGCAAAATCATTGCCTGCTATTCCACCGGCAGCGTGTCCGGGGGACCTGGCCTCGCTGGCGGACTGGTCGGTTTGAACAACATGGCCGGTTTGGTGAAAGACAGCTATTCCTCCGCCGACGTAAGGGCGTTGCATTACGCCGGCGGGCTGGTGGGTGATAACCATCGTGGAGGTTACATCTTGACCAGCTATGCCACCGGCGACGTAAAAGCAAATAACGCCGGCGGGCTGACGAGCGGGAACCGGGGCCACATCAAAAACACCTACGCCACTGGCGATGTACAGGCCAGGTTAGCCGGCGGGCTGGTGGGTCGCAACTTCTGGAAAATCTGGAACAGCTACTCCACTGGCGCAGTGACCGGAGTAAGCAGGGGCCCCATCATGATCGGCGGTCTGGTCGGCTATGGCCGCACATATACGGATCCTACCCGAACCCTGAGCGTTACCCCCACGGTCCACGACAGCTATTGGGACACTGCCGCCAGCGGCCAGAACACCAGTGGTTGGGGGGGCCAGGGCGGCGCAGGGAAAACCGCTGCCGAACTGCAGACGCCCACAACTTTCACCGGGATCTACGAGAATTGGGATGACTACCATTATTTGCTCGACCGGGGTGACAGCGCTATGGCCTGGGACCTGGGCGACAGCTCGGAGTACCCAGCGCTGAAGGCGGACTGGGACGGCGACGGTGAGGCGACGGTGGCCGAGTTCGGCAGCCAAGTGCGGTCGGCGCGCATTGCCAGGCGGTCGGTCGGCGCGGAACCCGTACACCAACCGCCGGCCAACCTCCAGGTGGAGCTTCAGTCCGACGGTTCGGCGCTGGTGAGCTGGGATACGCCCGACGGGGCTGGGGGCGATGCCTCCTACTCGGTGCGCCGGCGCGCCGATGCCCCGAACAGCGAGTATGTCGTCGTCCGGGTAGAGGATGGCGATGATGATGGAGCCGCCGAGTACCTGGACCAAGACAGCCTGGAACCCGGGCAGAGCTACCTCTACTCGGTGCGTGCCTTCGATGGATACGGGGAGCCACTGGGCCAGTGGACGGATGACGTCAGCGTGTCCATTCCGGCTGCCAGCCCTACCTCGGCGGCCAACAATCCGCCGTCCTTCCCCGCCGCCAGCGCAACGGTGGAGGTGGCGGAGAACACGGCGTCCGGCACCGATATCGGCGACGCCCTGACGACCACGGACCCGGATGCCGATGATAAGCTGACTTACACCTTGGACGGCAAGGACTCGGGCCACTTCGCCATTGACGCCGGCAGCGGCCAGTTGAAGACCAGTGGGGCACTGGACTACGAGTCCAAGGACTCCTACGCAGTAACGGTGACGGCCACCGACGGCGGCGGCCTGAGCGCCAGCATCGACGTGACCATCACCGTAACGGACGTGGCGGACACGCCGCCGGGCCAGCCGGACACGCCGGAGATAATCAACGTTGCGGAGACTTCCTTCCGGGTCACCTGGGCGGCGCCGGCGGCGGGTTCTTCGGCCATTACTGGCTACGGCATCCAATACAAGCTGGCCTCAGAGGAAGATTCCGCCTACGCCGACGTTAATCCGACGCCCACGGGGACGGCCACCGGCTACAACGTGGTGAACCGGGGCGGGCAGACGGTGGCGGCGGGGACTTCCTACGCAGTGCGGGTGCGGGCGAGGAACGCCGAGGGCTGGGGCCTCTGGTCCGACGCGGCCAGCGTGGTCACCGCCGGGGCGCCGCCGGCCAACAACCCGCCGTCCTTCGCCGCCGCCAGCGCAACGGTGGAGGTGGCGGAGAACTCGGCGGCCGACACGGCCATCGCCAACTCTCCCACGGCCACGGACCCGGACGTTGGAGATACGTTGACCTACACTCTGGGTACAACGATGGATGACGGTCACTTCGCCATTGACACTGGCAGCGGCCAACTCAGAACCAAGGGCGACCTGGACTACGAGTCCAAGGACTCCTACGCGGTAACGGTGACCGCCACCGACGGCGGCGGGCTGTCCGCCAGCGTTGAGGTGACCATCACGGTAACGGACGTGGCGGACACGCCGCCGGGCCAGCCGGCCACGCCGGAGATAATCAACGTTGAGGAGACTTCTTTCCGGGTCACCTGGACGGTGCCGGCGGATGGTTCTTCCACCATTACCGGCTACGGCATCCAATACAAGCTGGCCTCGGAGGAAGATTCCGCCTACGCCGACGTTAATCCGACGCCCACGGGGACGGCCACCGGCTACAACCTGGTGAACGGGGGCGGGCAAACGGTGGCGGAGGGCACGTCCTACGCAGTGCGGGTGCGGGCGAAGAACGCCGAGGGCTGGGGTACCTGGTCCGACGCGGCCAGCGCGGTCACCGCCGGCGCGGCGCCGTCCGACGCTGCCCCGGCCAACGGGGATGAAGCGGAAGCCGATGACAGCGGGGATGAGGAGCCGGCAGATGGGGATGATTCTTACCAGGCTACAGCGCACTTCATCACAAACCAAGGGCGGGTCTTGGTAAAGTGGGACGAAGTTGACGGGGCGGCTTACTATCTCATAGGGAAGAACGGCCAGCCGATGCCGGGGCGTACCGATACAACGACTCTCTACGACGCAGATGTGGAGGAGGGCACCCGGTACGAATACCGGATCACCGCCTACGATGGCGAGGACAACGAGTTGGCAGTGATGACAGCGGCGACGGATGAGTAGGCGGGAGGCCGGCGTGGCATCCTGCGATGGTCTCTCCGGCTCCCGGAACGGCACCCCGGAGGCTGGACGCCCGTTGGAGTTAAGAGTGCAGGATGCGCGACATCCGACGGTGCAACGCCTGCAAGCCCGGAGAATGATCCAGGGCAAAGGCTCTGGCAAGCCCCAAGGCCGCCAGAGCCGCATCGGGCGGTCTGGGTTGGCGGAAACTGCGAGCCGTTGAGAGGGTCGCGGTGGAGGGCCTCACTCCTTATCAAAGGGTTTCTGCACTGCGGCAGTCCAACGCCAGGGTCACGCCAGGAAGCTCATCTCGCTTTGCCATGGGTTTACAGCGCAACTTCCCATCGAAAAGTTCGCAGTACGGTACACTCTGGCCCACCTAACTGGACAAAATCAAGAACCTTCGAGATCAGGTTTCGGTTGGTACTGTAGTCCATCGACCAACCGAAACCCTATCCCCTTACGGGACAGAATCACCCTTCCCTGAATCCGTGGGTTTCTCTAGTCGTTCCACTCTGGCCAGCCGATTCCGGCCAGAGTGCGTTGACAAAACTCTCCCTTCTTGTTAGTTTTCCCGCGCCCTGTTACCCGATTGCGCGGAACGGCGGGGACATAAAGGGCTGTCGTCCCGAGCGTTAGTCCGTCAGCGCCGGAACCTGCTCCGAGACCCATAAGGGCTTGTTCAACGGCGGCGGAGTCACGAGTACTCCGAATAGGAATTTCCCGACCGGTCATCCAAGTTTAACCTGATATTACGGTTTCCTAGCAAGCCCGGTTATCGACGCCTTCTGGGTCTTGCATAATCTCCAAGTGGTGCCTTAGTGAATTGGCGCCAAAGGACAAACCGATGCCTGAGATAATCAAAGCCAGCGAACAGAACCTAAATGCCGTCTTCAGCGATGCCTACCTCTTTGAGATACCGTTGTACCAACGCCCGTATGCTTGGACTATGGAACAGGTAGACGAGCTGCTAGACGACTTGCTGAGCGCAATGGACCGGGATGCACAATCTCCGTACTTTCTGGGTAGCATAGTTCTAATCAAGAACGAGGGTGACTCCAGGAGCGCTGTTGTGGACGGGCAACAGCGCCTGACGACGCTCTCGATGCTATTTTGTGTGCTACGCGAACTTGCAGCAGGCGATGCCCAATCCGAACTTGACGGCTTTGTAAGAGAAGCCGGTAATAGCCTAAGGGGGACTCAAGACCGGTTCCGTTTGAGCTTGCGAGCGCGGGACAGAGAGTTTTTTCACACCAATGTCCAGACCAGGGGGGTTATCGCCGAATTCCTGACGAAGGACACAGCCACATTCTCGGACAGCCAAAAGCTGATTTTCACCAACATCAATCGTTTGAATCAAGAACTGTCTAAACTCGATGAAGCTCGCCGAGAATCTCTGGTCAAGTTCATTATTCAGCAGTGCTATCTGGTAGTCGTCACTGCAACTGATAAAGATTCTGCGTACCGTATATTCTCGGTTATGAACGACCGAGGTCTTGATCTGTCCCCAACGGACATTTTGAAGGCCGAGACTATCGGTAAGATAGCTGAACCCGACCAGGACGTTTACGGGCAGAAGTGGGAAAACATAGAAGAAAGAATCGGACGTGACGGTTTTAGGGACCTGTTTGCCCACGTAAGAATGATTACTTTGAAGACCAAGTTGCGAAGGACCCTGCAAGCCGATTTTCAAGACAATGTGCTGAAAAACGCCGCCGGCATCGATTTCATTGACAATACGCTCGAACCATACGCAAGTGTCTATGAAACGCTGCTTGAAGCATCTTACGAAAGCACCCAAGACGCTGAGAAAGTAAATAACTATCTCCGTGATTTGGGACGCCTTGACAATTTTGACTGGATTCCTCCGGCAATGGCCTTTTTCCTGCGCAATCCCAACGATAGGGAAATCCTCATTAGATTCACGAAAGACCTGGAAAGGTTAGCCTATGGGCTCTTTGTGCGTCGCGCCAATATCAACGACCGCATAAATCGCTATGCGGATGTCCTACGAGATATTGAACGAGGCAATAACCTTTTTGACGCCAATTCGCCCCTCCAACTCAATGCCAAAGAAAAAGACGAGATCGTGAAGGGCCTCAACGGACACATATATTTGCAGACCGCTGTCGTTAGAAGGACGTTGTTAGAACGGTTGGATAGCTTACTGGCTGATACTGGCGCCAGCTATACACGCACAACGATTACTGTAGAACACGTCCTGCCTCAAAATCCAAGAGCCGATTCTGAGTGGATGACGTGGTTCCCAAATGACAACGAGCGGGAAGCATGGACTCATAGATTGTCGAATCTGGTACTCCTCTCCCGCCGCAAAAACGCCAGCGCATCTAACTGGGATTTTGGACGTAAGAAGAGCGAATACTTCCAACGCGGCACCGTTGCTCCTTTCGCGTTGACCGCACAGGTGTTGAACGAATCGGAGTGGACGCCAGATGTGTTGGAACGCCGCCAGCGCGAGTTGATAGGTGCCCTGCGGAAAGAATGGCGGCTGGATTGACCCACTCTGGGTTCGGAAACCAATCCCATTGCTTCCCATCAACTGAATTCATCCTTGTCTTTGCCCACGTCATAGGGATGGTTTGAATGGTCTCTGAATCACGCCCCATAGCAATGCTGATTGATGGGGACAACGCCCAACCTTCATTGATCGAGAACGTCTTAGCGGAGACTACGAAATACGGTGTCGTGACAACTCGCCGGGTCTATGGTGATTGGACAACTCCGCAGATGTCTGGGTGGAAAGATTCGCTTCACTCCTACGCAGTCCAACCGATGCAGCAGTTTCGCTACACCGTAGGGAAAAACGCTACGGACAGTGCCCTTATAATTGACGCCATGGACCTTTTGCACGGTGGGACGGTTGGCGGCTTCTGCATCGTTTCTAGCGACAGCGACTATACCCGGTTGGCCACGAGGATACGCGAGCAGGGCTTGTTCGTAATGGGTGTAGGTCGATCTAACACGCCCAAGTCATTTGTGAACGCATGTGAGGTATTCGTTTACACGGAAAATCTGTCCCCTCAAACTGAGAAAGAGGTTCCAGTGGCGGACCTAACCGCCTCAGACTGGACTCAGACAGCGACGCGCGCAATCGAGATGGCGGCACAGGACGACGGCTGGGCGTTTCTCGGAGCCGTGGGAACATATTTACGCCAATTGGACCCAGCCTTCGATGCTAGAAGCTACGGACACAAGCAATTGTCACCACTTATTAAGTCATGTCCAGAGCTATTCGAAACAAGGGAATCCAGGGCACGCAATGGGGCTTCGCAAGTATACGTGAAAGTTAGGTCATGATTCCCAAGTTCCACCCTCGCCGGCCTTGAGAACAAGAGCGGCTACCAATCCCTCAATTTGGTTCGCACTTGATTACGCACGGAATTATAATCATGTTAATCGTGCGAAAGGACTAGACCGATGCCCATTCAGAACCGGGACGACGCAGTAGAGGTCGAAGAGCGAATAAGCAGGGTATTTGCCGTGTCCCCAGAGCAGCGTGCGGTAGATGTCCGAGGATTGTTCGTGGAGGTACTGGACTTCAATGCCGCTTCCGGACAAGTGAGTCTGACCGGCGCAACGGGCAGCGTACACCTGCCCGATGTCGCCGAGCGGGTCGCGGAGATGGACGGGGTTCATGTCCTATTCATCGCTCTGCCCGCTTCCGACACCGACCGAGTGCGCAAGGCGGAGGTGGACGCGGCGGCCAAGGTTCTCGCTGACCAACTCGGCGATGACATGCTGCTGGTATTTACCAATCCGTCGGCCACCCAGATTCACGTCATACTTCCGACATTCGCCGGGGTGCGGCCCACCCTGCGGCGCATGGTCTTGGATCGAGACTTGCCCCGCCGGACCGCCATTCAGCAGGTCTCCAACATCTACTGGAACTACCAGGCCAGCAGCAGCATCCGCACCGCCTTGGACCAATCCTTCGACGTCGAACCCGTCACCAGGGACTTCTTCAGCGAGTACAAGCGGATATTCGAGGCGGCGGAGCAGAGCGTCACCGGGTTCCCCAATACCGACGCGGGGAAGGACAACCGGCGCTCCTTTGTCCAGACCCTGTTCAACCGGCTGATGTTCGTCTATTTCCTCTCCCGCAAGGGCTGGCTCAGGTTCGGCGGCAGCTCCGACTACCTCAACGCCCTGTGGCAGGACTACGGTTCCCTGGACGGCGACCACGATTTCTACACCGCCCGCCTGAAACCCCTCTTCTTCGCCGGCCTCAACAACCCCCAGTCTCAAGACCTGAACCGGGACAATCCGGTCCTGTACCGCGCTATCGGCGACGTGCCCTTCCTCAACGGCGGCCTTTTCGAGCAGAACGAGTTGGACCGTCTGGAAAACATCACCGTGCCGAACGCGGCCATTGAACAGGTCCTCGGCGGGCTGTTCGACCGCTTCAACTTCACTGTTATGGAGTCCACACCTTTCGACATAGAGGTGGCCGTTGACCCGGAGATGCTGGGCAAAGTGTTCGAGGAATTGGTGACCGGACGCCACGACTCGGGCGCCTACTACACCCCCCGCCCGGTGGTGTCCTTCATGTGCCGGGAGGCGCTCAAGGGTTACTTGGAAGGGCAAGACACCGGCCTTACGTCCGAGGCCATCGCCAGTTTCGTGGACGCCCAGGAAACCGACAGCATCCAGGTGGCCCAGGCGCGGCGGATTGCCGATGCCCTCGCGCAGGTGACCGTGGTGGACCCGGCCTGCGGCTCCGGAGCCTACCTGCTGGGCATGATGCAGGAGCTAATCGAACTGCAAACCGCCCTCTACAACGCCGGCGCGGACGCCAAAGCGCTCTACGACCTGAAGCTGGAAATCATCCAGCGCAACCTCTACGGCGTGGACATTGACGACTTTGCGGTGAACATCGCCATGCTGCGTATGTGGCTGTCCTTGGCCATTGACTACGAAGGGGAAAAACCGGAACCGCTGCCCAACCTGGACTTCAGAGTGGTCTGCGGCGATAGCCTGCTGGGACCCGACCCCAGCAGCGGCGTGGAAGTGCAGGGGACGCTGGGCCGGGACGCCGACCGGATAAAGCAGTTGGGCCAACTGAAAGCCGAGTACCTGCGCGCCTTCGACGGCTCGAAAAAGGCGAGTCTGCGGCAGGGGATAGGGGAGCTGACGGAAGAAATCAGGCAGGCTTTGGGCAACGTCGGGGTGGCAGACGGGATAATGGACTGGCGTGTGGATTTCGCCGAGGTACTTAACTCGGGGCGGGGATTTGACATTGCTATTGCCAACCCGCCGTATGTCCAATTACAGAGCAACGGCGGGAGGCTGGCCAACTTGTACAGGAATGCCGGGTATCAGACCTTTGCCCGCACCGGCGACATTTACCAACTATTTTACGAGCGGGGCTGCCAGGTATTAACGCCGTCTAGCGGCCTGTTGACCTACATCACATCAAATAGTTGGCTAAAGGCCGAATACGGCAAATCCACCCGCCGCTACTTCGCCGAAAATCACACCCCGTTGCGCCTGCTGGAATTGGGCAAGGATGTGTTTGAGTCGGCCATTGTTGACTCCGGCATTATGGTTGCCCGTCTTGGCAAAAGCGAGGAAACCGGACGGGCGGTGGACCTGGACCGGCTCACGGACAAGACATTTCCGCCGCCGGAACACCTGTGGGGCGAATTGCGCCCCGACGGGGAAAAGCCTTGGAGCGTCCTGTCGGCGGTGGAGCGGTCGGTGATGGACAAGATGGAAGTAGTTGGAACGCCGTTGAAAGAGTGGGACATATCAATCTTTCGCGGAGTTACGACGGGCTACAATGCCGCTTTCGTCATTAGCACCGCAACCAAAGAGGCCCTGATTGCGGCAGACCCGAAATCTACAGAAATCATCAAGCCTGTGTTGCGTGGTAGGGATGTTCAGCGATACCAGGCGGGATGGGCGGGGTTGTGGCTCATTTACTCTCATCAGGGTATCAAGATTGATGACTACCCGGCCATTCAGTCTCACCTATTACCGCATAAGGCATCTTTGGAGAAAAGAACCGGCGGGGCAAGGCGTGATCAGAGTGGCAACGTCTTTGTGCCTTATCAGTGGTACGAATTGCAAGCCGACTATTATGGATCTGGCCGCTACTTGGATTTCGCCAAAGAGAAGTTGTTCTGGATGGACTTGACCGAAAACGGCAGGTTTGCGTATGACGATAAACCGGATTTCTGCGTTAATTCCGCCTATATGCTTTGCGGGGCATCTCTCAAGTACTTGTGCGCCGTCCTCAATTCCACGCTGATAACGTGGTTTATGAGAAATACCGCCCTTAACTCAGGAATGGGTGTTACTAGGTGGGTACGGTTTACGGTCGAGACCATCCCCATTCCGAAAATCAGCGAGGCGGAGCAGGACCCGTTCATCGAACTGGTGGACGAAATACTGGCGGCCAAGTCCGCCGACCCCGAGGCGGACACCGAGCCGCTGGAGTGGGAAATAGACCGACTGGTCTACGACTTGTACGGCCTGACGGAAGAGGAGGACACCGCCGTCGAGAGGAGCCTGGGCCTGATACACGCCACCGATGAAGAGGAAGACGCAGCGATACTGCGGGCGATGCTGGAAGGTAAGGAAGAAGCCCAGGCCGAGGGTTATGCCAGCCGTGAGGAGGTGATGGCTATACTCCAGGAATTAGATGGAGATTAGGTTCGACTCCAGATTCAGTCGGGATCTGAGGAGGACGCGCTCACCCCAGGACATCCGAAGGCTGAGGCGCAAGATAGAGGAACTGGAGGCAGCGCCTGATATCTCTGGGGTGAGCAACGTCAGAAAAATGGAAGGATGGGAGAATCATTACCGGATTAGAATAGGGGACTACCGCTTGGGCGTCGAGATGGAAGGCGAAGTTGCCATCCTACAAAGGTTCAGACACCGACGCGACTTCTACCGCGAATTCCCGTGAAGGTCAGGGGTGTGCATAGTATCTGCATATTTCTATAAAGTACCGGAATCCCACCACTGGAAAACTCGGGTATGGTTCGTAGGTTGTACGTCCCGGACTTGCCGAAAAATGAGCGAAACAGAATTACTCAACTGGCTGTGAATTCGACGAAACGTAGGTCGTATCGAAATTGCAAAGCCATAGGTCGGTGCAAAGGCGCCATAGCGGGAGGCCATGTAATTCCGCGATCTTGGCTCAGAAAAATCTGCGACTACAAGGGGCAAGTTAGGGTCTTCTCCGAATTGCCCCTTAACGTCTTCAAGGCGAATCTGGAGGAAACACATTACTTCCCGATACTGGAGCATTTTAACAACGTACTTGTTAGCTCTTTCACTTGCGAAGAGCATGAAAAGCTGTTTCCACCCACAGATAATCCAGACCCAGACTTGTCAGATTCCAGAAGTCTAAACCTTATGGTGTACAAGCCGATAATTGCGGGTTTATGGCGAGAAGAACTCCTCTTGAAATCGGTTGAAGCCGAACTAAATGAAGTGCCACGGAGTGAACTGTTCCAGTCCATGGTACAGTTGCATCAGCAACGTGTAATCGGACTGGAACACTACAAACAACAGACTGAAGGATGCTTACAGCCAGAAATATGCAAGAAATGCCAAGGCGGGAAGTGCAAGGTCATTGCACACAAGATTTTTCACATACCAGGAGAACCAGCTCTAGCTGTTTCCGACTTTTCTGATGGCATCAGAGCAAGAGTTAATCCCCGTTTCAGGTCGGTAGAATACATTGTGAACTGGGGTATTACAGTCTTGCCTTTGAGCAAGGGTCACAAGGTTATTTTTCACCATTTTATCGAAGAAGAAAGTACTATTGAGCCGAAGGGTCAGAGTCTGTCTCATCTGCAAGGCAAGAAACTACAAGGGGAGATTTCTTACTCGATACTAAAGTCCTTCGAAAATATAGCAATATCCCCAGGAAGATGGGAACAGTTCGGTGAGAGCAGGCGTCAAGCCATACTCGACTTGTTCACCAATGAAATGCCTGACGTCGGCTTCGGGAGCATGGAGCGGATACAGAGGTGGGAAAGAGATCGGTTTAAGCCGGATATGCCCGCTCATAATCCTCATCAGATTAACTTGTTTAACCCAAACAAGCGATAACGAAACAGAGATGGTTGCCCGCATAAGAGCCAAGTTCTTCTGCGGGGATCATCAGCCCCTTGAGCCACCAGTCCCCGCAGAGAGACAGGGGGCTTGTCAGCATTGAAGAAGGCCCGCTTCTGGATTCATCGGGATGTGCGCCGATGTCTGAGTCCACCGCCGTCCTTTGTGGCTTGAAGGCAACGGAACGTATGAGCCAGGTGGTGTCCGCTGCCAGGCTCTGGAAGGACAAGGCGATAGAGGGCCCCTGAGACGGAAGCTTTACGGGGTTGCCGTACGAGTTCCCGGTAAACCGCGGAATCTTAACTCAATACTATCTCAGCATAGTCGGCGGCGGACTGCGGCAATAGCACCCGCCCCTGGCTGTTTGCCAAGGAAAACTGCGATGCCCGCCTCTAACATACTCCATGCCACGACCGACCCGGACCTGCTGACCCGGCTGCGGGAAATGCTGGACAGTTCGGCCCGGGCCGACATCGCCGTGGGCTACTTCTTTATGTCCGGCTTCGAGGCGGTGGCGGACAGCCTGTCGAAGTTGGACAAGGTGCGCATCCTGGTGGGGCGCACCGACCGGCCCACGCTGGAATCGGTGGCCCTGGGGTTGCAGCAGTCCCAGGCGTTGCGGGCGCAGTTGGAGGCCGATAGCATCGTGCAGCGCCGTCAGCGCGATAGCGTCGCCCAGGAGTCGGTGAATCACATTGCCAACGGCGTGGCCGTCTTGCCTCAGACTGCCGATTCCGAGCGCGCCGTCTACGCCCTGCGGGACCTGGTGGCTTCGGGCAAGGTGGAGGTGAGGGCTTACCTGCGCAGCCCGCTGCACGCCAAGGCATACCTTTGCTGGTATGACAACCACGCCGAACCGGGCGCGGCGGTTGTCGGTTCGTCCAACCTGACCCTGGCCGGTTTCACCGGCAACACCGAGTTGAACGTGCGAGTCACCGGCGACGCGGAGATGGCGGCCTTGCGGGACTGGTTTGAAGCTCTGTGGGCCGACTCCCAGGACATCAGCGAGTCCCTGGAGAAAGAGTTGGCCCGGTCCTGGGCGCTGGCCCGAACCCCGCCGTATCACGTGTATCTCAAGGCCCTTTACGAGCTGTATTACGCCGACGTTCCGGCCACCGATCTGCTGCCCCAACGGACCGAGGAATTGGCGAATTTCCAACTGGACGCGGTACGGCAGGGCCTGGGGATGATCGAAGCCCACGGGGGGTGCTACATCGGCGATGTGGTGGGCCTGGGCAAGACCTTCGTGGGGGCGGAGCTGCTGCGGCAGTTGCGGGTCAGCTACCCCAATGACGGTCCGCCGCTGATTCTCTGCCCGGCCGGGCTGAAACCGATGTGGCAGGCGTTCAACGAACGGTTCGGATTGGGGGCGGAAGTCGTGTCCCACAGCATTATCTCCGCACCCCAGGACCCTGAGTTTGACGAGGAACTGGGCCGGTACGTGGAAGCGGATAGCCCAGAGCGGGGAATCATCCTGGAGCAGGAGTACCCTTTTCGAGGACCGGTATTGGTGGACGAAGCTCACAACTTCCGCAACGTCAACCAGCGGTCTCGGGGATTGCGGACTTACCTTGAGTCTGGCGACCACAAAGTGGTGCTGCTCAGCGCGACGCCACAGAACCTGGGGCTGATGGACATCTACCGGCAGCTAACGCTGTTCCTGGACGACACGGAGCACGGCCTGAATCTTGAACCGGTCAGTTTGGAACAGTATTTCCACAACGCCCAGCGATGGCAACAGCACCGGGCTGACTTCGAGAACTACAAGGCTGAGTTTGACACATGGCAGAGGAGCCGCTCCAAGACAGCTCCACCGCTGCCGCCGAGTAAGCCCGCGGTCCCCAAGGCGGACATTGAGCAAGCGTTGGCGCCCGTCTTCATCCGCCGCCGCCGAAAGGACATACGGGACCTCTACGGAGATACTGCGGTTGTCTCGGGACAGCCGGTACGCTTTCCCGAACCGTCTCTGGAAAACGTAGCCTACCAACTGGATCAGGTTTACGCCAAGGCCGGCTCCTTGAACGAGATAGAGGCTAGGCTGGCCGAACACAAGGGGGTCAGGTATCGGGCAACCGACTACGTGAAGCCAGAGGCGAGGGACAAACCCGAATATCGCGACCTGTTCCGGGCTGCCGACCGAATCGCCGTGTTGATGGCCGTGCTGTTGCTCAAGCGGCTGGAGTCCAGCATCGAAGCCTTCCGCTCCACGCTGAACGCCCTGATGCGGAGTAACCGGAATTTCCGTTCCGCGTTGGACGCCGGTTACGTCCCCATCGGCGATACGGCAGCCCGGATGCTATCTGGGCAGTCCTTCGACACGGAGGACTTGCTGGAAGTCTTGTCCCAGGAGGAAGGGCGGCGACGGCAACTTGGCAGGAAAAACGCAAAGCTGGTCCACGACGTCGCCGACTTCTCTGCCGGTAAGTGGTCGGAAGACCTGGATGAGGACTTTGCGGTTTTGAGTGGCATTCTCTCTTGGGTGGAAGGCATCACGCCGGAGGACGACGATAAACTCCTGACCCTACGAAAGTTCCTGGAACAACCGGAAGTGAAGGGTGGAAAGCTGCTCATCTTCTCCGAGGCGGAAACCACCGTTGAGTACCTGTACCAGCAACTGAACCCTAATGGCGAAGACCCCAGCATGGCCCGACTGACCGGTAGCACTCGCCAGCAGGCGGAGAGCATAGTCAAGCGCTTTTCACCGACATGGAACCTGTCGTCAAACGAGAGGCTCCCCGGCCCAGAGATCAACGTGCTGTTGGCCACGGACATCGTTTCCGAGGGTCAGAACCTCCAGGACTGCGCCCGGGTGTTGAACTACGACTTACACTGGAATCCGGTCCGTCTTATCCAACGTTTCGGGCGCGTGGACCGCATCGGAACGGAACACGCCGTTATCAACTTGCACAACATGTGGCCCGACGTGGCGGTTGACGCAGGGCTGTCCCTGACGGAGAGGCTGCATAATCGCATCCAGTCTTTCCACGACCTGGTCGGTCTGGACAGCAAGCTGTTGTCCGAAGCGGAGCGTCTCAACGTCAACGCGATGTACCGCATCTACGACGGCAAGCAAATGCTGGACCTGGATGACGGGCTGGACGAGGTGGCGGCCAACCAGCGCGCCGTGGCCCTATTACAGCGCATTCAGGAAGATGACCCGGAGTTGTGGCGGACCATCACGGAGTTGCCCGACGGGATACGCTCGGCGCTTCAAGTGCAGCCAGGCCGGGCCGAGGCCGCCAATGACAGCTATGTGCAGAACCCGTTGGCCATTGAGGGGGCGCAGGCGCCGCTGATTTCGCCGTCAACCCTAGCGTCAGTCCCTTCGCCGTTCGACGATCCGGGACCCTCAGAAACCGTAGTCCTGCTGGGGGCCGGAGGCTCCAGGGGAGTCAACGGCTGCTACGCCGTGGGGGCTGACCTTCAACCCCGGGCCATCACCCCGGCCCAGTTGGTGGCGGCCGCCGAGTGCACCCCCGACACTCCGGCGCAACCTTTGCCCAAGGACACCAACGAGCGGGTCATGGCCGCGTTCGATGCGTTCAGGAGCGACTTTCAACGGCGTCTGGGCAGGGCCAGAAGGCCCCGTGATACCCGATCGCGTCGCTACGTTTCCAGACAACTCAATATCGCTTTACGGGAGGCCGACGGCACCCCAACCGAGGTGGGGCGGATCGAGGTGCTGCGCCGGATTTTCATGGGGGACCTGTCTCCCCAAGTGGAGAATGCCTTGAGCGAAATCAGGGAACTGCGGCTCAAGGGTTCGGCGCTCCGCACCCGGCTGGAGGCATTACGGGAGCGGTACCGCCTCAACCCGCCCGATGACTCCGACCGTTCGCAGGCACAGGAGCCGCAGGTGGTTCGCATAGTTTGCTCGGACGGCCTGACAGATTAAGGCCAATCCCGGAGGGCACTTTGCACGAGAGGTAGACATACCAATGAGCACCAACAAACCCATCACTCTTACTGTCAAGCTATCGCGGGAGACGAAGAACACCTACCGATATGACGCGGTTGACGAAGACGCACCGGTGGGCAACATATACATTCAAAAGAAGGCCCTTCCCGGTGGCGCCCCGCCACAACTGGAGCTTCAGTTGACCGCAAAGTAACGCTGAACCGGGAGTTGCTGCTTGTGGGAATGTTTTGACAATGCCAGTGGTCAACCAGGGCAAAAGCGTTCTAAACTTGGGGGGAGTTTGGAATCCCAAACCCCTAGGCAAACGGGGCCCAGACATCCGCTGGATTGTGCCCTAATGAACTGACAATCCTGGTTGAAAGGTTCCCTTGGACGTACCCAAGATACTAACCCTGAATCCACAGCCCGTGGCGTGAAGGACCATTTCTTGAGAGTAGCAGGAGGAAGTACCAACCCATGCCGCTAACTGGTGGAGCAGCCGAAAAGTTTGGCAACAGATACGAGGGCCGCTGGACCGTGGCGTGCCTGTTGGACGTCTTGGATGAAAGATCTGACTCGATGCGGTTGGAACCTCCCGAACCGGAAGATCAAGGGTTTGAGTTCTGGGTCACCAAGCAAGGAATCCGCGAATACCACCAAGTAAAACGACAACATCCGAGTGGGCATTGGACGCTCTACACACTTGCAGAGGAGGGAGTCCTCACCAACTTCATCACAAGACTCCAAGACCCATCGGTACGTTGCAGGTTCGTGTCCGGCAACTCGGCAGGCCAACTTGAGGAGCTATCCGATAGAGCTAGAAGGTCGGCCTCCTGGGAAGAATTCAACGAAACATTTCTTAGTGCCGATCAATCGAGGAAGAACTTCAACCGCGTTCGAGATTCCCATCCAGATTTACCAGAGCACGAGATTTATGAACGGCTAAAGCGAGTACATACTGAAGCGATCAGCGAGAGTTTTCTTCTCACTACTTTGACAAGCCGCGTATCAACCCTGGTCAATGGGGACTCCCCAACCGTTGTAGACGTTCTGGCTGAGATGGCTTCGGATGCAGTCCACCATGAACTGACAGCCCATGATATTTGGCACCATTTGGAGTCAAGAGAGTTTGGACGCCGACACTGGGACCAGGACCCCCACACGCTGAATGCTGTGGCCGAGGCTAATCAACGTTACCTTAACCTCCTACGAGTCCAAGCCATCAGTCAGGCTGTCATTCCACGTCTGGAGACTCACACGGTTCATGGCCGCCTGAAAGAATCTGATGGAAAAGCTGGCGTTCTGGTAACCGGAGAGGCGGGCGTTGGCAAGAGCGGAGTGATGCTCCAAGTGGTTGAGGAACTCCTCCATGCTGGCAGTCCTGTTGTGGCATTTCGCGCCGACCGGCTGGAGCCTACTCAGTTACCAGATAGCGTAGGCGAGCAGATTGGATTGCCCGGCTCTCCTGCCAACGTCCTTGCCGCCGTGGCTCAGGGCGGGTACTGCGTTCTCGTCATAGACCAACTGGACGCTTTGAGCCTCGCCTCGGGCCGCAGCACCGAACTCTTCGAATGCGTCTATGAAATCGTTCGGCAGGCGCAAGTCCATCCCAACATGCGTATCCTGCTGGCTTTCCGCAAGTTTGATCTTGAGAATGACTACCGCCTGCGTCGACTCACGGACTCAGATGGAGTCGCTGAGACCGTGGTTGTTGAGCGACTGGCACATGAAACCGTGCGTGAAGTTGTCACAAAGTTGGGTCTGGATACAAACTCACTCAACTTCAAGCAACTGGGCCTGTTATCAGTCCCATTGCATCTGAAACTGCTATCTGAGTTGGTGGCGGATGAAGAAATCCGTGCCCTGAATTTCGAGACGGCTCAAGACCTATACAGGAGGTTTTGGGAATACAAGCAAAGGGTCATTAGGTAGTGTCGTCAAATCAACTTGGTCCAAATCACCATCGCCCGAATCTGGCAGATGGCCAGGTAAGAAAGGGAGTTCTTGGCGTACCGGGTGGCCACTCCCCGCCACTGCTTGAAGTCCAAGAAGCCGTTTTCCACCAGATGCCGCAGCTTGTACAGCGCCCGGTCATACTCCCGCTTTTCCCGCCGGTTGCTCTTGGGCGGTATCACCGGACTCATTCCCCGTTCCGTGGCTGTGTCTATGATTTCATTGGTGTCATAGGCCTTGTCTGCCAGAAGATGCTCCGCCGCGATACCCTCAATCAAGGGCAGCGCCTGGGAGCAGTCGGCAACGGTGCCTGCGGTGACTATCACTTTTACTGGCATTCCGTGGGCATCCACCGCCAGGTGCAGCTTGCTGTTCAGCCCCCTTTTGTGCGGGCAATGGCTTGATTGCCGCCCCGGGCGCCGACGCTGTGGGGATGGGCCTTGATGTAACTGGCGTCAATCATCAGCCACTCAAAATCAGGATCGTCAATCATGGCGTCCAGCAGCCTGGCCCATACGCCCCGGTCCCGCCAGCGGCAGAAGCGGCGGTGGGTGTTCTTCCAGTCCCCGTAGTCCGGGGGCAAATCGCGCCAAGGAGCGCCGGTGCGCAGAATCCAGAACACGGCATTGAGAAAAAGCCGGTTATCGTAAGCGGGCCGGCCCGTCTTGCCCTTGCCGCCGGGGAGAAGAGGCTCCAGGATTTCCCATACCTGGCCGGAAATGTCATGGCGCCGGTGCGCCGGCACTGCGGTTGCTGCTGGCATAGCCCAATCCTGCTACACTGATTGCAATGTCAGCTTATCACCTCACTCTCACTTTGACGACACCCCCTAGAGAGCGGCTTGGCCGGCCGGTCCAATGGACGCAGGTGGTGTACGCCCTGTGCGACTATATGCACGAGCAGCAAACCTTAAGCACCCCGGAAGTCGTTGTGGAGGAATGGATTAGCGACACCGACGCGATGGTGTCGGAAAATGTTCTGGTCCTTGAAAACAAGCGGTACTCATTCTTCCACGAAGGGTTTTTCGACTACGCTTTTGCCCGGCGTTTTGCCGGAGGCTCCCAGAGCTTGTTGGGCTTGTTGCTCAGCGATGAGCAACGCCTGTTCCGGCGTGCTCAAGTGAGACAAATCTTACTTTACCTGCGTGATACAGAGTTTGACCGGTACATCGCCAATCTCAAAGAAGTCCTCTCCAGTTCTGACGTTCGTTTCCACATCAAGCAGGTAATCTTCGCCCTTTTAGCCGATCTGTCCGAACCTGTAAAGGAGGAATGGGACGTCTTATCCAGTCTTGCTGGCAGAGACTTCAGCGACCCCGTAACCCGACAAGCCTGGGTGGCAGTGCGCCGTCCGCCCTGGTTCCAGTTGGTGGACTCCCAGGGGCTAGTGCAACAGTGGCTGAATGACCCGGATGAGGGCTTTGTTGACCAGGCTGTATTGTTGTTGAGGGTAATCCAGAGGCACTTGCCCGACCGGGTGGCCGAACTGGTAGAACCTTTCGTGGGTAAATCAGAGCGATGGAATACCCGTCTATTCCACCTGGCAGTGTGGGGAGATTGGAGCCTTGGACGGCGCTTCCTGGAGTTGATGCTCCGGTTGATAGACGAAGGTCTCCTCGATGAAGCACAGGGGCCTATAGCGGTCAACAGCGACTTTTGGAGTCTTGTGTATAACCTGCGGTCCAAACATCAATCATGGGGTTGCGAGGTGGTTGGACATTTCTTCAACCGGCGTCGCCAGCTAAGCCTCGATGCAGGTCAGCCCAATCCTTTTGACTACAGTACCGGCACCATCGTAGGCAGCCAATCTGCTGAAGACGTGTTGAAAGAACTGGCCACCAATGCCCCAGAGACTTTTGTTCGAGAGGCCTTGCCGTTCATGCAGGCAGTCATAGAGGACTGCGCTTCGCGAGAACGTGGCGGGCTTCTATTAGACCCAATTTGGTCTCACAGGGCCTTCGGTAGTGGATATGGTATTGGAGACGCTCTGCTCAAGAGTATGGAAATAGCCCTGTCTAAACTTGCCATGCAGTATCCGGAGAAATGCCGCTCAGTGATTGATCCCCTTCTCGAGTCTCCATTTGAGACAATCCAATACCTACTGGCTAGAAGCTTCGCTTCTAACGGGGCACTCTTTGCGAACGAGGCAGTGGACCACCTTTGCGAGAATCCTGAACGCCTCCATATTGGCTACATGTCGGACTCGCACTGGGCAGCGCGGCAATTGATTGAATCCATATCGCCCCATTGCTCCGACGAAAAACTCCAGCAGTTGGAAGTGTTGTTGCTTGGATATTACTCTGACTGGGAAAGGAGCACACCTGGCAGGCGCCAATACGGATATGCTCAGTTGACCCTGCTAAACGGAATAACTGCTACGCGGCGTTCACAGGAAGCGAATATGCGGCTTGAAGAATTGCGTCGGAAGTTTGGTCAACTCGAGCCGGAGGCTCCGAGACCCATGAAGGTGGAATGGGTCCGTTCACCGATACCCGAGCACGCGGCCGAGAAGATGGGTGATGAGCAGTGGCTTTCAGCTATCCGCCAACACGACAGCGATGAGCACGGGCTTACGCAGGATGGACATCTTGGCGGCGGAGCCTTGGAACTATCTCGGGTCCTAAAGAATCAGGTTAAGCAGGAACCCGAGAGATTCGCAGAGCTTGTTTTGGAATTTCCGGACGAAGCCAATCCATCGTACTTCGAAGCGGTCTTGCGCGGCATCAGCGAGGCGGATTTAGATATAGAGACTATCACTAGAGTGTGTGAACGGTGTCACCGAATTGAAGGAATGCCTTTGGGCCGCGAGATTTGCCAGCCAATCGCCAGTGCCGCCCAAGGCGAGATTCCGCCGGAAGCCCTCGACATTGTGGCTTGGTATGCGACCGAGGACCCCGACCCTGACCGAGAACTTTGGCGAACCCCCGTCCCGCATAGCAGTGATTACTACTACCGGGGAGATGTCTTGGAACATGGTATCAACACAACCCGCGGCAGGGCGGCAGAAGCGATAGCCAGATTGATCGAGAGTGATCCCGAAAGAATAGCATACCTTCAGACTGCTTTGGAGAAGATGGTCCAAGACCATTCAATAGCCGTCAGGTCATGCGTAGCCCAGGCGTTAATAGCCGTTTTACGGTACGACCGGGATTTGGCGGTCGAACTCTTCCTGCAACTCTGCGATACCGAAGACGCATTACTCCAGACCCATTACGTGGAGCGGTTCATATACTTCGGCGTTCAAACCCACTTTGAGGAACTATCAGAAGTATTGGTACGTATGGTCAATTCCCAAATGCCTGAAGTGGCTTCTGTTGGTGGGAGGCAAGCTTGTTTAGCCGCCCTGGACTTGGAAGAAGCGGCTGCTATAGCCAACCTTTGCCTGTCTGGGTCAGAAGCACAGAAGGTTGGTGCGGCTCAAGTAATGGAAGCCAACGTCAGTGCAGCTACGTGCCGGTCATACTGCGAGGATGCGTTGATTAAGCTGTTTAACGACCCCTATGAAACAGTCCGCGCTGAAGCCGCGCAACGCTTCCGTAGATTTGAGGGGTCACAACTTGAGGGATACGACTATCTGATCACGCAATTTGTCCACAGTGATGCGTTTGCGAGCAATTACTTTCCCCTGTTGATGGCCTTGGAACGCACCACAGCAAAGCTACCCTGCATTGCGTTGTCAGCTTGCGAACGATTCATAGATGTCGCTGGAATGGCAGCGTCTGACATCTCTACCCGTCAGGCGGGGGATGCGGATATGGTCATAAAGTTGACCCTACGCGTTTACCAACAAAGTTCAGATGACACAGTTCGCGCTCGAAGTCTTGACTTGATAGACAAGCTAATGGAGCATGGAACCTATGGAATTAACGACTCACTTGAGGAGTTCGAGCGGTGAGAATGAGCAAGTTCTGGGCGGCGAAAGATGCCCGCATACGTGGCCGTATTGAGGACGACACCTAGATTCGGTGTCGTCCCCCGTGTATTGCGCCTTGTCACACCACGCCCACCGGTTTTCTATCCTGCTCTTGCCCGATGTTGAGCGCCTGCTCGAAGAGGACTAAGCACCATCCCGCTCTGGCTGCGTCAACATAACGGAATAGCCCCGCTCATCCACAACGTGGGTCACCGACACCCGGCCCCGGCTGTCGTACCCGGCGCGGTAGGCGTACTCCACCTCGGCGCCCCAGGGCACCCGGCCTCCAATGCGCACGGTGCCGCCGCCAGGCTGGTTGCCGCCAGCCCCCGGCCCACCGACGCCGCGCACCACCACGCCGTTACGCCCGCCCTTCTTCCAGGCCATCACCTTGACCTCGGCGGGCGCCACCAGTTCCGCCGCCGTAGGCCGGAACAGCACCCCGTGCAGCTTCGCCAGGACCTCGCCGGACGGGTTTCGCTGGCCGTTCATGATCTGGGAGAGATGACCGGAGCTGATTCCGGCCAGCCGGGCGGTCTCGTTCTGGCTCAGCTCGTGAGCATCCATGCGGTCCCAGAGGGCTTGTGGGTCAACGCTGCGGGGCTGGGCAGGCTCGATCCTGGCGGGACCGTTCAGCGCCTCTTCCACCCGCGCCTGGACCACCGGGCTCATGCTCCTTTCACCCCGGGACACCTGGGTCATGTAGCCGCGAGACACCCCGACGTGTTCCGCCAGGCCCTTGAGGCTCATGCCCTGCTCACGGGCGCGCTCCCGGATGTAGCTGCTCTCCCCCCTCCCTTTCACCCTGCCGTCCTGCCGGTTGGCGCAACTGGCGGGTGCGATCTTCACCGGACCGCCCAGCACCTTCTCGACCCGCGCCTGGACCGCCGGGCCCATGTTCTTCCGGCCCCGCGCCACTTCCGACATGTAGCCGACCGACACCCCCACCCGCTGGGCCAGGTCCTTCTGGGTCATACCCAGCTCCCGGGCGCGCTCCCGGATGCAGGTGCTCTCCCCTTCCACGAGGCCGCCCTGGCGGTAGACGATGCCCTGCCCCGGGACCTCGCCCAGGACCGCCACGGCCCTCTCCCGCAGCAGGGGAGTCCAGGGCCGGCGCCCGCTGGCCACCGAGGACAGGTAGCCGTAGTTGACGCCCATCAGGTCCGCCAGCTCCTTCAGGTTGAGCCCGTGCCGCCGGGCCGCCGCCCGAAGCTCGCTCTCGGGCTTGCCCTTGGTCCGTCCCTGGGCCGCCGCCCCGGCCTGCATTTCCGGGGCCTGTGCGGTGTCGGCCTGGTCCTGGTGTCCGAACCGGATGGCACTGCCGGTGATGGTCTCCGCCTTATGGATGTTGGTAGTCGTCGTCATGTCGCTTCCTCCGAAACGCAGAAAGCGGGGCCGGCCAAAATGACCGACCCCGCTCGTCTGTAAGCAATTGATTTTCAGTTGCCGGTGGCGGCTCACACGGCCGCCCTGGTTTACGGCGCGCCACCTCCTGGGTGAGGCGTGCCTAGAGTTCCTGCTGGTTATTCAGTTGTTCCGAGTGGTGAATTACCTCCTTGGTGTTGTGAATGACGTTGGGGAAAAGGTTGCCGCCCGGCGCCGGACGCACTCCGCCCACGGTGAGACGCGCGACGGAGGACGCAGGAACGCAGGGTGGGGGTTGGAGCAAGACGCAGCTCGGCCAGGGCGTCATTCAGCGGAAACGCGAACCCTGGAGGCTGCAATGAGGGGAGAGTTGGAGAGGAACGCAGCTGGGGATGTGGTTTGGCCCCCGGAGCCGGACGCACTACGCCCTGGGTCTGGCATTGGGCATGGAACGCCGGATTGGGGGTTGGGGAAAGGCGCAATTCGCCCAGGGTGTCATTCCCGGGGAACCGCTACGTGGGGGAATAGGAGAGGGAAACGGAGAGGAACGCAGTCCGGCCAGTGGCTACGTCGTAGGCCGCCGGATTGATGGGAACTGCGCTGCAACGATGAGCGTCCGGTCTGGCGTTGCAGTGAGACCGGAGCATGTGAAACCTGCGATGCCGCTGCCTGTGTCCAGGAGCTACGCCGCAGTCATGTGGAAGCAGCCGGAGCTTGTTGTCCGCTCCAACCGCAGAGTGTAGCGAGTGCCAGGCGCGTCAACCGCTCCGCCGCTCAGAAGCCGAAGGGGAAAGAGCTTCCGGGATACCGTGCTGGGTCTAGCCGACACCTCCTGTCAGTGGGACTACCGTGAGTTCAGGGTCCGCCGTGGAAAGGGATTCCGGGAAAAGGGAATCCGGGATGCCGTTGTTGCTCCGTTGCCACCTCCGTGCATCAGTCCGTGGGGTAAGGGTCCCGCGCCTTGGGTTGGGACACCTGGAGAAGCGCACCGTGCGCTTCGTTGGGTTGGGATTACCGGCTGGTGCGAGGGAGCTAAACACTCCAATGCCTCAGCAATATCCCTTGCGGACGCCCATCGGGAGAGCAAGGCTCAATCCTTCTGAGTCGTTCCGGCTGGGGCGGGCCGTTCGGAGAGCAGGGCTCGATCCTATGCGGCCAATCCCGGGTCCAGGGACGGGACCCTCCAGGTTTCTAGGGCGGGAAACGCTGGAAAAAGCCTGACAACGCCATCAAGTATCCGGCCCCGGCTGAGGGGTTGGCAATACTTTCGCGGCCCCGGCGGATAAAGTGTTGCCTTTTTTTGACCTGAAATCTAAGCGCAGGCCCTGGTCCGGCTACAACCACCTCCTGATTACAGTCCGTGTGGCAGGGGTTCCACCTTGATTCGGGATACCTGGTGAAGCGCAACGTGCGCTTCCGTGGGTAAGGGGTTCGCCGGCTGCGGGCGAAGGAAATGTCACTCCGCATTGGCAGCAATTCCCTCGTGGGCGCTCCGGGGAGAGAAACCTCGATCCTCACGGAGCAGGCCCGGGCGAGCAGGGATCACGCCCCCAGGTTTCTAGGCAGTGGAAACACTGGAAAAGCCAGACAACGAAATCAGTATCCGGCCCCGGGAGACCCCAGGCAAGGGCTTCGGGGTGGCGCCGCACGAATTGATTGCAAACGTGCCGCCGGAATTTCGCCGGAATCAGGCAGGAATTAACCGGCCCGCAGGGACAGTCCGCCACCGGCGCCGTGCCGAACACATCGGCCATGGCGGTGCTGCCATTGTCGTGCCTAACGGTATTGCCCACGACGTTGCCAATCGCCACGTTCGTGCTCTCACCGGCACTCCCTACTGCTGTGCTTCGGTGTTCCCGCCCCAGCAGCCGCGCCGTCTCCTGCCGCTCCTCATGCCGTGCCATCTGTCCCACCAGTGCCGTGACGCGCCGGTCGATCGCTTTCACCACGCCGCCGGCGCCGGCGCAGCTGCCAACGCCAGCCGTCCGGCTTGCGGGGCCGTTGCCCGCACCCACCGCCACAGTCCCGTCTCCCCGGCCGCCGCCGTCGCCGCCCGGAGCG
>CBDCYT010000010.1:0-34092 GCA_965224325.1 Dehalococcoidia bacterium
AACAAGCGCCCTGACTTTGCAATCGGCCCTGGACCCCGGGTTACCCTGGGGTGATATTCCTCAACTCTTTTTGAGATACTTTCTGGACGTGGGGCCTTTCACGAATTCATAGGGAAATTGAGGCCCCGCAATTAAGCGTTGGTAAGGTCATGTTGCCCCGTAATTTCACCCGTAATTTCAAAAGAAGCTTTAGCTGGTTCGCCGCTGCCTCCCTCGTTGGGACGCTTCTTGTCCTGGTAGTGGCTTGCGGGTCCGGGAATGGGACAACCGGCAACCCCGAAAGCATTGCCCAAGCCCCCGTGAATCAAGCCCCCGTGAATCGAGGAGCCCCCATCTTCCTGCAAAACTGCGCCACGTGCCACGGGCAGAACGCTGAGGGGCAACCGGACTGGCATATCAGGAAGAACGACGGAACCCTCCCCGCGCCCCCGCTGAACGGCGACGGTCACACCTGGCACCACGGCGACGGGACCCTCTACACCTTCGTAAACCTGGGTGGCGCATACCTGGAAGGCCCGGACGTACCCGGCTTTAAGAGCGCGATGCCAGCCTTCGGAGGACAGCTCAGCCATCAAGAGATCGTCGACGTCATCTCTTACTTGAAGACCCTTTGGGAAGGCAAGGAATTCCAAGGCGTGGCCAAGACAGAGGCGCAAGCCCTAGCCAGCGAGAATGACCCTTTCCCGCCGGCGCCTCAATAGTTAGCCATGCCTTCGCCACGGACCCGGTTCGCGCCCGGGTTCCGCCCCGTCACTCTCTGGATTAACGCCTGCTCCGCACGTTGACTCCTTACGCGGGAGGCGGGGCTGCCCATTCCATCAGTTCAGAACAGAGGCGAGTGGCAGGTTGCTGGGGCACGGCGCGAGTAAGCTTCGATCCAACACAACGATACAGCACAACGGTCTCATTCCGGCGCCCTGGGGGTCCTTGGTTTCGGAGGATTCTCGAAGAGAACGTAGGTGTCGGGCAGTTTGTTGGCCATTGGCCGCATCTTGCGGCATACGGAGCAGTGCGGGAATCGCCAGAGCTGTTTTGACCACGAGTGTGGGAATGCGGGATGCCCAGTTATCGGCGCTGACATTGTCCGGCAACGCAGCTTTATCCGGACCCGGTATGACGGCGCACCGGCTCACTCCACTCCGCCCCCCCGGTGCCGACTCCCGATATACCGTCTGGCCAGGTGAGTGCGGTCATACTCTTAAAGCCCTTCTCCAAATCCTTATCCTGGAGGCGCCGGACAGGCGCTGCTCCCGCGTTCACGACGGTTACGGCTCGTTGGTGACTGACTTGGAGACGCACTAGTCGTCATAGCGGATTTTCCGTCCGGTTCCCCGGGGGTGTTTCCGTCCGACTCGATGGCGGATTTGGGAAGCCATCCGCGGCTGCCGTGAATCAAATTTCCGTCACTCCCGCCAGGTGACGCAACTTGCATCACATCTTTGCTTCAGGTCAAGAATTGGCCCAGCTTAAACTTGGCGTGCGCAGGTCGCGGCTTGGTTTCTTCGCGGCCACGCCTTGCGCTTACCCCGGCTGAGGTGGGATGATTGGTTCAGGCTCACACCGGGCCCGCGCCCGGCTGGGCCATCCCGCTGGAGCGGAAATATGGGAACAGGTGGATTGCGTGAAAAAGGCTGAGGCGACTAAGCCCGAATGGCGGTTACACAGGTGAATTCAGACAATGACGCCGCCAGTGTTACCGTAGTTGGGGTGGGACCCGGAGACGCCAGCTTCTTGACCCTCCGGGGCCGCGAGGCTTTGGAACAAGCCGATCTAGTGGCTGGGTTTAAGACGGTGTTGGACGTGGTCCAGCCTTGGTTGAGCAACGCCGAAGTGTGCCCCATGAGCTACCGGGACCAGGAGGACGTGCTGGAGTACGCCATCGGCCAGGCCCGAGAAGGACGCCGCTTGGTGGTGTGTTGTTGGGGAGATCTAAACGTGTCCGCGCGTGAGCTGCTGGCCCGGGTCCGGAAACGCGCCAGCCGGATGGAATTGACGCCCGGCGTGAGTTCGGTACAGATAGCTTGCGCTAGGGAAGGGATCTCCCTTGAAGACGCGCTGTTCATTACTCTGCATCAACGTCGTGAAGTGGCCGAGGACTTAGAGGAGCTGGTCCATTATCTGCGCGAAGGCCGCCGGCATGTGATCCTGTTGCCTCGTCCCTGGGACTTGATGCCTCCCGCCATTGCCGCCCATTTGTTGGAGGCGGGTTTCCCTGCGGATATGCCGCTGCGGGTGTACCAGCGCCTCACGTTTGACGACGAGCAGCGGTGGAGCGGCACCCTGAAAGAGTGCGCGGAGTTCGCCGGTGAGCACAGCGACCTGACCATCCTGGTGTTTCCCCGAGCGGCTGACGCTCCCGGGAATAGCTAGTGACGCCGGCCGGCCCAGACGTGAACCTTGGTGAATCAACTTGGTGAATGAAAAAGCGATAGTATTCGTCACCACCGCCGATACTGACCTGCTGACTGCCGACCGCGCGTTGGCCTCCATCGCGGACCCCGGCTTTCCATTGGTTAGCGCGTACAACCCCGCAAATCTCGAAACACCTGAAGCTCGAGCTGAGTTGTTGGAAAGCGTGGCGGCCGCCGGTGTGGTGTTATTGAGGCTGTTGGGCGGGAAACGGTCCATGCCTGAAAGCTTCGAGCCAATGGTCCGACTCTGCCGGTCCCTCGGTGTTCCATTGATTGCGTGCCCTGGGCATCAGGAATGGGACGATGACCTGGTGGCCGCATGCTCAGTATCCGTGCCCGAGGTCGATTCCGTGTTCTCCTACTTGATGGGGGGCGGGGTGGAGAACATTAAAAACCTGCTCTTTTTCTTGAGCGACACTTATCTTGGCACCAGCTACGGCCCCGAAGCCCCCGCTCCGGCTCCCTGGGAGGGTATCTACTCTCCGGAAGAGGACGGGCTGCTGGACCCCGATGCCTTCATCGGGCGGCGTTTTATCCCGGGCCGGCCCGCGGTGGGTTTGCTGTTTTACCGGGCTCACTGGATGAGCGGAAACCTCCAGGCGGTGGATGCGCTGATTGAACGTCTCGACGGCCTGGGGGCCAACGTGCTGCCAGTGTTTTCTTATAGCCTGAAGCACAATCCCGATGGGACCGGAGAGCCCAACCGCGCGCTTACCCAATATTTGTCCCGCCCCGACGGGTCATCCCGGGTCGACTGCGTCATCAATACCATGGGCATGTCCATGGGAGACTTGAGTAATGATGGGCCGACCATTGCCTCGGGATGGGGTGTGGACTATTTGCAAAAGCTAAATGTGCCGGTTATTCAGGCCATAGTGAGCACCAGCACGGAAGAGCAATGGCTGGAAAGCTCCCTGGGGCTGGGGGCTATCGACACCGCTATGAGCGTGGCGTTGCCGGAGTTCGACGGCCGTATCATATCCGTCCCGATCTCCTTCAAAGAACAGAGCAACGGCAAAGAAAGCGGAGCGTCCAGCGGCGGCCGGATGAGGGGGCAGCTCCAACGTTACGTCCCCAGGTTGGACCGGGTAGACCACGTGGCCCGGCTGGCTATCAGGTGGGCCGGCCTGCGTCATAAACCCAACTCCGAAAAGAAAATCGCCATAATCCTCAGCAATTACCCCACTAAAGACGCCCGCATCGGCAACGCCGTGGGGTTAGATACGCCGGCTTCGGTGGTGCGTCTTCTTGAGGCACTCAAACTCCAGGGCTATAAGGTAGTCGGCATACCCGAGAGCGGCGACGAGCTAGTGCACCGTATCATAGACCGCTGCAGCAACGACCAAGACTCGTTGACCGAGGAGCAGTTGCGTCTGGCTGTGGGCCATGTTAGCTCCCGGCAGTACAGAGAATGGTTCCAGAACTTCCCGGACCAGGTAAAACAGCAGTTGGAAGAGGCCTGGGGGGAGCCTCCCGGCCAGGTGTACCGCACCAACGGAAGCTTGGCGGTGGCCGGTATTGAGCTAGGCAATATCTTCGTTGGGCTTCAGCCTCCCCGAGGATTCGGGCAAAATCCCATAGCCATTTACCATAGCCCAGACCTGGCGCCCACCCACCATTACATCGCCTATTACCGTTGGATTCGGGACGTATTTCAGGCCGACGCCGTAGTCCACGTGGGGAAGCACGGCACCTTGGAGTGGCTGCCCGGCAAAGGAATCGGCTTGTCCGCCGCTTGCTACCCGGAACTGGCCCTTCAGGACCTCCCCCTCTTCTACCCCTTTATCGTCAATAATCCTGGAGAAGGCGCCCAGGCCAAGCGGCGAGCCCACGCTGCGATCGTGGACCACTTGATACCGGCAATGACTACCGCCGACAGTTACGGCGACATCGCCCGCTTGGAGCAGTTACTGGACGAACATTACCAGTGTCAGACGTTGGACCCGGCAAAGCTCCCCATTTTGGAGGCCCAAATATGGGAATTGGTTACCAAGGCGGAGCTATACCGGGACCTGGAATTGGAGACTCAACCCGACGATTTCGGACTCTTTATTCTGGCCATCGACGGCTATTTATGCGAGATAAAGGACGCCCAAATAAAGGATGGCCTCCACACTTTGGGCCAGGCGCCCCAGGGAGAGCAGCTCATCGGCTTGCTTTGCGCCCTCACCCGGCTGGACAACGGAGGCGTGCCCAGCTTGAGGAGGTCGATGGCTGAAGCGTTGGGGCTGGACTACCACGGCTTGCTTAATGAGCCTGGGCTGCCTTTAGACTCCGGTGCGCCGCCGTTGCTGGCCCAGCTTGACACCGAGACCCCGGTGCGCTCCCGCGGCGACCTCATCGAGCGGTTGGAGTTGCTCTGCCGGCAGGCCTACGACGAACTCCATAGCCGGGGCTTCCAACCGGACCAGGTCCCCGCAGTGGTGCAGCATGTCCTGGGCCGCTCCGACCCACAAACTGAGACCGCATTGGTGTACGCCGCCAAGACCATTTACCCGGCCCTCTCTCGGACCACCGACGAGATAGACAATCTCTTGCGTGGGTTGGATGGAGAGTTCATTCCCGCGGGGCCAAGCGGCGCGCCGAGCCGGGGCATGGCCAACGTGCTGCCTACCGGAAGAAATTTCTACTCGGTAGACCCCAAGACCATCCCCTCTCCAGCCGCTTGGACCATGGGGCAGGGCCTGGGACAGGGTTTGCTGGACAAGTACATCAGCGAAGAGGGCCAATATCCGGAAATGGTGGGTCTGGTGATCTGGGGCACCTCAGCCATGCGCACCCACGGAGACGACATCGCCCAGGTGCTCTACCTGCTGGGAGTGCGGCCGGTGTGGCAGCAGGAGAGCCGCCGGGTGACGGGCCTCGAGGTCATCCCATTGGGCGAACTTGGCCGTCCCCGCATTGACGTCACCGTGCGCATCAGCGGGTTTTTCCGGGACGCGTTTCCCAATCTAATCGACCTGATGGACCAAGCGGTGGATATGGTTGCCTCGTTGGATGAGGCGCCCGAAGACAACATGATCGTCAAGCACCTGAGGGAGGACCGCGAAGGTCCTCAGTCTCAAACTCCGTATCCCCTAGAAGACGGAGACCCGGCCGATTCCCCCAGTGACGCCCCCAACGATTCTCAAAGCGGTCCCCTGTACCGGATCTTCGGCAGTAAACCGGGCAGCTACGGGGCCGGCATATTGCAGGTCTTGGATGAGCGGAACTGGGAAACGGTCCAGAATTTGTCCGACGTGTACGCCGCCTGGGGAGGCTACGCCTATACCCGTCAGGAGCACGGGGTGAGCGCCAGGAAGGAGTTTCGAAAGCGGTTCGGCCAGATCGTGGTGGCCGCCAAGAACCAGGATAACCGGGAGCACGACATTTTCGACAGCGACGACTACTTGCAGTATCACGGCGGGATGATCGCAACCGTACGGGCCCTCACCGGCCGCAACCCGCGCCAGTTCCTAGGCGACAGCTCGGACCCATCTCGGCCTCGCCAAAGGGACTTGCAAGACGAGGCCAGGCGGGTGTTCCGGAGCCGGGTGGTCAACCCCAAGTGGATCAACTCCGTGAAACGGCATGGATACAAAGGAGCTTTCGAACTGGCGGCTACCGTGGACTACATGTTCGGCTATGACGCCACGGCCCAAGTGGTGGAAGACTGGATGTACCGGGACGTGACGGAAAGCTACGTGCTCGACCCCGAGACCCAGCAGTTCTTTAAGGACTCCAACCCGTGGGCCCTGAAAGGTATCGTGGAGAGGCTCTTGGAAGCCATACAACGCGGGCTCTGGGAATCGCCGCCGGAGGGTATGCGGGAAACGCTTCAGGACCTGTATCTCCAACTGGAGACTGACCTGGAGGCCCGGCAGGAAGGGTCTCCTTAGCGTAGGGGCGGTATTGTCCCCGGGCGTGATCATATCCATAAGGTGAATTAACATAAATAGGGCCCGTCTTAGAAAGCTGAGTCCTCCAGCATCCTACCTTCGTGGATTCCCGCTTTCGCGGGAATGACGGGTTATTGAGTCTGGATTCCCGCTCCCCGATCGGGGTCGGGGACAAGCTTCCCGGGGATGACGGGTTATTGAGCCGCATTCAATACTGGTTTAGGCGGTCAATAATAGTAACCCGGCGGGTTGCGGCCGCCCAAATGATGGAAGAGGGCTAGGGTGAGGGTGATATACACTGCTTCATCGGGTATCGTGTAAAACAGTGGGTGTCGTGTAAAACAATCGAAAGACCACGGAGCCGGCCCCGGAGGGGACTGTATGGAAGTAGCGCTGGAACTATTACGCGAGTTGGCCAAAAACGACCAGGTGTTGTGGGTCGTCGGGGGTAGCGGGGTGGTAAGCGAGAACAACTCCAAGGGAATTAAGGAGCCCGAAGTCAGCGGCAACTACGTTACGATGACGGCAGACAACTGGCACTTTCATCTGGGACTGGACAGCATTACCGGTATCCAATTCGTCGAGGCTGATAGTCACGGAGACTTCCGGTCTTACTACGTGCGGTTCTCCGACGCCCGGGAAGAGACTCTGGTGCGCGGCTACTTCCCGAACCCTCACCTAGATGAGGACCTGAACCGGACTGAACTCCAGCCTGGGAGGTTGAAAGCGTTTTATGACTTCCGGGACCGTTACCTGGGTCGGGAAGGCATCGTTTACGTCGAGCTGCCCTCTCAGGATAAGCCTCAAGAGAAGAGTTAAGTCCGGGGCCAATCCTGCGCTTACGGCAGGTTCTTCGCCGCGCTTGGCGGCGTACGTTCTATTTAAATCAGCCCCGTTAAATTAACCTCTACCCGGCAACTCTTGTCCGGCTGGAGTCGGACAAAGCGCCGTCCGCCTATGATGCGGCAGTGGCGCCTTGAGGGGGCCGGAGGGCTTGCTGAGAGCGAATTTCCGGGGACAAATAACGCACTCGGTTGGGTTGGGAGTAACTGTTCAGACTTGGGGCGATCCTGGTGTCTTACGGTCGGCAATTCGAGCCTTAATTTCTGCTGTTGACGCTCAAGCCGGCGGTTGTTAAACATCTTCCGGGGGCTTTTGGCGGCTTTCGGCGAATCGGACTCGGCAACTCTGAACGATTTGGGCTGGGCTGGGTCTATTGTGTCCCGGCGTCCGATGCTATATCATGCAAGAGTTAACAATCGAATATGGCCTGAAGGTGGCCCCGAAGTTTCGGGGCTGAAAAGGGAAGCCGGTGAGAATCCGGCACGGTCCCGCCACTGTAATTGGTGAGCCGTTCCGAACCGCAAAGTGCGGAGCCACTGGCCCGGATAAACGGGCTGGGAAGGCTGGGCGACGGTTGCAGCCATAAGTCAGGAGACCTGCCTCGGGCTTGGCTTGATACGCTTCGCGGAAGGAGGTATGAGTCTTTGTGATTCTTCGTGCCTGGCCTTCTGTCCAGGCTTTTTTATTGCTCGATTTCCGCCTTCCTGAGCCTGTCAAATAAATAGATATTCCCTTTCTTAGTGGACCCCAAGGAAGCATGAACAACCTGAAGCTCCCCGTGCTTGTCCCCGTCGTGCTAGTCATCGTAGGATTGACGCTTTCCCTTCTGGCGGCCTGCGGAGGCAGCACGGCGCCGACGCCTGAGCCTCCAGTTAACACCGCAACGCCAACCGCCCCGGCGTCAGCCGCCTATACCCCGGTAACTCTCGCAACCTGCGCCGCCACCGCCTCTAACGACGCGGAGACAAGCGTAGGCAGCGTTTCCCTCTCCTATACGGAGCCGCCGAGTCGGGCGATAGCTTTGAATCAGCACGTGACCGAGATCATGCTGGCCTTGGGGTTGGAGGATAGCATGGTGGGCACTGCCTACAAAGACGATGACATTCTCCCTGAATTTCAGGCGGCCTACCAAAAAATCGACGTATTGGCGGATGAGTACCCCGGCAAAGAGGTAATACTCAGCGTAGAGCCCGATTTCATCTACGGCGGATTCTCCAGCGCCTTTGGGGTTGAGGCAGCCGGGCCCCAAGAAGACCTAAAGTCTTTGGGAATCGGCTCCTACTTGACCACCGCCATCTGCGACGATGGGGAGGACACCTTGGAGGATGTTTACACGGACATCCGTAATATCGGGAAGATCTTCGGCGTCATGGACAGGGCCGAGAGTCTAGTCAGCAGCTTGTCGGAGAAGGTGGAGCAGGTAAATTTAGCTTTGGATGACGTTGGTCCACCCCTTCGGGCATTCCTATACGACTCCGGCGACGACCAACCCCACACCAGCGTTTGTTGCGCGATGTTCAACCATTTGATTGAGTCTGCGGGCGCCGCCAACATCTTCGATGACGTGCCGGGCCGTTGGTCATTCGTGACCTGGGAGGAAGTGATTGCCCGGGACCCGGAAGTCATCGTTCTAACAGACGCCGTGTGGTCCACAGCTCAGGACAAGATGGACTTGCTACTCAATACCCCCGCCTATTCCAGCATTGCGGCCGTAAAAAACCGGAATTTTGTGACGTTAAAGTTCAGCTCGTTGGTGCCGGGCATCAGGAATCCGGATGCGCTTCAAACCTTGGCCCAGGGGTTTTATCCCCAACGGTTCGAGTAGAGAACATTGGTTAATATTTCCTAATGGCGATTCCGAACTTAATACCGCGAAACCAATCCGGAGACGCCTCGGCGGTTCTTGCAGCCGCGTATCGGATGTTGGGAGCAGCTTGGGACAGTCGTACAAAATCGCGGTTCCTTCTGGCTGGGCTGTTGATTGTGTTGGTGCTGTCGGTTACCTTTGCCGTCACCGTCGGTCCTATCTACATCTCCGCTGCCACCGTATGGAAAATCATCGGCTCTCACGTATTGGGAATAGCTCAAGGGGACTGGTCCGCCGGGCAGGACAACATCGTCTGGCTAATCCGGTTGCCGCGGGTGCTCTTAGCCGGCATCGTGGGCGCGGGGTTGGCCGTAGTGGGCGTGACCATGCAGGCCACGGTGCGCAACCCCCTGGCTGACCCGTACATCCTGGGCACTTCCTCAGGCGCTTCGTTGGGAGCAGTGGCCGTGATTGTGCTTGGCTACAACTTCATCGCGCCATACTCCCTGTCGGTCACCGCATTTATCGGCGCTCTCGCCTCCTTCGTAATAGTTTTCCTTATGGCCCAAACCGGCGGTAGAGTGTCAGCAACCCGGCTTATCCTTGCGGGGGTGGCCACGGCATATATCTTGACCGCCGTGACCAGCTTTATTCTGTTTATCGGGGAAGACCGGGCTATCCGGGTAGTGCTGTTTTGGATGCTGGGGACGCTGGCAGGCGCCAAGTGGGAGTTTCTGACCCTTCCGGCCGGGGCTTTGGCTGCGGGAATAATAGTCCTGATCTTCCAATCCCGTTCAATGAACGCCATGCTGGCTGGGGAGGAGACGGCGACGGCCTTGGGCGTGGACACGCAGGCGTTTCGAAGGCAATTGTTGGTGATCACCGCCCTTCTTACCGGGGTCATGGTGGCCGTCTCCGGCGCGGTTGGCTTCGTCGGCTTGATGATGCCCCACATAACCCGATTGATCGTCGGGTCCGACCACCGGAAGGTGCTGCCGGCGGCGGCGTTGTTCGGAGCGATCTTCTTGATTTGGGTCGACGTGGCGGCCAGGATGATCGTCCGCCCTCAGGAGTTGCCGCTGAGCGTGGTCACTGCCCTGCTGGGCGCTCCCTTTTTCCTGTGGCTCTTAAGGTGGCGGCGCAATGCCTTTGGGGGAAACGTCTAATGAGAGTTCGGGCGGAAGGTGTTTGCTGGAGCGTCGACGGGAAGCGGATTCTGGACGACGTGGGGCTGGAAATCGCCCCCGGCTCTTTCATTGGGTTGATAGGTCCCAACGGAAGCGGCAAGTCATCGTTGCTTCGCTGCATATACCGTGCGCTCAAGCCGGACGCCGGCGTGATCACAGTGGGCGGCCAAGACATTTGGCAGCTCAGCGCCCAAGAAGCTGCCCGCCGCACCGCCGTGGTGTTGCAGGAATACCCGATAGAGTTCGAGTTTACTGTCGACGAGATAGTTGCCATGGGACGCAATCCCCATAAGGGAATGTTTGACCGCGACACTACGGATGATCAGCGCATTGTCTGGGAAGCGTTAGAAAAAGTGGGCATGGCGGGCTTCGCCCAGCGCAGTTTTCGCACCCTTTCCGGGGGCGAAAAACAGCGAGTCATGATCGCCCGCACCTTGGCTCAGCAAGCCCGTTTCCTCATTCTTGACGAACCGACCAATCATCTGGACGTCCGCTACCAACTGGAGACAATGGAATTGGTCCAAGACCTGAGAATTACCACGTTGGCGGCCCTCCATGATCTGAACATTGCCGCCAGCTTCTGCGAGCGTGTCTACGTAATGAAGGACGGGGCGATTGTCGCCTCAGGCGAACCTGAGGAAGTGCTTCGGCCCCAGTTAATCTACGAAGTTTTCGGCGTCGGCTCAACCATGGACCGGCACCCCGTCACAGGGAAGCTGCGCATCAATTTTTACCTGGACGGCGCCGGGTCAAACCCCAACGAACTAGCCTCCAATGGGCTGGCGGGAGCCGCGTTATCCGGTCGGGCGCTCTCGTCTTGACTGGTCGGGGCATTGAGTCGGGGCATTAAGAAGGTAGTCCTCGTCGGGCTGTACGTTGAAGCATGAGCCCCGACGTCTGTTTTCAGAATCCCGCAGACTACATCGTCGCCGCGGCGAAAGCCGGCGCGCGGGACTGACACGCCAATTGTGTGGTTCCCCGCAATGATTCCGCGTATTCAGGCCCAAGGCCGGGATGACGAGAGGGCAGCGGATTGACAATTAATATGCCCTGCCCTTGGCTGGCCACGCGTTGACAAACCCGTAGTCGCCACAATACGCTTGAATTGAACCTGCGCACTCGTAAGTTACTCGGGAACCGCTAGGAGACTACGTTGATTCATTTCGCACCTCGCCGGATTGCTACGCGCCTTTCGTGGACTATATGGGTTGGACTGGTGTGTTTAATGGCCGTGGCTCTACTAGCGGCATGCGGCGGCGATGCCGAAGAAGCCGCGCCCTCACCCGAGCCAGTCATCCAATCGACGCCGGTCCCGACCCCGGCCGATACACCCACACCTACTCCCGTTCCCAATACGCCCACTCCTGTTCCCGATTCACCCTCTTTTGAGGTCCCTGACATTCACGAAACCACCACCTGGCGCGACCTGACCGGCGCGTTAAGTGAGGCGGAGTTGTCTTGCGTCCAGGGCGAGCTGGATGAAGAGCTATACGAAGCGGTCCTCGATGGGCTGGTACTGAGAGATATCGAGGCCGTGGAGCCCTGGCAAGGGTCGCTGGTGGGATGTCTCTCCCAGGACACTGCCGACGATTTGTTCATTGCCACTCTCGAGGCGGGCCCAGAAGAGTTGAGCGAAGAATCCGAGACCTGCGTACGCGGAATCTTGGCCGGCTCCGACTGGAGACCGATTGTCTTTTCCCAGGACCCCGAAGGCGTCGAAGAAGCCATGACATTCGGCTTCAATATGATGGGCTGTCTGTTCACTGATGGAATGGATGAAATGGGCGAAATGGACTTGGGCGAAATGAACTTGGATGAAATTGACTTGGGCGAAATGAACTTGGATGAAATGGAAGAGTTTTTTGGAGAGGACTTTGACATTGACGGACCATGATTCGAGCCATCGTCTGCTGCCAATGACGACCACGGCAACGAGCCGGCAAACCCTACCGTCATAGCAGTGGGGGAGGTCACTGATGGCGCGGTCGAGCCCGATGGCGGCTTCGACTTCTTCCGCTCCCGGTCAAGGCTGGCCAGTCCTACCAGATAGGCGTGTCTCTCAGAATGCTAAGCTACCCCGGGCTGGAATAGCAAGATTCCGGCGGGCAGAAAGTGACCTGCAACGACGACCACGGAGACACGTTCTCGTCGCGGACCGTATGGAAGGTTCCGGACTCTGCGGATCATTACGCCATGGTGGGGGGCTGCGTTGTGGGCACGTACACACCGGTGGTCACAACACCCTGACCGGCATTCCCCCGTCCCGGCTACGCCGACGGGGCTGCAAGCAAGCGAACCCAGGCTGCCCCGGCGCTCCGGAAGGAGACAGGGGCGAGATGCGCCGCTCACCCCCTGACGGGACGGCAGTTCCGTCCTCGCCCTTAAGAGCGATCTTGCGCCGGGAGACCCAGGACGGCCGGGGACAGAAAAGCCCTCAGCGAGACGATGAACGGCTCTACCCCAGCATGTTGCTTCTCGTAGTCTGCCGGTCGCCAATATTGAAACTTGTTGGCGTTCCCGGCGATTGCCACGCGACTGCCGGACCAGGCGAAAACAAGTCAAGTGAAGCTTGCCTGGTAATCAAACGGCATCCTCCCATAGCTTAATTGACTCAGACCGCACCAATTATTACAATGCGAACGATTAGCCGGAATGCCGTCGAAATCCGAGATAGGTGGAGCTTCATGACGAAATACCGCTGCCGTTCCCTCATAGCCGTAGTCATGATATGCCTTCCGATATGGTGGAAGCTCCCGCAACTACGGAAGCTCCAGTGGTTGCCGCTGCGGATGCGTCCGTGCCCACAGAGCCGCCAGCTTCGGCCGAAGTGCCATCCCCAAGTGGGGATGATGCGCTGACCCAATACGCGGCGGAATACGCCGGTGGGCCTGGGGCAATTTTCGTTGGCGACCCTATGCAGCTAATCGGTCCGCAGCAGCACAAGAGCCTGATGTTCCAGTTGCCCGCGGAGGATTACGCGTCGACGTCCGGGGCCGCGCTATTGGGGGCTGCGGAAATGGGCATCCCCGGTCACATGTTTATCTATAGTAGCGACTACTATCAGGAGCTGATTGAGAAAGCCAAGCTGACCAACCCAACCGGATTAACCTCCTCCGGCGAAAGCGTCGAGATTCAACATACCTGCATCGATCGCAACCTGCCCACCTGCGTGCTGATTCAAACCTACTGGGCGCCCAATTTGGCCAAGCGCACCGACGCCAAGTCAAGCTATCGGTGGTCTCTTTCCTCGAACTGGGGCTGGCCGGCCCAGAAACCCTCCAACAGGTCAGCAACGGCACTCTGGACATGGTAAACATCTTCACCGGATACGTGGGCGGCGCGCTGCCGGCCCTCGAGCTCCAGTCCCTCTGGGGTTCGGCCACCGACTGGGAAACCTCCTATCTCTCGCTGACCGGCGTGGCCCCGGACATCGACCGCATCATACTCGAAGCCACCGGGGGCAGCCACGTGTTGAACCGCAATTGATTCGCCGGCTCAGACCAATGGTTCTTTAGTAACGAACCGTTACAGACTATCGAGAGTTTCGAGGACCTGAAGATTCGTTCCCACTCGGCGTCCATGTCGGACTTTATCAAAGGGATGGGAGGTGAGGGAGTATTCCAGAGCGCGGCTGAGATGTACGCCTCGTTGGAACGCGGTTTCGTCGACGCCGCTGTTACCGGCATATTGCTGGCGGTGCCGGAACGGTTGTTCGAGGTAGCGGACTTCATGGCGGGGCCGGTGGTTGGCTTCGGGTACACTAACAACGTGATCAACAAGGACGTGTGGGACAAGATACCGGCGGACTTGCAGCAGATCATCGTCGAGGAAGTCGCAAAGGCCGAGTTGGAAAGGCTGCGACTTGCCCCATTCCAGAACGTCATTCCCCTGCTGATTAACCAGCAACTCGGCATACAGCCTGTGCCGTTCTCCGAAGATATAGTCCGTCACATCCAGGCCGTGGTGCTGCCGGAACACGTGATCCCCGGCTGGTTGCGGCGTCTTGGATACCGGGGGGAAACGAGGACATCGTGGCCATTGCGAACGCCAAGCTAAGCCCCTACATGGGATTGCGTATCGCCGAGGATGGTTCCGTCGAGCAGGCCCCAATCACCAAGGGCCCCCGCGCTCAGTAATACCCGGCCAGCATTCCGCATCGTTCGCAGGGAGGCGGCAGCACCGGGAAGACTTGCCGGTCAGTCGTCCGGTGCCGGCGCGTGATTCTCGGCCCGGCCCACGGGCACGGCCCTTGGCTAAGCTGGCGAGATCCGCACCGGCTATCCTTGCGGTCCAGGCCCTTTTCGAGACCGGAACCAAGCCGGATTTCCCTGCCCAGACTCGAAATTGCCAGTCCCGTCCGCTACCACACTGTTCCACAGGCTCGTCGGACAGACTCCTAGTATTACAACGTCAGTTCAGGGAGGGATGTGGGGTGATGCCCGCATGGCGGCGCGGCGCTTAGCATGGGAGCGTCTGGCCCGTTCGTTACTGTCCTGCGTATCCTCCAGCCACCGCAGCAACTCTTCAGGTCCGAACCGTTCCCGGGGCAGCATCTCCCGCACCACCCGGTAGACCTGCGGCCTCGTGATCCGGGGCATCTTTTTCCCCCCAAGCCTGTTGCAGGCTCAGCAGAAAAGCTCCGCCCAGCAGGCACAGGGCCACGTGGTGATGCCAGCCAGCCCAGGTGCGTGTCTCGTACTCGTCCAGCCCCACGTCGCTTTTCTCCGTCTCGAACTCCGTTTCTATACGCCAACGGGATCCTCCCACGTATGCCAGGGTCTCCAACGGGGTATCCTCCGGAGCATTGGACAGATAGTAGCGGGGTTCGCTGCCGTCCAGATTCCGGCGGTAAATGGCCCAGTGGATTTCGCCGGGCTTACGCCTGCTGGTTGGACGCACCCTCTGGGCACTGAACAGGCAGCTGCGTGGTCCCTGGCTTCCCTCGGCCACCGTGAGCTCATGCCAGGCCGCCTCCGGCAACTCGTCGCTGCGCTCCTGCATTGTCCGCCGCTGCCCGCTGCGGAGCCTCGGCTTGCGGGGACGCCCGAATCCCTGATACTCCACATTGGTCCAGGCAGGCTCCGGCGGCCACACCGTAAAGCCGGACGGAACGTCCAGCACGCACCACATCCCCAAGGCCGCCAGGCCGTCGCGGAATGACGGCGACATCCCGAAGGCGCCGTCCGCCGCGACCCATCCAGCCTTCAGGTGGCCCCGCTCCTGTGCCCGCCCCACCATCTCCAAGGCCAACTCCGTCTTGACCGGTAGCCCCGCCTATCCTCCGGCACACCCGCCGCCTCACACCGGTCTTTGTCCGAGGTCCAACTCTCCGGCAGATACAGCCGTTTGTCCACCAGGGCCCGTCCCAACGGGCTAACATAGGCCAGGAACATCCCGGCCTGGCAGTTGGCCACCTTCCCCAGCCTCCCGCAGTACTGCCGGGCCACTCCCGCTGACTTCCGTCCCTGCTTGGGAAAGTCACTGCCGTCCAGCACCCACACACCTTCCGGATGCTCCAGCCGGGTTCCCAGGTACTCCTGCAGCCGTCCGATAATCGCCTCATCGTCCCAGGGAGAATCAGTGAGAAACCGCTGCATCCCTCGGGCTGACCCCGGAACCGTCTCCGACAGGTTCTCAGCGTTGCGCCGCTCCCCGGACTGTACCAGCAGGGCCTGGAGATAATGACCGCTGTGCTCCCGCGTCTCCCTGCGGCCAAACAGCGGAGCGAAGTAAGCGTGAAAATCCCCAAAGGCCTCGTCCACCCGCTCAAAATCCGCCGCATCCACTTCCCTGCCTCACTTGCTCAAGCCTTACCCAACTACCCCGTCATCCTATCATCCCAACAGTCGTTGTAATACTAGCTTCTGTACGCTGCCGGGCCGGATGCTGGACTTGGTCCGAGAGCACGGCGCCCCGGGCGCGGGGGGCCGAACTGGTGGAATCAGACCCGATGCCGCCCGACGTCAACCTGACCCTGGAAGAAGCGCGGATCCCCTTCGTCGAAGGAAGCATCGTGCCCGGCTAGCGCCCATTTGCCGGGCCGAGGGGGCTTCGCTACCGCTTTCCAGGCTGGGTGACCCGGACCGTGATGATGTCGGTAGCGTGGAACTGCCGGTGTTGCACCGACGAAGCGTAAGCCCGCAGCAGCCTCAGCGACAGCTCCTGCTCCACCGGGGTTTCCGAACTGTACTGCTGGAGCTGGCGTAGGCGGTCTTCCAGGTTCTCCTCGTCTCCGCCTCCTATGAACTCCAGGTCCGCCACCGGGCCGTCACTGGAAGCCACAACGACCAGTTGCCGGTCGGGCTTGCCGTCTTCCGTCTCTTCTTCATCCAGGCTCAGCCCTTCCAGGTCCAGCGGGGCCAGGATCAGAAGAGTTTCCTCTGCGACGGCGTTCAGTCGTTCCTTCATCGCGGTGTCCCAGCCCCGCCGGTCGGCAAACTTGACGAGAAACTCGTTGAGCTCCTGCAGGGCGTCGATGTGCAGCTTCGACTGGAAGCGCATCCGCCGCGGGTTGGTGAACTCCAGGTATAAGACCATTACTATGGTGGCAACCCCCCCGGTCGTAATCCCGCTCTGTATCAGCGTTCCCCACACCGGCCCGATGGCCGGCAGCGAGAATAACCCAAATTGGAACGCCGCTCCAATCCAGAAGCAGACTCCCGCAACCACGATTTTCTGCCGGTTCTGCTCGGCCTGGATAACGGTCTGCGCCCCGTCCACGAACAGGTAACCGCTCAACACGATGAGGTAACCCGCCATAACCCGCCCCGGAATGGCGCTGAGCAGCCCCGACACCTTAGGCAGAAAGGCCACCGCAATGAATATGGCGCCGATGAAGTATCCAACTCTGAGGGAAGCGACGCCGGTGGTCCGGGTATAGGAAGCAGTACCCGGGTTGATTATGTAGGGCACAGTTCCGGCAATGCCGGCCATCAGATTGGCTGCGCCGGTCCCGGCTAACGCCCCCTGTACCTCTCTAAAGTCGACAGCCCGGTCATCGCGCCGGGCAGCCCGTTGCTGGGCAACCGATTCTCCGTTGGCTTGGATGGAGATTATTACACTGAGGAACAGAAACGCCGGGAGGAGCGTCCAGAACGGTATGCCGAAGTCAAGCGCCAACCCCGGCCACTGGCCCGGCAACCCGACCCAGGGGGCCTCGATGATCCTGCCGGCATCGTAGAGGCCGAAAACCGCAGCAACCGCGCAGCCCACGACGATACCGACTAACGGTCCCCAAAGACGCAATACCGCCGAGCCGCGCAGTATGAGCGCGGCGATGACTCCCCAGGGTGGCCAGCGCGGTCAAGTGCGCCCCCAACGTACCGGCCTCCGATGCTTCCGGCAGCAAGCGAGGCACCACCGAAGCTAGGGTGATGGATAGTATCATCAGCACCGTTTCGCCCACGGTAGGCGTAATGATGCGTCGCAGGACGAACAGCCACTTGGAGATAATAATCTGGCTAATCGCGGAAACGATGACCAGGGCAGTCATCGTCGCCGGCCCCCCGTCTACCACCGCCGAAATGCAGAATGGGATGGAGAAGGCCGCTGTGAACATGGGGAGTACGGCGCCGGCCCCCACCGGCCCGGCCCGCCGTACCTGCACCAGTGTGGACACTCCCGCAACCAGCAGGGAGGCGAAGACCATCCACACCAAGTAGAAGTCGTCCTTGCTCGACGCCTTGGCCACGACGACCGGCGTCACCAGCAGGGTGACGGATGCGATCACGCTGAACTGCGTGGCGAAACCCAGAGAAGATAGGAAGGGCGGGTTTTCGTGGGCCTCGTAACGGGGGTCCCGAGAAACCGCTGCCGCCAGAATCGCCTCCTCAAACCGGATAGCATGGCAAACCCAAAGGAACAATACCATAAATGCGGTTCAGGTTTTACTTCCCCGGCATCGAGACCAGGGTCTTTCCGTTATCAGGAATAGTTTAATAAGGCGGCCAATATCAGGCGAATGTCCAAAAGGGGGAGGTGGTGAGATTGAAGGAAAAGGGAGAAGCGCTGTCCCTGATAGAGGTCCCTTCGGCGGTCCCAGACCCGAGCAGCGCCCATGGCTGGCGCCGTCCCATAGGCGCCGTCTTGGCCCTGGCAGTGCGCGCCATACTACTGCGACTGACCACACGCCCGCTTCACCGACTGCTGCTGCCGCCCCGACGAGAGCCACCGCCCTAGCTTTGGACGGCGCGACGAGAATGACACCGACGGGTTCACCCTGTACGAGGCTGTCTCAGAAGTCTCCACTCCCGATTTTGGCGGACCCAACCTGACGGGTTACAATTGTTGACCGCCTAAACCAGTGCAGCGAGCCTTGGGTAGTTGGTCCTTCAGAAAAGGGTGTCCCGAGGTCAGCCCGCTGAGACGCGCCGGTTGGTTCTGCGACATTCCGCGTTGGTAGAGAAGTTCCCGCACCTTTACGGGGTTGAGCTTCACCTTCCACGGACGGCGCCTGCGCCTCATCCCGCGCTCCTTCCCGTCGGGTCCCGCCTGGACCGGAACGCCGGTCTCCATACTCTCCGCGGCGCCATTGATCAAGGGGCGGCGTAACAATCCGCCGCCCCGAACCTGTACCTGTATGCGGCCCTTTTGCGTTTTTGACCCGGCTCAGGGGGCAAGACCTCGCCCTGCCCTTCGCCAGTTACGGCTTGGGCTCCTCCGCCATCCAGAGCCAGTCATCCGCCCAGTACCCCGAGGAGTCGCCAGCGGCGTTGACCGCCCGCACCCGGTACACGTAGGTCTTGGCCCCGGCGTTCTCGTCGTCTGTGAAGGATCTGCTTGTGTTGTTGTCGCTCGCTGGGCGCATGACCTCCCAATCCAGCGTGCGCTGCTCAATCAGCTGGACGCTGACCGTCTGCCCGACGTCCCAGGAGATGCCGCTGTTCCCCCATTGTTTCGTGGCTATGGAGACAAAAGTAGAGTCTTTTAGCGGAAAGGGTGTGTCGTCGATCACCAGCGTCCATTTGTCTGTGGCCGCCTCAAACCGCCCGGGGGTTAGTTCAAAAATGAGTTTCGCCATCTGATTTTGTTCGACACTCAGTTGATCCACTGTCGTAGTGCCGGAGGCATAACTGAAGCCGGGTGTACTGACTGCGCCGAACGGGACGTTCATTCCACCCGTTACGAGGAATCCCCGTCTTGAGTCATCCGCGTTCTGGCCCACCGTCAGCGTGGTCGACCAGAGCGTCACGTCCTCGTACTCCGGGAACTGCACCGAGTAGTTGTCCGGGTTTTTGGCCCCCGGCCGTACCGTGTACTGCCGTCGCTCCACCATGTAGCCGGTAAGCCACGGGTCAGTAAGTGAGCCCCTCCTACGCTCAAGGACCTGCTCAAGGATCAGTCCATAGTGGGGCGGGGCCTCCCACGCCAGGGTGCGACGGCTCTGGTTGTTCCGGGTCAGGCGCACGTTGCGCGGAGAGCCCGGCGGGTGGGTCGGCCCGTAGAGGTCCAAGCCCGAAGAAGCCCTTGGGGACTCCACGGTCACCCGCTCTCCGTTATCCTTGATTTCCTGCTTGATGTAGTAGACCGAGTAGCTATACTCCTTGCCCCAGTTGCCGTAGCCTGATGGACCGGACGTTGTGGTCTTGCAGTCCTGGTAACTGGTGCGGGAGTCGTTCAGCCGCTCGTGGATCACCTCCCAGTCCTGCTCACCGGCGGTGCTGGGCGGAATGGTCAGGCGGCGTATCCGGACGCCGGTGTAGTTGTTGCCCGTGGGCGGGGTCCAGTTCAGGGTGGCGCACTGCGGCTCCCCGTTGACCCGCAGGTTGGTGGGCCGTTCCGGCTTGGGGCAGTCGGTGTGCGGAACCGAGGATCTTTCGGTCAGCGCCACCGTGGTCTCGGCGTACGGGCCGAACTGTCTCGCGAAGGTGATACCGTCGCCCCGGAGGCTGATGCGGAAATCGTAGGTTTCGCCGCATTCCAGGTCCTTGGCGATGCCCATCAGGAAACGGTTGTCGGAGGAGCTGGGCAGGCGGTGGAAGTCGCCCCGGGTAATCCAGGTCCAATCCTCGTCGCCCTGCTTCTGCATCTCCAGCTTGTACTCAGCGGCGCCCCGCACCGACTGCCAGGTCACGGAGATGGCGTCCTGGTACGTTCCGTTCTTGCTAAAGAACTTGATGGTTGGGGGAATGACCCCCTCCACAGGACCGACAGCCTGGCTCACCAGGGGGTTCCGTTTGCTTTACCTTATAGGTGCTGCCCGTCGCGCCGGGGATGTCGGTGTCCCGGCCGCCGTCCACGGAAACCCACTGGTAGGTGTAGATGGCGCGGGTCAGGCCGTTGGCGTCGCTGATGCCCGACAGGTCCGCGGTCAACGTCTCGTCAACCACGGCGATGCCGGTGATGGACGGGCGGCCCCTGGCCCGCGAGTTGGGTGGCTGCACGATGTTGCCGATGTTGTAGGAGTAGAGCTTATTACCGATGGTGTCGGGCACATACAGCGTCTCACCGTCCGACCAAACGTCCCGGGGATACATGTTGTCCGGAGCCAGATCGAACTCACTGTCCCGGTCGCGGTCTCCAAACTCGGTTCCCGCGGTCATCTTGTAGGCGTAGAACTTGTTGTCTTCCCAGTCGGCTACCCATATTGTGGCCCCGTCGGACCAGATGCCCTGGGCGGCCGCGTTGTCCAGGTGCAGGGTGATGTCGCTGTCCGCCTTGCGCACCCCGTCAGCAAGAGCATAGGCGAAGAGTTTGGCGGCCCTCCAGTCGGCTACCCAGACGGTGGTCCCGTCCGACCAGACGCCCCGGGCGGCACGGTAGGTGTCCAGGTGCAGAGGAATCCCCTTGTCTGCGTCGTAGATGCCGTCCTTTAGCGTGAAGGCGTAGAGAATGCCGCCGCTCGAAATATCGCTGCCATACTCATCCACTTCGTACTCGCCGTACCTGTAGTTCAGCACCCACATCATGGTCCCGTTTGACCAGATGCCACCTTTATAGCCATATTGATTGAGACGTGGGCCCTGGTTGGTGGCGATGTCCAGCGACCTGTCCCGGGCGCCGGTGGCCCTCGTGTACGCGAAGACTTCAGGCTTGAGGTGCGACATCACGTAGAGCGTCGTTTTGTCGCCCCATACACCTCTGACCCGGTCGGCGGCGAGTGCCGGGTTGTCGTCGAGGAGGGTGTTCACGTCCTTGGTGGGCGTCCAGCCGTAGAGTTCGGCCGAGTCCCGCTCCACGAGGACATCGTATGAGAGCGCGTCGCTCGCTTTGGTGACCACGATTTCAATAATTGTCGTTCCGACCGCCACGTTCACTTGATGCCCAGTGGTGCCCGCGTCGGCGTCGTCGAGGGTCTCGCCGTCCGCATCCCGGTAGACCACGGTCGCAGCGCTATCGCTGGGAGTGGCGTTGACAGTCACCAGCTCGGCCTCGTTGGGGACCGCGACGCGGTAGGAGTAGGTGAGGAAGGCGAAATCGGGGCGCAGGTCCGGCGCGAAGGAGGCGATTGCCGGGGAGGGGCTGATCGTAAGGGCGCTCAGAGTCGTAGTTCCCTCGAGGTACGGCGGCAGGTTGTAGGAGTAGATCCGGTGAAAGGCAGTAGGGTTTCGGAGTATCTCCAGCCCGGCGTCGCCGACCCAGATGGTGGTCCCGTCCGACCAGATGCCGGCGGCGGTACGGTTGGTCGCGGCCAGGGACACGTCCCGGGTCGCATAGCGTACGCCGTTTGCCAGCGTGTAGGCGTGGAGAGTGCGCGTCTCGCTGTCTGCAACCCACATAGTGGTCCCGTTTGACCAGACGCCTTCGGGTCGTCCGTGTTCAAGGTCGAACTCCCTGTTGGTGGTGCCACTGGCGCCATCCTGGCGCGTCCCACCTGAGAGTGCGTAGGCGTAGACTTTGTCGTCAAAATCGTCGACGACCCAGATGTGGGTCCCGTTGGACCATATTGCCCGCGCGGAGTCATTATCGAAGTGCAGGTCGAACTCCTTGTTGGTGGTGGAGCCGGTGCCATCCTGGCGCGTTCCGTCCGACAGCGCGTAGGCGTAGAGTTTGTTGTCGTTCGAGTCGGTGACCCAAATTGTCGTTTTGTCGGACCAGATACCCAAGGCACGGCGGTTGTCGACGTGCAGGCTGATGTCCTTGGATGTGTCTCGGGCGCTTGTGGCCAGCGTGTAGGCGTAGAGCTTGGCGTCGACATTGTCTGCGACCCAGATGGTTGTTCCGTTCGACCACACACCTTGGGGGTCCACGTTGTCAGTGTGCAGGCTGATGTCCTTGGATATGTCTCGGGCGCTTGTGGCCAGCGTGTAGGCGTAGAGCTTGTCGTCGTCATCGTCTGCGACCCAGATGGTTGTTCCGTTCGACCACACACCTTGGGGGTTCTCGTTGTTAGTGTGCAGGCTGATGTCCCAACTCGGCGTCCAGCCGAAGATCTGTGCGGAGTCCCGCTCCACTTCCACCTCGTACAATCCGGGGTTTATGCCGCCCTGAGGGGTTACTTTGATCTTGAATTCGGAGGTGCCCACGGGCATGTCCACCTGGTGCCCCGCCTCGCCTGTGTCGGCGTCCGTCAGGGGGTTGTCGCCGACGTCCAGAAAGTCGATGCTAGCGGTGGCTGCGGCCGCAGCGGCTACGACGGTGATGCGGTGTCCCCGATACTTCAGGGCCACCCGGTAGGACGTGGTGGTGGCTGCGAAGGTCGGGCTGAGCGGAACGTTCTCCGTCCCGTCACTGATGGTCAGGGAAGCCAGAGTGGCGAAAGCGAGTTGGGGCGAAGACACCGGCGGGTCTTCGGGCAGTTCGACGGAGACGGTCCCGGACCACTGGCTCTGCTCGGTGCCTCGTACTGCCAGCACCCGGTAGGTGTAGCGGGCCCCAGCCTCGTTGGCGGAGGCGTCGGCGTAAGATGTGGTGTCGTCGGCCGTACGCGTCAGGTGGGCCGGGGGGTTGTCCTGGCCCGGAATCACGGCGGTCCGTTCGATTTCGTATGCGGTGACCGAGCCGGCGCTCTGGGCCGGGGCGTCCCAGGTGAGGGAAACGCCGTCGTCCACAATCTGGGCGGCCAAGTTAGATGGGGCCAGGTCAGCAAGGGGATTGGGGATTTCCACTTGGGCCTGGTTGGAAGCCTGGCTCTGGTCCTCGCCCCGCAGGGCCTTGACCACGTAGGCGTAGCGGGCGCCGGGTTTAGTCGCTGAGGTGTCCTTGTAGATCGTGGCGGTGTCGCCGGTAAGCACAGTGTCTGCGCGGGCAACGAGGTTGCCGGGAATCTCGGCGGTCCGCTGGATCTGGTAGCCGGAGACCGAGCTGGAGTCCTCGGCGGGAGCGTCCCAAGTGAGGGGAACGCCATCGTCCACGATTTCCGCGACCAGGTTCGAAGGGGCCAGGTCCGCCGCTTCGCTTTCCGGCTCCGGCGGAGTCCCCGCCGCAGTGACCGAGACGGCCAGGCTTCCCAGCTCATCGCCGCTCTTGTTCCTCTCTGAGTAGGTCGTGGCCTGAAGGTCGTAGCTGCCCACCGGCAGCGTCCCGCCGCTCAGCGCATTTGCTCCACCGTCCCCGTACAGGGAATAGGGCGCGACGTTCTCGGTCTGGGATACGCTCTTCGCCCCCGTGAGTTCCAGATACACACTGCCGATGGTGCTGCTGTCCTCGACGTCCACCCGGATCGCGTAGCTGCCGCTGGCAGGGTTGTCGACTGCCACGGCCGCGCCGTCGTTCAACGTTACCAGCACCGATTGGTCGGATGCGTCCACCAGGGTGAAGCCCGTCAGCGGCCCAGCCGTGGCCTCCGCGGGGTCAGGTGTCGGTGTCGGTGTCGGAGTGGGCGTAGGGGTAGGGTTCTGGGCCGGCACGTCAACGTAGGCGTAGTTGGACCAAGAGCTTATCGCGCTGCCCCGCAGGGCCTTGACCCTATAGGTGTAACGCTTACCGGTCATGTTGGCCGTGATGTCGGTGTAGGTGGTGGCGGTGGACCTTGTGTCGCCCACGATGCTCTGGAAGTCTCCCGGCACATGTATGTCCGTGCGTCGACGTAGGACTTCGTAGCCGGTGACCGAACCGGCGTCCCCCGTCGGAGCATTCCAGGTGAGGAGCGCGCCGCCTTCAACCAGCTGGGCGGTGAGGTTGCTGGGGGCGGTGGCGTCGCTCTGAGCTAGCACGGGATAGCTCAGGAATACGAGGAGTCCTGCTGCTAGTGCCAGCAGCGCGGCTATTACCGGAATCGAAGCCGTTCTGAGTGCGGGGGTCATGACGCTGCCCCGGGTCGGACGGAACCGGGAAAGTCGGGGGGGGGTATGCCCGGCCAGGGCGCGCGCTAACGACGCCCCGGTAGCGGTAATGGCAGTGGTGATGATTTCCCGATTCCCGATTCACAGTATGGTAGCTCCTTTCCACTTACGCGCCGGCGCTATCAAAGCCGCTGGAAGGGGCCGCCCCGCGTAGGCGGGCTTCCATCCTTCCGAAGGCGTTGATGTTGTTTCTTGTGCTCGGTCTGATCTCCCGGTCCGGAGCGAAATGCAATGCGCTTTTCTCTGGATGGGTCAAGCTATTTGGGAATCGTGTCAACATCGTGCATAATGATATGCGTGGCCATTATAACATTGCATTTAGCACATATCAGAAACAACCTTCTATGTGTTTTAATTGCAATCTTGTCCGATTCATCACGCCGCCTGTACCGTATATCGAGAGAGTCCCCTATGAAACTTTTACCTGTGCTTCCGCACGTCATGGAGACCGTAGATGAACTTTCAGGTGATGGCGCCCCGGACCTTTGCCCAGCGCTTCTGGAGCTTCGACGGACAAGAATCCGAAGGGACTCCGCTACGCCGCCACGGTCTCCATCTGGGTGCGTTGGTGCCTTCTGGCCGCCTGCCTGGTGGAGATCAGCTACCGGGTGGAGTACGGCGCGCTCAGCCATATCCTGAACTCGCTGTACGTGTCCGGCTTTATCGCAGCCAACGGGTACGTATGGTGGAAGATCCGCACCTCCGGCCGGGTGGACCCCCGCTGGCTGCTGGCCCTCAGCGCGATGGACGTGGCGATGTTCTCCTTCACCATGTTCATGTCCGGGGGATTCGACAGCCGCTACTTCTCCATGTATTACTTCGCCGTAGCGCTGTTCGCCTTGGTCTTCACCTCCCCATACCTGGTCTTCTCCTGGACCACCATGGTGGTGGCCATCTACGTGGGCATTTGCCTGATAGTGGGAGACGGTGTTGACTTCGGCCAAATGGAAGAGAAGGAGCTGTACTACCGCGTGTTGGCGATGTACGGGGTGGCGGTGTCGGTCAATCTGATCATCAGGTTCGAGCGGGTGCGGAGGCTGGCGGCGGTGGGGCGGGAGCGGGAAGCAGTGCAGCGGGAGCAGGAACTGAACCGCCAGCGCATCGAGATGTCCCAGACCATCCACGACACCACGGCGCAGTCGGCCTACACCCTGGGTCTGGGACTGGAGGACGCCATCGAGAAGGCGGAGCCTTTGGACCCGGAAGTTGCCAGAAAGCTGGAGGCGATGTGGGCGGTGTCCAGGTCCGCGATGTGGGTGCTCCGGCAACCCATCGACGGCGGGGAGATATTCAGCGGGAGCACGCTCGGCGAGGTCCTAGCGGGCCACGCCGACACCTTCACGGTGATCGCGTCGATTCCGGCGGAACTGGTGCAGCGCGGGGTCGAGCCGGAGTTGTCCACCATACAGCGCAGCCTTCTGTTCTCCATCGCCCACAACGCCCTGACCAACGCCTTTCGGCACTCGGAGGCCGACAGCGTCACCATCTCCCTGGGCTTCGGGGAGGACGCCCTGCGCCTGGCGGTGTCCGACGACGGGACGGGGCTACCGGAGGACTACGCCGTGCGCGGCCACGGCTTCAGGAACATGGGGGGCTGGCTGGAAGTGGAATCCGACGGAAACGGCACAACGGTCAGTTGCACCGTGCCCTACGAAGGGAGTAAGGGGTAGTTGTAAACAATCCAGGTGGCGCCTTCCCAGATGCCGCCAAGGTTGTGCGCAGGACCCGAGTCATTGGGGGTTGTGCCTCGACCAGCAAATGGCTGCGATTCTAGCGGTCAGTGGAATCACCACAGGAGCGCATGGAATCAGTACTCTGTTGATCGCTGGAGAAACGAGCGATGTTTGAGGCCCTCGGAACCAGGTCCAAGCCAATGCCGGCCAGACGAGTTGCGGACGGGGGGACCAACAGAAAAGTAAACCGTTTCCACTATATCGGGCAAGGGGATTCAAACTCGTTCCTGCCTGCAGACAATGGCTGGGACCAAGTTTTCGATTTAGGTCCGGGCGCGTAGATTGGCTTCCATCGAGTGGCAAGTGCCATTTCAGACAGGTAGTCCTGGTATCCTACTTCAGTCCTTCACTGGGGCATTACGAGGTTTCATGAAGTTGTGATCGCCGCTTTGGTTTCTTCCGCTATTCTGATTCTGAGCTAGCTGAAGAGTAGCCGTCGCGGAGCGAATCAAACTTCTGATTGACAAGGTGACGCAATCAGAATCCTGGCTTCCCTGAACCTAATCAATGCAACCGTCATATATAAAAGCGCATACAACAAATATTGCATATGCAATCTTGTTCAACCGATAGCTCAAACTGTACTTTACAACCTGGGGTAATCCCTTTCGACTTTACGGTACATCCTCTGACATGGTGTTGGCATATCCAAAGAACTTGCCGCGCAGGAGGACTTAAACCCTTACACAGTGCTTCTGGAGCTTCGATCGATGGGATAGTTGCGAATCCTGTCACGCCGTAACGATGCAATTTCCGGGTTCGCCGAATCTTTTGAATCGCGTCCCTCGCCGGCACCGGCTGTTGCCTTGAAAAAGGGGTTTCTAGGGATACTCTGAACAAGTTCTGGGTGATATGGCATAGTAAGGCTGGCAGACCCGAATCCGGACGTGGGTGAGAGCAGAGATGGACCAACCGACCTTTGCGGACCTGGAATTCCAGGGCAAGAAGCGCAAGACTCGTCGGGAACTGTTTCTGGAACGTATGGACTTCCTGGTTCCCTGGCAGCATCTGGAGGAACGCATCCAGCCCTTCTACCCCAAGGCAGGCAAGGGCCGCCGACCCTACCCTCTGGCGGTGATGCTGCGGGTACACTGTGTGCAACTCTGCTACAACCTCAGCGATCCTGGCATGGAAGATCTGCTCTACGAGGCCGAATCGGTCCGGCGGTTCGCTGGGCTCAGGATGTCGGACGCCCTGCCCGACGAGACCACCATCCTCAACTTCCGCCATCTCCTGGAGCGGAACGAGTTGGGCAAAGTACTGTTCGAGGAGATCAACGCCCACCTGGAGTCGCAGGGGCTGCGGTTACGGGAGGGGACCATCGTGGACGCCAGCATCATAGAGGCGCCGTCGTCGACCAAGAACCGGTCTGGGGAGCGGGACCCTGAGATGCACCAGACCAAGAAGGGGAACCAGTGGCATTTTGGGATGAAGGTGCACATCGGGGTGGACTCGGAAACGGGGCTGGTGCACAGCATGAGCACGACGGCGGCCAACGCGCACGACGTTACGGAGGCGCACAATCTGTTGCACGGCGGGGAGACGGTGGTGTGGGGCGATGCCGGGTATCAGGGGGTTGGGAAGCGGGAGGAGAACCGGGAGCGGGAGGTGGACTGGCAGGTGGCGATGCGACCCGGGAAACGCAGGGGCTTGGAGCCTGGGAGTGAGGAGGCCGTGCTGGAGAGGCTCAAAGCGCAGGTGAGGGCAATGGTGGAGCACCCTTTCCTGAGGGTGAAGCGGCAGTTCGGATACGCCAGGGTTCGCTACCGCGGACTGGTCAAGAACACGGAGCGGCTGGCGATGCTACTGGGACTGGGCAACCTGCTGACGGCCCAGCGCCATCTGGCGGCGTAGTGCGCGAGCCAACAGCTCCGGACCGGCCTTTCCGGCAGTATCAAGCCCGCATCGGCCACCGCAGGGTGCGATCAGCGGGACCAAGCCCGGCCCAACAAGCCTCGTGAGGCGGTTCTCACCCCCATCGTTGCCTCGGCTATGACAATCCAGACTATGACGGCCTTGTTCAGAGTATCCCTAGCACCTTCGCTTCTATTCGGAGTCGATTGGGTACTCGGAGTCGATTGGGTACAAGGTAGATCGTGCATAGGACCTTGTTACCTGGGCTGGTGTGATCCGCGACTCCCGCCAGCCCAGGTGAATGAGAGAGAAGGGGCCTTGAGATGGAGCTTTGCAAGTAAACGTTGTGACTCGACATCGCCGCCGGGTAGGTAAAGACGCCGGATTTAGGTTTTGGGGCCTTCAACCACACAGCAGCCGAAATGATTAAATACCGCCTTTGGAAATTCGATGCAGACGGCCCTGAGGATTTGCGATACCCAGCTACGATTTTCGTTTGGGTGCGGTGGTTCATTGTCGCTACCTGTGTGATTGAGTTGGTCTACCGGCCACAATTTACACACTTCACGTATGCCGGTTACATCCTGTGTCTCACCGCTTTAGCAGCGTTCAACGGCTTCATTCATTACCGCGTTCGATCGGGTCGCACAGTGACGTTGCACTGGATGCTGGTCCTCAGCGTGATGGACGTGGTTTTGATTGCGGCCGGGATGGCGGTCGCCGGAGGGTTCAACCACTTCTTTTTCTACTTGCTGTACTATCCTGCTTTGGCCTGGTTCGCTTTATTTGTCAGTTCGTTCAAACTGAGCTTCGCTTGGGTGACACTGGTGGCCATCATCTACACGACGGTAAGCCTGACCGCCGGGGATGGCCTCGACTTTGAGGCAAGGGACGAAAAGACGTTGTTCGCTCGGATCGCCGTCATGTACGCGGTCGTGGCTTCGGTAAATCTGGTCTCGAGGTCCGAAAAGATCAGGAGACAAGAGGCGGTTGAGCGGGAGCGGGAACTGCAACGGCAGCGCATCGAGATGTCCCAGACCATCCATGACACAACGGCGCAGTCGGCCTACACTCTGGGGCTGGGCCTGGAGGACGCCATCGAGAGGGCGGACAGGTCCAACCCGGAACTGGTCGGCAAGCTGGAGGCGATGTTGGCGGTGTCCAGGTCAACGATGTGGGACCTGCGACATCCGATAGACGGTGGCCTAATATTCAGCGGCAGCGAGCTAAGCGAAGTTCTGGCCACCCACGCCGACACCTTCACGGTCATCACCTCGATTCCCGTGGAACTGGTGCGGCATGGGACCGAACCGGAACTGTCCACCATACAGCGCAGTTTGTTGTTCTCCATCGCCCACAACGCGCTGACCAATGCCTTCCGCCACTCGGGCGCCGGCAGCGTCACCATCATCCTGGACTTCGGGGCGGACGGGCTGCGCATATCGGTGTCCGACGACGGGACCGGGCTTTCGGAGGACTACGCCGTGCGCGGCCACGGCTTCAGGAACATGAGGGCCGACGCCGAGCGCATGGGGGGCAGCCTGGACGTGGAATCAAGCGGGGAGGGCACCACCGTCAGTTGCTCCGTGCCCTACGAGCGGAACTAAGGAGGCCGGCAGGTGACATCTGAAACCAGGATCAGGGTGATGATAGTTGACGACCATGCCATCGTGCGAGAGGGGATAGCGCAGGTGCTGGAGCAGTCCGGGGAGTTCGAGGTCGTCGGTCAGGCTGGGGATGGTGAGGAAGCCGTGGGCCAAGTGCGGGAGCTGAGGCCGGACGTGGTGATCATGGACATCCTGATGCCGGTCAAGGACGGCATCGAAGCCTGCCGGGAGATAGCGGCGGCCCTGCCCGAGACACGGGTGCTGATGCTCACCGCGTCCAACAAGCACAGCGCCATCGTGGACGCGGTGAACGCCGGGGCTACCGGGTACCTGCAAAAGTATTCGGGCAAGGAGATGCTGTTGTCCACGGTGCGGGAGGTGGCCGGCGGGGAGTTCCGGGTGCAGGGAGAGGCGGCCAGGAGACTTGTTGCCGGTATGGGCGACGGGCCCGGCCCGGTCCCGCCCAGCGACCTGAACCGGCTGACGGCCCGGGAACGGGATATACTCCGGATGTTTGCCCAGGGGATGTCCTACGCGGAGATAGCCGAGGAGCGGGGCAACAGCAACCCCATGACGGTGCGGAACGCGGTCTACGGGATACAGCGCAAGCTGGGGGTGGGGACCCGGCAGGAGCTGGGGGTCTGGGCGGCCCGGAGCGGCCTGCTGAACGACGACGACTTGCTGTGAAGCGTAAGCCGAGGGGGCTTCTGCCAGGGAGGTCAAGGCCATGGCTAAAACGGCGATGGCCTTAGCTACCCCATACCTTATCGTTGTGGCAAGGTCACTGCCCGGTTACACTTCCAAAACGAACCTAATCACGAAAGTTCTTGATTTTGTCCAGTTAGGTGGACTCTACTAGCCACTGATACTAACTTCGGGGTAAGATCAAAGTCCCAAGACAAGAACAGGCAGAGTTAATGGGCCGCCTCCTTGAACCTTGGCGCGGGTTGTTCACGTTCAGAGGAGTGCTGCCGGGTGGAGGTCGGACTAATGAAAGTGTTCATCAGCCACATCGCGGAAGAAGTCGCATTGGCCTCCGTTCTTAAGGACTGGATAGAATCTACTTTCTTGGGACAAGTTGATGTTTTTGTAAATGAGCACGACATAAGCTCTGGGGACCAATGGTTTCGCCGGTTAGGAGAGGAATTGACCGACGCGAAGGCTATGTTGGTTCTTTGCAGCGAAAGGTCAGTCTCTAGGCCGTGGATTAACTTCGAGGCAGGAGCGGGGCACGTTAAAGGCGTCCCAGTCATTCCCATTTGTTATGCGGGAGTCAGCAAAGACACTCTACCCGCACCCTTGCTTTTCTTCCAAGCGCTTGATGTTAGGGCGGAGGACTTCGGAGTTAGAGTCATTGGGGACTTGGCAAAGCATCTTGGGTATGCGAGGACGCCCCTCATCAGGCATGAGGAAATGACCGCCGACTTGGAAAAAGCTTTGTCTCATCTAGGGCAAGAATCTGGGAACAACGTTGTTGGGGACTTGGGTTTTGTAGACCACCTTGTTTTGTTCACAGAAAAAACTGGGACATTGACCAGCTTAATTGCGGAGTTCGGGGATAACACTAGTGAAATGACTATCGGGATGAACAAGTTTTCGGACCAAGTGGAGAAGGCAGGGAACAACCCTTCCTCAGGAACTCCCCGACACGTCCAACGTATCACAAAGAAGTTCGGAGAGGATTTGAGTGCTTACGCAAACAACATCGAGGGTCTTAACCGAAAATACGGAGAGGTCTTGCCTGAGATTAAGTCAAGCTTGCAGAATGTATTGACATTCAAAGACCTCGAAACCACGTCAGGGGTGGACGATGTGGATGAGTTTCTAGCCACCTTGGACGAGACCGAGCAAAGTGTTTCAGGTTGGAAAAACTCAGTCGTCGTTGCAAATGGCACAATCAGCGAGCTACCAAACTTCCAAAGAGACATGAACAGGGGCATTCGTAGAGTCAGCGAGCAATTTGAAACTCTTACGTCGAACCTAGATGACACCGTTGATATGATTCAAGAAGCTAGGGCCACCTATAATAGTCGACTTGAACGCAGGAGCCTTGGTCAGGAACCTTGATCAGGTGGTAAGAGCGGGTTGAACCTCCGGAGCAGGTTTCCGGTAGATGACGCTTTCTGCCGTCGTTTCGACCGCGAATCGGCGACATACGTTCAGGTTCGAGAGTTTCGCAATTGTTTATTAGAGGTCTGGTTGTGACCTTGCCCCATTTCCTGTACCAGCCTGAGTAAGAGTTTTGCGGGTCAATCTGCTATTTCTGCCAATACAGCAAACTCCGGGACAGGTTCCCCTCCATTGTAATGTCTTCGCCAAGAGTCCACCTTCTCCTCAGCATCCTCCAAGGAGAGAAACCAGTTTTCGTTTAGGCACTCTTGGCGAAACCTCCCGTTGAATGACTCGATGAAGGCGTTGTCCGTGGGTTTGCCAGGACGGCTGAAGTCCAGCTCCACTCCGTTCAGGTAGGCCCGCGTGACGCTCCTTCGGTCCCTCCGCTCCGATGCGTCCCACTACAGGGATCGAGAGGCCTTGGTGCTTCGAAAGGCTGCCTAGCCGCATCTCGAAGATGGTGGTATCTACCGTAAGCGGTGGTGGGCCTATAGGGACGCTCAGGTGAGCGCCCCTATAGGGTTAAACCGGGCTCCATCCAGCACCAGGTTAGCGAGTATCCTTGGGATCATCGGAGGTGACGGGGGTAGCCAAGGGGGAGTTGTGCGCCTGGATGAGTTGAAGCGTGTGCAAACGTGCTGAAAGCCGCCTCCGTTGCCTGGCGGACGCTAATTCACGGCACCGAGAGATGGTTTTGTGAGCCCGATGGGATAGTTGACGGCGTTCGTGGATGCCCCTACCATCACCGTCGTGAAGGATGGCGGGTTCTTTGGACACCCGCAGTCTGATATGGGGAATGTCGGTTCTCAACCCTTCACGCAGCGTCGGCTTACGACGACGCGGGGTTATCGTATCGGCTGCCTGACCACGCGCACGCTGAACGGTCCGGCAAATGGTAACCGCCGATACCGTACGACTTGGCAGCGGCGCATGCGCTTCCGCGGGCTGAAGTTTGACTCGGACACTTCCGGCGCAGCGGCAGTATTCGCCACCGTGAGGTCCGGCGCCGCCCGTCGCAACGAGGAGATCTGACAATGCGCGCCCTAATCACAGTAATCCCGATCATCGCTCTTATCCTGTCAATTGCTGCCTGCCAGGGAGCCGCCGGGCCCGCTGGGGGGCAGGGGCCTCCCGGGCCGCAGGGCTCCTCAGGCGCACCCGGACCAGCCGGACCTCCAGGGCCCGCGGGCGCACCCGCCCTCGTGGATGAGGCCACCGTCGCGTCTCTCATTGAGCAGATACAGGAGCAGTTGGACACGGGTAATGCCACGGCGACCGTACCTCCCAAGTCGACGCCCGCCGACTACACCAAGTTCCTGGTAAGAGACGCCATCAGCAGATACGAATCGGAAGGACTAGATGCCACCGTCGCCTACTACAACGCCAAGGAGAGCATCGACGACCAGTGGTACGTCTTCATCATCGATGAGAACCAGACCATCGTCGCTCATGCCCCCAACCCCGACCTGGTGGGCAAGCACATCTCCCAGGCTCTGGGACCCAACTCCTACCCCACCGGGTCCGCCGTCGCCGCCTCCGCCGACCAGGACGGCGCCTGGTTCGACTACACCTATGCCAATCCCGCCTCTGGCGTTGTGGAGACCAAGCACTCCTGGGTGATCATCCAAGACGGCATCACCTTCGGCTCCGGCTGGTACGAACGCGGCCCCGGCAAGTCCGACGCCCCCGCCTACACCAAGGCCTTCGTGCAGCAGGCCATGAACCTCTACGTCGCCCTAGGCCTGGAGGAGACCGTCGCGTACTACAACACCAAGGAGAGTGTTGACGGCCAGTGGTACGTCTTCATCATCGATGAGAACCAGACCATCGTCGCTCATGCCCCCAACCCCGACCTGGTGGGCAAGCACATCTCCCAGGCTCTGGGACCCAACTCCTACCCCACCGGGTCCGCCGTCGCCGCCTCCGCCGACCAGGACGGCGCCTGGTTCGACTACACCTATGCCAATCCCGCCTCTGGCGTTGTGGAGACCAAGCACTCCTGGGTGATCATCCAAGACGGCATCACCTTCGGCTCCGGCTGGTACGAACGCGGCCCCGGCAAGTCCGCCGCCCCCGCCTACACCAAGGCCTTCGTGCAGCAGGCCATGAACCTCTACGTCGCCCTAGGCCTGGAGGAGACCGTCGCCTACTACAACACCAAGGAGAGTGTTGACGGCCAGTGGTACGTCTTCATCATCGACCCAGACGGCTACACGATAGCCCACCATAACCCGCAGTTTCGAGGGCGTGATCCCAGCCTCCGTGTGGACGCCACGGGGTATTTCTATGGCGACGACTTACAGAGCGCCACTGAGGCGGGTCATTGGGTGGACTATGTGTTGCTAAACCCGGAATCGGGCGAGAGCCGTCAGAAGCACACTTGGATTGTGCGGCATGACGGACTGCTATTTGGGTCGGGCTGGTATGAGTAGTAGCAA
>CBDCYT010000011.1:0-21484 GCA_965224325.1 Dehalococcoidia bacterium
AACCTACAACGTCACCTACAATCTGGCCCGCTTTCACCGGGTTTCGCGCCGCTACGGACCGGCCATTCGGCTGCATCAAGCGGCGCTTGCCGAGCGGGAGCGCACCCTTGGCCCCAACCACCCGGAAACACTGCGTAGCTGCACCGGTCTGGCTAACAGCTTCTACGCCGCGGGCCATTACCCGGAGGCTATTGCGCTGTTTCAGGAAACACTGACTCGCCGGGAGCGGACCCTGGGACCGGAGCATCCCGACACGCTGCGCAGCCGGGGCAGCTTGGGCAACTGCTACCACGCCATCGGAGAATACGCCGAGGCAATTCGGATGCACCAGGAAACGCTGGCGGCCCGGGAGCGAGTGTTGGGCGTTGACCACCCCAGCACCCAGGCCACCCGCAATAACCTGGTCAAAGCCCGCCAAGCCGAAATACAGCCCGGTTAACCTCAATTATCAACCCAACCCTTAAACGCCAACGGGGCGGGCCGGATATATCCGGCCCGCCCCTAATCATTCATGCCTCTACGGTTGTCTCTATGGAAGACCGGCGCCCCTAACGGGATATGGAGTATGCATCTCCCTGGGAACCGGGATTCCATCCCTAACGGGAAAGGAGGCATCACCCCACAATAAGCCGTACAATCGGCTACCCGGCCAGGTCGCGTCGCCATGGAGGCTACCCCGGGCGGGCTAGTCGTCGGCCTCTATCTCCACCACACCCCCGGCAGTTGGGGCTACCCCGGCGGGCTAGTCGTCGGCTTCTATTTCCACCACACCCCCGGCAGTTGGGGTTAACCCGGGCGGGCTAATCGTCGGCAGCCACGGCCTCAGCGGCAGCGGGCGCGACTACGTAGCGGCCCAGGAACAGGGTCATAGCCTCGACAATGGCTGCGCTGAACTGCGGATCTCCGTCAAACATATGCCCCTCACCGGCCAAAAGTTTAAGGTCGGTTGGGACGCCTGCCTGCTCCAGGGCCGCGAACATCCGCAGGGTCATTTGGTGCGAAACGCGGTCGTCGCTGGTGCCGTGGACTAGCAGGGTCGGCGGGTAGCCGGCGCTGACCCGCTCAATCGGGTTGGCGGCGGTCAGGGCCGCGTCAGAAGGGTCGGCGGCAGTATAGTTTTCCAGTGGGGGACGACGCCAGTGTTCTCGGATGTCCGAAGCCGGGGCCACACCAATTACGGCGGAGATACGACTGCTGAAGGCGGCGTTGGGGCCGTCGCCATCAAACTCGGTAAGGCCGTTAGTACCCGCAGCCAGCAGGGCCAAATGTCCTCCGGCAGACTTGCCGCCCAGGGCAATGCGCTCCGGATCAATGCCCAGGCGATCGCTGTTAGCCCGCATCCAGCGCAGGATGGACTTAACGTCCTGGATTGCGGCCGGCCAGATGGCCTGTTCCATAACCCGGTACTCGCCGGTGACGCAGACATAGCCCCGCTCTGCCATCGGGATGCCATACCGCCCCTTGAGCAGTTCCCGGTTGGCGGTTACCCAACCGCCGCCGGGCAGGAACAGCAAGGCGGGGGCCGGAACGGATGAGTCGGCGGGACGGGCAACATCTACCCGCAATTCGTAACCGTCAGTGCTGGGAACAACCACGTTCTCCTCAACTATAACGTCAGCCATTTTGTCCTCCTTTCCGTGTCTGTTTGCGCCTAGTTTATCACGTTTTGTTGCTGCGGGGCGCCTTCAACACCAGGTCTGGGAGCGGAAGGAACCAGGGCGAGAAAGAGATTCATTATCCCTCGGATTGGCCTCTGCGATTCCGGCCCGCGATCGTCATTCCGGAGAATCCCCGGCCCAGTCCAACTGTCCTTTGGTCAGATTGTCCGGATTCCGGCCTGCGCCGGAAAGACGATTACCGGGGACTTGGGCCGCCCCAAGGCGATTGCCCTCGGCTGCCTCGTAGAATCCCTGCGCCTGCTGCGTGTCTGTGTTAAAATCACCACCGGTTAATAGAAATTTTAGCAGCGGAGGACTGCCTTTAATGAATGTAATGCAAGCAGTGGCCCGAATCCTGAAAATAGAGGGAGTGGAATGGATTTCCTGCTTCCCCTCCAACCAGCTTATTGAACACGCCGCCCAGGAGGGCATCCGCACCATAATGTTCCGGCAAGAGCGGGGCGCGCTGATGGCCGCCGACGGGTTCAGCCGGCTCAACGGACGGGAAAAGTTCGGCGTAACCATCACCCAGGGCGGCCCCGGCTCGGAAAACTCGATGGGCGGACTGGCCCAGGCTTACAGCGATAACGTGCCGATTCTCTACCTGCCCGGCGGCCCGGCGCTGAGTCAGTATTCGGTGAAGCCCAACTTCTCACCGGTGCGAACCTATGCCAGCGTTTCCAAGTCGGGCGAGGTAATCACCCAGCCCGGCCAGGTAGCCAGCGTGATGCGCCGCGCCTTCCACGCCCTGCGCAATGGCCGCCCAGGCCCGGTAATCGTTGAGATTCCCGCCGACGTGGGAACGCTGGAAGTGCCGGATGCAGCAATGAACTACCAGCCCCCCAAGCGGCTGCGCCAGTCCCCGGACGCAAGCGACGTTAAACAGGCGGTAAACCTGCTGCTTAATGCCAAGAAGCCGGTGATCTGGTCGGGCATGGGCGTACTGATGGGCAGCGCCACCAAGGAACTGCAAGAGTTCGCCGAGTTGACCGAGATTCCGGTCTATTGCACCATGCCCGGCAAATCCTCCTTTGACGAACGGCATCCCCTGGCCCTGGGTTCGGGCAGCAGCGCCACCTCCCTGCCGGCCCGCACCTGGCTGCAGGAGTCGGACGTGCTGTTTGCCGTCGGTTCCAGCATGACCCGCACCGGCTACGGACAGCCCATTCCCGACGGCAAGGTAATCATCCACAACGTGGAAAGCATTGAGGATATCAACAAGGACTTTTCGGTGGACGTCGGGTTGCCCGGCGACGCCAAGCTGACGCTGCAAGCGATGATTGCCGAGGTCAAGGCCCAGGCCGGCGACAACGGACGCAAGGGAACCTCCGATGTGTCGGAGCAGATTGCCAAGCTGCGCGACTCTTGGATGGGCGAGTGGGCCGACATTCTCAAGACTGACGAGATGCCGATCAGCCACTACCGGGTTATCGGCGAGCTGGAGCGGACGCTGGACAAGGAGAACAGCATCGTAACCCACGATGCCGGCGCGCCCCGGGACACGATGATGCCCTTCTATACCGGCACGACGCCCCACAGCTACATCGGCTGGGGCAAGACCACCCACCTGGGCTACGGCATTCCCTTGATGATTGGGGCCAAGCTGGCCCGGCCCGACAAGTTCTGCCTGAACTTTATGGGGGACGGCGCCTTTGGTATGTCCGGCCTGGACCTGGAGACGGCGGTGCGGGCCGGCGCTCCCATCACCACCATCCTCCTGAACAACGGCGGAATGGCTACCTATCCGGGCGGCTATCCCGTTGCCAACGAGCTTTACGGCGCCACCCGAATGACCGGCGACTATGCCAAGATAGCCGAGGGCATGGGCGCGGTAGGCATTACCGTAACCCAGCCCGGCGAGGTAGCGGCGGCCCTGAAGCAGGCCCAGCAGCACAACGCCGAGGGCCGCACCGTGCTGATCGACATCCACACCGGCCTGGAAGCCCGGCGGTCCAGCTTCTAGGACTTCCCTGAAGGTCTTCCTGAAACCATCAGAGGCCCTTCAACGGCTCAGGTTGAGCTTGTTGGAGGGTCTCTACCTATTTGGCCGTACCCTCTTTGGCCGTACCCTCGGCATTACCCGACGGTTGTTAGCCAGAGCGGTAAGAGTCCCCGGAAATCGCCTTTCCGGCGCATGCTGGAATCCGGATAGTCCGGGCGGAGGAGGGTTGGCCGATGCCGGCGCTTTTCTGAACTTCAGGCTTCTCCGGAGTGACGGCAGGGCGGCGGGCCGGAATCGAAGAGGCCAGTCCGCGAAATAAAGCCTTGAATGTGATTGCCCGTTCCCCGCTGAACCCGTGCCCTTGACACCGGCTGATGCAGGCCATAATCTTCTCCCTAGCCCACGTCGGCCAATACCGATTACCAAGCCCCATCCCGAACCATAAGCCACGGAGTAAAACCGATGTCACCAACCGAAGCCAACGGCAACGGCAACACCGGCAGCATCCTGGTGCTTAACCCCACCGCACCGCCGCGGGAGCTGCGGATTTCTCTGGCGGAGCGGCTCCCCGACCTGCGCGGCCAGGCCGTCGGGTTCCTCTGGAATAGCAAGCCCAACGGCGACATTCTCTTTGCCCGGCTGGAAGAACTGCTGCGCCAGAAGTACGAGATTTCCGGCGTTGTCCACCGGAGCAAGCCCACCGCATCCATCCCCGCCACCAACGTCGTACTGGACGAGCTGGCCGAGTCGGTAAAGGCAGTCATTGTCGGACTGGGCGATTGAGGCTCCTGCACGTCGTGGAGTATCCACGATGCGGTAGAGCTGGAGCAGCGGGGAGTTCCTACGGTGACCGTGTGCAGCCATCTTTTCCGGCGGTTGGGCGAGGTGGAACGGCGTTCCCTGGGTATGCCCGAATTGCCGATGGCGGTCACCGCCCACCCCATCGGCGGGCTGCAATCGCCGGCAGTGCTGGCCAAAGCCGACGCCTTGCTGGATGAGGTGCTTGACGGGTTAACGAGTTGACTAACCGCCGGTTGAACCCGGCGACGCCCTCGATACCCACGCGCTTCTGAATAAATCCCATGGATGAACCGGATATACGGGATAATTTATTCCAGCCGGCATTTCCCGTTCTTCTATGCTAAGCAACCTCTGAATAAGTCCGTAACTTGGGTGTTTATCCCTAATTCTCCCCTTGGAGGTATCCGTTGGTTCGGTTGGACTCACAGCAGATTGAGGTAGCCGACGATTTTGAGGCGGTGCAGGCGCTGTACCTGGAACGGGGCTGGAGCGACGGTCTGCCGATAGTACCGCCCACGCCGGAACGGGTGGAGGCGATGCTGGCTTCCCTGGATTCCTCGCTTTTTACTCCCCAGCAAGTAATAGCGGAGATTCCCCCCAACTGGGGCGGGGCCACGGTGGAACGGCTGGCGATTAACGCGGTCATGGCCGGATGCCGTCCGGAGTATCTGCCGATCATCGTTGCCGCGGTGGAGGCCATGGGCGACCCGGCCTTCAACTTCTACGCCATTCAGGCCACCACCCACCCCTGCGCCCCGCTGCTCATAATCAACGGGCCGATTCGGACGGAACTGGGGTTCAACTCCGGTTCGGGAGCCTACGGGCCGGGCTGGCAGCCCAACGCCACCATTGGCCGGGCAATTCGCCTGGCCCTGCTGAACATCGGCGGCGGCTATCCGGGCGTCGGGGATATGTCCACCCAGGGCGCTCCGTCCAAATATACCTACTGCGTGGCGGAAAATGAGGAGGAGAACCCCTGGCAGCCCTTGCACCTGGAGCGGGGTTTTCGACCGGAGCAGAATGCGGTGACGGTATTGGCCGGAGAGCCGCCCCATAATATCAACGACCACACTGGCCGCTCCGCCGACGATATATTGACCATTATCGCCGGGGCGATGGCAGTGACCGGAGCCAACAATGCCTACACCGGCGGGGAAACGCTGCTGGCCCTGGGGCCGGAACACGCCGCCACCATCGCCCGGGACGGGTTGAGCAAGGGGGACGTCGCGGAGTGGCTGCACCGGCGGGCGCGGATTCCCCTGGAACGCTACACCCGGGATACGATGCTGGAGCGGTTCGGCCATATACCGGAGGAACCGGTGCCGATGGTCAACACTCCGGAGGACTTGGCAATTATCGTGCTGGGCGGGCCGGGCAAGCATTCCTCCTGGATACCCACCTTCGGCGGCTCCACCCACTCGGTAACGCGGGAAATTCGGTAACCTCGGTAACCTCCGACTTCCTGATTCTTGCAGAGCGGGGGATAAAAGGGGAAACCTACACGTTACTTGAACCGCTTTACCGGGTATTTTTGCTATTTTGGCGGCCACAAAAACCCGCGGGGAGAGTTGAAACTTTCCCCGCGCCCATCAGGGCATTGCTCCACATCATCGCCAGCGCAGCTAATCACTTTGGTCGTTTGACCACTCGTAGCGTTCTTTGAGGGATGCAAGCTGGTTATAGCCAATTCGTTTCTCTTTCTGGAGCCTTCCAACGACTATGAATGGAGCTATCCCGACAGATTGTGAGAACTCCCTAACGCGGTCTGCTGTGAAGTAGTCTTCATCACAAAAATCGCTCCACTCCTCTGGCGAGATGAGGAAATCTCTGGCGAACCGATCGGCCTCTCCCTCTAACTCTTCCAATTCCGGGTCTTCACCGATTCCATCTATCATGATCCGGCCTTGTGTTCGGTGTTTGAGCAGGTGGCATGCCTGGTGTAAGAACGTAAACCAGAAGATGTCGGCCCACTTATACCGGATACTCATTTGAATCATGGCCCTTCGGTCGGTCAGCCAGCGCGTGACACCGTTGGCGCCACTTTTGGGCAACTCCTGCACCATACAGAGGGCGACTCCCGCTTCCGCGCAGAGCTTCGTCATCGCCGGGATGAAATCCCCGGGAGATTGCATTGTCATCTGCCTGATTTGCGAGAGCGCCTCCCTGAAAGCGCTCTCGTCATATTCGGCAGTGGACGCCGTTTGTGCCTCAAGTTCTCCCTTGCGAAGCCAGGCTGCCAAAGCGCCGGGTGACACCTTTCGCTGGGCGGCTTCGGTAATCCGAAACCCAACAGCTTTCTGATAGGCCCCAGGCTCAGCGCTGGCTAGTCCCAGAAAGCCCAGTAATGCCCTTAACCTGCTCGGTCTATCGCGCCTGGCTGGTATCCAGTTCCTCTTGACCATCTCCCTAATCGGGTAGTCTTCCAGCCATTTCACCTTTTCTGTAAGCATATCATTGTCACGATTACGTGCCAGAGTCATGCGGTAATTACCTTCCAAGTTGGTCCAAAAATGGGCGTCAATCCCGAGTACCTTCTCCAATCCAATTGCGGTATCTGGAGTGATTGCCTTCTTCGCATTGATGATCTCGCTTATGGCCTGAGCTGGCCTATTGAGCCTCGCCGCCAGCTCCTTCTGAGTCATGCCGCGCGCCTCCAGCTCTTCCTCCAGTATTTCGCCGGGAGGAATCGGCAAGTCAGAAAATATTCGGTCGCTCTTAGTCGTCATAATGATTGCTCACCTCCCTTATAACTACGCTCTCTTCCGTTTCACCCTCGGTCACAATTAGGCGCCACCTACCGGTTAGATAAACAGACAATTCACCTCTCTTCGAGCCCTTCAAAGGGTGCAGTCGCATCGACCGGATGTTGTACGCCTCTTGTAAATCTCTAACAGCATAGAGTTCGTTTACGCGGGTGATGTACCTCCGCCCAACTTCCATCCCCCATGTCCGATTCGCCATCGCCGACTCTTGGAATGCCCGTCGAAGTTGATTCGTCCTGAAGCTAACTTCCATTGTTCACCCTATAGGTGAATAGTAGGTGAACCATTGGCGTTTGTCAATTCGGCGCATCTCTACATTGACCAGACTGCCTAAGCGAAGCTTATTGGACAGTAAAATCGATGTCATCCGGGTTTCCTCCAATACATACTGAATAGCCGGGTTCGCCAACCCTCGCCCTTGGAGCAAAAAGACGCTGTGGTAGCGGCGTCCCGGTATCCATGCAACTCCATTTGAACAGCAAGGTAAAACGGGAAAAGCAATTTTGGAGTAAACTTATCTTGGCCGCTCCAAAACCCTTATCCATTCGATAACTTATGGACTGATAATAGCGGTAGGGCAATCCGGCAGTACTTCCGGCGGGCAACCCGGCCCGGATGGCGGCGCGGCGATGCTTTACTATGACCGACCTTGACCAATTCTCGAGGGGCGCTGAGGTCAACCGTTCCAAGGAACCTCTGAATAAGTCCGTGACTTGGGCGTTTATCCCTACCCGTCGTTCCTGCGAAGGCGTTGGGGGTTAACGACTTTTTCAGAGTATCCCTAATACCTTTTTGGGCCGGTCGCCAAGGGCGTACCTTGACACCGGTGGGGCAGTGGAGCAATCTCAGGAATTGGTACGTCATACACACCTTTGGGCAGGCAGACGACGTAAAATGAGCCTGACGCCCGATATATTCCGGTACCAACGATTGGCCCGATAGGCCCGTTAGGGCAAAAGGAGACATCATGCCTGACAACGACCTTCTTTATGCGCCCGTATATGAGCTTCGCCGGATGCTGGATGCCCGGGAGGTCTCATCCACAGAGTTAACTGAGCTTTATCTACGCCGGATTGAGGCGCTCAACCCGATACTGAACGCCTTTCTAACCGTCACCGGCGACGAAGCGCTGGCCGCGGCCCAGGCCGCCGACGCCAAGCTGGAGAGCGGCCCTCAGGGGATGCCCCTGTTGGGCGTTCCCATATCCATAAAGGACTTGGAAGCCACCAAGGGCGTCCGCTCAACCATGGGGTCTCTGGCGTTTCAGGACACCGTGCCCGAAATTGACTCGGTGGTTTCGGAGCGAGTGAAAGCTTCCGGGGCGGTGTTGCTTGGCAAGACCAATACTCCGGAATTTGGTCTCCAGGGGACAACCGAGAACCGATTGGGCGAACCCTGCCGCAATCCCTGGGACCCGGCCCGCACTCCGGGCGGTTCCAGCGGAGGCGCCGGAGCCGCGGTGGCCGCCGGAATGTGCCCCGTCGCCACCGGCACTGACGGCGGAGGCTCCATAAGAAACCCAAGCAGCTTTTGCGGACTCTTTGGCATCAAACCCACCCTGGGCCGGGTCCCCAGGGCGGGCGGCCTGGGACGTCCGGCGCCCAACCTCACCTCCCAATCCGGACCCATTGCCCGCACGGTCCGGGACGCCGCCCTGCTACTGCAAGCCCTGGCCGGCCCCGACCGAAGGGACCCGGCGTCAATGAGAGAGACGCCCCCCGACTTCGTGTCCGGGCTGGAAGCCGGTATCTCCGGGCTTCGAATTGCCTGGAGTTCCAACCTGGGTTATGCAGTAATCGACCCGGAAGTTGTCAGCATAACGTCTCAAGCGGCGCGGGTTTTCGAAGAGTTGGGTTGCCGCGTGGACGAGCCGGGGCTGGCGCTGGACGACCCGGTGCCTCCCTTCCTCAACATCTTCTACATTGGCAACTACGCCAGCTACGGTCACCTGCTGGACGAGTGCCCCGAACTGCTTTCCGACAACGCCAGGACCTGCTTCGAGCATGCCCGGCAGGTAACGGGAACCGACTACGCCAGGTCAATTCGCGCGGTTGACGAAATGCGTGCCCGGCTGGACGACCTGATGGAGGACTACGACCTGCTGCTGACGCCGACGCTGGCGGTACCCGCGTTTCCGGTGGGACAGCCGCCGGACCGCATCGCGGGCGTTGACGTGCCGGTGCGCGGGGGCTTCTCTCCGATGACCCGGCCATTCAACCTCTCGGGCCAACCCGCGGCCAGCATTCCGTGCGGCTTTTCGTCGGAAGGGCTGCCCATCGGCCTGCAAATGGTGGGCCGCCGCGGCGATGAAGTAACGGTACTAAAGGCTTCCGCGGCTTTCGAGCGCGCCAGGCCATGGGCCCAGCGCCGGCCCAGCGCGGTGTAAGGGCGCAAAGTTCCTAGTCTTCCACTTCAACGATCATCTCGATTTCGATCGGCATGCCGCCGGGCAGCGTAGCCATACCAACGGCAGACCGGGCGTGGCGTCCCTGGTCGCCGTAGAGGCTTATCAGCAGGTCCGACGCGCCATTGGCTACTCTGGGGGTATCTCCGAAGTCGGGTGTGGCATTGACCATGCACAGCAGCTTGACGACCCGCTTTACTTTGTCCAGGTCGCCAATCTCGCCTTTCAGATTGGTCAGCAGGTTCATCATGGTCAGCCGGGCGCAGTCGTAACCCTGTTCGACGGTAACCTCCGAGCCCAGCTTGCCCGTGTGCAGCAGTCCGCCCTCGGGCAGCCCCGGACCGGTGCCGGAAAGGAAGACCAGGTTTCCGGTACGCACCGCGGGGATGATATTTCCGGCCCCAGGCCGCCGGGGCGGGGGTAACTCGTAGCCTAATTCTTTCAGCTTATTCTCTATCTCCGGCATAGAACACTCCTTCGCAAGTCGATCCTCAATTTATAACTAATCACGGGTATATCAGGCCGCCAATTGTGACCCGGCCAGGGGTTATGGTAACATGGCCCGTCCGGAGAACGAAAGGCGCACTCTGGTATTTGCCGCCGCCCGGCCAGACCATCCGGCGTTGGATGTCGGTATACTGTCGGTATTAGGCAGCCTGCGGAGTAGAGGAAGTCCATGACCACCGTGATCAGCAACGCAACTATCGTCACCGGCGACGCGGCCCGCACTATCCTTTACGACGCCGCCATCGCCATCGAGGGAGCCAACATTGCGGCCCTCGGCCCCTCCTCCGATATCATCGCAGCCCATCCCCAGGCTGAACGGGTCGATGCGGCGGGGCACGCGTTGTTCCCCGGGCTAGTCAACTGTCACACCCACCTGCTGGCCACCGCCGACCGGGGCATACTGGAAGACTTCGGTTTCCCCACCACGCTGCGGTTTCCGGTATCGGCCCGCTCCCTGCTGACCACGGAAGAGCGGCAGGTAATGGCAACCCTGGCTGCCCTTGAAGCCATGCGCAGCGGCACAACCTGCCTGTTGGAAATATCCACCGGGGTGCAAGACTATGCGCCGGAGCTGGAGCAGACCGGCTTGAGGCTGGTATTGTCGGACAGTATCAACGACGTCGTGGAGGAAAGACCAGGAAACGGCGTTTACGAGTTTTCCGCCTCCAAGAGGGACAACGGCTTGAGACGCAGCGCCGAACTGGTAGAGGGCTGGCGCGGTAAGGGCGACGGGCGGGTGACCTGCTTTATCGCCCCTCACGCGCCCGAGACGTGCTCGCCCGAGTTGCTGCGGGCCAGCCGGGAGTTGGCCGAACAACGGGGCGTCGGCTATACCATTCATCTGTCCCAGAGCTACGATGAAATTGAAGCCGTCAGGCGCACCCGGGGTGTTCTGCCAACCCACTACCTTTTCGCCAACGACTTCCTGAGTCCGAAACTGGTGGCCGCCCACTGCCGCTACGTGAACCAATCGGAGATTGCGCTGCTGGGACAGGCGGGCGCGGCCGTTTCAAACAATGCCGCCATTGCCGCCCGGCGGGGTTCGGCCGCCCCGGTTAAAGAGCTTATGGCCGCCGGTTGCCGGATGGGGATGGGGTCGGACAACATGGCCGAGGACATGGTGGAGGTGATGCGCGCCGGCCTGTTCCAGGAACGGGTCCGCCGCAACGATCAGATGGATCCCCAGCCCGAGGACATGTTGGAGTGGGCAACCAGCGGCGGGGCAAACATCCTGGGGATCGGCTCGGAGACCGGCTCCCTGGAAGTGGGAATGAAGGCCGATCTGTTCATAATCGACATGATGCGCCCGAACCTGGTGCCAACCCTGCGGATAGTCTCCGCATTCGTCCACAACGGCCAGCCCGCCGACGTCAAGTCCGTGATGGTCGATGGGAAGTGGGTGATGCAAGATGGCAAGGCGCTGACCATCGATGAGTCCTACATCGTCCGGCGGGCGGAGGAAATCGGTCACTCGGTATGGAACCGAGTCGTGAACCAATACCCCAACGTGCCCTTCCCGCTCACTCTGCCGCCAAGACGCCAGTAACCGGAGACCGTCGAAAGGTTACGAGGGGCCGACCTTTTGCTCGATCGCTCCTGCTAAACTACAATTACAGTGGTGCAGAAAGGCGAATAACTGCTAACGATACTCTGAATAAGTAATTAAACGCCAGCGCCTTCACCCCGTCGTTCCTGCGAAAGCAGGAACCTAAGACGTTGTGGACCGAGGTTCCTGTTTTCGCAGGAACGGCGGGTAGGGATAAACACCCAGGTCACGGACTTTTTCAGAGGTTCCCTAACTCGTCAATTTCCGGGTGTGAAATTGCCCAGAGGGCGCCGACTTAGCGATATGTAATGAGTGAGAGACCGAAGGTGGCGGTTGGTGACCGGTTTCTTCCCGCAAAGCTCGTGTGGTCATCGCCGTCACCTTCTCATCTCAGAAGGGTGTGCGGGCCTGCCGTCGTGCGCCAATGCTCGTAGATGCTTTCCGTCTCATACGAATCCAGCGACTTCGACTCAGCGCCCGCACCTTGGGATCGCAACGAGACGCCGACGCTATCTTTCCGGCCGGGATAGACTCGCACCGCGGCACACCGCTTTCCATTTACGAAGACCTCGACCACGCTTCGGTCCATAAATACTCGCGGCTGAAGCGGCTGATCTGGGTCGAAGCGCGGGTTTAGCGGCTGGCGGCCGCAGCCGAGTTCAGCTCGCGGATGGCGTTGAGCGTTTCCGGGCTGGCTGCCTTGCCCATTTCCACGTCTTGAACCGCCTCCCAGGACCGACGCACCTCGGCCATAACCTCTTCGTCCGACTGGTCAACGTCGATGGGGATGCCGACCTGGGCCCATGACTGAAAGCCGGTTAGCCAGAACACCTCGGTGGGGTTGTTCTCCGGATCGCGGAAGTAGCAACCGATAGCGCTCGCATGAGTGACGATGCGGTCCAACTGGTAACCGTGCTCATGGATGCGACTCTTGAAGTCACGGAGATCATCGAGGGAATCTACGCGCATGGAAATCTGCTGGATCCAATGCGGGTCTTCGAGCGAAGTCCGTCCGTTAATCAGTGCGATCTCGTGGTCGACGCCCTCCGGGTCCGCACTGAAAAACGCCCCGAGCGGACCGACCTTGGTCAGAGTCATCCCCATGAAATTGGCATAAAAGTCTTTCATGAGATCGAGGTCATTAACGTAGAAACCAATATGACCGAGGCCTTTGACTGTCGCTGACATATTTATCTCCTCTTCAATAATTTGTGAGGCAACCTATTGTGTTGTGCCCTTTTCCCCGGTTAGACATCAGAACCGAGCACTGCAGCAAATTGCTTTTTGCATAGGTTACCAGAAATTATACGTCCTCTTGCTGCCTTTGGGCAAATGTGAACTCGGCCTGGCCTAGCACTATTGGCAACGCTGACAATTGTAACGAGAACGCCAAAGACCAGGCCAAGGCGCTTTACTGCACGAGATTACGAACGGTCCCTATGTCCTTCATATCTCTTGATGCGGCGGCCCGTGGTAATTGGAATACCCCAGGAAACCGGGCGCGACTAGTATGTAGGGGGACTTATTGAGACTAACGGGATACGGGTATCTGGCGGAGAGGGCGGGATTCGAACCCGCGATACCCTTGCGGATATACCGGTTTTCGAGACCGGCGCCTTCAACCACTCGGCCACCTCTCCTGAAGCTAATACCAGGCCCTTTTCAGGTCTATCCGACCCTCTTGCCAATCTTTTGCCAATTCTCCTGAGTTTCGAGGGCGAATAATTCGAACCATTTTACCACAGCTTCGGCCGGCAGGCCGGGCAAAACGTGGCCGTAGAGTCCTCATTATCACGATGTTGGCATGCCTCGGCCGCTCGCTCACCACCCTTAACTGAGTCCCAGCCGCCAACATTAAACTGGTAGGAGTCTGGCGAAGGTAGGGACGCTTTTTGCCGCCTCGCGTGTTGAGGGAAAAGTATAACTGCCATATGCTGTTGGGGTAAAGTACATATGGGACTGGAGCTTAAAAAGAAGCTGGACGCTCTGCGGACAGGCAACTGCTAGAAGGAGAACGCACCATGTCCACCACTACTCCCCCGCAAGTTCTGCGAGACGAAGCAGTCGCTCGTGTAAAGAAGCACGAGCGAGACGAACCATTGAATCAATTGTTTGATCTTGAGGAGAAGCGTCTACATATTCTACGAAATCTATGTCTTCATCATCAGGTTGGGGTGCTTGGAATAGCACCCGCACCCGACCTGGGTAGAAAATAATCGACCTGAGCTCTAACGGTGACACATTCGCCATGGAGTCCATCCTATGGATGAAGAATTATTCGCCCAAAAGCCTGATATACTCAGCCCAGACGCTCTGAAAGCCTTCGAGAAACGCTTCAGAGTTGCCCTCGACCAGGGGTTCAAGATCCGGGTTCGCAAGGAGATTGACATCCTCATCAAGGAGGGCATCCTCCAACCCGGTCCCGCCGCCCAGAGCCTTCCCGACGACAAAGCGCATCAGTAGCTCCAACGCTCGCACCCGCCCTGATAAGCGTGCGAAGTCATCGGTCTCCGGCCTCTGTTCCTCGGTCATGGCGTCCCTCCGGAGGGGGCGTTGTCTTCTATCCTCCCTTCCTCCACTTCATCAGCGGTTGCACATCTTTCTTCCATCCAACTCGACCTCCCCGACCCCCCAGTAATCATCTTCACTCCGTGCTCACATACCTCCAATGCCTGTTCCGTTTGCCCGCGTTCCTCCGCAGACGGAAACCTACAGTCTTTTAAGTTCAGCCAGCTATCCAACTGAAAGTCCGACAACTTGCAAACGGCAACAATCGACTGGCCGGAATCCAAGTCCAACACATCGTCATCATTCTTGAAGTCCAACTCAATATGTGACCAGCCAAAGTCATCCATATTCATAAGGACTCTGCCCTCATCTTCGATCTTGTCAATGTAGGTCATTTCGACTTGAAGCCATCCGGCCTTGTACGTCTTATTCGCTCTTGTTTCGTTGTTCTCGTACTCGTTCCAGATGGTACGTACATTGATGGTTGACATCGGCGTGGACGTAGGCTCTGGCGTCGCGACGCCGGCCTCGCAACCAAGCGTCGATGCCAAGACAAGCACAAACCCAACAATGTGCCATTTAAGGTTTCCCGGGTCCGGGCGCATCACAAAAGGTATCGATTTTATGAGTAGCATCTCCTAAGAAAGTATTGGCGTTTCCCATGATGACCTCCACCTCTAAAGCCAAATCTGCGTCAACATTGTCCAAGGCCCTGACGTATACCTCGACAGCATCCATGTATAGCTCGGCTGCATGGTTCATGTCACCATGAATGTGACCCATGCTATATGGGACGACAGAAATAGATTGAATATTTTCAGCCCCTACTTGTATGGCAGCCAGGTAAATTGCCATGCGCATCTTCCAATCGTCATCAAACAGCAACAGTGGATTATCCGCCAGCAACTCCCCTTCCTTCCCCATACCAGAAAGTCCTTCGCCCATTAGAGTCGCCTGTTCTGTCAAGCTCTGCAGGTATAGTTGTTCAGCAGGATTAGGGCATTCTTCCGGCGTAGGACTCGGTTCGGGCGGCGCAGGCGTGGCGGTAGGGATGGGTGTCTCTGTGGGAACGGGATTGGCAACCGGAGAGGCTGGACTGATCTCAACCTCACCTTCAAGGGACGCGGCGATGAAAGCGATAGTGAAGAGGCCCAGCTACGCTCCCGACCAGACGGCAGTCACCACACCAACAACCCACCAGGCTCCTTTTGCCTGCCGAGTTTTGGCAAGGTGGACTATTAGACCCGGTAGCCACAAGCCGCCGGTGCCGAAAGTCAATGCTATGTGTCCCCAAGTCGGCATCAACTCTTCCTAGATTCCTGTCGCTGCTGACTTTCTAACGTTCCTCACCTGCGGCTATCCAAGTCTCTAGCCTGTTTTCAGTCAGTAACCGGCTTATCAACATAGCCGCTCCCTCCTCGGCGCTAATCGGCGGCCCGATGGTGTACTGCACCAGGTAACTATCTAGGGTTTCCGCCGGCGTTGGGTTATCGATAAGCCCAGTAAGGTAGTCTAGGGAGACATTCAATTCCATAGCTGCCCGGATTGCTCCGTCCAGTAGCAGATTAGCTTGCCCCCGTTCAACCCGTGATATGACTGAGTGGTTATATCTGGGTCCCAGAGCAGCCGCCAAGTCTGCCTGAGCTAATTTTCGGTTTCGCCTATGCAACCTAATGCGGTCCCCTATAACGCCTAATAGCATCGCGCTACCACCAAATTAAAATCAATATACACCGCAAAAGGCTTGATAAATGTTCATTGACTGAATAATAATACCCGCGTGGGTAAAAATGATAGATGCAGAGGTGAGCCATGCCGAACAACCGATTTACGCCCTGGCGCCGGGCGGAGCGGCCCGAAGAGGCCGAGGAGATACGGCACCTCATTACCGAGGCGGGCTTGAACTATTCCGACATCGCCGGAATGCTGAAAATATCCCCGACCACTTTGAGCCATCAACTCAGCGGATACCGCAACATGGACCCCGACCTGCTGTCCCGGGTCGGTGGCCGTGAACGCCAACCCGACGTTGGTACCTCCGTCCGAGTTCTCCACCACCTCCAGGGTCGCGGTATCGGCGGCCAGGCTCGCGGCAACCGCGTTTACGACCCGGAGCCAGAAGGTGTATGGTTGGTAATTGGTCAGCCGGGTTTCCGTGTGGGAAGTGGTCGTCGCACCGCTGCCGGGGATAGGAGTCCAGGGTTTAACCTGGTACACGTAGGCCGAGCCGGAGTTGCCGCTCGGGGTATCGTCTAAGTAACTATCTCAAAACGCGGTTCGACAAGCTCACCGTGAGCGGAACGAACTTTGGAATCCGCTCACCCTGAGCTTGTCGAAGGGCGCAGCCAAGAGCAAAGGCAGTTTTGAGATAGTTTCTAAGTGTGCCCCCACAGCCACAGGGCCCCGGTCCACCGCTACCGAGTACCCGAAATGGTCACTCCCCGCGCCGTCGGACGCCGTCAGCTTGGCCGTCTCGGCAGCGGTCGCCCATCCCGTGGCGGGCTTCACGAACACGTAGGCCGAGCCGGAGTTGGCGGCGGGAGCGTCATCGCGGTACGCCCCAACCACCACGGTGTCCCCGACCACTGCCACGGAACACCCGAACTGGTCATTCGCAGCGCCGTCGGACGCCGTCAGCTTGGCCGTCTGGGTGGCGGACGCCCATCCCGTGGCGGGCCTCACGAACACGTAAGCCGAGCCGGACATTTTCGCTGGACAACAAAGGTCAGAAATGTTTTCCTAAGGTATCTTCGAGAAGGTCATGATAGAAGCAGGGGCTGACTTGACTGCCCGAGTCGTAGAGATAATCGACGAGGCCCACGGGTTGCCAACGACACAACCTCGGACGCTATTTACACTGTATGCGTGGCGCTGAAGTGGCTTTTGGGAGCGTCCGTCTTGGGACGGGACAGCGTTAGTGGCCCTCGCCAGTCGAAGGGGTACCGTGCTAAGTAGTCGATTACAGATCCGGAGTCGTTACTCTGGATAACCTGATCGGCTTTAGCCAGCGCTTCGGGAGTGGAGTTCTGCACTGCTATCGCATAATCGGCTGTCTCGAGCAGTGGAAGATCGTTGATGTCGTCACCGAATACAACGACACGATCCCACCTGGTGTTCCAAAGCCGGCGAAGGCTGTTAACTGCTTCTCCTTTGTCAGCCTTAGGGTGTGACGCGGTAACTTCATACCAGCCCGGGAAGTGACGTATCGGGATCACGTTGACCCGGGCGCTTTCAACCTGCATCAGATCATTTGTGAGTTCGTTCACTTCTCCCTGTTCCACAAAGGCTGTGATCGATAAAACGTTGGTGCCCAGCTCGTCTGCCGGATGATTGTACCAGCAAAGTCGGGGGTCACCGTAAGCTCTTTTTTCATCGACATACCACTGCGCGGCAGCAGAGGTGGTATGCGAATAGAACCCCCAATCCCGATGATCATCGATGGCGGCACCAAAAGGCAAAATGTCGCGATGGTAGAGCCGGGATAACAACTCCTCCGAGGTCTGCTGTGAGAGCGCCCTGGCAAGTAAGTGTTCGCGTGAGTCCGGCCGGGTCACGAGGCTCCCTCCGAGAGCTATGGCAGGCAGATAAAGGTGGACGTCTTTTAACAGAGCATTGACTGCCTGAATACTTCGTGCCGTTGCTACGGTAAACTGAAGGCCACGGTCGATCAAATGGTTTAGCGTCGCAGTCTGCCCGTCTAGTAATTCTTTCCCACTCGAAAGCAGCGTCCCGTCAAGATCCGAGACGAAGAGAGTTTTCGAGAGCAGGCCCCGTGTTGGACCATATTTTGAACTAACTCCACATCGCATCCAGGCTTCACCCGCCTTCCCAGAGCCAAGCCATGGTCTAATTCCACGTGGCTCCAAGACAGCGGCCCCGCCAGGTAAACTCATAGGGGCGGTCTCAGCCCCAATTGCCATAAGGTCCCAGGGTAATACTGCGACTCCATTTATTTCCAATAAAGATTCTAGAACTACCCAATTTTCAGACTTCCTTGTACGGAGCTGCTCGCAGATCTTAACTATCTTACGCCGTTACGGCTCCATCTCCGGGGGTACAAGCGAAGAGTACACTGTTGCCTCGACTCGTGAAAGTGACTGCAGAAGATCCAGATCGTGTATTGGGTGTTCAAGGCAGAGCAAAAGGGAGAGGCGAATGAAGTCTTGAACCCAAGAGTTCATAAATGGCACAACTTTCTCTTTCACCCTTTTAGGTAGGGTCCCATATCGGCTCTGAAGCTCATTTTTATCTGCGTCCAATTTGCTAAGCCTTCCGGTGATTGCTTGCTTGATTCAATACACCAACCGTTAAAAGGCCCCCCGATTCCCCGAGCTGCCTTTCGCGAAAGGTTGACTTGCCTTAGGCTCTAGTAGGATTCATAGAGATATGGACGGGTTCATGCACATCAAAAAAAGTCGAGGTGATATGACTAGAGTCCGATGCGTTTGGTGTGCGATGTACCGCAGGTATTCTAAGGTTTCCATCAACCAGCGGCAAGCCAGTGTACTCGTCACCCAGGGTCTTTCGATTATTGGATAGGAGCGCCGACAAGGGACAGGAAATGAGAGGATCTAGTGGCGCAGCGACGAAGTGCGACGGCGATGTTGGGTTCCTTTCCAGTCTTGATATGCTGGGTAAATTGAGGCTCGGATGAAGCCGTAGGTTGTTTTCGCGACCTCTCCGTCTTCCCCAGATCATCTTACACTGTTTGAATGCCGTGGCCCTTGGGCCCTTTGACGAATTCTTAAGCAATCTCCCACGCGGCTACCAGGAATTACAATCCATCATTTTTGTTTAATGGAATTGAGTGCTTGACAACTTAACGAAAATATCGTTAAAGTACGAGCCATGAACAATCAGATAAATCCCGCAAAGCATATTATCGAACGTTTCGGTGGTCAGTCCGCATTGGCCGCGCTACTTGGCAAGCGTCAGAGCACAGTCCAGCATTGGGTCAGGACCGGGAGGATACCCGCCCAGTGGCACGCTCGACTGCTGGATCTGGCCCGCGAACGAGGAATCGCCATTGAAGCAAGAGATTTCGTGTCGACAACTACACCCAGCATAGAGCCGGCGGACGGCAGACTTGGGGTTCTCCTCGTGGGTCTTGGCGCAGTCTCATCGACCCTCATTGCCGGCGTAGAACACATAAGGAGCGGCAACGGGCAACCCATCGGTTCGATCAGCCAGATGGCGACCATTCGCCTCGGCAAGAGGACGGATGGGAGGACTCCGCTCATACGAGAATTCGTTCCATTGGCGGGACTAGGTCAGCTTGTCTTCGGCGCCTGGGATCCGATACCGGACAATGCTTACGAAGCTGCCCTCAAGTGCGACGTGCTGGACCGGTACGAAGAGATCGAACCCATTGCTGAATTCCTCAAGACGGTTGAACCGATGAAGGCCGTCTTCGCCAACGACTACGTTAAACGAATCAAGGGCGAAAACGTCAAATCCGTTCATACCAAGTTTGAAGCAGTCGAAGCTATTCGACAGGACATTCGTCGCTTCAAGTCGGAGAAGGGGTGCGACCGGCTTGTTATGGCCTGGTGCGCCTCTACCGAAAAATTCATTACCGAGAACGATATTCACCACGATATTGAAGGCTTTGTCGGAGGCCTCCGAGACAACGACTCAAACATACCGCCGTCGATGGTCTACGCCTACGCGGCTCTCCTGGAGGGGGTGCCATTTATCAACGGCGCCCCCAACTTGACGGTAGATGTGCCCGTGCTGGAGAAGCTGGCCAGAGACGAGGGCGTACCCATCTGCGGAAAGGACTTCAAGACCGGCCAGACACTGGTAAAGACGGTAATCGGGCCGATGCTTAAGGCTAGAATGCTGGGGATTGACGGCTGGTTCTCCACCAACATTATCGGGAACCGGGACGGGGAGGTGCTGGACGAGCCCGAGAACTTCAGGACTAAAGAGGAATCCAAGCTGGGGGTTTTGGAGTACATCCTGCAGCCGGACATGTACCCCGAGCTCTACTCCGAGGCATATCATAAAGTCCGGATTGAATACTACCCGCCCCGCGGCGACGCCAAGGAGGGGTGGGATAACATCGACCTGTTTGGCTGGCTGCGCCATCCCATGCAGCTCAAGGTCAACTTTCTCTGCTCGGACTCGATACTGGCCGCCCCTTTGGTGCTCGACCTTATCCTCTTCATGGACCTGGCCCAGCGCGCCGGCATGGCGGGGATACAGGAGTGGCTCTCCTTCTATTTCAAAAGCCCTCAACATGCGCCCACCGTGTACCCGGAGCACGACCTGTTTATACAGCAGACCAAGCTCAAGAACACGCTGCGCTGGCTAATGGGCGAGGATCAGATCACCCACCTCGGTAGGGAGTACTACTAGGAGTCGATATATGCCACCGGGTTCGAGCCTTCAACTTCGACCTCACGTTACTCGTTCCATGGTGACGGACTGCTCCTAAACAAGGGAAACACTTCCCGACTTCTGGTATTGCACACGTTAAACGATGATCGTGTATCGGCTGTTTCGCTGAAAGATACCATTGGTTGACTAAAGATCGCGAGCTTTTCAGCAACAAAGGGCCCGGTATCTCCTCTGAGCTCCCGGTGTTGACCGGGACATTCGAATCTCAACTTCGGTTTCCTTCCAGCGGACTAAGTTGGTGTTAAATTTGATCCCGTAATTGATAAACGAGGCCGTTATGGGCTATATCTACGCCTTGAGAGGCGTGTTTTTCCAGCAAATGAAATACGGCATGGACCTTAGCACTGCACTGTTCTAGCTGGTCACCCATGTTCCCCTTGCCGTGGTCCTGGCTTGGATTGCCGGGCGTGGAACTGGTTTTGTTCCAATTGACTACCTGTTTGTTGGGGTCTTCCTGATGTCGATTTGGAATTTGATCGCAATACGTATGGGATGGTCTCTCACCGATGAGTTGCTAGGGGGCACTTTCGACCACACGACCACTTCGAGTACGCCGCTGGGGTTAGTAATTCTTGGACAAGCTATCGCGCTGACGACAGCCAGCATTCCCTCAGGTATAGCTCCTCTGGCCATGATCCTCTGGATTTCAGGTCAAATGATAAGCGTGTCGGAACCCTTAATCTTGCTGTTTGCGCTGGGGACAGGAGTGTTCAGTGTAATATCTGTGGCCCTCATATTCGCACCTCTTTTCCTGTTAGTACGGGGCCGGGAGGGCCTGTTTAACCTCATACGACCCTCGGCGTCGTATTTTGTGGCTTCCTTTATCCGGTAGTCTTCCTTGCGCCGGGCGCCGAGCTAATGGCCCGGTTCTTGCCGGTATCTTGGGCCATGGACGCCGTCTTGCTTGCCATAGATTCGGAAGGGGCAGCCCTGGAAGCAATCCAAGACCTGGGG
>CBDCYT010000012.1:0-386849 GCA_965224325.1 Dehalococcoidia bacterium
GGACCCTGCCGTCACCGAGGTAATCCCCGGCCCGAGGGGGAGCGAGACGCAGGGCCAACAGCTGCTTTCGGTCAAACTCAGCTACCCCGACACAAGCATTCAGACCCGTGCCTACCCATTGAGTCCGGGGACTCTGGACAAAGCTTGGCCGCCAGGTCCGCCGGAGGAGTTGATAGCCGAGAGCGCTTACAACTCGACCGTTCACCTGGGCGCGTCGGACACAGTTAACGTGGTGGTCGCCTTTAGCCGCCCGGTGGTGGACTTCGCCAAGACCTCGCCATCGATCAGCGTCACCGGGGCCACGGTCAAGAGCGTCGCGCCCCACATCGTGGCCGACGAAGCGGCGTACGCTTACCTGTTCGAGCTCACTCCCGCCGGCGACAGCACGGTCGAGTTCGTCCTGGTCGCGGGTCAGGGCTGCGCCGCCGGCGGCATCTGCGCGAAGGACGGCTCGACGCTGTCGACGGTGCGGACGAAGCGCAGCGTCGCGGCGATATTGGCAATTTCCGGTCTGGCCAATGCGTCGGTGGCCGAGAACACGGCCTACGGCCCGGTCACGCCGTCGGTGGCGCCCACGCCGACCGGGTCGGCTACCTGGTCGCTGGAAGGCGACGACGCGGACGACTTCACGATCAACAGCGGCACTGGCGCGCTGAGCATGGTCGCGCGGGACTTCGAATCTCCGGCGGATGCGGACGCCGACAACGTGTACGAAGTCACGGTCCGGGTGACGGACACGGCGGGCCGCACCGGCGCCCGGTCGATAGAGGTGACGGTGACCGACGCGGACGAGCCGCCAGGCGTCCCCGCTGGCCTGGCGCTCAGCGCGGCCAGCGGCTCTCTGACCGCCACCTGGAGCGCGGGCGCGGCGCCGGCTGGCGCCACGCCGCCCGCCACCACCGCCTACAACGTGCAGTACCGGCTGAGCAGCGACACCGCCTGGACTCTCCTCACACCCTCTCCCACAGCCGCCAGCGCAACGATTGACGGCCTGACCGGCGGCCAAGCCTACGATGTGCAGGTGCAGGCCGTGAACCCCGAGGGCCGCAGCGCCTGGACGACCCACGTCAGCGGCACACCCACCACAGCCGGCATCACCGCCACCCCGACCGCGCTGGGCGCGTTGACCGAGGCCGCCGGCGCCGCCCACTCGGCGAGCTTCACGGTGGCGCTCAATACTCAGCCGGGCGGCGATGTCACGCTGACCCTGTCGCACGGCCCCGACGTCAGCGTAGATACCGATCCGGCGGCGAACGGCAACCAGGCCACACTGACGTTCACCAGCGCTAACTGGATTACCGCGCAGACGGTGACGGTGACGGCGGTGGACGACAGCATCGACGAGGCGGCATCGGAGGATTTCAGCATCGAGCTGAGCGCGTCCGGGGGCGGCTACGACAGCGCAACGGCGCAGGTCACGGGCAGCGTCACCGACGATGACACCGCCACGTTCACCGCCACGCTGGACAAGACCACTCTCGCCGAGGCGGACGCGGGCGGCGCCGCGGGTGTGGCCACGCTGACGGTGACAAAGACCAGCAGCAGCGTCGGCTGGCCAGACGACCGGGACATCGGCCTGACCCTGACCGACAACGCGCGGGTGGGCGAAGACTTCACGCTAACCGACGGCGACGGCTGGACGCTGTCCAAGCCGTTCATCCTGCGCTTTGCGGCGGGCGCGACGGAGACCACGGCCATCATCAGCGTGATCGACGACGCCCACGACGATGACGACGAGACGCTCAGCATTGCGGTCGACGCCGACGGCGCCGCCATCAGGACGACCGGCCCGCTGACGCTGACGGACGACGACGATCCGCCGCTGAAGCTGAGCGCGCTGGCGGTGGCCACCGCCGCCGCCCGCCAGATGTTCCCGGTCTTCGCCGCCGACACGTTCCACTACGCCGTGGGCTGCAAAACGGACGACGCCCAGACGACCAGCAAGCTGACAGTGACGCTGTCCGCCGCAGACGCGACCACGCGCATGTCGGTCAACGGCGTGCAGGTCGCGAATCAGAACGGGGAGATCGAGCTAACCGGGCTCGATGGCTACAGCGATGTGAAGATCGTGCTCAGCAACGCCAGCGGCGCGAGCGCTACGTACACCGTCCATTGCCTGCCGAAGGTCTTTCCGGACTTCGAGACGACGAAGCAGGCGGGGGCGTGGGACGGGCTGATTACGATGAAGCGAGGGATTGACTCGCCGAGCATGGCCTACATCGCCATCGTCGACAACAACGGCGTCCCGCGATTCCACCAGAAGGTCGGGACCAACGCAAGGAGCATGTCGCACTTCAGGACCCATAAGACCGGTAAGTACCCCTACTCGTACGCCCTTCAACACGGGGTCATCAAAATCCCCCTAGGCGGCGACGTCTACCCGGACCTCCGCAACTATGAGCAGGTAATCCTGAACGACGACCTGGCGGAGGTGGAGCGCGTCCGCACTGCCGGTCTGGCGCAGACCGACAATCACGACTTCGTCATCCGTGAAAACGGCAACTACATATTCCTGTCCTACGAGCCCATCGTGCGCGACTTTACCGGGTATATCAAGCGGACGGGCGATCCGTGGGGAAGTTCGGCGAAGGTCAAGGATTCGATCATTCAGGAAACGACGGCGGCGGGAGTGAAGGTCCATGAAGTGAACTCCTGGGACCTCTTTCCCCTGGATGACTGCAAGCAGGGCAGCAACGGTTATATCGACGTGGAGTGGGCCCATGTCAACTCGCTGGAAGCGGTCGGCGATGACTACATCGCCAGCTACCGCCGCTGCAATCAGGTGCTGCGGATCAACAAGGATACCGGCAACGTGGTCTGGCGGCTGGGCCTGAGCACGAAGGACGACGCGCACTGGATCACGGAGGACGGCAAGGCGCCGTTGAAGATCGTGGGCGACCCCTACGGAGAGTTCTGCGGACAGCACTCGGCGCGCATGATCGCCAATGGCCACATTCTTATCTTCGACAACGGCGGCCCCAAGTGCAACGGCCCTCGCAGGCCGAACCGATTCAGCAGAGTCGTGGAGTACGCCCTCGACCTGGAGCGGGGGACGGCGACCTTCGTCCGCCATCACTCCCTGCGCGGCGAGCTGGACGAATACGCGCCCTTCCAAGGCATTATCGAGTTGATGGACAACGGCAACTGGCTGATCAGCTGGGGCGGGCGAATGGACACCGCCGTGACCGAGGTCATACCCGGCCCCAGGTGGTCGGAGACGCAGGGCGCCGAGATATTGACGGTCAAGAACTTGTATAACGGCGGGAACGCCCAGACGCGCTCTTACCCGCTGAGTCCGGGAACGCTGGAGAGGGCGTGGCCGCCCGGCGCCCTGACGGAGGAGCTGGCCGAGAGCGCGTCCAACTCGACCGTTCACCTCGGCACGTCCGACAAGGTGAACGTGGTGGTAGCCTTCAGCCGCCCGGTGGTGGACTTCGCCGCGAACTCGCCGTCAATCAGAGTAACGGGCGCGACGGTCAAGAGCGTCGCGCCCCACATCGTGCCCGACGAAGCGGCGCACGCCTACCTGGTCGAGCTCACTCCCACCGGCGACGCTGCGGTCGAGTTCGTCCTGGTCGCGAGCCAGACTTGCGTCGACGGCGGCATCTGCGCAAAGGACGGCGCTTCACTGTCAACGGTCCGTGTAAAGCGTAGTATCCCACGGGAGTTGGTGGTCTCCGGCTTGGCCGATGCGTCGGTGGCCGAAAACATGGCCTACGGCCCGGTCACGCCGACGGTGACACCCACGCCGACCGGGTCGGCTACCTGGACCCTGGAGGGCGCCGACGCCGCCGACTTCACCATCGATAGCAGTACGGGCGCGCTGAGCATGGTTGCGCAGAACTTCGAGGCCCCGGCGGACGCGGATGACGACAACGTCTACGAGGCGACAGTCCGGGTGACGGACACGGCGGACCGCACGGCCTCCGCTTCGCTCACGGTCACGGTCACCGACGCCAATGAGCCGCCGGGCAAGCCTTCGACGCCGATCGTCGCGCCCGCTTCGCCCACCAGCCTGAGCGTGAGATGGAGCGCCCCGAGTAACGACGGCCCGCCGATTACTGACTATGACCACCGCTACAAGAAGTCGTCCGCGAGCGCCTGGACCGAGGTTACCGGCGGCGCGGCGAGCGCTGCCCTGTCGATCGTCATCGTGTCGCTCGATAGCGGCGCCTCCTATGACGTACAGGTGCGTGCGGCCAATGACGAGGGCCCTGGCGCATGGTCCGACGAGGCCAGCGCCACGACTCCCATCACCCCGACCGCTCCCTCTGCCGTCTCCAACCTCGCGGCTGCGGCGGAGAGCGCGACGGCCATCGCCCTCACGTGGACGGCGCCCGCCGACGGCGGCAGCGACATCACCGGCTACCGCCTCGAACGCAAGACCGGCAGCGGAGTCTACTCCCTCGTCTCATCCAGCATCGCGGCCGACGCCATCAACTATCAGGACACCGGCCTGACCGCCGCCACCACCTACACCTACCGCATCCGCGCCGTGAACGGCGTGGGCGACGGCGCCTGGTCCAACGAGCCAAGCGCCACCACTCACACCACTCCCTCTGCCGTCTCCAACCTCGCGGCCACGGCGCAGAGTGCGACGGCCATCGCCCTCACGTGGACGGCGCCCGCCGACGGCGGCAGCGACATCACCGGCTACGAGCTCGAGCGCAAGACGGGGGCCGGGGACTACACCTCCGTCTCAACGAGCATCGCGGCCGACGCCACGAGCTACCAGGACACCGGCCTGACCGCCGCCACCACCTACACCTACCGCATCCGCGCCGTGAACGGCGTGGGCGACGGCGCCTGGTCCAACGAGCCAAGCGCCACCACTCACACCACTCCCTCTGCCGTCTCCAACCTCGCGGCCACGGCGCAGAGTGCGACGGCCATCGCCCTCACGTGGACGGCGCCCGCCGACGGCGGCAGCGACATCACCGGCTACGAGCTCGAGCGCAAGACGGGGGCCGGGGACTACACCTCCGTCTCAACGAGCATCGCGGCCAACGCCACGAGCTACCAGGACACCGGCCTGACCGCTGCGACGGCCTACACCTACCGCATCCGCGCCGTGAACGGCGTGGGCGACGGCGCCTGGTCCAACGAGCCAAGCGCCACCACTCACACCACTCCCTCTGCCGTCTCCGACCTCGCGGCTGCGGCGCAGAGTGCGACGGCCATCGCCCTCACGTGGACGGCGCCCGCCGACGGCGGCAGCGACATCACCGGCTACGAGCTCGAGCGCAAGACGGGGGCCGGGGACTACACCTCCGTCTCAACGAGCATCGCGGCCAACGCCACGAGCTACCAGGACACCGGCCTGACCGCTGCGACGGCCTACACCTACCGCATCCGCGCCGTGAACGGCGTGGGCGACGGCGCCTGGTCCAACGAGCCAAGCGCCACCACTCACACCACTCCCTCTGCCGTCTCCGACCTCGCGGCTGCGGCGCAGAGTGCGACGGCCATCGCCCTCACGTGGACGGCGCCCGCCGACGGCGGCAGCGACATCACCGGCTACCGCCTACCAGGACACCGGCCTGACCGCTGCGACGCCTACAAGACCGGCCGACGGGATGGTCCAACGAGCCAAGCGCCACCACTCACACCACTCCCTCTGCCGTCTCCGACCTCGCGGCTGCGGCGCAGAGTGCGACGGCCATCGCCCTCACGTGGACGGCGCCCGCCGACGGCGGCGCCATCACCGGCTACCGCCTGGAGCGTAAGACGGGGGCCGGGGACTACACCTCCGTCTCAACGACATCGCGGCCGCCGCCACCTATCAGGACACCGGCCGACCGCTGCCACGGCCTACACCTACCGGATACGCGCCGTGAACGGCGTGGGCGACGGCGTTTGGTCCAACGAGGCCGGCGCCACCACTCACACCGCGCCCTCTGCCGTCTCCGACCTCGCGGCTGCGGCGCAGAGTGCGACGGCCATCGCCCTCACGTGGACGGCGCCCGCCGACGGCGGCAGCGACATCACCGGCTACCGCCTGGAGCGTAAGACGGGGGCCGGGGACTACACCTCCGTCTCAACGAGCATCGCGGCCGCCGCCACGAGCTATCAGGACACCGGCCTGACCGCTGCCACGGCCTACACCTACCGGATACGCGCCGTGAACGGCGTGGGCGACGGCGTTTGGTCCAACGAGGCCGGCGCCACCACTCACACCGCGCCTGTCGCGCCGGGAGCGCCGACGGGTCTGGGAGCGACGGCCAACGGCCAGACGCGGATCGACCTCGCCTGGACGGCGCCCGAAAGCGACGGCGGAGCAGCCATCACCGGCTACAAGATCGAGGTGTCCGACGACGGCGGCACGAACTGGTCTGTGCTGGTCGGCGACACTGACTCCAGCGCGACGGCGTACGCTCACATCGGCCTGACTGCCAGTGCGACGCGGCACTACCGCGTTTCGGCCATCAACTCGGTGGACGCGAGCGCGGCCTCCAACGAGGCCAGCGCCACCACCGCGAACGCCGCGAACACCGTGCCCGAAGCCGTCGACGACCTCGCGGCAACGTCGGCCAGCGCGAGCGCCATCGACCTCACGTGGACGGCGCCCGGCGGCAGCGCCATCACCGGCTACCACTTGGAACGCAAGACGGCGTCTGGGGACTATACCCCCGTCTCTTCGAGCATAGAGGCCGACGCTACGAGCTATCGGGACAGCGGCCTGAGCGCGGAGACGACCTACACCTACCGGATACGCGCCGTGAACTCTGTGGGCGACGGCGATTGGTCCAACGAGGCCAGCGCCACCACGGCCGCTCCCGGCACGCCGGGAGCGCCGACGGGTCTGGGAGCGACGGCGAACGGCCAGACGCGGATCGACCTCGCCTGGACGGCGCCCGCGAGCGACGGCGGAGCAGCCATTTCCGGCTACAAGATCGAGGTGTCCGACGACGGCGGCACGAACTGGACAGCGATACTGGTTCCAGCGCGACGACGTACCGCCACAGCGGCCTGAGCGCCGGCACGACGCGGCACTACCGCGTTTCGGCCATCAACTCGGTGGACGCGGGCGCGGCCTCCAACGAGGCCAGCGCCACCACCGCGAACGCCGCGCCCGAAGCCGTCGACGACCTTGCGGCAACGTCGGCGAGCACCAGCGCCATCAACCTGAAGTGGACGGCGCCCGGCGACGGCGGCAGCGCCATCACCGGCTACCGGCTGGAACGGAAGACGGCGTCAGGGGGTTATGCCCCCGTCTCTTCGAGCATCGCGGCCAACGCCACGAGCTATCGGAACAGCGGCCTGAGTGCGGGGACGACCTACACCTACCGGATACGCGCCGTGAACTCTGTGGGCGACGGCGATTGGTCCAGCGAGGCCAGCGCCACCACTGCCACGGAACCGGTGGCGCCGCCGGTCACGGGTGGTGGCGGCGGCGGTGGCGGTGGTGGTGGGGGAGGCGGCAGCATCGCCGCCCCGGCAAACCGGGAGCCGGTGTTCATCGATGGCCTTAGGGCGGTCCGCTCCGTGCCGGAGGGCACGGGCGAAGGGGCCAGCTTCGGCAGTCCGGTGGCCGCCACCGATCGCGACAACGATACGCTGACCTATACGCTGAGGGGCGTTGATGCTGGCTCCTTTGGCATCGACAGGCGCACCGGCCAGCTACTGGCCAAGGCCGCCCTCGACTACGAGACCAAGGCCAGCTACAGCCTTCGGGCGCGCGTATCCGACGGAGCGGGCGGCAGCGACCTCATCGACCTGACCGTCATGGTCACCGACGTGGATGAGCCACCGGCGATAGCGGGGCCAGTCGCGACAGAGTACGAGGAGAACAGTGTCGAAGCCATCGCCGCCTACACGGCCATGGACCCTGAAGGGACAGAGGTGACGTGGTCGCTTGGAGGTGATGACGCTGGCGCGTTCACCGTCAGCGGCGCCGGAGCGCTGGCATTCAATGCGCCACCTGACTACGAAGCCCCGGCGGACGCGGATACGGACAATGTGTATCAGGTGATGCTGCAGGCTACCGACCTAAAGGGCATGATGGGTATGCTCCATATGGTCGTCAGCGTCACCGACGTAGAGAACGAGGGTATATGGACCAGGTACGACTTCAACAACAACGGGCTGATCGAGAGGGACGAGGCCCTAGCCGCCGTCTTTGATTACTTTGCAGACCTCATTACCAAGCAGCAGGCGCTAGGGGTGGTGTTCCGCTACTTCGCCAGCTGATCCGCCCGGACGACAGTGGGCAGAGAGTTTCAGATGAGCAGAATGATGAGCTTGGCGCAAAGAGTTGCCGCGGTATCGCTTGTTGTGAGCATAGCGATAGGGCTGGCAAGCGTACTTCACACAAGTCCCGTAGCCGCTGCGGAGCACAGTGCCACCAGGCGCTTCTCCCAGTCGTGGGCTCCGCCAGGCGGTGAGCTGACGGTAACGATCACTGCCACCGGATACGGAAGTTTGGGGCAGGTCGTGGAGACGCTGCCCATGGGTTTCACCTACGTAAGGTCCAGCTTGGAAGCCGCCAAAGCGGAGGGCCGGACCGTCGTCTTCACCCTGCTGGGGGATGAGAGTTTCACCTACACCGTAACGGCATCCGCCGAGGAGGGGGCCCACGCTTTTGCCGGAGTCTTGAAAGACATAGACAAGACCGAACAACCGGTGGGAGGCTCTTCCCGGATAATTGTCAGCGTCACTCCCCCACCGACGCCTACACCCATCCCGACCTCTACGCCCACGCCTGAACCTACCCCGACACCGACACCGGTACCCACGCCGACTGCCACGCCCATGCCCACCTCGACACCGACCCTGGTACCCACCCCAACCTCTACGCCCATGCCTACCCCAACACCGCCCCCGGCGCCCGCCCCAACCTCTACGCCAATTCCTACCCCGACGCCGACCCTGGCGCCCACGCCGACTGCCACGCCCATGCCTACCCCGACGCCGACCCCGGAGCCCCCGGCCACCGCGACGCCCACTCCCATGGTTGCGCCTGCAATGGTCGATCGGGAAGAGGAGGGCGGACTTCCCTGGCTGTGGATCATCGTCGTGGCCGGGGTAACCTTGGCGATAGGTGGCGCAATTGTGTATGCGTCTGTGCGTCGGTAGTACATTCCAAGGGGACCACGACTTCCGGCCACTCGCCCCCATGCGAACCTGCCCCCACAGGGGAAAGGGACTCTTCGTCCATATGAGGAATGGGTTAGCCTCCTCTCCCTGAGTTGAGGGGGAGGATTGGGGAGGGGGATAGCGAAGCCGTTGTAGGTGCCAGGCGCATGCCGCCGCACCCGTTACGCGCTAGCCTGGGGCTGAGCCGCTTCTCGCGTGGGGGGAGCGGTGGGGAAACGGCTATGACCGGCCTTATCTTCACGAGATGCAGCGGCGACAGTGACGGCTGGGCTTTTCCTCCCGTCCGCAGGAGGGATGGCGGGGCCGCCCGCGACGGAATGGAGGCTCGCGGCAGCTTGTTGCTGGGTCACTTGACCCCTTCTTTACAAAAGGATCTCCCACCGAAAAGTTCGCAGTACAGTACACCCGATCCCGCAAGACGACCACGAATTTGAACGGATGTCCATTGCGGAGAGGCCGCTGGATATCTGATGTTTCTCCTGGACACGGATGTGCTGTCAGCACTCCGGAGGCGAGACCGGAATCCTGAGACTATCAGATGGGTGGATGGCCAACGCACAGCGGACCTGTACCTAAGCGTCGTTACGGTGGGGGAAATAGAGCGGGGCATAACGCAACAGCAACTTCACAACCCTTCCTTCGCACGGGACTTGAGTGTCTGGCTGGACCGGGTGTTGGTCTGGTATGGCGACCGGATACTTCTTGTTGATACCGGGACCGCGCGGCGGTGGGGCCAACTGTCTGCAACCATTGGACACGACAGCGCGGACCTGCTTATAGCGGCAACGGCGCTAGAGCGAGGATTGACGGTGATCACGCGGAACGTCAGGCACTTTGAATCGACAGGCGTGGCAGTATTGAATCCGGACAGATAGAAGGAGAACCGCGGTAATAACCAGTGGCGGATCTGTTTCGCCTGGGCCGACGGGAACCCTTACGAAGCGGAGATTGTGGACTACCATTAACGGCGTGGCGGCGTTATGGAGGGAGACCATGACGAAAAAGACGGCGGACAGCCTCGAAAGTCTGCCGCCCATCCATCCGGGGGAGATTCTTGAGGAAGAGTCCCTGCGACCCATGAACATCACCCAGTACCGGCTGGCCAAGTCCATTGGCGTGGACGCACGACGGGTCCACGCGATCGTGAACGGGGAGCGGGCATATCGGCGGAGACGGCGCTGCTGTTCTCGCGCTTCTTCGGGAATTCCGCCGGATTCTGGATGGGACTGCTGGGCCAGCACGACCTGGAGACGGCGGAGGACCGTTAGGCGGATAGGTTGAACAGGGTGGTCGGAGATATATCACGTTCTCCTTGAACAAGTCGTGGGCATTTAAGCAGATGGAATTGTCAAGCCTTAAGCACTACCTCCATTTCGGGTCCGTAAACAACCACATATTATTGACGGTGCAAGAATGGCTGATCATCCGATCAACGTCTTTTTTGACGCGAGTTGCTTTATAACGGTTGGTACACCACCTGGGAACGTAGCTTTCCAACGTATAGTGGATTTAGTTCGCCACGGCTTCATTACAGTTGTTACAACCGACTTGACAATAGCCGAGGTAGTCAGACACCACACACGAGAAACATTCAATGAACTTAGGCCGCTAGTGAATCCCCGTTTCCGACGGTTGGCCGCCAAGCATTTTAAAGTTGTAATACCTAGGTTCTGTTGACATTTCATCGTAGCCAAATGAGGGTGCTGACGAAGTGTAGAAAACCGAGGTAGGTCATGGCGAGCTTGTCGTACCGCGAGAAAATGCGCCGGGAGTGCTTCATCTTGTTGATGAAGCACTCCACCAAGTGGCGCTCTTTGTACAGATGAGCATCGTACTCCCTCGGCATCTTCCGGTTGGAGCGGGGCGGTATGACGGGGACCGCGCCACGCTCTCGGATTACCTGGACGAATGTGTCGGCGTCGTACCCCTTATCGGCAATCACATACTTTATGGGGTCAGACAGGAGCAGCGCCTCAGCCTGGGTGATATCATGGGCTTGGCCTGCCGTGAGCTTGAACTGGAGCGGGTTGCCCAGGGCGTCCACGCTCATGTGGATTTTACTGGTGAAGCCACCGCGACTTCGGCCCAGGCCCTGCGCCCCTTGGCCCCCTTTTTAGCGGCGCGCCGGCCGCACAGGGATGGGCCCGGATCATGGTGCTGTCCAGCAGAAGGTGTTCCAGGTCAGGATCATTGGCAAAGGCCTCTCGCATCCGCTTCCAGACGCCTTGCTCACACCAGCGGAGAAAGCGTTTATACACGGTGTTCCATCGGCCATACTCCTGCGGGAGCGCCCGCCACTGGGCACCGGTCCGGGATATCCACAAGATCCCCGTAAGGAAACGGCGGCAGTTCTCCTCTTTCCCCACATACACACCAGAACAGGTGCGCAAAAACTGAATAATGCGAAGCCATTGATCGGGGTGCAACTCTTCTGTAAGCATACCTCCAGTTTAAAAGTAATTTTAACAATTGTACAAAATGTCAACACGCCCTAGTCTCCCCTGGCCCATCTCGCCGTCCTTTCGCCGGGGCGTCCATCCACCACCCAGGCACCATCCAGGCCACCCTCTTTACCCTCCAGACCTATGCCGGCCGGCGATTCGGTGATCGCCGCCAGGAACGTAGTCAGCCGCCAGTGGGACTACGAGGTTATCCCCGCCGAACGGCTAGCGTAGCCCTTCGAGGCGCCCGATTGTAGGGGTCTTGCCGGCGCTGTCGAGGCCGAGATGATGCAGACGACCCTGCCGCGCTTGACCCCGAAGCTCACGTCATCCATGCCCAGCATCTTGCCGTGCATCCTCCGCAACGAGGCCACTTGCAACGCGAGTGCATTCGAAGGTCCCATGCTCATGCGCCTCCCTCGATCGCTTCCCTAGCTTCGTATTAGGACACCTCTCAAGAACCGTCATTCAGGCCCGGGCCGGAATCCATGCTCTTGAAATTCTAGGTTCCGGCTTTCGCCGGAATGACGGGTTGGGCGGCGTGAGGCTTCACTTATCCAGAGGTTTCTTAGAAACTTATTTGCTCGGCAATCACATCCTGCGAGCGCACAAAATCACGCCGATGGCATCGGCCCACAAAGTGATGTCAACTAGTTCGCACAACAAACCAAAGGGCGAAGCCACTGTCCAAGTGACGACAAGGAGGTGCGCAATGCAGGAAACGGACGGTGAATTGAAGGCGCTCACCCCTGAAGAGAGTTGGCGCGCCATCAACACCACGATGGACAGGGCTCGGAACTCCATGCACGTCGCCGGGACGACTACTATACTGCTCCTCTGGGGCCCGATAGCTTCGCTGGGACATGTCTCCCAGTACACCATCGAGACGCTGGCGCCCGATTTCTAGGCGGGTAATCCGTGGATTAACGGGCCGCTGTGGGGCGCCCTCTCCACCGCGGGAATGCTGGGCAGCGCCATCATAGGACACCGCGCGGGCAGGGAAAACGCAGCTGGCGACGCAGTTCGCAGCGCTGGCATCAGGGTGTTCCTCTTCTGGCTTGCGGTGGTGATGGCGGCGTTCCTGGTTCCGGGGGGCAGCGGGAATGTGGACTGCGGGCGACGCCGGGACCAACATTCCGTACGTCGCCATGGGCATAGTGCCGCTGGGATACATCTTGTTCGGCATAATGCACCATCCGGCGATCGCGGCGGCTTTCTACATCCACAGCTACCTCGCAGGCGACTCCGCAGAGGTGATTGTGGCCGCGGCAACACTGATAGTGGTAGCCCTAGGCGCGGTGTGGATACGTAAGAGCGGCGTCACATGACCGGCCAGGCGGTTGTGCTCAACAAGAACATCCGCCAGTCCATCACACCACGAATGCGGCAACGCCGATAGTGGCCGCGCTAGGCGTGGCATGGACTCGCAAGAGCGGCGTCCTATGACCGACGAGGCCATCTCCCTCAACGAGACCATCCACCAGTCCACCCGGTTGCGAATAATGACTCTGTTAGTCTCCCAGCCCGAAACGGACCAGCTCGCCTACGGATTCATCCAGAAGGCGCTCGACCTAAGCGGCGGCAACCCGACCACCCATCTGCGAAAGCTCGAGGACGCCGATTATCTCGTAATCACCAAGGAGTTCCTGGATTCCAAGCCGCGTACTGGGTACAGGTGACGCAGACGGGACGCCGCGCGTTCGCCGAATATCTCTCCAACCTTGGGAGGGCGCTGAACTGGCAGCCGCGTACATAGCCCGCCGGAACGCTACACGGTGCTTCCCTGGCCACCAGCTGGCGCGGCCGTCGCGACCAAGCCCCGTTGATGCCCCTGTCCTGAGAACATCTACGCTCTCCATCCTCTTCCTGTTCCCTGGTCTATCCGCTGACATATCAGGCGCGTGCAACCAGCGGGATGCAGATCGTTTCAGCTACGAACTCAGTCCCGCGGCGCGATCGAGGAACCAGATTCCCCTCAACGCTGCATGAATTCCGGCGACGTATTGGGCTTCGGTCTACCTCGTGAGGCCTTCAGGGAGTGACCCGGGGCGGCGCCGGGGCTCTTTGGGCCAGAGGAGCAGGGCGCTACCTCCGCCGTCGCCACCATCGGCGGATTAGCCAGGCCACCAAAGCCAACGGGAGCAGAAGTAGGACCAGCATGACCGCAGGAGTCAGAGGCGGGTCCTCAGAGTCCGTCTCCGCCGGCGCGGCGGGAGGAACCGGGGGCGGCGTCGGCTGTAGAGTCGCGGCAGGCGTGGGGGTTGGTTCAGGTGTGGACTCCGTAGTCGCGGCCGGCGCGATCTTGGGCGTTGGCGATAGCGCCGGCTCGGGAGTCGCAGTCGGCGCGAGGTCCGGCGCATCATTGTCTCTCACCGTGATCGTCACAGCGTCCGCATCGCCTACCGTATAACGCTTCGGGTGTCGGGTGTCGGGCAGCAGTTTGAAGGTGACCTCGCTGTCGTCTTCGTCAACGTTTTCGTCCTTGGTGTACAGCGCTAACTTCATTGTCATTGTTGAAAGCCCCGTGTTGGGGAAATCCAACTCCAACGGTGGCGCCAAAGGCAGGTCTACTGATACGTATTCGCCATCCCGGTTGGTCATCAGTACTTGGTAATGCAGTACGTTGCCGGTCTCGGCGACCTCTAACCTTACGCCTGTCAGCACATCGTCCCACCCGGCGGACCTCGATACTTCCACAACCAGCTCGCCGCCCTCATCGATGACTAGAGCCGGGTCGGACCCGGCCCACCGAATCGTAATCTCGGGGGTAGGTAATGGCGAGGCGACACTCGCGTCAGGCCTGATTGGCCCCACAGTAACAGGAGCCCTCGAGTCGTCGCGTTTGATGGTCACCACCAGGTTGGTGGCCGCGATTCCCTCGTAGTCCGCCCCCCTGACTGTGTGGACCAGACTTACAACGGGGTCGGCGATGGTGTCAGCGTCCTGTCTGGCGGTAACTGCCACGGTCTTGCCGGTATCCCAATCGGCTGCTGTGAAGGTCAGAGTGGTTGTGGACAGTGTGAGTTCGGTCCCAGAATGGCCGTCGATGTACACCGTTACGGGGCCAGTGGGCTGGGAGTTTAGCGCCACCGTGTACCTGTTGCTCGATCCCTCGGCCACGGTCAGCGCCGTGGGCGAGATGATTACGCCCTGGGTGTCGGTCTCCAGAGTGGTTACGGTTACGCAGTTGAGGGTGAGCGTCGCGTATTCCGCGGACCCACTCACATGGTGGACCAGAGTGGCGGGGGGACCAGCTACGGCGGCGGCGTCCTTGGCAGCCGAAACGGTTATGGTTCGCTCGCGGTCCCAATCGTCTTTGGTGAAGGTGAGTGTGGCAGGTGACGCCGAGACGCCGGTGTTGGCCGGCGGCTCGCAGATTATAGTCATCGGGACGGCCGGCTGGGAGTCCAGCGCCACGGTGTAGTCTGCGCTATTGCCCTCCTGGATGGTTAGAGCGCTGGGCGAGATCGTTACGCCCGGCGGGTGGTTGTCCTTGACCGCTACAGTGACGGAGTCTGCCCTCGCGGAGTCATAGCCGCCGCCGCTGGGGGAGTGGGTGATGGTTACCGCCGAGCCGTCCTGAACGCCGGAGCCTTCCGCAGCTGACACGGTGACCATCTGCGGGGTACTCCAGTTGCCGGTGGAGAAGGTGAGACTCAGCGGGTTTGCCGAAATATCGTTGCCCGCTGGAACGTTGACGGATATGGTTACGGCGGACGAAGGCCTGGAATTCAAGACCACGGTGTATGTCCCGGTGGCTCCCTTGGTTACGGTCATCTCAGATGGCGAAACTGACACGCCGGGCACGTTGCCGGTGGCATTGTTGGGTAAGGCGGCCGGAACCGGGGCGGAGGCCGGTCCGTCGCCCTCGCCCCCGGTGATAAGAATGAGCTCTACTCTCTGCTCGTCGTACTCCTTGATGGTCACGGTCACGGTCTTGGCGGCGACCGAGCCGTAGTCCCCTCCGCTGGCGGTGTGGGTTATGGTTACGTCCGCGTCCGCCGTAGCGTCTGCGTCCTCGGCAGCGCTTACGGTAACCGTTTGCGCCGTGTTCCAGTTGTCTGTGGTAAAGGCCAATGCGTCGTTGGCCAACGTAGCGCCCGACAGGGTTAGATCCGTCCCGCCGTGGCCGGTGATGGCGACGGCCACATCGGCCGCCGGTTCAGAGTCCAGCCCCACGGTGTAGTTCTTGGCCCCGCCCTCGGCCACTGTCAGCGAGGCAGGGTCTATGGTCAAGCCTGCGGTGTCGTTCTCGGTGATGGTGACGGTTACGGTCTTTACGGCGGCCGAGCCGTAGCTCCCGCCGCCGGCGGTGTGGGTTAGGGTTACGTCCGCGTCCGCCGCGGCGTCAGCGTCCTCGACAGCGGTGACCGTCACTGCCTGCGCCGTGTTCCAGTTGTCTGTGGTGAAGGTCAATGCGTCGTTGGCCAGGGTGGCGCCCGACAGGGTTAGGTCCGTCCCGCCGTGGCCGGTGATGGCGACGGTCACGTCGGCCGTCGGTTCAGAGTCCAGCCTCACGGTGTAGGTGTTGGTTTGCCCTTCGGTCACTGTCAGCGAAGTGGGGTATATGGTCATGCCAGAGGTATCGTTCTCGGTGATAGTCACGGTTACGGTCTTTACGGCGGCCGAGCCATAGTCCCCACCGATGGCGGCATGGGTCAGGGTTACCGCCGGGTCGTTGGAAGCGTCGTCGTCCTCGGCAGCGCTTACGGTAACCGTAAGCGCTGCGTTCCAGTTGTCTGTGGTGAAGGTCAATGCGTCGTTGACCAGCGTGCCGCCCGACAGGGTGAGGTCTGTCCCGCCGTGGCCGGTGATGGCGACGGTCACGTCGGCCGTCGGTTCAGAGTCCAGCCTCACCGTGTAGTTCTTGGCCCCGCCCTCGGTCACTGTCAGCGAGGCGGGGTCTATGGTCACGCCTGCGGTGTCGTTCTCGGTGATAGTCACGGTGATGATCTTGGTGGCGACCGAGCCATAGCCCCCGCCGCTGGCGGTGTGGGTCAGGATTACCGCCGGGTCGTTGGAAGCGTCTGCGTCCTCGGCAGCGCTTACCGTTACTGTCTGAGCCGTGTTCCAGTTGTCTGTGGTGAAGGTCAATGCGTCATTGGCCAACGTAGCGCCCGACAGGGTTAGATCCGTCCCGCCGTGGCCGGTGATGGCGACGGCCACATCGGCCGCCGGTTCAGAGTCCAGCCCCACGGTGTAGTTCTTGGCCCCGCCCTCGGTCACTGTCAGCGAGGCAGGGTCTATGGTCAAGCCTGCGGTGTCGTTCTCGGTGATGGTGACGGTTACGGTCGTGGCGGCGACCGAGCCGTAGTCCCCGCCGCTGGCGGTGTGGGTTAGGGTCGCGTCCGCGTCCGCCGTGGCGTCTGCGTCCTCGGCGGCGCTTACGGTTACTGTCTGCGCGGTGTTCCAGTTGTCTGTGGTGAAGGTCAATGCGTTATCCGTCAGCGTATCGCCCGACAGGGTTAAGTCCGTCCGGGCGTGGCCGGTGATGGCGACGGTCACGTCGGCCGTCGGTTCAGAGTCCAGCCTCACGGCATAGTCCTTGGCCCCGCCCTCGGTCACTGTCAGCGAGGCGGGGTCTATGGTGACGCCTGCAGTGTCGTTCTCGGTTATAGTCACGGTCACGGTCTTGGCGGCGACCGAGCCGTAGTCCCCTCCGCTGGCGGTGTGGGTCAGGGTTACGTCCGCGTCCGCCGTGGCGTCAGCGTCCTCGGCGGCGCTTACGGTTACTGTCTGCGCGGTGTTCCAGTTGTCTGTGGTGAAGGTCAATGCGTCGTTGGCCAGCATGTCGCCCAACAGGGTTAGGTCCGTCCCGGCGTGGCCGGTGATGGCGACGGTCCCGTCGGCCGTCGGTTCAGAGTCCAGCCTCACGGTGTAGTTCTTGGCCCTGCCCTCGGTCACTGTCAGCGAGGCGGAGTCTACGGTCAGGCCTGCAGTGTCGTTCTCGGTGATCGTCACGGTGATGTTCTTGGCGGCGACCGAGCCGTAGTCCCCGCCGCTGGCGGTGTGGGTCAGGGTTACCTCGCCGTCGGCTACAGCATCATCGTCCTCGACGGCGGTGACCGTCACCGTCTGCGCCGTGTTCCAGTTGCCTGTGGTGAAGGTCAATGCGTCGTTGGCCAGCGTATCGCCCGACAAGGTTAGGTCCGTCCCGGCGTGGCCGGTGATGGCGACGGTCACGTCGGCCGTCGGTTTAGAGTCCAGCCTCACGGCATAGTCCTTGGCCCCGCCCTCGGTCACTGTCAGCGAGGCGGAGTCTATGGTCAAGCCTGCAGTGTCGTTCTCGGTGATTGTCACGGTCACGGTCTTGGCGGCGACCGAGCCGTAGTCCCCGCCGCTGGCGGTGTGGGCCAGGGTTACCTCGCGGTCGGCTACGGCGTCTGCGTCCTCGGCGGCGCTTACGGTCACCGTCTGCGCTGCGTTCCAGTTGTCTGTGGTGAAGGTCAATGCGTTATCCGTCAGCGTATCGTCCGACAGGGTTAGATCTGTCCCGGTGTGGCCGGTGATGGCGACGGTCACGTCGGCCGTCGGTTCAGAGTCCAGCCTCACGGTGTAGTTCTTGGCTCCGCCTTCGGTCACTGTCAGCGAGGCGGGGTCTATGGTCATGCCTGCAGTGTCGTTCTCGGTGATGGTGACGGTCACGGTCTTGGCGGCGACCGAGCCGTAGCCCCCGCCGCTGGCGGTGTGGGTCAGGGTTACCTCGCCGTCCGCTACGGCATCGTCGTCCTCGACGGCGGTGACCGTCACCGTCTGCGCCGTGTTCCAGTTATCTGCTGTGAAGGTCAGCACGTCGTTGGTCAGCGTAGCGCCCGACAGGGTTAGGTCCGTCCGGGCGTGGCCAGTGATGGCGACGGTCACGTCCGCCGTCGGTTCAGAGTCCAGCCTCACCGTGTAGTCCTTGGCCCCGCCCTCGGTCACTGTCAGCGAGGCGGGGTCTATGATCAAGCCTGCAGTGTCGTTCTCCGTGATGGTCACGGTCACGGTCTTGGCGGCGACCGAGCCGTAGCTCCCGCCGCTGGCGGTGTGGGTCAGGGTTACCTCGCCGTCGGCTACAGCATCATCGTCCTCGACGGCGGTGACCGTCACCGTCTGCACCGTGTTCCAGTTGTCGGTGGTGAAGGTCAGCACGTCGTTGGTCAGCGTAGCGCCCGATAAGGTTAGGTCTGTCTCGCCGTGGCCGGTGATGGCGACGGCCACATCAGCTGTCGGTTCAGAGTCCAGCCTCACGGTGTAGTTCTTGGCCCCGCCCTCGGTCATTGTCAGCGAGGCGGGGTCTATGATCAAGCCTGCAGTGTCGTTCTCCGTGATGGTCACGGTCACGGTCTTGGCGGCGACCGAGCCGTAGCTCCCACCGCTGACGGTGTGGGTCAGGATTGCGCCGGGTCGTTGGAAGCGTCGTCGTCCTCTGCAGCGGTTACAGTTACCGTCTGCACCGTGTTCCAGTTGTCGGTGGTCAAGGTCAGCACGTCGTTGGTCAGCGTAGCGCCCGATAAGGTTAGGTCTGTCTCGCCGTGGCCGGTGATGGCGACGGCCACGTTGGCCGTCGGTTCAGAGTCCAGCCTCACGGTGTAGTTCTTGGCCCCGCCCTCGGTCATTGTCAGCGAGGCGGGGTCTATGGTCAGGCCAGAGGCATCGTTCTCGGTTGCAGTCACGGTCACGGTCTTGGCGGTAACCGAGCCGTAGCCCCCGCCGCTGGCGGTGTGGGTCAGGGTTACCTCGTCGTCCGTTAGGGTATCTACGTCGGTCGCGGCGGTTACCGTTACCGTTTGCGCAGCGTTCCAGTTGTCTGCCGTGAAGGTCAGCACGTCGTTGGCCAGCGTGGCGCCCGACAGGGTTAGGTCCGTACCGGCGTGGCCGGTAATGGCGACGGTCACGTCGCCGGTGGGCTTGGTGTTGAGAACCACGATATAGGTCTTGATGGCGCCCTCGGCGATGGTCAACTCGACAGGATCTACGGTCACGCCAGGGGCGGCGTCTTTGAGCGTAATCGTCACGGTGTCCGGAGTGCCCTTGGTGAACGGGGCACTTATCGCCTCCAGGTAGACTCGGAACGCCTCGTGCGGCTCATCAATCGTGTCCTGCGCCGTGACGACTGTGACCTGCATGGTTTGAACCCAGACGCTCACTTCTGCTCGCTTCCAGTTCGTGCCGTGCAGCCCCGTATTGCCGGGGAACGTGATAGCGAACGTGTCGGCGGTGAAATCAACGCCGGCTGTGGCCTGAGGCGTGGCCAACTCGTCGGCAACCACACTCGCGGTGAAATCCTTGTGCGGCTCCTGGTCGCCGGTCGTCGTTGCCGTCACGATCGCCGTCACCGGCAAGCCTTCCGTCACGCTCTGCGTCGAACTACCTGCCCCAATCGTCACCACTCCCGCCGGATTGTCGTCGTCCAATACCACCGTTTGCGCCGAGCCCTCGCCGGCCTTTATGGTGTACGCGGCGGAGTTGGGGACGATGGAAGCGATGATAGTTGAATGCGCGTCCCAGGCGTTATCCCCGGCGGCAACCGTGACGTTGAACTCGACATGCGCAGTGTTCGCCGGGATTGTTTCCGTCCTGTCGCTCTCGTTCGCCGCAGTGACGTAATCGCCGCCGGTCTCGCTGACGTTGACCGTTACGGCCAATGGCGTCGCCAACTGCGGCTCGGGGGTGAAGGTGAAGGTGATGATGGTGTCGGCGACGCTCTCGGTGACCGAGGCCGCGTTTGCTGAGACGCTCACCTCCGGGGGATGCTCCGTAATCCACAGTGCCACCCGCTGGCCTTGCTCCCAACTGAAAGACACGTCACTGCCCGTCCATCGGTACTCGACATTACTTCCGGCAATGTTGGGATTAGTAGCATCGCCAAAACCGAAACTGGAATCGTACACAAACCAGCGCAACAGGGCCTTGGTGTCCCTGAAAGGATCGGTCGAGGCGCCCTTATTGTTGAGCAGAATGGCTGCGGTGCTGTCAGAATCGTTGTAATAGAAACCGGCGTACTCATAAGTCCGGCTACTGAAGTCAAACTGACCGGCGCCCTCTAAGGCGCCCCTGTCGTCTGCTGGCAGATCGCCAAACCCCCCTTGGCCGAAGAAGGTGGGCGGGTCGGCCTCATTCGCGCCCAGCGTCGCGACAGCTGACCAAACGACTGTAGCATCGGTGCGGAGCACGACGACTTCGTAGATTTTCTCCTCAGACTCGTTGGTCACCTTGAGCCGGACCAGCGTCGTCTTGTCCTCGCCGTTCAGGTCCACCTGATAGCCGGTGGTGTTGGTGTCGTCGTCGGCGTGATCCTGGAACGTCCCGCCGCTGCCGATGGTGAGGTACTCAACCGCAGATCCCGCGCTGACGGTGGGAGTGAAGGTAATTTGGGCAAGGTTTCGGCCTACCTTGGCGGTGTAGAAGTCCGTGTCGCTGACGAAAGCCGGGCTGAGCGTGACCGCATTGCTTGTCGCCGCGTCGGCCACGGCGAGGGCCGTCAGCTTGGGTGACGCCGTGGGGGTGACCATCAAGGTGTAGGTGGAAACGTCGCGGCCCAGCATCGCCTTAATCTTGAACGGGTTTTTGCCGACGGCCAGGTCCCGTGTTGCGAACGTGCCGGTCCCGCCCGCTGTCAATCGCACGTCGGCGCTATCGAGATACTCTTGAATCGCGCCGCCCGGCTCGGCGGATGTGACGGTGATGGCGCCAACGCTGTGGACAGCGTGGGCGTCGTGGGCGTCGTGATCAGGGTGGGTAACGTCGAATGCCGGACCCAACTCGCGGGCGCTAAGGGGGATGCCAGTCAGGGCACCAGACGACTGCGCGTGGATGCCTGGGGTTGAGACCAGAGCCGCGACGGCCGCCGCCAGCAACAGCAGGGCGACTAGTGGGCGGCGCCCCGAGGCGATAGTGAGGCGTTTGAGCGGCGCACCGGTAAAGCGGCGACGGCATCCCATCATGACTCATTGCTCAACCTACGCCGCGAAGTTCAGAGGGGAGTGACGGCGCCGGCTGGCGGGGTGCGGACTCATGATAGCTGTGGCCCCTCTGATTAGTGTCTCGCCTTTGGGCTGCGGTGGCCCAAATTATTCTTCCTTACGTTTCGTGGGAACAACCTTACCTTTAGCGGCAACAATCGCGCGAAAATGGCAATAAAAAAGGCGCCGGCTCGTTGGCAAGGAGAGTATCTGCAACGCCGGTTTCCCTGTCAAGACTATATTTTGTCTGGTGTAGTGTTTATAAATTTTCGCCGCGCCACCGCGACTCCGTTCGTGGCGAACTCGCGGGCGTCTGGACCATGCCGGTCCCGTGGCAAGCCCATCCCTTCAGAAGCCATCCCCGTCGTCCAACCCAACACCGCCGCTTTCCCAGGGACTTTTCACGCCACGCTCTACAAAAAACCTCAGCGCCCTAGAAACACCATTTGCCGCGCCAACCTCCCCACGAATCCGGGCCCACGGCGCCAGGTAAAAACCCCAGGTGAACTCGCACGGGGACACGGCGGGGCGGCAGCCAAGATGGGCGAGCGGCCGGCGGAGCGCGTTGGCGACGAACCAGTGCACGAGGGCCGTGTCGGCGTTCATTGGCAGCGAGACCGATACCACTGAAGCTAGATGCTGTTACAGTAGAGTTCGAGATCGCGGCGCTGTCGTCGCCCGCCAACTCGTGGAAAAAGGCTAGCTTGTCCTCTGGAAGTCCCACTTTGCTGGCAAGGAGCGTCGGCCTCTTGAATGTCATTTGCAAGCCCAATCGCTTCCTCGATGGCCTGCGCAGCCTCGGCTTCCTCGCCCTCAACAACCGGCGAGCTTCGAAGTTTCTGAGGCACAGGTTTGAGGGAACCGGACCGGCCTGAAAAAATATGCCAGGAATGAAAATCACCGGCCTGACGCTGGTATGGCTACTGGCGGCAATGTTCGCGATTGCGGCCTGCGACGGAGGCGGCCATGCTCCAATGCCTGCCAGCGGGTTAGAGTGGGGCTACGAAGGGCCGGGCGCGCCGGAAAATTGGGCCTCTCTCTCTGAAGAGTACGCAACGTGCGCTAGCGGCGGTCAACAATCGCCGGTCGATATTACCGGATATGAGGAGGGCGATCCCGGGCCTATTTCATTCCGATACGGCGGCGACGCCAGAGCGGTGCGCAACGACGGGAAGCTCATACATGTCGAATACCCGCCGGGTAACGCATTGAGTGTCGGCCAGCGGACCTTCGAGCTAAAGACGGCGCATCTTCATTCACCTTCGGAACACCGGATTAACGGCGTGAGTTTCCCGGCGGAGCTGCACTTGGTCCATTCAGGCGCCGACGGTCACTTGGTAGCGGTGGCGCTGTTGTTTACGCTGGGCGCGCCCAGCCCGGCAGTGCAGGCGATTCTAGATGCCGTCAGCGACGGCATTGCGCTCAATGCGAACGGTTACGCACCGGGCGAACTCGGCTATTACCAGTACGACGGCTCGAAGACGACCCCGCCATGCCAAGAGCCAGTTGACTGGTACGTGATGAGCGAGCTGAAGACAATTTCGGCGGAACAGGTCAACAGCCTGCTGGCATTGAGCGGCGGCCCTAACAATCGTCCTGTCCAACCCATTGGCAGCCGCGGGATATCATTCAGAGGCGGTCCATAGGGTAGATAGCTACCGGCGGCGGCTCGTGCTGCACAAGGCCAAGCCCGCCGAACGGCGGAGCAGTCTGCTGGACCCGGCGCGGGAGGGTCACTTCCGCCAGGGCAAGGCGCAGAACTTCGTCGATCCGGGGCGTACGGGCGAGATCGTGGGCGCCTACTATGCCTTCAAGGACGTGGACCGCTACGCCCACGTGGCAGACCTGACTGAGATCGAGGCCGACGACTTCAACCTGAACATCAACCGCTACGTGGACACGGCGGAGCCGGTGGGTGGGATGTCCGTAGAGCTTGTCTCATAAAGCTAGGTCCTCCAGTATCCTACTTTTCTGGATTCGCTAAATTCACAAACGAAGTGCAACACCAAGTTAAGGTGTTGCCATGGAAGTTCAATACCGGCACGTCACCATTGAAGAGCGGTGTGAAGTGGCCCGTCTTCGTGCCTCGGGACAACCGGTCCGCCAAGTCGCGGCAGCTTTGGATCGCGCGCCATCTACCATCTCCAGGGAGTTGAGCCGCAATGCTTCCCGCAACAAGGTCTACAATCCAGGTTACGCCCATCAGCAAGCCCAAGCTCGCCGCTGGTCCGGTTCCAAGCTGGAGCGCGATGACTCCCTGCGTGAACGGGTGCTCTTCGATCTCCAGCAGTGCCGTTCCCCCGAGCAGGTGGCCGGGCGCCTGGCATTGGAAACTGGACGGACCGTCATCTCCCACGAGAGCATTTACCGGTTCATCCATGCCCAGATCCGCAAGACCAAGAACTATAGCTGGCGTCATTTTCTCCCACGGGCCAAGTCCAAACGGGGCTGGCGGGGACGCAAAGGGGGCAGTCCTGCCTCCTTCATCCAGTTCCGGCACCCCTTGTCCGAACGCCCCGCAGAGGCCGGTTCTCGCCGGACTCCCGGCCACTGGGAGGCCGATCTGATGCTGTTCGGCAGAAGCGGACAGGCTGTCCTCGCCCTGCACGAGCGCCACTCCCGCCTGCTCATCGCCCTCAGGCAGAAGGGCAAGGCGGCCGGCCCCATCGCCAGCGCCATGCGCCAGGTCCTGGGCGCCTTCCCGCCCCGGTGGCGCCGCTCGGTGGCCTTCGACAACGGTACCGAATTCGCACGTCATCACCGGCTCCATGCCCTGGACATCGAGACCTTCTTCTGCGATACCCATTCCCCTTGGCAGAAGGGAGGGGTGGAGAATGCCATCGGCCGCATGCGCCGGGTGCTGCCCCGCAAGGCGGACCTGGCGGAGCTGACCGACGATGCATTTGACCGGTTGTTCAGCAACCACAACAATACTCCCAGGAAGTGTCTGGGCTACTACACCCCGGCAGAGATACTCGCTCGGAATCTTTCTCAGCAGGTGTTGCACTTGAAATGTGAATCCACAAATGGCGGAAGGCGGGAATGACGGGTTATTGAGCCGCATTCAATACTGGTTTGGGCGGTTAATCATCGTACCCCGTTAGGTTGCGTCCGCCCAAAATCGTGAGTGCAGACTTCTGGGACAGCCTCCGTAGAGGAAGCCCCTTCTCAGATGCGGAATGCGGAGCAGCGGCGAAGATGGACGAACTACTGGCGGAGTTGGGGTATGCCCGATAATTTGAGCTTGTGTAACCATAGTGGTGACCATGGTATAATTGCGGCCACTAACCATGCAGGAGCGGGACATGTCAACGGAAAGCAGCCTCGGAGCGGCCGCCCGGACTATGAAAGCGTCGGAGTTCAAGGCCAAGTGCTTAAAGCTCATGGACGAGGTGGCCCAAGGCGGGGGTGAAATCATCATCACCAAGAATGGAAAGCCAGTGGCGAAGCTGGCCCCTTGCCGGAAGGCGCCCAAAGCGCCTTTCGGACGAGATAGAGACAACATCCGGATCCTCGATGATATCATCTCGCCTATCGGCGTTGAATGGGAAACCGAGTCAAACCCTGACCGGATATTGAATCCATGATCCTGCTCGACACGCATGTCCTGGTCTGGTTGCTATTCGATGAGCACAGACTCGGCGGGCAGACCCGCCAACTCATAGAACATTCGTGGGCCACGAGCCAGGCGGCTGCATCCGCAATCACATTCTGGGAAGTGGCCATGTTACACGATAAGGGCAGACTTGTGCTGCTAACCGACATCGGTTCTTGGCGAATGAGACTGCTGGAGGAGGGCCTTGTTGAGATTCCCGTAACCGGAGACATTGCAATTCGGGCGGCGGGTTTGACGGACCTCCATCCTGACCCGGCTGACCGTTTTATCGTCGCAACCGCCCTTGAAGGCCACCAATTGATAACCGCGGACCAGCGCATACTCGCGTGGTCAGGACACCTGAGCAGGTTGGACGCAAGGGCGTAATCGACCGATGAAACGAAAGTACGCTGTGGTATAAAAGCGAAAGCCCAACAACTGCTGCGCCTATGCGCCCGGCATATTGGGCCGCATCGCTGCCGCTGATACGCTTGCCGAAACGAAGGACTTGATCCGGGAAGTTATCGCTTCTATACCAAGGTCATTCTAAAGCACGGCGAGGCGTCCCCGGAACCACTGACGTGAGTCGAAGAGGCTATGCCTACCGGTGCTTGGTATTGGTCGAGAGCTAGCCGGAATGCGATTTGGCTAAGCCCCATGGGCTTCCGCTGGCGCACAACCAATCACGTGAAGAGACCACTGGAGCAAGGTGCTCCCCTGAGCACCTTTGAAGCAATCGGTGGTACTGAATTGCTCTCTCCCGATCCCCTTGCCGCCCCTGCCCGAGCGGCGGGTAGTACCCCGCTGGGCTGGATGGGGTGGATCAGGCAATTGAGTGGGCGGGCGAGGAACGAGATAGGTTACAATTATCGATTGAGCGGGAGCGAAACAAACGGAATGAGTGACAATTATTGAAGGAATCGGCGACGTGCGCGCCGCTGACGGGAGGGCGCGGGGAGGGTAAAAGTTAAGTCTGGATGAAGATTGTAGTTACGCCAAGCGGCTGGGGTGATGCTTTATCCGAAAACATCAGGATTCTGCTGATAGACGTGGCTTCTCAAGTGACTCAACTACTCAGGGCGCCATTCAAGGGAAGAATTTGCGTGTTGCCCGCACCGGACTGTGACCCAATGCCAAAGATACGTTATCGTCCTTCTGATGAAAACCCTTACGTCGTTCAACTCACTGCACGAGACAGACATTGGTCCCGATTTACATATCAATTTTCCCATGAGTTCTGCCATATCTTGTCCGACTACGAACGTCTGAGAGAAAGCCCAAATGGTTGGTTCCATGAGGCACTTTGCGAATTGGCTTCGATATTCTCTCTCCGACGGATGGCCGAGACTTGGACTAGTCAGCCGCCATTCCCCAATTGGTCTGAATACGCTGGTTCTCTGGGTAGTTATGCAGAGGAGATTCTCTTACGGAAGGAGCACCAATTACCTGCCGGTATTACTCTTTCTCTATGGCTGGCATCTGAAGAAACGGTTTTACGAAAAGACCGTTACCTCCGAGATAAAAATGGGCTGGTCGCATGCTCGCTCTTGCCAATTTTTGAGAGCGAGTCTACAGGATGGAACGCCATTCTCAACATGCCTGATTCATCTACCATGATTAAAGATTACCTTCTCGAATGGCACATGCGAGTCGACCCCGTTGACAAACCGTTCGTCAAGCGTATATTGGGCGCCTTCGATTAGGGAGAAGGTAGCCATGACCAACCCCAACAAAACTACCGAATACGAACACCTCGGGGATCCGGAACCAGGACTCATTCAAGGCTGGCTCAAAGGTGTCAACCCTAAGTTGGGGATGAGCCTGGAAGGGATGATTGAGTCGATAGTCTCGGATTCCAACATGGAGTCCTACGTTTTCAACCGGGACAGCAGGGCCCTGTATTACGAGGAGCGTATCAGTGGTCACAACCCGATGATATCGTTTCAGACCCTTGAGGAAGCGTGGCATGGAGCGTATAGCCGTGGGTGGGGCGCAAGAAGAATGGGAGAAATTGAGGCCCATCTCGAACGATATTCAGTCGTTTGGCCCAATGTTGACCTGGTGGCCGTGTGCGCCCGGTAGGCGCTGAACGAAGGGCCGCCGGGTGCGAGCTAGACATGGCAGACCCATGGGTTGCCGCCACAGCCCTGTTTCCGAGCTGCCCGCTAGCCGCTCGAGACCGCGACTATTCCGGCATCCCAGATCTCCAGTTAATTCAACTCCAATGACCACTCCCACCTACCTCATCGAGTTCAACCCCGCCGACGAACCGGCCCGGCTGCCGCTAACACTCCGGGCCCTTTCATTTTCTGGGTTGGCTCGCATAGTTCCCCTCGTTCCCGCGAAGCTTGTCCCCGACCCCGATCGGGGAGCGGGAATCCACTACGCCCTGCCATATGACAAACTCCCGGCGGCAAGGCTGTATGGATTCCCGCTTTCGCGGGAATGTCGGGAGCCGGGAGGCGGGTATGACGGAGGAATGAAAAGGCCCTGCGCTAACACCCCAGCAGATCGCCTGCCGGATGCCGGCAATGATATGATTATCTCCATTCGTAACTCGTACCTAGGTGATCATGCGAATCTCCGAGCGAGGTCAAATCACTATCCCCAAGTCCCTGAGGGACCACTTCGGGATGAATCACAACGTGGAGGTTGAGATCACTCCTACGGAGCGGGGCCTCCTTGTTAAGAAAAGAACGGCTACGGAGCATCCGGTGGACCGCATCAGCAGTATCCTCGACAGCGGGACCCTCGGTGACGGTGTCAGCGTCGACGATTACATCAATGAAATCCGGGGAAGATGATCACCGCCGTCGACACAAATGTCCTGGTGGACATATTTCGGTCCGATTCGGCACACCACTCCCAATCGCGGGAATGGCTTCGCACCGCCTACGACGCCGGCGCGATCATCATTTGCGACATCGTTTACGCTGAGCTCGTTCCGGCGTTCGGCGGCCGGGCCACGCTGGACGGGGCGTTGCGGCAGATCAACGCCACACTCTCTGCAATCGACACGTCAATCGCCTACGAGGCCGGGGTGCGCCGGATGCAGTATCGGGCCGCCGGAGGGCCCGGGAACGGACCATCCCCGGCTTCATCATTGGCTCCCACGCCGTTGCCGTGGCTGATACCCTTCTTACCCGAGACCGCGGTTTCTATGCCACCTGCTTTCCGGAGTTGAAGAAACCTTGAGGTGCTAGCCCCACGACCACCCCCAGCAAGCCCAAGGAGTATAACCACGCCGACAAGCCGGCGCGGTGGCCGCTGGAGAGGTTTGGGTGGGCCTCCGCCCCACGAGTCTCGTTGGCGGCGGAGCGCGGCGACGAGGGGCAGGCCGTCGCGCCGCGCCGGGCAGCCGCACTGCGGCAAGCAGAGCGCCCGAAAGAATTTGGGTTGAATGTCTGGCCCATCATGGCCACGACTCCCAACGACGGTCCAGAGTTCAGGGCGGGGCGTGGGCTCGACCGGCAGCCGGCCACCAATGCCTTCGTGGATCCGCGGGGGCAGTTGGGGGTCTTGGTGGTGGCCGACGTGCCGCCGGCCGGCTTCTACGCTCCTATGGAGCAGGCCCTCTGCCTGGAGCGGCATTTAGTCCAACGAGTTTTCCGTTGACCGGCAGCCTGAAAGCGTCTGAGGGCTGATGAATTTACTAGCGAATCGCAGCCGCGTCGCCGTCGCGCTGGGAGCCGGGATTCTTACGGCCGGGCTCATTTTGGCTCGGCCGTCCATCGCCCTGGCGTCGGGCGTCGACGAGGAAACCCAGTTCATTCTCAACACTTTCGCGTTCCTGGTCTGGGGCGCTCTGGTGATGTGGATGTGCGCTGGGTTCACTATGCTCGAGTCCGGCGCGGTGCGCACCAAGAACGCCTCCATGATCTGCCTGAAAAACATCGGCCTCTACTCGATTGCAGGGCTGGCCTACTTCTTTGTTGGCTACAACCTCATGTACGTCGACGTTGGGAGCGTGATCGGCTCGATAAAGGGCTTGTACGGGCCGACCGTTGCTGAGGTCGCCCTGGTAGGCGATCAGATGGAAGCGGTCTCAGAGGTGGTGGGCATCGGCCATGCCACCATGTCGGACTGGTTCTTCCAAATGGTCTTCGTGGCGCCGCCGCCTCCATAGTTTCCGGCGCCATAGCAGAACGGATTAAGTTGTGGATGTTCTTCCTCTTCACGCTAGTACTGACTGCCATCATCTACCCAATTGTCGGCGCCTGGACCTGGGGCGGTGGATGGCTGGCCGACCTGGGATTCCAGGACTTCGCCGGATCGACCATCGTCCACGGCACCGGAGGCTGGGCGGCGCTGGCGGGTGTGCTGATAGTAGGTCCAAGGCTGGGCAAGTTCCGGCGGGACGGCACCGCCCGGCCGACACCCCCATCCAACGTGCTGCTAGTGACACTTGGCGTGTTCATCCTCTGGTTTGGCTGGTTCGGCTTCAACGGCGGATCGCAACTGGCCCTTGGGAGCGCGGCCGACGTTGTGGCGATGAGTCACGTCCTGGTCAACACCAATCTGGCGGCAGCGGCCGGCGTCGTGGCTGCCCTCGTCATCTCCCGCCCCCTCCTGGGGCGGATGGATCTGTTCGCCGGCCTTAATGGCGTATCGCCGGACTGGTGGCGATCACCGCCGGCCCTGACATTGTCGATCACTATTGGGCGGTCGTCATCGGGACAGTCGGTGGTGTCATATGCACCGGGGGCCTCAAGCTCTTGGAAATATTCAAGCTGGACGACGTAGTCGGCGCCATCCCCGCCCACCTGTTCTCCGGCATCTGGGGAACACTGGCGGTCTGCATCGCGGCGGGCGCCCAGTTACACATCCAGTTACTCGGAATAGTATCGATTGGAGCGTTCGTGTTCGGGGTCTCGGGGCTGCTGTGGTTCGGCCTGGACCGGACGCTGGGCCTACGGGTGTCACCCAACGCAGAACGCCTGGGCCAGGACGTCGCCGAACTGCGGATAGAAGCCTACCCCGAATTCGTGCTCATGCCGGAAGACCTCGACGAAGACTAATGGCAGCCTCTCACGCGACTCGTCCTCCCCGGCCGCCTCTCAGGATTAACGCGGCCCGGTGAGGCCAGGCTCTTTGTTCGGACCGGAGCCACGGCAAGCTTGCCGGGTCGATGACAAAACCGTTACTATGGCTTTAGAGTCCGCAAAGACCCTTGACCTTGACTGGGGAGGACATATTATGGCCGTAGACAGCTGTTCGGCATAGCGGACGGTTTACAGGCCGCCGGCGCCGCGGGCAACGCAGAAGGTGTTGGACCACCTGGACGTTCACTCTCGGAACTTCATCGCCCTCTCCCCCCTTTGCGTTTTGAGCTCCGCCGGGGCCGACGGGCAGGCTGACGCCTCGCCCCGGGGTGACCCGCCGGGGTTCGTGCGGGTGCTGGACGACAAGACTTTGCTGCTTCCCGACCGCCCGGGGAACAACCAGGTGGACTCGCTGCGTAACATCGTGGAAAACCCCCGTGTCGGGCTGCTCTTCTTTGTGCCGGGAATGAACGAAACACTGCGGGTCAAGGGAAAGGCGGAGATCGTAACCGACGCTGACCTTCTGGATTCGGTGAAAGAAAGGCGCCGGGCGCCGCTCTCCGGGCTGCGGGTTACCGTCGAGGAGGCGTTCTTGCATTGCGGCAGGGCGCTGCTCCGTTCCCGGATATGGGACCAAGAGAGCCAGATCGACCGCGATGCCTACCCTACCTATGGGCAGGTGTTGGCGGACCAGATCGCGGGCACGGACGCCAAGGAGATCGACGACTCCTAGGATGAGGCCAACCGGGAACGGCTTTACTAACGTTCCTCCGCACCCTTGCCCCGCCGGTAGATAAGCCAGTGGGCCAGCCCGGCCATCACGCCTCCCCCGACAATGTTGCCCAGTGTGGCCGCCGCCAGGTTGTGGAAGGTCCAGGCACGTTGAGACGAGCAGCTTGGTCCGACGTTAGCCCGGTGGCCGCCAGGGCCTCAGGCTCCGTGGCCAGTAACACCCCCAGCGGCACGAAGTACATGTTTGCGATGCTGTGCTCGAACCCGGCGGCTATGAAAGCGGACGCCGGCAGCACGATCCCCGCGAGCTTTTCAATAGTCGTCCGCCCGGCCGTCGCCAGCCGAATAGCCATGCACACCAGGATGTTCGCCCGGATGCCTCGCACAAAGGCGGTCTCAATGGAGAGATTCACCTTGGCGTCTGCGGCGACGATGGCCGTCCCGGCGAAGCAAAGGTCCCCCTACGTCCACCAATGGCCGTAGTAGACTATCAATGCCACGATAAGGGCCCCGGCCAGGTTCCCGGTATGGACCAGCGCCTAGTTGCGTCCCAGTTCCCGGATACTGATCCTTCTGCTAAACAGCCCCATCAACATCATGTTGTTGCCGGCGAACAGCTCGGCCCCGGTAATCACCACCATGAACAAGGCCATGGTGCGCCCCACGCCTATCAGTAGCCTGGTGGGGCCGGCGCCCGGCTCAGAACCCACGGCTATGGTGCCAGCCAACACCCCGCCCAGACCGATGAAGGCGCCGGCCATCACTGCCAGAGCTAGCGTGGAGGCTGCCCCGGCCCGGGCCTTCGCTACCCCTACCTGCTCAACCTGCCGGGCGATCTCCTCGGGAGACAGCGCCTCCACGATGGCCTTCGAGTGCTGCTGTTGATCGCTCATGCCGGGGTCCCCGAATTAAAAAGGCCAAGTCCATGAGCGCTTGGCGCTAACTCGCCAAGCGCCTTCCCACTTCACCGGCATGCTCCCGTCCTTTTGAGACTCGGTGGAAAGCGGCGGGTGGTGCGATCGTCCTCTCCCGCGGTCGTTACGGACCCACTCTGATCATTGGGTGATGTGAAGCGCATGCGTCATCATAGACTCCCCATAGACTCCCTATAGACTCCATAGAGCGTTTCCGGGAAGGTCCACTCTCCGTGCGCTGCGGCATAGTTACGCGACCTTGACCGCATTCTCGATGGCCGACGTTGCGTCCTGATAGTCCGTTCCGGGCAAGAAGCTCAACGGCTTTCCAAAGCGCACCTCGATACTGCCCCGCCTGAGGAAGGGGAATCGTGTAGGAAAGCCAAGCTTGCGGATGTGTAAGCGAAGCGGGACCACGGGGATCCGTCCCTCGACGGCGACGAGACCGATGCCGTTCATAAAGGGCTGTATAGGTCCTCCGATGGTGAGTTCGCCTTCCGGATATATCAGCACCGACCAGCCGTTGTCTATAATTTTGCCCATGTTCTCCAGGCTGGGTCTAATGGACCCCTCCTTAGCGACCGGGAAGCCGTTGCCCAAGAGCGGGTTGATGATCCACCAGACCGGATTCTTCCAAAGATCGGCAGCCCCTGCCACGGCCATCCGGCGGCGCCACTTAAGGGGGATGGCCTTGATGATCAACGGGTTGTCCAGGCCGAGATTATGGTTCGATGCGAAGAGCACCGGGCCGGTGATGCCTTCCAGGTTCTCGCGGCCCGCCATATTCAGACCATAGGGAAGGGCTACGAGCGGGAAGACGATCGCCCGTTGTAGAATTCCGCGAGTGATGCGGCACCACCATCGCATACCCCAGCCGGGAAACCTCGTCATCGGTGGGTTCTTGGACCCGTCGTTTACAAGATCAGTGAGTTGCCGGACCGTCGTCTCCGGCCCCACCTGGCCCTCATCCATGTAGACGCCGAGCTCCGCTTCTATTGCCGACAGCAACTCGACCCGGCCAAGCGAGTCGAGGTCGAGATCGCCGCCGAGTGTCCCCTGGTCTAGGATATCCCCCACGTCTCGTTTGCTCACCTCTCCGATAATGTGGAGCAGACCTCTCGCGCCGCCCGCCGGACTTGCGCCTGAGGGTAATGCCGCCGGAGCATCCGGCTGTATGTTCCCAAGAATCGTGTCGATTACAACCCGCTTCTTCACTTTAAGCGTGTGGGTGCGGGGAAAGTCCTCGTCCGCCCAAACGGTGAAGCCTCGGACCCTCTGCTGTTCGGCCAGTTGGCCATTGGTCCAGGAAACAACATCTTGGGCTGTGTCTGCGTTGTCCAGAATTAAGGCGGCATGCACCTCGACCGATGAACCCCTCGGCAGCCCTACCACCGTGGCATCCGTAACGTTTGGGTGCTTCGCCAGCACCGCCTGGATGTCGTCCGGGAAGATATTTTGGCCGCTGGGGAGTACGATCATGTCCTTTTTCCTGCCCTGAACATGCAAGAACCCCTCATCGTCGAAGAACCCTAGGTCGCCCGTCATGTACCAATCTCCGTCGAAGGTTGCGGCAGTCTCCTCGGGCGCACGCCAGTAACCCGGGGTGATGTTGTCCCCGCGCACCAGAATCTCGCCCTCGCCGCTGATTTTCACCTCTACGTTGGGCAGCGGGCGGCCCGTGGAGTCAAGGCGGCGTTCTCTTAAACTGTGATTGCTGATCACGGGGGATGCCTCGGTGGTCCCATAGCCCTGTACGATCTTGACTCCGAGCAGCTCCCACTTGCGTCCAAGCTCATGGTCCAGCGCCGCCCCTCCCGACACAATGAAGTCCAGCTTGCCGCCAAACTGCTTGTGGACCCGGCGGAACAGAAGGCGTCTCAGTGGGAAAGGTGTCGACTCGGCTATTTTCAGAAGCTTGTTCCAGAGGACCTCTCTTCCTTGCCGTTTCACCTCTCGCTCAATTCCGTTCATCAACAGCTCCAACGCCTGAGGGACGAGAAGCATGATCGTTATTCTGCGCTCCCGCATCGTCCGGGCCAGAACGGTCGGCTGGCGGCTGACCGGATATGTGACGCTGGCGCCGTGGTACAACACGATGAATAGTCCACCCATCTGCTCGTACATGTGACTTAGGGGAAGGATGGACAGGAGCCGGCTGGATGTCTCGCAAGAGATGTACTGGGATATACCCGCGACGTTCGACGTCAGGTTCCGGTGCGTCAGCATGACACCTTTTGGGTCGCCCGTCGTGCCGGAAGTGAACATGATCTCGGCAAGATCGTCCGGATCGACGTCCACGTGCTCTGGTTGAGGCAAACCCTGGATGTCGGCTTCCAAGTCCTCGAAGGCAATTTCGGGGACCCCTAAGTCAACCCCGTCCTTCGGAGTGAACCGCGACGTGAACGCCAGCTTCGGCTCTGTTCTGGACACCACCCTTGCGACGTAGTCGGGCTCGCTGCGAAGGTCCAGGGGGACCAATATGACCCCCGCCCTAATGCATCCGAAGAAGCTGAGCACCCAGTGGGGAGAGTTGGGGCCCCAGAGGATCACCTGGTCCCCTTTTTTCAGGCCACGGCGCTGGAGAAGGGTTGCAACCTGGCCAGACTCGTTCCACAGCCTGGAATAGCTCCAGCGCAGGTAGCGAAATGCCGGCTTGAACAGGAGGGCGTCGCGGGACCCGTGCCTCTCAACCGCTCTCCGGAGAAAGTCTATAACGGTCTCACCCCCCAGCGTACCGGACGTACTAACGCGATTCATGGTTGCCTCCTAGACGCCGCGGGGCGCTAAACGGGTTGAGGTGGCCTGTGCAGTCGTAAAGGTAGTATTTTCGCATTGTTTAGGGCCTGAGCCATGGTTTCCAATATCATGCAGATCGGACAACATGTCTTTCAATAAGCCTTCTGAGGGCTTTGAGAGGCTCGTTACGCATGGGAGGGAAATGACTGAAGCATATGGTGTCGAAGTCCAACTCGAGCAGCTTCTCAAGCGACCGCATCGCCTCCCTCGGTTGCTGGGTGACTCCCGGGGCCGGTGGGCTAAGCCTCCAGGCGAACTTGTACTGCAGCGCATCCCCGATGATGATGGCCCGTTTCTCCGGCAGGTGGAGAGCGACGCTGCCCGGGGTATGTCCGGGAAGATGGACCACGCGGACCTCGGTCCCAAACGGAAGGATGTCGCCATCCTCGAGGCAATCGTCAACGGGAACGGGCCTCCCCATCAGTCTGGAAAGGACGGGATGCGCCAACATCGCGAGCAGTCCATTTTGCAGTGGACTCGGGCTAGGGACCACACCCGCGATGATGTCAGCCTCCAGCCGGTGCGCGGAGACCGAAATCCCCCTTCCCGCGACCAATTCACCGAGGCCACCCGCGTGGTCGGGGTGGGCGTGGGTAACAACAACTCGAGTAATCTGGTCAGGAGACAGGCCAAAGGCCTTCAGCCCCCCAATTATCCTGCCAGAACTTCCGCGCAACCCCGCGTCAACCAACAGCGCCTCGCCATCCTCGACTAAGACGGTTACTCGGGCGCCGAAAGCCCGGACCTGAAATACTCCGTCGGCGATTGGTATAGGCATGCCGAACATCATAAGTCTCGTTCGGGCCGGTTGTTCTATCCCGGTCCTAAAGTTGACAGGCACTAATCCTGACGAGCAGCCACCATCCTTGGAACTCCGTTTCGTCCGTAGGCCCCCTCGGCTGCCCATAGAAGGGCGCAAACACCACCACATGCCCGAGGGGCGGACCTTCCCAACCTGGAGCGCCGCTTAGGCCAGGATTTGGCGGGGCACACCGTGGAGTTCGAAGCTAAACCTCAGGCAGAAGATTCTTGACTGGTCTTGCTCGACGGGCCTCAAGCAAGTTGACAGATGGTCACCCCTTGGCTGCCCAAGGATACTCGGGATAAGTCTGCGGGATTGTGGCATAGTAACATAGGAAGCAGACCTGATGATGGGGAGTGAAAAGGGCAATCACATTATAAATGGTAAACTTGGCGAGGCATTAAACACTGGGGATGCAGGACAGACTGGGGGGAGTCTGATCCGGAGGGGAAGAGCGCATCCGGCCGTGCTATCCCCAGGCGGTACGAGGGCGCGTTCTACGCCTTCCCCAGCACCAAGGAAACCGGCATGAGCAGCCGGGAGTTCGAAGACCGGGCCATGGCCGAGGCTGGTGTCGCTCTGCTGTCGGGCGTGGCGTTCGGCGAGTTTGGCGAAGGTTACGTCCGCCTCTCCTACGCCAACTCCCAGGATAACATCAGCAAACCCCTGGAACGGCTGGACCGGTTCTTGCGTTCCGCCGCCTGAATTCCCGCATCCGAGTCGCCAATTGAGGAGTGAATCTATGGCTGAATGCCGGTTGATCAAGTCGGACGAATTGGAAGTTGAGATTTCCTCGGGGAGCATGACCAGGCTGGCCGGAGTCTCTCAGGGACTGACCGGCGCCGCCGGGATTCACCTTGCCATTGCCACTATTCCCGCGGGATGCTCCTCCTCTCCCCACTATCACGTAAATTGCGAGTCGGCGATTTACGTGTCCAAAGGAACCGGCCGCTTTCTTGTCGGAGAAAACCTGGAAACCTCTCTCCCCATCAAACCCGGGGACTTCCTATACATCCCCGCCGAAGCAGTACACCAACCGGTAAACGACGGCGACCAACCCATGGAGCTAATCGTAGCCCGCAACACCCCGGTAGAAATAGTCGTAGAAACGGCGGGTATGGGGGAATAGTTCCCGGCGATTCTACGCTTAGGAGACGACAATGGCTGTTTGGGTAGTACGCGGCGGAAGGAACGGCGAACGGGAACAAGAAGCCCTTGAAGACAACATACTTGGAATCGGATTCGGCGGACTTGGAGACCTCAGTACGACGCAAACGAGAGAACAAGCAACACGGTTGGTGCGAGAAGATAACCCAGGTGCAAAAGACAAGTCTGTCATCGCATGGACATCTTCAGTGTGGGCCTTCAGGGACGGAATTAAACGAGGCGACCTCATTGTTATGCCACGGAAAGGACAGAAAGTAATTGCGATTGGGGAAATGGTAGGCGGTTACGAATTTCGCCCGGATACTCCGGAGTCGGGGCATCGCAGAGCCGTGAAGTGGATAAACCGGGAAGTCCGTAGGGATTCCTTGCCCCCTGACTTGCAGAAGTCCATCAACGGAAATTTAACAATCTACCAGCCAGGGAATGAAAATTCCGAACAACAGCTACTGGCCATTGCGAAAAACGACATGAAAGGAGGCAATTCGTCGTGGGACCCGTTCATTGGTTGGGCCAAACTGTTTTACGAGTGGGAGCTATTCGACGAGATGGAGAGGGACTACAAGCTAGAGGTGGGGCGAACCTAGCCGTCGTAAAGGAAGCTTTCGAGGGCCGGTCCCCCGACTGGGAAGATCGGCTTGAACAAGCCATGCGCAACCCCAACGCAACCAATTTACTGGATTGGCGCACGTCCGATGGTTTCTTGACCTTGGACCAGTCTCGACAGGAGGAAGCGTTGCGCCGGATCTGGGGAATAGACCCCTCCACTTCCTTGGAAGAACGTGTCCGAAATTTTGATGAGGTTGCGGTTGCCCCGTTCCGGGCGGGGGGTCAGAGGACCTCACTCATCTCGTTCCTTTTGATGGCCGACGACGCAACACAGCTCCCTATATATCGGTATACACCACTGCATAAAGCGTATCAACTGACCGGATACCCGACCGATGCGAATGACTCCAACGATGCCTGGGAACGGTATGAGTACGCGCTGGAATTCTTCGACAAGTTCAAAGAAGAAGCATCCGCCCGGGACCTCAAGATTCGGGACCGGCTCGACGCGCAATCGCTGGTTTGGTGTGTTACTCAATATGAACCACTTGAAGACTGGCCCCAAGCCGTCCAGAACGAGTTCAGGGCATATCAACAGGGAAAGCTAGTCGCCCCGCCGCCACCGCCAGACCCTGAACCCAAACCAGTTCGGCAAGAACCCTGGTCGCCAGCCAACATAGACGCACTGGCCAGGAACCTGCTGTGGGGACCAAAACAACTACAAGAAATCATCGAAGACCTGCAGGAAAAGCGCCAGGTGATTTTCCACGGGCCGCCGGGCACGGGTAAGACTTACGTGGCTCGGGAAATCGCCAAGCAATGTCGGCTGAACGGGGGTGATTTTGAAATAGTCCAGTTTCATCCGTCATATTCCTACGAAGATTTCGTTGAGGGTTTTCGGCCCAGGCTCAAGGGCGACCAGGCCGGCTTCGAGCTGGTGCGCGGCCCGCTCCTGAGAATCGCAGACAAGGCCAGGGATAACCCGAAAGCAACTTACATATTGGTGATAGACGAACTTAACCGGGGCAACGTATCGAAGGTGTTCGGGGAATTGTACTTCCTGCTGGAATACCGGGATGAAGAAGTCCGGCTGCAGTACGGCCGGGACGACGAGCGTTTCAGCCTGCCCGAAAATCTTTGGTTCATCTGCACCATGAACACAGCGGACCGCTCCATTGCCCTGATGGACGCGGCCCTGCGGCGGCGGTTCTACTTCGCTCCCTTCTTCCCCGACAGGCCGCCCGTCCAGGGACTGCTGCGCCGTTGGCTAGAACGAGAAGGCAAGGAAACGCTGGCCGCCGACCTCATTGACGCCGCCAACGCCAAACTGGACCGCGACACGGGCATCGGCCCCAGCTACTTCATGAAGGCTAATACGGCGTTGGACAAAATCCGGGTGCGCCGCATTTGGGAGCGGGCTGTCCTGCCCTACGTTGAGGAGCAGTGCTTCGGGGAAGATGAAAAACTCAAAGGGTTTGGATTCGACCTACTTGTGGGACAACTTAACAGCGCAAGCCCGTTGGAAGCCGAGCCCGCCGAAGAGACTGCCCCAGCCCAGGGTGCCGATGCAGACACTGACTCTGCATGAATATGAGGACTGCCCCATCAACTTTCCGCTGGAGAAGGGGCAACTATCGGCCCTGGCCGAAGCCCACATTGTAGTCAGGCCGTCGGTGGTTCAGGGGCAGACTTACGTCCTTCACCCGTCGTCTTATATCGGCACAGCCCACATTGGGGACCTCTGCGTCGTCGTTCGCCCCAAGATTCCTATCGACCGGGTGATGTTCCTGGTGGCCTACGCCCTCAACCCCAATGACTGGCGGCAATACAACTTCGACTTAATCCAGGCAACGGACGTTCTGGAGAGCATCATCCCAGCCTTTGTGCATCATACGCGCCAGGCCGTCCGGCGCGGCCTGCTACAAGGGTACCGGCGACAAGAGGAGGCGCTGCACACCGTCCGAGGCCGTATACGGTTCGACGAGCAGATCAAGCGGCGTTTCGGCGTTCCGCTGCCCATCGAGGTGGTCTTCGACGAGTTCACCGAGGACATTGAGGAGAACCGGCTGGTCAAAGCTGCGCTGCACCGGCTAGCCCATCTGCCAGTCAGGTCCCAACTGGCCCGGCGGGATGTTCACGCTTTGCGTCCGGGGTTCGATACCGTAGAACTTGGCGCCTACAGCCGCGGTACGCCGGAGGTCCAATACACTCGCCTCAACAACCACTACCGCCCCGCGGTGCAACTGGCCCGCCTGATTATCGACAACTCCAGCCTGGAACTCCACCACGGCGAGGTTACGGGAGCCTCGTTCCTGCTGGACATGAACAAGGTTTTCGAGCGGTTCCTGTACGTGGCATTGCGGGAGGCGTTGAAGCTATCGAAAAGTGAGTGGATTCACGAGAAACATCTGACCTTAGACGAAGCATCCGCCATCAACCTCTATCCAGACCTTTCCTGGTGGAGCGGGCGCCGCTGCCGGTTCGTTGGCGACGCCAAATACAAGTGGCTGGCGCCGTCAGGCTTCCAGCACGCCGACATTTACCAGATGTTGGCCTACTGCACCGCGGCAGACTTGCCCTCGGGGTTGCTGATCTACGCTAAGGGGGAGTCTGAGTCCGGCGTCCACCGCATCAGGAACACCAACAAGACCATAGAATTGGCGTCTCTCGACCTGCGCGGCTCGCCGGAGGAGATTCTAGCTGAAGTCCGGGGCCTCGCCGGTAGGGTCAAGTCGCATTATTGGCAATAATAATTGCCATGAACATAGCCGTTTTCATATCCATACGTGGCCCAGAGGGTCATCCGTCATTCCCGCGAAGCTTGTCCACGACCCCGATCGGGGATCGGGAATCCAGAAAGGTTGGGTGCTGGAGGACTCAGCTTTATGAGACAAGCTCGGGCTTGCGGGCGGCCAACCTCACTTTGGGTTGTGACTCGGGCGGTATCCTGTAAACTATCCATCCTATGCACTCCGCCAACGTAATGCGGAAGAATGTCGATTGAGCTTGGAACGACTGCTTCATAGCCGATGCCTGACGACTGTGTAACATCCAACGCCGAACAAGAATCAGCCGTCCATTCGATTGGAAAGGTAGTATGCTTCGGCTTTCTGACCTACTGTTTGCTGCTCGTGGTCGAATCCTTCCCGGATAAGAACGGCGGCGCGCCTTTGAAGAGAGTGGTCGATACGTTTGGGGACGATGCGGCGATTGTCGCGAGCATTCTGAGCAGGTGGGGAGTCCCAACAACGCTTATATCTTCTCCAGTGGGAACCGATTATTACGGAGGGCTGGTGGCGGAGCAACTTCGGGCTTCGGGTTTGACTGTGGACGAACGAGTCGATTCCGGGGTCGAGACTCCTATCGAAGTGGGGATCGTGGACCCCAGCGGCTCTAGGACTTACTTCCAGCAACGGTACTCTAAAGCCTTATCTTCGTTGGAAACACCGAGTGTTGCCCAGCTGCACGGGGCACGGATGCTATACGTGGACTGGTACGACGGCCCGGGGGTATCGTCTGCCATGGAAGGCGCCCGAGCCCAAGCCGTCCCAGTGTTCCTAAATCTGGAGTCTCGATACTACGACAATCCGCAATTGCAAGAATTATTGGGGAATACGGATATCTGCCAGGTCTCCATGGATGAGCCGGGGGCGCCTGGAGAGGCGGCGGATATCGCCCGTACACTAATTAACCACGGTGTGGGCACTGCATTGGTGACTATGGGAGCCGACGGCTGCACCATAGCTCAAAAAGGGCAGGCGTTTTCTATCCGGCCGCCAAACGTGGAAGTAATCGACGGGTTTGGAGCCGGGGCCGCGTTTTCCGCCGGTATCGCGTACGGCATGATGCGCGGGTGGCCACTGGAACAGGCGGGACGATTTGCCACGGCACATTCCGGACTTAAGTGCGGGGTGGCCGGGAATCCCGGGTTCTCGATAAAACGGGTACGAGAGATGGCTGCCGGTCTGGAACCCCGTTCGATTGACCCATAGTCCGGGTGGCGGAGCCTGCGACTACGATTTCTTGACCCAAAATGGGCAATACCACACGAGTTTAAGGTCGTTGGAGTAGAGCAACCGGCCTATCTCACCTTCCCCTGCTAACGGTACGAGAGCGCAACTGAACTCCACCACCACTTTCAACAATCAATGTTAGTCGTACATTCGTCGTACAGTTGAAAGGCATTCTCGACAGCGTCATTTCCACAGGTCCCATCTCCTACGGTCACCACTCCCACGGCTATTGTTAACCTGAGTTGTAAGGTCCCGCCGTGGGCGCTAGAAGCAGCCGCCCAGCCTTGGTACAGGGCTTCCGCCCCGCTCACGGAGCATCCGCATGGCCTTCTCCTGATGGTTCGGTGGGCAGTCGTGTCTGGGCAGCGTCCAGCGGGTCAAGGATCTGAGCCGCGCAGGTTCGTTGTCACGGGGAGTCCAGCCGGCGGTAACGTTGCTCCCGACAGTCTAGACCAATTCACGGGCCTACCGGTGCTTCGTGAATTGTACAAACATGTGGGAGCAGACCATGGGAGCGCCCAAGATGAACGTCATCTGGATAGTTTCGGACACCTTCCGTAGGGACCACGTAGGCGCGTACGGCAATCCGACGATTCGGACACCTTCCCTCGACGCGCTGGCAGCCAACTCGGTCAGGTTCGACGGCCACTATGCCGCCGGATTCCCGACCATGCCATCCCGGGCAGACCATCTGACGGGCCGCTGGACGATGTCCTTTATGGGGGGGAACCTCTGCCTGCGGGTGTAACCACCTTGGCCGAGATGCTGGCAGACCACGGCCTTCACACGGCGGCGTCGGTGGACACTCCATGCTATCTAAGGGACGGAATGAACTATGACCGGGGGTTTCAGTCCTTTTTCATGCACAGAGGCCAGGATACTCTATGGTCCCTGGTCCCTAGCTCCAGCCACCATCACGAATCCCAAGACGTCCGGGCGGCATGGCGATACGAATCGGACCGGAATACGCCCCGAACCTTCATGACCGCTATGCAGTGGCTGGAACATCACCACAAAGAGGACTTTTCCCATATATAGACACCTGGGACCCCCACGAACCCTGGGATGCTCCAGCCTACTACACAGAGATGTACTTGCCGGGATACGACGGCGAGGTGGTGCTCCCCGTGTACGGAAACTGGCATGATGTGCCGGGATACGACGAAAAGAAGCTCCGAAAAGGCCACGCTACCTACTGCGGCGAGATCACGATGGTCAACACATGATTGGGTTTCCTGCTGAAGTCCGTCGAGAACATGGGCCTGATGGACAAAACTGCGGTCATCTTCACCACAGACCATGGTTTCTACTTTGGGGAGCATGGCGGCCTCTTCGGCAAGATGAACTCAGACAAGTTCCCGGACGGAACTCTTCGACCCTACGGCGAGCCGGGGTCAAAGTGGGCCTACTCTCCTCTTTTCGACGAGCTCATCCACCTCCCGCTTCTGATTCACGCGCCTGGAATCTCTCCCGGGGTATACAAAGGCCTCAGCTCCGCGGTCGATGTCATGCCAACCGTACTTGATCTGATGGAGATGGAGATTCCGGGCTTCGTTCAAGGCAAGTCCCTTATGCCCGGGATGCAAGATGCATCCCTCCCCGGGCGGGAGTACGTAGTCAGCAGCATTCCCTTCGCCAACCCCGGCGATCCGGTCCATTCTGTGGACGACCTGCTCCGTCCCCTGTCAGACCACCCGGTCACCACCATCACTTCGGGAGAATGGAGTTTGCTTTACAGCCCTCAAGAGGGTCTCTCTGAGCTATACAATCTGAGTTCCGATCCGAATCAACTGAAGAACGTGATAGGGGCACACACAGACGATGCACGGGAAATCCATCAACTCCTGGTCAAGTTCAAGCGTGAAACCCAAGTGCCGGACCGTGTGCTAAGACCTCGATTGGAACTGCGTTCTTAGAAAACCTCTGAACCCTACGGCTTGCCGGGTTGAATTGGCCGGGTTGAGTTGATGATAAGGCATTTTCGTAGTCGCTCGGCCCGCTTACGGCGGGCCCACTGAGCTGGTTGGGCCTTACACCAGCTCTGTTGCGGCAGGCCGCCGCTTCACATGCGGATGGTCGTTGATCTCTCGAACAAGCCCTCACCCAATTCGTACCGCTCCAGGAGATGGCGGAAGTCCAGAATCGTAGTCTCGTCCGGAAGCACTTCCAGACGCTCCTAGGGAATCAGGCCATCCATCCATTGCAGAAATATCTCCCGGGGGCGTCTTTCGCTTCTCGCCCCGGTATTCTGGGTCCGCACACGTTGGCTGATCCATTGACACTCACTCCCTCGCCGTTGCTGGGTCATAGCCAGCCTTACTACGCCACACCCCCGCAGCCGCGTTCAGAGCATCCTTAATATTGGCGCATCGTTGGACCGATATGGGGATGTGGTTACAATCCCGTAGGCACGCCGCTCGCCTGGTCTGCCTACGCAAATCACCTCTCCCGCTTACACCCTGAACTAGGGAAGCCCGCAATGGCCGCCACAAGCTTATCAACCTACGCCGGACGGAGAACCCCAGCCCTATACCTGTTGTTGGGCCTCCGCGTGGCAACCTGAAGAGCCGACCGGTTGTATTTCATACTTGGGTACGTCTGTGGCCTCGAGTTGCTGCTCCTAGCGTTTTTCATCACGTACCAGGTAGTAGCCCTGAAGTTGGGTTGGGTCCGCGCCCCAGGCACCGACGTGATGAGCGGTTACGTTCTCGCGATGGCCGCTACCTGGGCCTTGGCTTACTCGCTGCGGTCGGGCGCCCACGTGCGAATTGACGTGCTGCTGCCCCATATGAGTCCCAGAATCAGGGCGATCGCCGACTGGCTCGCCCTTTTTGGGGTGGCCTTCTTAGGTTACGTCACAGCCTGGAAGATGTGGGAAAGCGTGATCTACGACTACCGCCAGGGCGCGGTAACCACCGACTATCCACTGACCCCGCTGTTCATCCCAAAAATCGTGGTTTCACTTGGATTTACTTTGCTGGTAATCACCGCCGCGCAGATGATGTTGTCGGTGATCGCCGAGCGTTGGCTGCCCCGCGTCCACCATGCGATGGGGGGAGACGAGATCGAATGATTGGCGATAACCGAGGGCGAAGCGGCAAAGGGTCACGCCCAAGGGGCTAAGTCATGGCTATAGGCGTTGCATTCGGGTTGATGGGGGCCTTCTTCCGGGGGGTATGTACGTTGCCGGAGCCCTGGGCTGTTTGTCCCTGATCATCATGTTCTTCTTCTCCGATGCTCCCCTGTGGAACATCATGGCCAGCATCGCTTGGAGAGGCAACACCAGCTTCATTCTGACTGCAGTGCCGCTGTTCGTGCTGATGGGCGAGTTAATGAACCGCTCCGGCATGGGGGAACGGATGTACGCCGTTATTTCCCGGTGGATATGGTTCCTCCCTGGCGGCTTGATTCACACCAACATTGTGTCCTGCGCCATCTTCGCCGCCTGTTCCGGGTCCAGCGTGGCCACGTCGGCCACCATTAGCCGCGCATCGTTGCCCTCCTTCCGGCGCCGGGAGTATTCGGAGCGCATGGTAATTGGCTCGTTGGCCGCCGGCGGCACACTGGGCATCCTGATTCCGCCCAGCATTAGCCTGATTATCTACGGCGTCCTGGTGCAGGAATCCATTGGGCGCCTCTACATGGCCGGGTTTGTGCCCGGCGTAATGCTGGCCCTGTCTTTCATGGTAATGATTGGCATCTTGGCGATGGTCTGGCGTGGGATGGCCCCGCGCGAGCAAGGCGAGAGCTTCGCCACTTGGGAGGGCTGGCGATTACGACTGCTTGGCACTATCCAACTTCTACCCATAATAGCCCTGATCTTTATCGTGTTGGGCGTCATCTACATGGACGTCGCCACTCCGAGCCAGGCTGCGGCCTTTGGGGTGTCTGGCGCCTTCTTGCTGGCGATCATACTGAACTCGGATGAAATACTGACACCCTTCCTGGGAGGCTTTTTAAAGGGCACCGGTCTGATCAACTTCTTCACCCAAAGCACGCAAAAGACTCTGCGCACGGCGCAGATGCCTTCCCGCGAAGCTGTGAGGGATGTGGCCCGGCGGAACTTCCGCATCGTTCAAGACTCGTTTATCTCCACGGTGCGCACCACCGGCATGATCTTCCTGATCCTCCTGGCCGCCCTCACCTTGAGTTTCGCCTTCGCCCGGTTGGGCATTTCTCAGCAGATTGCCGAGACCATTTCGGGTTTGAACCTGAACGATTGGCAGTTGGTCCTGGTGCTGGTGGTGTTCTACCTCGTTCTGGGCACCTTCATGGAAAGCTTCGCGATGATGGTTACAACCGTGCCCATCCTGTTGCCGACGTTGAAACAGGCGGACGTGGACTTGATTTGGTTCGGCGTCATCATGGTGCTCTTGGTTGAGGCCGCCCCCTGATCAGCCCGCCCGAGGGCATCAACCTATATGTGTTGCACGGGGTGCGCCAGGACGTGGACCGCGAAGAGGCGGAGCGGACCAACGAGGCGTTGCGGCAAAGCACCATTGCAGACGTGTGGATAGGGGTATTGCCCTTCATGGGTTGTATGGCCATCGTCACTGGACTGGTGTTGGCAGTTCCGGACATTGCCCTCTGGTTGCCGAACCTTATCTACGGCGCAAGATAAAGTCCAGGTGCAGGTAGGCAACGAAAATGGGGCACGAAAAGGGGTGTGCTAAGGGGATTAAAGGCATAATAGGCAATTACCTGTCCCGCATGCAGGGCGGCCAAGGAGTAGAGACTCCTCCGGTGGCGCCGCGTGGCGGTCCTGCGCCAATGCTTCAGTCCGGTGAAGGCCCACTCTATCAGGTCTCGCTGCTTCTGTAGTTCCCGGCCGTACTCCCGGAGGTTCTTTTGGTTGGACTTGATTTCGGTTGGACTTGAAAGGTGTGACGGCAATGGCCCCCAGCGACCGAATGAGATTCAAATAAAATTCAGCAGCTTGTCGACGTCATAAGCTTTGCGCGCCGCCGTAATGGGCGGACAGGTGTCCCCAGTGCGCACCGTTGCGCAGTACCCGGAGGACGCCAATGACGAATTTGCGGTTGTCCTGCGCCGTGACGAAGACCACCGCGGGACGTCCGGGCAAGAAAACTCCTGTCTTACGCCCTGCAAGGGCCATCGATTCGCACAGTTTCATGCAAATTACCCCCGCACTTCCCTTCCGGGCGAAGACTTGCATCATGCCGCCTTGTGCTCCGGCGCTATTCATCTGACCCTCTCCTGTTTTTGGTCGATGCCGATTTGCCCTAGCTTAGCCGGAAGGTCGAGCCGCGGTCGCCTTTCTGCACCTCTATGCGCGCCGGGAAAACATCCTTCAACTCGTCCAGGTGGGTAATTACTATGATCTTATCAAAATCGTCCTGAATCGCCCCGATCACGTCCAGAATCCGCTCCCGCCCTGGGGCGTCCTGAGTACCGAATCCCTCATCAATAAACAAGGTGGGGAGTGGAGCGCCCATTCTTTGAGCCAGCACCTTAGACAAAGCGATGCGAAGGGCCAAGTTAACCCGAAACGCCTCTCCGCCGCTATACATTTCGTAGCTGCGGGGGCCAAGCTCGTCATTAACCTGTATCTCCAGAGTTTCGATGGGGTCGCCACGGCCAGTGCGCCGTTCTCGCTGAGTGTTCAAGCTGAGATGCATCCTGTTGTCCGTCATTCGACCCAAGAGCAGGTTAGCTTCCTCCTCCAACCTAGGCACCACGGTCTCGATCAGCATCGCCTGTACTCCCTGCTGACCCAAGCCGGTTACCAACTCCTGGTAAATACTCCGGTCCTCTCGCAACCCGGACAACCGGCCGGAACTTCTAACCATGTCCTGCTCCAGGACTTCGAGACGCCGCACTTGGCCCTCCAGGAATCCCCGGCGGGCCAACAATGCCTCCCTTTCAACCTCCAGCGTCTTTTGAGCCTCTTCCGCCTCTTTCAGTTTGGACCGCCATTGCGGCAGTTTGGCGACTGCCTCTTGGGCGGCGTTGTGCCGTTCACCGAGGCGCTCCAAGTCTTCCCGGCGGCGTTCAAGTATTTCCAGGCTGCGGGCTGCCAACTCCTCTTCTCGGGGCAAGTTATCCTCAGCCTCGTCCAACCGGCGGAACTTCTCCGCAAAAGGCTGCAACTCCTGGACTTGCTCATAAGCCTGCCGCCTGGCTTCCTCATCGTAGCCCAGAGCTGCAATCTGGGCTTCCAGGCGCTTGAGCTCGGTTTGCTCGAGGACGGCAAAGTCGCCGGAAACGAGAGACGCCGTGATGGAGCAGAGCTTGGTCCGGGATTCGGCCAACTCAATTTGGGCCAGCCGGATTTCCTCGACCGCTCGCTGCAACCGGCTGGTCTCCAATTCTTCTTTGCGCCGAGATTGGGCGTTGGCCTGTTCCCGCCGAGCCAAATCTTTCTCCAAGTTGGCTCTTTCTTCTTCCAGACCTTTCAATTGGGCGAAATTGAGCCGGTACAACTTACGTTTTTCGGCGATGTCCGCTTGATACGTATCTGCCAAGCGGCCACACCCGTCCTCTCCCAAGGGTGTCCGGCATAGAGGACACACCGCGCCCGCGTTGCCGGTGTCGCGGAGTAGCGCCAATTTCGCAGCCAGTTCCTGCCCTTCTGCTTTATAGCGTTCGGAAACGCTATGGGCCTCGCCTACGCGCGTGGATAGGATCTGGTGTTCCTCTCGTTGAAGGGCAATAGCCTGGTCCTCCGTGCTCAATGCGTCCAGCTTGTTGCGAGACCGCTCCATCTGATTCAACAGTTCGGGCTCCCCTCCGGCCTTGGCGGGCAGTTCAATCTCCAGTTTGACCCGGAGTTGCTCGGCTTGGGCTTCAAGCCGAGTTCTGCCGTTGTCGATGGCCCGCGCCAGAGGAGCCATTGCTTCGTTGAGCTCACGAGAGTTTCGGCTGGCTTCCTCCAGCTCCTCAAACCGGCGCCGGGTTTCTTTCAAAAGGTCCGCGCCTTGTCGGGTCTCCGCGCGTTGGCGAATCAAGAGTTGGAACTCCAAGATGCGAGCCCGGTTAGTTTGGGAGGCGAGTTCCAGTTGCCCGATCTCTTGCCTCAAGTCCTGGGTTTGCCGCCCTACTTCTTCCAACATCCCAAGTTGACGTTCCAACTCGCCAACCTTAGCAGCGGCGTCTGCCGCCTCCCGACGTTGTTGTTCCCATCGTTGGTTGAGTTGAGCCAAACCCTTGACCGCCGCCGCCAATTCCCCCGGAGCGGCGCCGATTTCATCAATCTGGCGCCCCATCTCTCCCAAGGCGCCTTCCAATTCGCTGACGGACTCGCCGATTTCCGCCAACCGCCCCTTAGCCCGGTCTTGGAGCCGGTCGTAGAGCGCCAAGCCGAGTATTTTAGCCAGGACCGCCTTGCGCTCCGAGGGAGTCTTGTTGGTGAACTCGTCGGCCCGGCCCTGGAGAAGGAAGGCCGAATTGATGAACGTTTCGTAGTCCATGCCGACGATCTGGTCGATTTTGGACTGGGTTTCCCTAACGTGGTTCCCGGCGATGACCTGAGATCCGGAGGCGGAGATCACCTGCAATTGTAACAACGTAGTAGCGGCCTGGCGGCGGCCCCCGCCCCGGGCGTGGGTCCGCCCCACCCGGTAGTGGGTGTCTCTAGCCAGGAAATCGAGCTCTACGCTACACTGATCGGCTCCGTAAGATATCAGGTCGTCATGGGTTTTACCTCGGGCCTTTCCCCACAAGCACCAGGTAATCGCGTCCAATAACGCCGACTTGCCGTGGCCGTTGGGGCCGCACAGGCAGGCCACGTGAATCCCGGTGAAGTCGAGCGTGGGCACATCTTCCCGGTAGCAGAGAAAGTTTCTCAGGCTGAGGGTAAGGGGAATCAATGAGGGGCTCCCGTAAAGGCCGAGGTATGGCTGTGCCGCTTATCGAGGCTACCTATAGAGTCTATGAACGTCGTCACACCACAGGCCCCCTGGCCTTAGTGAGACCGCCGCCATTCTAGCATAGGCTGCGGTTCCCCGATCGTTTGCAGTAGGTCTAGGGCAACGGCGTTTAGTAATAACACCTGGGTCATTCCGGCCTTCGTCAGAGCCCTGAGACTCCCAAGCGGTTGGGTTGAAGACGGCTGGACCAACCGCGGCCGCCTGAGATTCCCGCTGTCGCTAGAATGCCGTTGAGCGATGCAATCCAAATGCAATACTACTGCCATAGCCCGCAGGGAAATCCCGTCTTGATTCAATCCCGGCTTTTGATGGCGGCTATTGGGGATTTTGCCCGGCCCGGAGACCGCTTGGCTGAAACGGTTTATTGGGCATATATTTGACGCGACGACCCAAAGGTCACGGACTTGGCACGTTGTCGCCGAAATCCGACGAGCTACTTTGTAACGCGATTACCCCGCATAGTCCGAAAATTTGCCTGCGGTCACCGTAAATCGGTACTATAATCACTTGTTCTCAGGCGCTCGTTCCGGTCCCACCTTCACACCCGGCACAAGGAGGTTCGCCCACCGGTGGATAACACGAGTTGGACCATCCAGGTGGAAGACCTGTCCAAAAACTACGGCCCTATTTGCGCCGTGGACCGAGTATCTTTCTCGGTCAAGGCGGGAGAGGTCTTCGGCATCCTGGGCCCCAACGGCGCCGGCAAGACTACCACGGTTGAGATGCTTGAGGGCATGCGAACGCCCGACAAGGGCATCGCCCGCATCAATGGGATAGACATTCGCGACAACCCCCGGGCGGTCAAGTCCATGATAGGGATTCAACTCCAGTCAACCTCATTCTTCGATAGGCTCACCCTCTCCGAAATCCTGGACGTGTTTGGCAGCCTGTACCACCGGAAGGTGGACTCAATCGAACTGCTTCGCCGGGTGGAGTTGGAAGACAGGGCCAAGTCGACGTTTAAAGAGCTGTCCGGCGGGCAAAAGCAACGATTCTCTGTGGCCAGCACCCTCGTCAACGATCCGTTGGTGCTTTTTCTGGATGAACCAACTACTGGACTGGACCCCCAGGCCCGCCGCCACATGTGGGAACTGGTAAAGGGGTTCAAGACCCAGGGCCGCACGGTCCTGCTGACCACGCACTACATGGAGGAAGCGGAGGAACTGTGCGACCGGGTGGCCATCATGGACCAGGGAAGGATAGTGGCCCTGGATACCCCCCAGGTGTTGGTCGACAGCCTCTTGGCAACCGGGTTCCACAAGGAGCGAGCCGAGAAGGCGGCAAATCTGGAGGACGTGTTCTTGGAATTGACCGGCCACTCCCTGAGAGACGCCTGATGATTAGGGTCGGGCAGGTGTGGACCAAGATTCCCGACCCTGAGGCTGCTCAGGCAGGGAATGGGGGGGTTAGGGGTGGGCCCGGGGAATCGCCGCAGGCGTTGACAGCGGAGTCGCAGGCCATGGTTCCCGCGGACAATTCTCACCAGTGATGCCGCGTTAGTAGTAGAGAAAGCGAGGCGGCCGGTCCCTTATCTGCCCACTAGCGCGTGGATTTGCCGGATTGCGGCGGGCAGGTCCTCATTGATTATCACTGGCTGCCCGTGGGTTTGAGCCAAGCCCAAAATGCCGTCTTGGAGTTGGACCAAGCGTCCCAATTGGGCCTCCGATAGCGTACGGCGCGAGTGGTTGGGGCTCAGCACCCTTCGCTTTAGCGCCTCCCGGTCCGGCACGTCCAAGATGCACAGCAAGCTCGCCTCCACAATGCCAGGTTCCAGAAAACCCGGTAGAAAGTGGCTGCCTTCCACCACCAAACCGATCCCTTCCCTGATGGCTCGATTAATGCAAGATTCTATAGCGGGCTTGAGCAACGTAGACTGCCTGATGGCCCCTTCTAGCAAAAGGTCTCCGGGGTCGCCCACGGCTCCTGTGTCCTGCAGCGCTTGGTACGCATCGTAGGTATGGTGCTTCAGGAGTTGTACGTCCGTTTCCGGCAGCAGGTGGGTAATCGACGCCCGGATAAATCCGGTGCTCAAGTGATGGGACAAGCCCAACTCTTCCAGCAGAGCGTTGGCTACCGTCGTCTTTCCTGTGCCAGGCGCTCCCCCTAACAGTATTATCAGGGGCCCGTCGCCCTTAGCCCAGGATGAACCCTCGGTTACCAACTGATGCCTCCTCCACATGATGGCCCGCCCCGTCGCTCAGCCCCGAGTGTGGGGAGTTCGAGCCAGTCGGCCCGGTCACCGCCTGTGGTGGGCATTGAAGCCCACTTAGTCTCCGGACTGCTCCTGAATCCCACGCTTCGGATGGACTGAATTCGGAGTTTACGTATCCCAGCCAACGGTGTCAACCTACACTGCGTCACCCCCAAGGCCTTTTCCTTTTCTGGGTTGGCTCGCATGGGTCCCGTCAGTCCCGCGAAGCTTGTCCCCGACCCTGATCGGGCAGCGGGAATCCAAGGCTGCCCGTCCAATGCCAGCCTTCCTGTCGCAAAGGTCTTTAGATTCCCGCTTTCGCGGGAATGACGGACGGCGGGAACGACGGACGGCAGGGATGGCGGACGTATGAAAAGGCCCCGGCGCTGCACCGGGTGGAGTCCACCGTGAACCAACGGCAAAGGCCGTTCTGAGAATGCCGTGGGGTTGCCCCTGCGGGCACTCCAGCCCAAGGTTATTCCAAGTGGTCAGGCCGCGGCGTAAGCGTTATGCAAGAGATCGGGTGAGATTGACGCCCACTAGGGCCCGCCATATAATATCCGAACCTGGCGCAGATTCGAAAGCACAGCAATTCAAGGTACGAGTTCGAGATGCCCGATTACGACGTGGTAATAGTGGGAGGCGGCTATTCAGCTATGTGCGCTGCCCTCGCCGCGAAGAGCAAGGGCGCCAACGTGGCGCTGGTGTCCAAAGTGTATTCTCTCCGGAGCCACTCCTCTGGCGTGCACAGCGGGATCAACGCGGCGCTAACCTCAGAGGACTCGTGGCAATCCCATGCCTTGGATTCCATTAAGGCCGGCGACTATCTAGCCGACCAGGACGCGGTTGAGATCATTTGCCAGGAAGGCATCGAGGATGTCTTTCACCTGGAACACATTGGAGTTATCTTTAGCCGGAACGGCCGGGGGGGCATCGATACGATGTCATTTGCCGGCTCTTCCACGCCAAGGACCTGCTACGTTGGCGATTCCGCGGGGCACATTATCTTACAAGTGCTCTACGAGCAAGTGTTGCGGCGGCAGATCAAGACCCACAGCGAATGGTTTGTGACATCCTTGTTGATGGAAGACGGGGTCTGTCGCGGAGTTTTGGCCCAAGAGCAGCTTTCCGGCCGCCTCCACGCCCTAAACGCCAATGCGGTGATTCTGGCCACCGGGGGCCTCGGCCGCATGTATCAGCCCAGCACCTCCGCTTTTACCGCGACTGCCGACGGTGTGGCTTTGGCCTACAAGGCGGGCGTTCCACTAATGGACATGGAGATGGTTCAGTATCACCCCACCACTCTTAAAGGCAGGGGATTGGTGGTCACCGAGGCCGCCCGGGGACAGGGCGCTCACTTGATAAACAAAGACGGCGACCGGTTTATGGAGTCCTACGCTCCCGGCTCCGGGGAACTGGCCCCCAGGGACATTTGCGCCCGGGCTGTGGAGACCGAGATCCGCGACGGCCGAGGAGTCGATGGCTGTGTCTTCCTCGACTTCCAGCACCTGGACAAAGGGCTCATGGACGACCTCTTGCCTGAAACTCAACTTCTGGTAAAACGGCTAACCGGCATTGATGCAGCGAGCGAACTGGTGCCGGTCCAACCTGCCATGCACCGGCCAATGGGCGGCATTCAAGTGGACGTGCACGGCGCCACTTCGGTCCCAGGGCTCTACGCCGCCGGCGAGTGCGCCTGCGTGGGCGTCCACGGGGCCAACCGCCTGGGAGGCAACTCCCTTTTGGAATGCGCCGTCTTCGGCAGGCGCGCCGGTGAGGCTGCAGCCAGCCACGCGCAAACTGCCTCGCGGGATAATGCCCCCCCAGCACTTTGGGCCGATGAGGAGAAACGACTCCAAGAGGCCGGCAGAGGAAGCGGAGGGGAAGACACCATCGGTTCAGTGCGCAGCGAACTGGCTAACACTATGCATCAAAAAGTGGGTTTGTACCGAGACGAACAGGGGTTGCAAGAAGCTCAAGCTAAAATAGAAGAGTTGAGGGACCGGTATACCAAAGTAACTGTGCCCAGCACCGAGGGGCCCTACAACCCATCCCTCTCAGTCCTCCTCGAGTTGGGGAACATGCTCGACGTGGCCCAGGTGATAGTAGCCAGTGCGCTAGCCCGGCAGGAAAGCCGCGGGGCCCATCACCGCACTGATTATCCTCACCGGGACGACGCCAATTGGTTGCAGCACACCGTGGCCTCTTACGGACCTCAGGGGCCTACGCTTACCTACAAGCCCGTGGTAATCACCCAGTGGCAGCCGAGTTGAACCGGACAAGGCGGGTTAGGAAGGAATAGTATGGAAATTACCCTCAAAGTGCGCCGATACAATCCAACGACCGATGGCAAGGGTTACGACCAGAGTTACGTCTTGGACATTGAAGAAGACGCCAGTGTTTTGGACGCCCTCATGCGGGTAAGGGAGGAGCAGGACAGCACCCTGGCGTTCCGTGGCGCCTGCCGCACCGGCTTCTGCGGCGACTGTACGATGCGGATCAGCCGCGGGCACCGGGTAGCCTGCTGCACTCCGGTGGCCGCCGCTCAGGACAAGGGCGAGATCACCATCGCTCCTATACGGCTCATCAACGTGGCCAAAGACATGATGTTCGACATGGAGACGATGGTTTATCAAAAGTACGAGGCAATCGAGCCCTGGATAGAGCCGGCGGAGCCCCCGCCTCAGCGGGAGAATATAGTTTCCAATGAGGTCATCCAGGACCTTCGCAAGGTGATGAGTTGCACCATGTGCTGGCTGTGTGACGAGGGTTGCACCACCATGGTTGTGGACCGTAAGTTTCTGGGCCCAGCCGCTTTGACCAAGGCGTATCGCGCCGTGGCCGATCCCAGGGACACCCGGACCAAGGAGAGACTGCACAAGGTCAGCGGAGACCGGGGAGTATGGGACTGCTGTCATTGCTTTGAAGCTACCGAGCATTGTCCCAAGGGCATCGACCCCACGGAGCGCATCTTCGCCTTGCGAAACAAGGCCATCAAAGTGGGCGCGGGCAACCCCTCAGTGAAAGCCCACTATGAGAGCTTTGCCGCTTCGGTGAAGTCCCACGGCTGGCTGGACGAAACCCGCCTGGCCATAGACACTGAAGGCGGACTGACCAACCTGAAGGCCCAGTTGAAGCAGTTGCCTCTGGGGTTGAAGGCCCTTAAACGGGGCAAGCTCCCCTGGCCATATTTCCTTCACCCCAAGAGGCCTGGAGCGGACAGAATCAAAAGTATTTTCCGAAAATGGGAGGGTAAAGCTTAATGGCATACGCATTTTATCCAGGCTGTGTTTCAAAAGGCGGCTGCCCAGAGCTATATCCCGCAGCCGTGAAGGTGGCGGCTAAACTAAATATTGAGTTGGTGGAGCTCACCGACGTCGGGTGCAACGGGGCCGGCTGCCTCAGCCAAGAGGTGTCCGATCCGATCAACGCCCGTACCCTGGCCAAGGTCGAACGGATGGGAACGATGATGATGACCATCTGCAGCACCTGCCAAGGGGTGTTTACTCAAGCCAACCATCGTTTCAAGTCGGACCCCGAATATTTAGCGCTGATTAACCGGGAATATCTGGCCCCGGAAGGCCTGGAATACAAGGGCACTGTTGAGATCAAACACTTCCTATGGGTCTTGGACGAAGAGTTCGGACTGGACAACCTTAAAGAGTTGGTTGTGCGCCCTCTGTCCGGGTTGAAGGTGGCCCCCTTCTATGGATGCTACTTGCGCCGGCCTCCGGAGTTGATGATCCCCAAGGGCTGGGAGCGGCGTAAGACGGTGCTGGAAAGCACTATAGAAACGCTGGGAGGCGAGGTAACCACCATCTCGGGCAAGGGGAAGTGCTGTGGCTTCCCCATCCTATCGGCCAATGAAGAGAACTCTCTGGAGATGTGCGGCACCCACACGCTGGAAGCAAGCCAAAAGGGCGCAGACTGTATGGTCACCCCCTGTCCGCTGTGCCATCTCGAGCTTGACGGCAAGCAAGCTGACGCCGAACGGCACAAGGGCGAAAGCATCGATATGCCCATCTTGCATCTTCCGCAGTTGGTGGGCTTGGCGCTGGGCTTCTCTCCTCGGGAGATGAACCTGCACCGGCACATAGTTTCCACCGATGACGTAGTCGATAAGCTGGAAGCCATCAGGACTTAACGGCCCAAGAAGGGGAGCTTAGGGCGCCCCGCGGGACTCGACCGAGTTCTCCGGGTCCAGCCTGTCCCCGGCAGCACGGAGTATCACTGCTGGAACTCCATAGGAGCCGCCGCAATTGAGGCGGCTCCTCTCTTTGAGGCAGCTAGCAGGTATCCCTCAATTTCTGGCGTCAAACCCCCGGTGTCTGCGCCGTACGCCCCATCAACAAGATGGCCATTGATGTCGTGCTCCGCTCCGAGACTCCGGCAGCCAAGTCTCCGTACCCCCCAAGTCACTCCCCCTCTTGCTCTCACCGAGCGATGAGCGTTGGGCAACGAGCGTTCGCGCCGGTTAAGCTCACAAATGAAGAGGTCCTGTCCCAGACATCCGGGATGCAGGCTATGCCCCCTCGGCCGGGAGACTCCCGTCAACTGACGTCGGCCGCCCTCCTCTTAGGGCCGGAGAGCCAGGCCCGCAACCTTCTGGGAATCACGCCTGGGAATCACGCCTGAAAATTCCGCCAAAAGCGTGCCCGCCTTCGTTCGTCTTAATTACAGTAACGTGCCGTTGACACCAGTGGTCTCCCAGGATTATCATCGTAAATTGTAATATAGACAGGGGCATACAATTTGAAATTAATACGCAGGAACATATTTTACGGCTGGTGGATTGTTGCCAGTACGTGCGCGATCAACAGTTTGGGGTTCGGGACGTACTGGTTGGGCTTCAGCGTTTTCTTCCTCCCGATTACCGACACCCTTGGCATCGGCCGTGCGGCGGCTTCTCTACCTTTTACTCTGCGTGGGGTCGTTGCCGTCATCCTGAGCCCTCTTGTCGGCGTGCTCATCGACCGCTTTGGCCCGGCCAAGGTCCTTTTTGTCTGCGCCATTATCGCGGGTCTGGGATACGTACTGCTTAGCTGGATCAACTCCTACCTCATGTTCATGGTCATATTCTTGGGCGTCGTGAGCGTGGGAATGATCCCTTTCGACTCCCCCACCACCACCGTGATCAGCCGTTGGTTCGTCAGGCAAAGAGGACGGGCGATGGCGATATCCTACATGGGCTTCCCCCTCGGCGGCGTTGTGCTAATCCCTCTAATGGGGCAGGGAGTAAAATATTTAGACTGGCGCGATACCGCACTAATTACCGGGATCGTAATATGGGCCATCGCCCTGCCGCTATCCACTCGGTTATACCGCTCTCCGGAATCCAGAGGTCTCACGCCGGACGGTGATGTTGCTGTCGAGGAATCCACCCAAGAATCTCCGACGGAAAACGTGCAAGCCCCACCCGCGGCCGGGTCCGCGGAGCTCACAACCAAACAGGCGTTTAGAACCCCGGCTTACTGGATGCTCACCTTAAGCTGCGGCCTGCGCACCATGGTCTTTATGGCCTTGGGCATTCACTTGGTGGGGGTCATGGCTTGGAAAGGCGTAAATGAGGATGCGGCGGCGTCGTTGATAGGAGCCTATGCCTTCGTTTGGATGGCTGCCACCTTCGTGATGGGATGGGCCGGGGACAGATGGTCCAAGGCGCGCATCGCGGCTACACCGGCTTTCCTGGGCTCTCTGGCAATGGTGATATTGCTGTTGATGGACAGGGTGGAAGTTTGGCAAATGGCGTTGCTGCTGGGGCTGTGGGCAACCAACGAAGGCTCCTGGTCTTTGAACTTCTCGCTCTTGGGAGACATTTTCGGCCGGCGGAATTTCGGGGCCAACAGGGGAGCGATGTTGATGGTGATGCACTTCATGGCCCTGGGAGCTCCCTTCTACTCCGGATGGGTGTATGACACTACAGACGGTTACGATTGGGTACTCATCCCTGTCGCGGCACTCCTGGGTGTAGCGGGAGTCATGAACTGGTTTCTGCCTCGATTTGCCCGTTCGTTGACGACATCGACAACGGAGGGCAGTGGAAGGCTGGAGGCCACGACCGGCCATTGACAAATCTCGCCGGTTAGATTCATACTTGGGCAGCTAACTAGGTGGGGCACACCGGATGGCCGCCCTGGCGGCTAATCTACGGATGGAGAGATTACCAATCAGATGGTAGCAAACTCACAGGAAGAGACTGTCCAAGTCGCTGGGACCGATCTCACGATATTGAAGGGCGGGACCGGCAGGCCGCTCCTAGTGCTCCACGAGGAGATGGGATTTACCGGCTGGCTGAAGTGGCACTCGGCGTTGGCCGAGAGCCACCAGCTCCAAATCCCGCTCCACCCAGGCTTTGGGGTATCGCCCAGGGTAGAGTGGATCGCGGGCGTTCGGGACATGGCGAGCTTCTATTCACGCGTGATACAAGAACAGGGGCTTGGTCCCGTGGATGTCATAGGTTTCTCGTTGGGTGGTTGGATTGCGGCTGAAATGGCGGCCAGTTGCGCTCATCAGTTGCACCGCATGATTCTCGTAGCGCCTGTCGGCATTCGGCCGCCGGAAGGCGATATCATGGACATGTTCGCCATGTCGGCGCGGTCGTTCTTGGACGCCAGCGCACATGACCCGGAGAACACACCCGAGTTCGCCGGTTTGTATGGCGGCGAAGCAACACCGGAGCAGTTCGAGGCCTGGGAAGACGCGCGAGCCGAGGCATCTCGTCTGGCCTGGCAGCCATATATGTTTAACCCCAGCCTCGGTCCTTTGCTACAGGGAGTGAGTGACCTGCCTACGCTGTTGATTTGGGGCAGGCAGGACCAGATTGTCCCCATCAGCGCCGGGCAGGCCTACAACCAGTCAATCGAGGGCTCGGAACTGGTGGTGTACGAAGATTGCGGGCATAGACCGGAGATCGAAAAGTCCCAGGATTTTGTCGACAAAGTGAACAATTTCCTATCTTGAGGATAAGCCAAAGGGAGGTCCGTCATGCACATAATGGGTTTTACCGAGCGCCCTTATTACGAAGTCCCAGAAGACGAGATCATTAAGAACGCCAGCTACTACGGGATACCCAACGCCCATTTCGACCCGTCCAAAGGCAGTGAGCTCCTCAACACCTACTTCGACGAAGTCATGTACATGGAGGAGATGGGTTTCGACGGCATCATGCTCAATGAGCATCACGGCACCCCATTTTGCATGGGTGCGCCGATGAACATCGAGGCCGCAGTGCTGGCGCGCATCACGGAACGGCTAAAGATCGTTCTGCTGGGCAACCCTCTGCCTGTCGCAGACCCCCTAAGGCTGGCTGAAGAGTTGGCTATGATCGACATGATCTCAGGAGGCCGGTTGGTGCCAGGTTTCGTGCGGGGCGCCGGCAGTGAATCGCTCGCCGCCAACACGAATCCAGCTCTAAACCGGGAACGCTTCAACGAGGCCCACGACTTGATTATCAAGACTTGGACCACCCCGGGACCGTTCCGGCACGAAGGGAAGAACTACCATTACCGCTCGGTGAACCCTTGGGTATTGCCCCTGCAAAAGCCCCGTCCGCCCATCTGGATCCCGGGCCTGGTTAGCCCCGAGACCGTGGTCTGGTGCGCCCAGCACCGCTACCCTTACCTGGCTTTGGCTACCTTTGTGGAGCCGACGCTGGAGATGGTCAAGCTTTACGCAGATACCGCGGCGCAAGAGGGGTATCAGTCTGGGCCGGAGAACTTCGGTTACCTGCAGAGGGTGATCGTAGCCGAGACGGAGGAGAAGGCCCAGGAGTTGGGCAAGGCATTCCTGTACGGCGGCGGAATCAACGCCTTCGCCCGCCCCGAGTGGATGTTCCCGCCTGGCTATAATTCCAAGGGCGCCACCCGGCGCTTGGCCAAAATATTCACCGACCCGGATAGCGGTGAGAGCTTCGTTCCTTATGAGCCTTGTGAGACCCCGGAAGAGATCGAAGCGGCTAAGAGTTCGATATATGGGAAGTACCAGGCTGAGCAGGATAACGACCAGCTCCTCGTTGGCACCCCTGATACGATTATTCCGCGGCTTCGCAACATCATGCAAACCGTGCGGCCGGGCATCATGGCATTGTGGCACCACCATGGACCCATCAGCCATGAGGATAGGATGACCAGCATAAGGTTGCTGGGACAAGAGGTCATACCATCCATGCGCGCCATCTCAGACGAATTGGGCCTGTTAGGCCCTTACGAACGCGAACCCGGGTCACGTCCGCTTCCGGCTTCTGGAGTCAGGGAGGCCGTGGCCGGAGAGGTAGGCTCTAGGTCCTAAGGCCTAACCTCCCTACGGCAACAGTGGCGCGAGAGCGTTCGGCATCCGGAGACCGGACTCCTTAAGAACGGAAAAGACGGGATGGCCCCTTGTAGCGTGGGCCATCCCGCCTCTTTTTGGGCCCGCCCGCACATTCCGTCCTCCAGTCTCTTCACCCCTCTGCCCCCGGCAGCATGCCCTTAGCCGGCAGCGCGGCCCGGAGGATTTTCCCTCTGTCCAGACCTGCCCCAGGACCGGGCATCCACTGATGTATATGCCCCTTCACCCAGTTCACGTACGTCCTGGCGCCGCAGAATCTGGCGCCGGTGGACAGGCGTTCATCTTCATCGCCCGTTTTCATAATCGCTAGGCGAATTCAACAGGACCCTAAGGGAACGCGAGTTCATGATTTTCGCAAATCCGGTCTGGGTATTGACCATTGCGTCCCTGAAAATGTGGTTTCGGGACCGGCAAGCCATTTTTTGGACTTTCTTTTTGCCACTGGTCCTGATGGTAATTTTCGGGGTCCTCAATTTCGGAGCCCTGGGTGACGTGACCATGGGAGTGATCGACCAAGCCCAGAACGAAGCGTCCCGAGGCTTGGTCAGCAGCCTGGAAGACAATGGTGCACTTGACCTTTCCATTGACGCCACGGAGGAGTACGAGCGTCTGGCCCTGTCCGATGGAGACCGTGACCTGGTGCTGATCATTCCTCCGAAATTCGCCGGCCCAGGCGGCCCCAACCAAGTGCGGATCCTGTTCGACGCCAGTGAGAGCAGGCAAGTGCAAGTGGGCCGGACCATAGTGAGTCAGGCGTTGGACGAGATGACCTTCGCCTTGGTGGACGTGCCCAGCCGCTTTACAACCGACGTCGAGCCAGTCACCAGCCGGCGCCTCCGATTCGTTGATTTTCTAATGCCCGGCATCGTCGCCATGTCCATAATGCAGATGGGTCTGTTCAGTGTGGCTTTCTCTTTCGTGCAGCTTAAGAATCGGGGGGTTTTGCGCCGGCTTCTGGCTACGCCTGTCCACCCGGCCAGCTTTCTCTTCGGCCAAGTGTTCACCAGGTTGACGGTGTCAATTCTCCAGACTCTGGTCCTCATTGGCGTAGCGGTGATTCTGTTCGACGTGCACCTGGCGGGTAATCTAGCGGCAATACTGTTATTGGCGCTGCTCGGAGGTGGGGTTTTTGTAAGCATGGGCTTCGCCGTCTCCGGATGGGCCCGGAGCGAAGAGGTTGCCGCGCCATTAGCCAACGTGGTGGCCTTGCCGATGATGTTCTTATCCGGTGTGTTCTTCCCCCGCAGCGCCATGCCCGATGTTCTGGAAGCTATTACCAGCTACCTCCCCCTCACCTATCTAATAGACGCAATGCGGAACGTCGCCACGGACGGCGAAGCGATCTGGTCCCAAGGGTGGAATATCCTGGGGTTGGCCGTATGGCTGGCCCTCAGCTTCCTGGTGGCGGCGCGCCTGTTCCGGTGGGAGTAATCCCTTTAGGTCAGAGCCCCAAGGGTCATGGATTCGCCCCTCTGGTGTAGAATCGCTTTGACGATTACGCGGCGCCCGTTTCATTGCCAACTTGACCCACATCGCGGCGCCACCCTAAAATCGGACATAGCTAGCCTTAAATGGCGGCTCGTTTCTTTCAAATTAGGCAAATTAGGCAAATTAGGCAAATTAGGCAAATTAGGCAAACTAGGCAAACTAAGGTGCTGGGACGAGCCTAAACATGGTCAACTGCACTACCTGCGGTGGTACAAACGATGACAATGCCGCCTCTTGCAGCGCTTGCGGCCTCCCCTTGGAAAGGCGAGGTTGGATGCAAAAGGTCTTGGCGCTGTTTACCGGCGGCCGTTCCAAAGGGATAGGAGTGCCCGTCAAACGAGATGCGCTGTCGCTGCTCACCGCACTGGCTGCGCAGCGCATTATGCCCCAAGGGCAGATCGTGCAGACCGTGGAGGAGGCTCTTACTTCGGCCGTTAGGAAGGACAACCCGGAGACGGGCTCCAATATGTCGGTCAAGCTCAATCCAACTACGGGTAAAGTGAACGTTTACCGGCTCAAGACTGTGGTGGAATCCGTGGAGCATCCGTTCAGCCAGATCACGCTGTCGGACGCCCAACAGATCAAGGATGACGCCAATCTGGGCGACGAAGTGGCCGCCGAGGAGCCATTGCCCAAAAACGTTAGCGCCAACGCCGTGCGGATCGCTAAGCAAGTGGTGCTACAGAGACTGCGCGAACCTGAAAGAGGCCGAAAAGATGTTTGACAACTTAACCAATAAACTCTCTGGCGTTTTCCAGCGGCTGAATAGCAAGGGCCGCCTGACCGAGAAGGACATTGAAGATGGTCTGGCGCAGGTCCGCCGCTCTCTGCTGGAGGCCGACGTCAACTTCCGGGTGGCCCGGGACTTCGTGGCCGTGGTCAAGGAGCGCTCCCTGGACTCCGCCATCCTGGAAAGCCTGACCCCAGGCCAACAGGTGGTGAAGGTGGTCCACGAAGAGCTTACCTCCTTGCTCAGCGGAGGCGACCACCGGCTAACTCCCAGCAGCCAGCCGCCGACTGCCGTAATGCTGGTGGGGCTCCAGGGCTCCGGAAAGACCACCACCGCCGCCAAGTTGGGCCTGGCCCTTCGCCGTCAGGGCCACCGTTCATTGCTAGTGGCCGGAGACCTGCGCCGGCCTGCCGCTATCCAGCAACTGGAAACCTTGGGCCGCCAATTGGACATACCCGTGTACACCGAGGAACCCCAGGCCTCTTCGCCTGCCCAGGTGGCGGCAGCCGGGGTAAGGCGGGCCGAAGAGTTGGGGATTCCCTGGGTTATCATCGACACCGGAGGCCGTCTTCACATCGATGACGCGATGATGGCGGAGATGGAAGACGTAAAGTCAGCGGTGTCGCCCCACGAGATTCTGCTGGTGCTGGACGCCATGACGGGCCAGGACGCGGTGAACGCGGCCGAAGAGTTCCATCAACGGGTATCCCTGACCGGTTTAGTTATGACTAAGATGGACGGCGACGCCAGAGGCGGGGCCGCTCTCTCGGTGACCAAGGTGACCGGGGTTCCCATTAAGTACGTGGGCATGGGGGAACGGTCAGACGCGCTAGAGCAGTTTCACCCCGACCGGATGGCTTCCCGCATTCTGGCCATGGGCGACGTTCTGACCCTTATCGAGAAAGCCCAGGAGGCGGTAGACGAAAAACAGGCCAAGGATATGGAACGGAAGTTCCGCCAGGCCAGCTTTGACCTCGATGACTTCTTGCAGCAGATCCAGAGCGTGAAAAAAATGGGGTCGCTTAGCCAGGTGATGGAGATGATCCCCGGCATGAACCAATTGAGCAAACGCATGCCCGTCGGAGCTCTGGAAGATGAAGGGCAGATCAAACGGATAGAGGCCATGATCCGTTCCATGACGCCCGACGAGCGGCGGAGACCGGAGATCATCAATGGAAGCCGCCGGCGCCGCATCAGCAAGGGCAGCGGCACCACTCCTCAGGATATCAACCAGCTCCTAAACCGGTTCCGTCAAACCCAGAAATGGGTCCGCCAGCTCTCCAAGTCCCGGAACCCCAGAGCTCTGATGAACATGTTCAAGACCTGACCTAAATCTCGCCGTTGCGCAGAGCAGTGAACAAGTAACCCGTAGCGTAGGACCGCCACGGGGACCACCGCTGGGCAAACCTCTCCAGTTGCCCGTCGTCTATCTCCGCACCTTCGAAATAGATTCTAGACACCACCCGGCGTAGAGCGAGGTCGCCCAAAGGAAGAGCATCCGGCCTTCCCAGAGACCTGATCAGCATCCACTGCGCTGTCCAGATTCCTACCCCTCTTAGCTCTATGACCTTTTGGACAACCTGTTCATCGGCCATCTCGTGCAGAGATTCCATACCCCGGGATGAAAACGTGAGGGCAGCCTCGGCAATGCCTTGGATGTATTCCGCCTTGCGTTGGCTGAGCTTCATTTGCCGGAGCTGGTCCACAGTCAGGGCGGCCAGGGTCCCGGGACGTGGAAAGGCATAGTAAGTATCACCGTTAAAGCTCTCTCGAGGCCCATAGGTCTCAATCAACAGGGCGCGAATTATCCTCGCCACGTTGGAAGAGATTTGCTGGCCTAAGACCGCCAGGATGAGCGCTTCAAACACGCTGGCGGTGTGGGCAGGATGCAGTCCAGGGTAGCGTTGGACGATTGGCCCCAAGCCCGCATCCTCGCGGGCCGGCCGGTAGAAGGGGGTTAGGTCGTGGCCGGCGCCTAGCAGCCACGCCACTTGCTTCGTTGCCGCCTCCACGTCTTCGGGCTCTAACCGGTGGGCCTGAAGCTCAACGGCTAGCTCCGGAGATTCGACGCTGCCCACGGACCACACCGAAGACAGGATTAGACGGCCATCCAGGTCAAGCAGCCGCCGGTATACCCCATCGGTGAGGGTGTCCGTGGCGCACCGCCCCTGAGAGTGGGTGTGCTGGCTCGCGGTCAACTCGAAGTTGAATGGAGCCGTGGGATTGATGGTGGTTAATAGTTTTTCCAATGTCTTACAGCGGCCTCAAGAAGCCCGGTCTGCCGCTCTCACTGTGAAATTATCGCGGTAGTGTTGCGGTAATGTTCCGGTAATGTTGATGAAGCAGTGCCGATAAAAAGGACCCACCCTCTATCGCTGTGAGCATTCCCCGACACCGGTGCGCGGAAGGTCGGGCGCTCCTCCCAGTGGCGCAGTAGCCAGTATGGAGTAGGTTGCGCCATCAGGCGCAAGATGGCTTTGCATCAACCAGGCGGACTCCACCAGCCAGGGTGCTACCGGACCCGGAGACACGGTCGCCATCGCAGCTCCTATCCGCTTTAGCTCTTCTTGGGATGCGCGGTCCCGTACCCTCCCCAACGTAAGGTGAGGACTGAACGGCCGTCCCTCCCGGGGAAAGCCCAGGTCTGCCATCTCCTTTTCCAACCGGTCCCGCAGTTTCCGCAAATGTTCCACACCGGCGTCAACCCCCGTCCATAATACTCGCGGCCTCCTCTCGTTGGGGAACACTCCCAAGCCGGACAGGCGCACCTGGAATGGCGGGGTCTCTTGGGCCGACCGGGCCGTTGCCGCAGCGACGTCCGGCACCCGTGAAGATTCGACATTGCCGAGGAACTTGAGCGTCAAGTGTATGCCGGCCGGATCGGCCCACCGAACCCCAGTGGGAGCTAGGACGCTAAGTTGACCAACCGCGCTTGCCAGCGTCGATTTAGCCGCCGAGGGAACGGGAATGGCGACGAACACGCGCATCGGGCCCTGAGATGCGCTCAACCCGTCAGCTCCTGTCGCAGCTCCCTTAGTCGTTGATACCAATCGACCAGAACGGCTAAGGAAAACTGGGCGTTGGCCGGGCTGGGGTTAGGCATCACAAAGACTTTAGACACCCCGACGTCGCGGCTTTGCAGCCCTAGCGCGGGCTTTTCGTTGATTCCTTCGGCGTATTTCAAGTAGGCCCCGTAGCCCATTACCCCGTGGAAGCAGGCGATGCGAGGGCTATACCTCAACAAATTATCCTTTAACACAGGCGCCCAGCGACGAAAGTCCGACGCGTTCAGGTTTGCGCCCTGTCGCGTGGGCCGCTTCACCAAGTCAGTGAGGCCTATGCCGTAGCGGACCAAACTTGCGTCGTCTTTCGGGGTCAACTCGCGGTCCACGAGGCCGGAGCGGTTGAGAGCCGCCCAGAACCGGTTTCTGGGATTGGCGAAATAATGACCGGCCTTCACGGAAATCTCTGAAGGATTCAAACCCACGAAAACAATGTCCAACCCTTCTTCAAGATAGTCGTTTAACGTAGCAAAGTCTTCCAACAACCACCTCGCAGCCACCTCGGCTGGAAGCGTGAGATTCTGGGACCGGGCCCCCCTGAGCCAACGTCGTCGGGGCATCACCGGCACCGGGCATCGCCCTGGGTCTGTCACCTGGACCGGTCCGGGAGATGGAGGAAGGGAAGGGCTGGTGACCGGGCGCGGCCGGACCTACAGGTCCAGCAAACGCGCTGCGTTTCCACCCAAGATCGCTTCCTGAGCCGCCCGGCCGATGGCAGAGGTTTCTATCTGTGGCAGAAGCCTTCGGGGGTGGACCAATGGGAAGTCGCTGCCGAACAGTATCTTCTCGGCTCCCACTAGGTCAACCACGGCGGACACGACTTCCGGCTTGTAAAGCAAGACTGACGCGGCCGTGTCAAAGTAAACGTTGTTGATTACTTCGGAAACCTCGGGCATTAGGGCATAGAAAGGGAGACCACCACCCCAATGAGCACAGATTATGGTGTTCTTTGGGAAGTTTTGGATGAACCGGTAGAGCCTGTCCGGCGTAGTCTTGCCCTTGCCTGGGTAACTGTGGCCAACCGGTTCCGATGCGTGGACCAGCACTGGGAGGTCCAGCCGCCGCGCCGCCTCCATCAGCGGGGCCAGACCTGGTCCGTCGGTTATGTCAAAGTCTTGCGTATCCGGGTGAAGCTCGCCAATCCCCCGGGAACCTGTCTTGGCCCAGCGTTCAACCTCCGCCACCGCCTCGTCTCCCCAGGCCGGGTTAACCGAGCAGAAGCCGGTCAATCGTTGCGGATAGCGGCTCACGGCGTCTGCGACGTAGGCGTTGGCCTCCCGCGCCAACTCTAAGTCGGTCCAACCCATGCCCATGACGACGGCCCTGGAAACCTCCTCTTGGTCCATGACGTCAATCAATGCCTCAGCGCCAGCCATGGGAGAGCGCTTCTTGGTGAAAAGCGTCTTGAGGGTGGCGTCGCGGGCCAGAAGCTCGGAGCGCTGCTCAATAAATCGGGGAGGCAGTATATGGCAGTGGGAGTCAATCAACATGCTGAGACCTACCCGAATGGCGGGGCGATACAATTATAGGTTTGATGTTTGCCTTTTGCCAGCCATCTGCCTAGACACCCCATCGTCTTTTAGTTTTCGCGACAACTCCTATTTTCCCATGCACTTTGGTCTTGTCCAATGGCAGTCCAACATCAAGAACGTATGGATTCCCGCTTCCGCGGGAATGACGGGTGAGCGGCGGATTCCCGCTCCACGATCGGGGCCGGGGACAAGCTTCACGGGAAAGACGGGTGAGCGGCGGGTTTGACGGGCGGCGCACAATTAGCACACCCCGGGGTGATAGGCGGCTCAGGGGAGGAGGGCGCGAAGGAGGAGCGCCGGGCTGGGTTCCTGGCGGAGAGAGGCGCACCGTTCAAGGTAGCGGACGGCAACGGAGAAGGTCGGGAGAAGGAAACCCGCGGCGGCGACCCGGCGGACGAAGGCCTGGGGAGAAGGTGTGGGCCGCTTATCCGCCTGGGCGCAAGCCCATTGGGTGCAGAGGTCGCAGGCCACGCGTTGGACCATGAGCTGGGCGTAGGGCAGGGCCAATCTCCGGCGGAGGGAGCGGACGCGGGCCCGCAAAGAGCTAAGTGTCATACAGATTTCTCCTCGTAATTCGAGAGCCTCGCCACGAACGGCGAAGGGCGCCGCGTGTGAGTGATGTTCATACGGGTTTCTCCCGGGCGGTCAAAAGGGGTAGGGCGGCCTCCAGGGTCCGGACCTGGTCATGCAGGTCTTGGATTTCGGGATTTCTCCGAATTTGGCGGAGTAATTGAGTACGGCGCGGATGGCGCGGGGGCGGATTTCCGGGTTTTGATTCTCCGGGTTTTGATTCTCCGGGAGGTTGCCGAGGTGAAGGACAGCTTGAAAGGTGAGGCTTTGGAGGCAGCCTTTGGCGAGTTCGGCGGACTGGCGCTGCAGTTGGGCAAGTTGGTCGCGGAATTCGGGGTCCTGGAGCCAACGGTGCAAAGTGCGGCGGCCCACTTTGCAGAGGCGGGAGGCCTGGGCAATGGGGGGGGGCGGCGAGAATGGGGAGAGCCGGTTGCCGGCGTTGGGAGAGGCCGGAGTTTTTTATTTCAGCGCCGTTGTGAGCCATTGTGAGCCATGGCCTCAGTGGCCGTTTGATAGATTTGGCAGGATGCTAATAGCTGCCTATCAACAGCGTAGGGAGTGGTCGCCGGAGGGGTCAAGGGCGAGGTGTCGGGAGTTTAGGACGGGGGGGCCTTTTAGTTTTCGTGACGGCTCCTGTTTTCCCATGCACTTTGGGTTTGTCCAATGGCAGTCCAACATCAAGAACGTATGGATTCCCGCTTCCGCGGGAATGAGGGATGGCGGGAACAACGGAAGGCACGAATGACCGAAGGCGGGAATGACCGAAGGCGGGAACGACGGAAGGGGGGAATGACGGGAGGCGGGAATGACGGGAGGCGGGAATCACGGAGGGCGGGAATCACGGAAGGCGGGATTGACGGGAGCGCGGGAGTGCCTGAGGGCGGGAATCACGGGAAGGCGGGAATGACCGAAGACGCGAATCACGGGAGCGCGGGATTGACGGGAGCGCGGGATTGACCGAAGGCGCGAATGACGGGAGCGCGGGAATGCCAGGAGCGCGGGAATGCCAGGAGCGCGGGAATGACGGGAAGGCGCGAATGACCGAAGGCGCGAATGACCGAAGCCGGGAATGACGGGAGCCCGGGAATGACGGAAGGCGGGATTGACGGCAGCGCGGGGATGACGGGAGGCGGGATTGACGGAAGGTGGGGTTGACGGGTAGGTGGGATTGACGGCAGCGCGGGGATGACGGGAGGCGGGATTGACGGGAAGGCGGGATTGACGGAAGAATGAAAGGGTAACTGTTCAGACTAGGGCGAGATGGGGTTTGGAGAGGATGGATTGTAGGGCTTGGTAGGGGTTGCGTTCTTGCAGGCGCCAGGTTCCGAACAAGGAAGCCAGGATGCTCTTGGTCTCGCTCCCCCGCTCCGAACGGGTACCGCCACTGATCTTCCGGCTCACCACTGGCGGGCGCAGACTACGCTCCGCCGCGTTGTTGTCCGCGCTGGCCCGGGGCTCGGCGACGAAGGTGAATAGCTCCGGCAGGAAGCGTTCCACCCGCTGGCACAGCACCCTCATGGGCGCATCGCTGCCCAAGTAAGGCTTACAGATGGACCATATCCACTGCTGGTAGCGTTGTTGCTGCTCTACCCGCTGGGCCCGCCGCACTGTTTCGGGCAGGTTAGGATCAGGTTCGGGGTAGGCCTGAGCATGGTCGTACACCTCGCGCACCGCGTGGGCCCACCTGGCTAGGACCAAGTCTTCAGGGTGTTGCTCCTTCAGTTGGTGGATGTCACGCAACAGGTGGGTCCAGCACCTCTGGTGCGGCCCCTGGTACACGTTGTAGGCTCCGTAGAAGTCGCTGACCAACACCCCCTCGAACTCATCCCCCAACACCTCCTCCACCACCCTCTGGCTCCGGCCCGGCCGGTAGAGGAAGTAGCGCACCTTGGGAGTGCTGAAGCTCCAGAGATACCCGTTGCGGCCGTCTTGGCGCCAACCCGTCTCGTCCCCGTACACCACCGGGCTGGCCCGAATCTCTTGGCGTAACCCGGTGTATTCTTCTTGGCTGCGCTCCGCCGCCCCACGGACCAAATCCACCAGTTCCCCCACGCTAAGGCGCAGGCCAAAGCGCCCCTTCAGGTAACGCTGTATCACCCGGAAGGGAGCCGGCACTCCTCCCTCAGCATGCTTACTTCACTCTGCACCGAAACGCCGAACCGTTGGCGGCCCACGCTCACGGCGCCCCAATCCGGTTCGGGAGCCCACCGCTTCCGGCACTTGGGGCAGGCGCGTTCCAGCACCACGTGTTCGGTTACCCGCGCCCGTACCCGGGGCAGGGTGATCACCTGGCGGCTTCCGCACACCCTCCCGCCCTGCAGGGAAATCCCGCAGTCGGGACAGTTGGCCGTGGCGTGCTCCACCCGGTGGGCCGGCTCGTCCCGTCGCCGGCCAAAGCCGTGGGGCCGCTTCCGCCGTTCTCCCTTGGAGCGGGCGGGCCGGTTGGCCTTGACCCAAGACGGCGGCTTCCGCTCCTTCCCAGCGCCGGTTGGCGGCTTTTGTTGGCCTTCCAACTCGGCGATCCGGGCTTCCAGAACTTGGATATGACCAGAGAGCCGACCAACTAGCTCAATCAACTCCTCGCGGGAGAACCCGGCCAAATCCTCAGGCAAACTCATGCCTTCAATCTACCCGCGTAGTATCTTCTTCCATTCGTGGGCTCACCGCGGATTAAGCCCACTCTGAACAGTTACATCAAAAGGCCCTGCTAGACACCCTGTTAGCAGAGGCTTATAATTTTGGCGCCATTCACCCATCGTGAACCCGGTAATTAGGCGCCCAATGAGTGGGAATATGGTCAGAGAAGATAAACGTTGACAGCAGCACGCAGCGGGAGCAACACCGGCAATAACAATCAGGGGAACTTACGGAAGCGACAACCGGGAAGGGCGCTTCTCGACGTTCCGGAGTTGGAGGTTATGGCGCAGGAGTTGCGCCGGGATATCCTCCAGACGATCCACACAGCGGGCAGCGGGCATCCGGGCGGTTCCCTTTCCGAGCTGGAAATCATGATCGCCCTGTATTTCCGAGTCTTGCGCCACGATCCGGCCAACCCTAAATGGCCCGACCGGGACCGCTTGGTCCTCAGCAAAGGACATGCCTCTCCCGGACTTTACGCGGTGCTAGCCCGGGCCGGCTACATCGACAGGGAAGAGTTGCCCACCTTCCGCAAGTTGGACAGCCGGCTTCAAGGGCACTGCCACCCCATGACGCCGGGAGTGGAAATGAACTCGGGCTCGCTGGGGATGGGGTTATCCTTTGCTCTAGGATGCGCATTGGCCGCAAGACTGGATAAGAAGGACTACCTGGTGTACGCGATATTGGGCGACGGTGAGTGCGATGAAGGGGAAGTGTGGGAAGCCGCCATGGCGGCGGCTCACCACAAGGCCACCAACCTCATAACCATCGTCGATCGCAACCGCATCCAAAACGACCGTTTCACTGATGAAGTGATGTCTCTGGAGCCCCTGGGCCAAAAATGGCGCTCTTTCGGTTGGCGGGTACTGGAAACCGATGGCCATCAATTTCCGGCTTTACTCTCCACCTTAGACCGGGCAGGGCTCCGGCGCACCCGCCCCACCGCTATCATCGCCCACACAGTTAAGGGCAAGGGTGTCAGCTTCATGGAAAATAACCCCGCCTTCCACGGGCGCGCGCCCAACAAGGACGAGTTGGAGCAGGCCATGCAGGAACTGGCCTGATGGCAACCCAGAAGGAGATGGCCTCTACCCGGGAGAGCTACGGCCGTACTTTGTTGGAGCTTGCGGACTCGCATCCCGAGATAGTTGTCTTGGGCGGGGACCTCAACGTATCGGTCTTCACCCACCTATGGCGGGACAAATACCCGGACCGGTTCTTCGACTTTGGGCCGGCCGAACAAAATATGATCGGTGTGGGCGCCGGGTTGGCAGCCTCGGGCAAGACCCCGTTTGTCAGCACTTTCGCGGTCTTTGGTCTTGGCCGCCCCTTCGATCAGCTGCGTGTTTTGGTGGCCCAACCTCATCTCAACTTGAAATTGGTCTGTACCCACGCCGGAATCCTGACCGGGGAAGACGGCATGTCGGCCCACGGCATCGAAGACCTAGCGTTGGCCTGCTCTCTGGTCGGATTTACGGTCATCGTCCCATCCGATGCGGTGGAAACAGCCCAAGCAGTCCGGGCCGCAGCCCAGACCCAGGGGCCATGCTACATCCGCCTTTCCCGCTCTGCTACTCCCGTGGTCCACAGCCAGTCCTACAACTTTGCGTTAGGCCGCGCCGAAGTGCTGCGCGACGGAGCAAACCTTACCATCATCGCCACCGGGGTCATGGTCTCCGTGGCTCTGGCCGCCGCTGAGTTGCTTGCCCAGGCGGGGGTCCAAGCCCGGGTACTCAATATGGCCACCTTGAAACCCACCGACGAGGAGGCGATTATCGCCGCGGCCAGAGATACCGGCGCGATAGTAACCGCCGAGGAGCACTACATTCACGGGGGCTTGGGCAGCATAGTGGCTCAGGTGGTAGGCCGCCACCATCCCGTCCCTATCGAAATGGTGGCCATTCAGGGCTACAGTCCTTCTGGGAAGGCGGAGGAGCTGATGGTCCGGTGCGGACTCAGTGCGGATCACGTTAGAGCGGCTGCCCAAGAAGTCCTGAGCCGGAAACAGTCCTAAGCCGCCGGCCCCAGGAAACGGCTCTCTTCAGAGTCCAACAGCTATAGATTTCCCGGCGTTCGACACCGCTGGCCATTGGTTTCCCTAAAGAGTTCGAAGGGTTCCTTGGACCGCTCGCCGGTTCCCTTAACTATGTTGGCGTAAATCTCGGGTGCAACCGCACAGCCAACACCCGGAACTCCGGACCGTGGTGGCGATGACAGGAGACTCTTTCCAGCCAAGTCGCGGCCCGCCCTTTCCGGCGAGCCGGTCTAATTGTTACTGGCCGTCGCCGGTTTCACCAAACCCCTCGTCGCTGAACACGCCTGTTTCCCTTCCCTGGAACACGTGGACGACGAACCCTTCCCGGGAGATTCCCACGGCATCCACCATGTCCTCATCCACAGTATCGATAATCTCTTGGATGGCCTCTTGGGTCAAGCTTTCGTCAACCGCCACAGCAAGATGGACCACACCATCGGCGAAATGAATGTCTACTCGCCCCACGGGGCGCTCATTTTCCCGGATTGTGTACGCCTCGGAGTAGGGAGTCCGTACCTCCCGCTCGAAACTAAGATCCGCCACGCCCCACCTCGCCGTCTATTCTCTGACCTGCCCGTTTCCCATGATCACCCACTTGTAGGAGGTTAGTTCACGGAGTCCCATGGGGCCCCTGGCATGAAATTTCTGGGTGCTGATGCCCACTTCCGCCCCAAGACCCAGTTGCGACCCGTCGGTGAACCTGGTGCTGGCGTTGACGAAGACCGCCGCGGCGTCTACCTCATCCAAGAAACGCATGGAGGCCGAGTAGTCTTCCGTGACAATGGCCTCTGAATGGCCGGAGCCGTAAGACTCGATGTGCTCCAACGCCTCCTCCAGAGAGTCGACCACTTTTACCGCGGCCATAAGGGATAGGAACTCCTTGCCCCAGTCCTCCTCGGTGGCAGACTCGACCTTCAGGCCTGGGCTGGGCCCCAGAGCGCTCAAGGCCCGTTGGTCGCAGTGAAGCTCTACTCCGGCTTTTCCCAGGCCCTTTGCGACCTGCGGTAGAAACCGGGACGCGACTTGGGAATGGACCAGCATTGTGTCCAACGCGTTGCACACGGTGGGACGTTGGACCTTGGCGTTAATGACTATCTCCGCTGCCTTGTCTAGGTCCGCGGCACGGTCCACGTAGGTGTGGCACACGCCGATGCCGCCGGTAATGGTGGGCATGGCGGCGTGCTCGCTAACGAACTTGATCAACCCGGCCCCGCCGCGAGGAATCATCAAGTCGATGTGGTCCTTCATGCTCAGCATGATCTCCACCAACGACCGGTCCGTACTTTCCACGAACTGCACCGCTTCGGGAGTCATCCCGGCTTCATTCAGCGCTCCTCGAATCAAACCTACCAGGGCGCTGTTGGAACCGAGGCTCTCTCTTCCTCCGCGCAGCAAACAGGCGTTGCCCGATTTGAGGCAGAGGGTGGAGATATCTACAGTAACGTTGGGCCGGCTTTCGTAGATGCTGCCAATTACGCCCAGGGGGACCCGCCGCTTGCCCACCAGCAACCCGTTGGGCAGCGTCGTCACATCCAACATTTCCCCTATAGGGTCGGGCAAAGCTGCTATGCTTCGTACGTCCCTGGCCATATCTTGGAGCCGCTCCGGAGTGAGCAGCAGCCGGTCCAACGTCGCATCGTTCAGACCATCCGTACGAGCCGTCTGGCAGTCCTGCCGGTTGGCCTCCAATACGGCGTCCTGCTGTGTTTCCAGGGCTGTTGCGATGTTAATCAGGGCCCGGTTTTTGACCCTAGAAGATAACCGGGCCAAGCTCCGGCCGGCGGCGCGGGCGGACTGGCTTTTTGCCACAAGCTGATCAGCGGCTATGGTTGTCATACTCCCTTTCCGTCAATTCCAAGTAGACGATGCAGCCGCTCGCCACAACCACCCCGTTCATAACAACACCAGGTTGTTTCGGTGCACCACTTCCTGGCCGTAATGGTAGCCAAGTGTACCATCTATGTGGTCTGATCGGGAGCCTTGGATACGCGCCACCTCATCGGAGCCATAGTTGGAGATGCCGCAAGCGATGCGCCGGCCTTCCTCGCCCGTAATGTAAACTATGTCCCCTCTCCGGAACTCGCCTTTTACGCCGGTAATTCCGGCAGGCAGCAGGCTGCGGCTGTCCTCCCGCAGGGCCCGAACGGCGCCGGCGTCGACGACAACCTCGCCCCGGTGGGAAATGCCGCTGAGCATCCATCTCTTACGAGCCTCCAGCTTCCCAGACCCGGGGCGAAAACGCGTACCAACGGATTCTCCTCGAGCGGCCCGCTGCACGGCGTCATCCTCACGGCCATGACACATGACCATGGGTATTCCCGCGGTGGTCACAAGGCGGGCTGCTTCCAGCTTTGTGGGCATTCCACCCCTGGCCCAAGGATTCAGGGTTTTTCCGGCCACGGCCTCCACTGAAGAATCGACCCGGTCCACGTGTGGAATTAGTTCCGCCTCAGGGTAGAGACGGGGGTCCGCGGTATACAGGCCCTTGGTGTCAGTGAGCACCACCAGCAGGTCGGCGTCCACTAGATTCGTTACTAGGGCGGACAGCCGGTCGTTATCGCCGAATACTTCGCCGATCTCGTCCACCGCAACCACGTCATTCTCGTTCACGATGGGGACGACTCCCAAGCCCAGTAAGCCCTGCAGCGTGTTACGGACGTTCAAATACGACTGGCGGTTTGAAAGGTCGCCTATGGTGAGTAAAGTCTGCGCCACCTGGAAGCCACGGGCCGCGAACATCGCCTGATAGGTGTGCATCAGCCGGATCTGTCCCACGGCAGCCATGATCTGGCGTGCGGAAATATCGCGCGGGGCCAAGCCGTGGCCCGATCCCAAAGCCTGCCGCCCTGCGGCAATAGCGCCCGAGGTGACCAGCAGCACTTCCGACCCTGAAGTCAACAAGGCGCAAATTTGGCGCACCAAGTCGTCCATTACCTCTAGGTCCAGGCTCTGGTGCTCCGGGGGCCTGGTCAAGACGCTGGTGCCCGCTTTGATCACCACCCGGACATGGCGCGCGTCGTCCAATGGTTAGATGCCCACTATGGAATCGAGAAGCAGATGACCGTCGCTGGACATGGGGAGTGTGTCCTTAAACAGGTTGACGGACGGAAAGCTTGGCCTTCCCCGCCGAAAATTAATTATAACATGGGTGTTGGTGGCGGCAGGTTCCCTTGCGTGGCCGTCTCCCAGGAAATAAAATAGCTGCATAGGGACCGATGCTCCGGGGGACCGGTGCTCCGTCACAGTCCCATTTACGTTTCCTCATTTACCTTTGGTCCCTCATGCGGCGGTCTCACGGCATTCGAGGTCTCAAGATATCAACAATAGGTCGTGATTTTAGTTTATGTCTTTGAACGGCATCTTAGCAGCAATCAGCCAACACCCGGATTACCGGCGCCATCTGGAATTGGTGGCCGGCTCCAACGAGACAGCACAAATCAAGGTGCGGCCCGCAGGCCATCCAGGGTACATCGGAGCCCTTTGGCGTCAACAACTGGGGCCGCTTTTGGTAATTACACCCCGGCCTGAAGACGCCCGGCGGTTGCACGACCAGCTTCTCACTTACTTGGGAGACGACGCCCCGGCATACTTGCTCCCGGAGCCGGAGGTGCTTCCCTTTGAGCGCTTGGCAGTGGATTCGCACACCACCAACCAACGGTTGGCTGCCCTGGCTGCCTTGACAGGCCCCGGCCCCGGTCAAGGAGATGGAAGCACCTTCCCGATGGTTGTTACTTCCATCGGCGGCGCCTTGCTTAAGATCTTGCCGCCGGAGGTCCTGACCGGTGGAGACCATCAAGACGCGGTCCCTTACCGGGTAAGAGTCGGAGAGAGAGTGAGCGTCAACCGTCTCCTTTCCCAATGGGTAGACCTAGGGTATCGGAACGAGCCGCTGGTAGAAGGGCCGGGCTGCTTCAGCCACCGGGGAGGAATAATAGACGTCTATCCTCCCCAATGCGAATTACCCTTCCGTATCGAGTTGTGGGATGACGAGGTCGACACTATCCGGGTGTTTGATCCCCACACCCAGCGTTCTGTCCGGAGCGTTGACGAGGTGCGTCTTATTCCGGCCAGAGAGCAGTTGCCGGCTCTGGCAAATCGAGACGCCGCCGACCGGATAAGCACCGCGCTGAACTTCACCAAGTGCAGTGCGGAAGTCAAGGAACGGACGGAAGAAGAAATAGCCCATCTGTTTTCCGCTCCGAACATAGAGACGCTCCCCTTTTACAATGGTCTGCTGAACCACGCTAGCCTGCTGGATTACCTGCCGCAAAATGGCCTAGTGGTGGTGGAACGGGACAACCAAGTCGCAGCTGAAGTCCTGGAGCTCGAGGAGCGTTTCGATCGGATGCGCACCGCCCGGGAGGACCGTGGCGAGTTGCCCGGCCACTTCCCTCCGCCGTACATCGCCGGGAAGGAGTTCGCAGCGCAGTTGGAGGCCAAGCGCCGCGTGCTGCTCCAAGGTTGGGTCAGCACCGAAGAGGACCATATCTTCCTGCCTGCCGTCCCCTATTACGGGAGGTTGGAGCAGCTTGCCGAGGACGCGCATCGTTATCAGCAAGAGGGTACAGCGGTTGTGGCGGTTACTCAACATGCCCGCCGGTTGGCCGATATTTTGGAAGAAGCGGGCGCCGTCGTTACCCTATCCGATACTTTAGAGGAGCCTCCCAACCCCGGGTGCGTCTACTTGGTGCCCGGGTCCCTCCGGGAAGGCTGGACGATAGCGCCTTCGCCCGCGGTTTCATCGAGTGAAATCTCCCCGAGCGCTCTTCCTCAACGGGGGCAAGGGGAGGGTGAGGCGTCTTGTTCTCTGGTCCTATTGACCGACGCTGAGTTGTTTGGGACGGTGAAAGAACGGAGATATCGCCGGAATAACCGGGTGGAGCACGGGCCGGGGGTGGTTTTGGAAGACCTGGTCCCAGGCAGTTTCGTGGTCCACGTCGACCATGGGGTGGCCCGGTTTTCCGGCGCCACCAAGCTCGGGGAAGATGGGGAGGAAAAGGAATACCTGGTCCTGGAATACGCCGAGCAGGACAAGCTATACGTCCCCACCAGTCACCTGGACCGGGTCACCGCTTACGTCGGCCCCCAAGATCGCCCGCCGGTTTTAACCCGCCTCAGCGCCGTCGAATGGGCCAAAGTCAAAGAGCGGGTCAAGGGAGCGACTAGGGAACTGGCCCAGGAGCTGCTTAAGCTTCACGCCGCCCGCGAAGTGGCGCAGGGGCACGAGTTCGGCCCGGATACTCCCTGGCAGAACGAGCTGGAAGACTCCTTTCCCTACGAGGAAACCCCGGACCAGGCTCTCGCCATCGGACAGGTAAAAGCCGACATGGAACGCTCAAAGCCCATGGACCGGCTCATCTGCGGCGACGTGGGCTACGGGAAGACCGAGGTGGCGCTGCGTGCGGCCTTTAAATCGGTCAGCGAGGGAATGCAGGTGGGGATGCTGGTGCCCACCACGGTGCTGGCCCAGCAGCATTACGCGACCTTTGGAGAGCGTCTCAGCCCTTTCCCGGTGCGAGTTGAGGTGCTCAGTAGGTTCCGGACGCCCAAAGAGCAGCAAGAGGTCATCGAAGGCCTGAAAGACGGATCTGTCGACATTGTGATCGGCACTCACCGGCTGCTGCAAAAAGACGTCCAATTCAAAAACCTCGGTCTGGCCGTGGTGGACGAGGAGCAGCGGTTCGGCGTGTCCCACAAAGAGCGGTTGAAGAAGCTAAGGGAGGAACTCGACGTATTGACCCTCAGCGCCACGCCGATTCCACGGACGTTAAACCTGGCACTGTCCGGTATCCGCGACCTTAGCACCATGGACACACCTCCCGAGGCGCGCCTGCCGGTCAAGACCTTCGTCTCCGAGTACAGCGAAGACGTTATCAAGGAGGCTATCCTAAGGGAGATGGAGCGGGGCGGCCAAGTCTTTTTCCTCCATAACCGGGTCAAGACCATCCAGCAGACAGCAACCGAGGTCAGCCAGATGCTGCCTCAAGCGCGAATTATGGTAGCTCACGGCCAGATGCACGAGGCCGATTTGGCGGATGTGATGACGGCTTTCTCCAACGGCGAGGCTGACGTGCTAGTGTGCACCACCATCATAGAGTCGGGCTTGGACATGCCCAACGTTAATACGTTGATCTTGGACCGTGCCGACCGCTTCGGGCTGTCTCAGCTATACCAGCTTCGGGGCCGGGTCGGACGGGGAGACCACCGCGCCTACGCCTACCTTCTGGTGCCCAGGGGCCGCCGTATTACCGAGGCTGCGGAGCAAAGAGTGCAAGCCATTCTTGAAGCCTCGGAGTTGGGCTCCGGATTTCGCATAGCCATGCGTGACATGGAGATTCGAGGCGCTGGCAACCTGTTGGGCGGGGCGCAGAGCGGCCACATCCACGAAGTGGGCCTTGACCTGTATAGCCAGTTGCTTCAGGAGGCAGTCAGGGAACTAAATAATGCGCAAGGCCAGGAGCAGAAGGTATCCAAAAACGACGCCGACCTCCCCCGGATAGATTTGCCGCTGAAAGCGCGCATCGCCGACTCCTACGCGGCCCACATGCCCACTCGCCTGGCTATCTATCAACGGATTGCCCGTATCACCGACCGCAGCCAAATCCCGGAGATTCGCGATGAGCTGAAAGACCGGTTCGGCCCGCCTCCCCAAGAGATTGAAAACCTGCTGGTCTTGGCGGACCTGCGGGTCCTGGGCGGCGCTCTCAACATAGAGTCTATCAACTACAACGACGAGGCTATAGAGTTAAGGCTACGGTCTCCTGTTGGCGGGGCAAAGGCCGCCCTTCAGAAGGCCCTGGGCCCTTCCGCGAAGGTTGGGAACCAGCAGATCCACGTGGCCTTTCGGCGCCTGGAGGGTGAATGGCTCTCTTCCTTCACCAAGGTGCTGCGACGGTTTCTCGCTTTTAATGAGAGGCTGGCCAGTCTTCCCTGAGCCCTGGCGCCAGGTCAGGGGTCCCCGTCAGGCCCCAACAGACCAAGCTGCCCAGGTGATTCGCCGGGCTGCCGCCCCACTTGACCTTCTCCGTTAAGCAGGCAGCGATTGCTCCCTTTATCGGCAAATGGCGAGAGCCAAAGCCGGTATGAACCGGTATAAACTTGTGTGCGCCACTGCCATTCGGATATGGGCCTACGCCCTGTGCCCCCTGCGCTTTAGGCCTCTGCGCTTTAGTAACGTAGGATAATGCAGAGCGTCTTGCCGGAAGCCGGCTTTGAGGGAGGCATCGGGAAGGGTGAGGGACTGGCGTCAAACAAAAGGGTTGTCAGGCGGGCATGCCCCTGAAAGCGGGATGTGCAGACGGAACGTGGGCCGGGCCACCGGGAAAGATCTTGCCAGGGTTCAACCGGTTGGCCGGGGCAAAGGCGTCTCTGACCTGCCGCATCACGGACATGTCTTCCTCTGAGTACACCAAGGGCATCTGCTCTTTTTTCTCCAAACCCACGCCGTGCTCGCCGGTGAGTGTTCCCCCGGCGTCCACGCAAACCTTCATCACCTCCGCGCCCGCTTTAACTATGTTCTCCATGGCTCCTGGCTGCCGTTCGTCGAACAACAAGCAAGGATGCAGATTGCCATCTCCGGCGTGGAACACGTTGGCGATTTGGATTCCGTATTTCTCACCCACTCGCGCAACTTGGCGCAGCACGTTGGTCAGCTGGGTACGGGGCACTACCCCATCAACCAGGTAGTAGTTGGGCGCTATACTGCCCAAAGCCCCCAAAGCGCCTTTCCGGCCCGCCCATAGGGCTGCCCTTTCTTGCTCCTCTTCCGCTACTTTCACCTGAGTAGCGCCGGTCTCCCATAGGGCCGCCTCCACTTCCACGCCAATTTCTTCCACTTCCTCCTTGAGGCCCTCGAGCTCGATCAGGAGCACTGCTCCGGCATCTTCCGGGTAGCCCTGATCTGACACTTGCTGCACGGCGCGAATACTTAGGGAATCAATCATTTCCAGCGCGGCGGGCACGATACCGTGCCCAATGATCGCAGATACCGCAGTACATGCAGAGTCCACGTCCGGAAATGCCCCCAGATAGGTCGTTACGCTCTCCGGGAGTGGCAGCAAGCGGAGAACTGCTTTGGTGACTACTCCGAACGTCCCTTCAGAGCCTACGAACACGCCTCTCAAGTCGTAACCCACGGCTTGGTGCGCCGGCAGACCACCGAGGCTTCCCAGCGTCACCATGGAACCGTCTTCTAGCACTACCTCCATGCCCAAAACGTGGTTGGTAGTGGTCCCGTAGGCCAAACAGTGAGGACCGCCGGAGTTTTCGGCCAGATTGCCACCTATGCTGCAGGCCTTTTGGCTGGACGGGTCCGGGGCGTAACGCAGGCCGAACTTACGAACGTAATTGTCCAACTCCAGGTTAAACACCCCGGGCTCTACGGTGACAGTGCGGTTCTCCCGGTCCAGTTCCAGAATGCGCTTCATGCGGGTGAAGGCGATTTGCAGGCCTCCGGGAGGCGAAATGGCGCCCCCGCTTAACCCGGTCCCAGACCCTCGCCCCAACACCGGCATTCCCTCGTGATAAGCCAACCTCATCACTCTGCACACCTCGTCGGTGGAAACCGGAAACACCACGGCGTTGGGCATACCGCGGTCCACAGAGCCATCGTATTCAAAGACCAGCAGGTCCTCCGGCCGGAACACTACATTGGCATTGCCAACGATGTCCTTAAGCTGCTGGATGAATTTCTCTCGGTCCATTTTCCTAGAGTCCATCTTGGGCTCCATTACTGCAGATTACCGATGGGACAGGAGGTGCGGGAATAGGCTACAGGGTCCAAGGCCCTTGCGCGCACCCTGGATGATAGACGAAAGCTTTAAAGCTTGGCAAGAACGGCGCCGTCCAGGAGGCGAATAACTTGGGAGATGTCATCGTCGTCGGAAGGCCAATCTCGTTCAGCGGCTACAGCAGGGACAGCCTGCCGTGTCGCCTTCCACATCAATTCAGAGGCTTGGAGGACTTCACCATCGGCAAACTTCCGGTCGGCGGCGGCCAGCAACCGGGAGATGGCTTCCGATTCTTCGTGTTTCAACATGATGCGCCATTCCTTCGGTGAGGGGGACTTACCCCCTAACTCCCACAGGCTTGCCTACTCTCGGCATCGCTATTGGAGAAACTGGCGATTATCGAAACAAGGTAAGAACGGGAACGGCCGGATACACGGCAACCAAGTACGCTAACGCTGCCCCTCGTCGTTCCGTCCAGGGAACCTGAAGCAAGGATCCACCCGGCGATTACTCCCAACACGCGCCTAACAAGGGCACTACACGGTCGTGTACGTCAAAGTCCTTAAGCGGGGAAAGTCGTGCAACCGCGAAGGCGAGGCCTGGAGCACAAGCTGGCATTGCAATAACCGGCACTTTGAACGCGTACTTCGCGTCAATAAGGACCACGACAAAAGCCCCCCCATATGAGCTTGTCTCAGAAGTCTCCACTCACGATTTGAGGGGACGTAACCCGATGGGTTACCTTTAGCAACCGCCTGAACCAGTATTGAATGCGGCTCAATAACCCGTCATTACCGCCTCCGGTCATTCCCGCCTTGCCGCCGGGAGTTTGTCATATGGCAGGGCACAGTGGATTCGCGCTTTCGCGGGAATGACGGAAGGGCAAAGCAGGCCGGCAGGTAGCATTAGTGGTAGCACCGAGTCGATATTTGGACGCCTCCTCACCCCACAAACGGTTTGGCGCGCGGCTGCCCGCGACCGTTGCGGAGACGGAGGCTAGCGCAACGAAAATCCCCTGGATTCGTTTCCGGGCGCGACCTTCCGGGACGGCGGGGTCGAGCGAGAACGCCGGGTTTGGGCCCTTGTGACGACAGTGTGGGGCCCGGACTTGATCAAGTTCAACCCAGGCCCCGGTCTCTTCAGGGATCGAGCCGGTACACTCGGGCCGCCGTGTCGTGGAACATAGCGGCGCGTTCAGACGGCGAATAGCTCTGAGCCACCCGCTTGAAGGCGTTGTACATCACGTGATAGGAGAAGGACACTTTGTCCACCGGAAAATTGCTCTCGAACATACACCGAGCGGGGTCTAATCTCCCAATAGCGTAGTGCATAATCCTATCGATAGATTGGGCCAACTCCTCCGAGCCGACGGGTTGCGCCCGGGTGTGCCAGTCGAACCCAACTCGGGGCATCCCAACTCCGCCCAGCTTCAGTATGACGTTGGGACACTCGGCGAGCTCGTCTATGCCGCTTCGCCAGACGTCTATCACCTCATCATCGCGGTTTGCGTAAGGGCCCACCCTCACCAGTCCTCCAAGGTGGTTCAACACGATGGTCAAGTCGGGAAACGCCCTGGCGAATTCGGCCAATTCCGGCATCTGGGGGAAGTACAACGAGTTCTCCAGGCACAAACCCATGTCCGCCAGCACTCGCGCGCCCGCGCGGTATCCCTCATTTGCCAAGCAACCTTCGATTTCCCGGTTTTCCAACTCCGGATGTGCATCCCATCCGACCGAATGGCGTATGCCCCTAAACCGGTCGGGACTGGCCGCCTGCAGCGCTTCCAGCACGGGCTTTACCCCGTCCCCCAGCTTGAGGTCGGCCCGTCCGATGATAGCTGCGGCCGGCCGGCCCGGACCGTACTGACCGGCAGCTCCGGCAGCGGCCAGGGCCTCGACGAATTCGACCTCGCCAACGGAACGCATCTCCTCCGGCCCGTCGGCGCGATAGCTGGACCTCGCCTCAATGAACACCGTTGAGCGCACGTTGTGGCCGCTGTTGATGTCGCCGGACAAGTCTTGCAGAAGATAACGTTGATAGGAGGCGGGCTCGGGCCGGTATTCCCAAAAGTGGTGATGGGCGTCGCAGATAGGTATTTCCGGCTCTATGATAGGTTCCTGCGTCAACGCTAGCCAGTCATTGCCTTGTAAAGTCATGATCACCTCCCAACTCTGGAATTAGGCGGCCCAATAATAGCATATCCGTTTGAAACTGCGGCAAGGGAATCACGGAGAGGAAATCGCGGCAAGCCGGCCCAGAGGTCCCCCGTTGGCAGCTTCATAGCGGCGCCAACGGGCCAACCCGGGGTTAGGTGATGCCGCGGAGTGTTAAGATACCACCGTGAATAGCTCTACCCTTGACGTTGTAACCGGCGCGTTTAGCTATACGGGCAAATACATAGCCGAGAAGCTTCTCTCCTTGGGGAGGGAGGTCAGGACCCTAACCAATCACCCTGGCAACGCCGGTGTCTTTGGCGGCCGGATCGATGCCCACCCACTGCGCTTCGACGCCCCAGAACAGCTGGTCCTCAGCCTCCGGGGAGCCCAAACCCTCTTCAACACCTACTGGATCCGCTTTTCACGCGGGGAAGTGACGTTCGACGGGGCGGTAGAGAACACCAAGATTCTGGTCCGGGCTGCCCAAGAAGCTGGAGTACGCCGGATTGTCCACGTCAGCATCGCCAACCCTTCCCTGGATTCGAGACTGGCTTATTTCCAAGGCAAGGCGAGGGCGGAAGAGGCGGTCGCAGATTCCGGTCTGGCGTACACCATTATCCGCCCCACTCTGGTCTACGGGGCCGAAGACGTCCTGATAAACAACATTGCCTGGTTCCTTAGAAAATCCCCGGTGTTCCCAATCCCGGGCAGAGGGGAGTACTTGGTGCAGCCGGTGCACGTGGAAGACGTGGCCGAAGCCGCCGCAGCGGGCGCAGAGCTACCTGGGAATGATGTTCAGGACTGCGCCGGGCCAGAAACATATTCTTACCGGCAACTTGTCCTTCTGGTGGCGGACGCACTGGGGGTTAAGTGCAAAATCCTTTCCGTTCCCCCAATTCTGGCGATAATGATGGCGCAATTGGCCGGCTGCGTGGTGAAAGACGTGGTGCTCACCAGGGGGGAGGTGCAGGGCTTAATGGCGGGGCTTCTCGTTTCGCACGACCCGCCTACCGGGCGGGTGAAGTTTAGCCGATGGCTCGAGGAGCATCGAGACCGGTTGGGAATCAGCTACGCCTCTGAGTTAACCCGGCATTACCGTTAACGCCCCCATAGGGCAGGGCCGTGTCATTTACTGTTGCGTTAACACCCGTGCCACGCAAGGTCTTTTAGTTTTCGCGACAACTCCTGTTTCCCCAGGCACTTTGGGCTTGTCCAATGGCAGTCCAATATCAAGAACGTATGGATTCCCGCTCCCCGATCGGGGTCGGGGACAAGCTTCGCGGGAATGACGGGTGAGTGGTGGGAAAGACGGGTGAGCGGCGGGTATGACGGGCGGCAGACAATTAAAATACCCTGACGCACCACGCAGCACGATTGACGCTGCAGCCGACGGGTAGTAATCTACTTTCTGCCTTGTATTGACGCGTTGACCCGGTGTCCCGTTGATCCATTCAGCCGAATCAGTTCCTGCACTTGGGTATCGTCGGATATAATCCTGAGGGTTGGCGCCCGCGCCGCTAGGCGCCAAACGGGAATCTCATCAACCGCCATGATTGGGCACGCGGTGGGATGGCCGTGGGCTCCGATTTTGCGGCCAAGTTAACCAGTAAAACCAATAGGGAGGACTAGGAACTATGGCCTATGAAGGAATGCTAGCGGAGACGGTCCTGATTCAAGGTCACAACGGCGATCAAATCGACGCCTATCTTGCCCGCCCCTTGGGGCCGGGTCCTCACCCCAGCGTGGTCTTGATTCACCACATGCCGGGCTGGGACGAAGCGTCCAAGGAAATGGCCCGGAAACTCGCCTACCATGGGGTCGCCACCATATCGCCCAATCTTCACTTCCGGGAAGGCAAGGCCACGCCTCAAGAGAACAGCGCCAGTATCCGGGAGGCTGGAGGCATGCCGGACGCCCGCACCATGGGCGACGTACAAGCCTCCATTAACTACCTGCGGTCGTTGCCCTACTGCAACAGCCGGGTTGGCATCATCGGTTTCTGCTCCGGGGGACGCCAGGTTTACCTGGCGGCGTGCACCCTTTCCGGCGTCGATGCGGCGGTAGACTGCTGGGGCGGCGGCGTGACTCCAGGCAACGACACCCTCACCGAACAGCAGCCGGCGTGGCCCATCTCCTTCACTGCGGGCTTGAGCTGTCCCCTACTCGGCCTATTCGGCGAAGAGGATGGCAGACCATCACCGGCAGACGTGGCGGAAACCGAAGCCGAGTTGAAGAAGCACGGCAAGGATTACGAGTTCCATATGTATCCGGAGGCCGGCCACGGTTTCTTCGCTGTTGACCGGCCCAGCTACCGTCAGCAGGCTGCTGTTGATGGATGGGAGAAGGTGCTGGCGTTCTTCGGCAAGCACCTAAGCGCCGGCGCTGGTCAGACACAAACGGCCAACGTCCGGGAAGCGGTGCCCGCGGGCGATAGTTAAGCCCCTTCGTTGGGATAAATCTCCCCGGAACCCACTGTAAGGATTATTGCCTCCTGCGAGTTTCCGTCCGGTGGACGAACTCGTAGGAGGCTAACTGCGTGTTTTACCCGGCCGCGAACGTCGCAAGTGGAGTTGTGTCGAGGAGTCTGGGGCTCTCCTCACTCTGAGTGGTCCAAGGAGTACGAAGGGCTGGCACTTGGTCCGGCATGCCCATCACAAGGGGCCGAAGGGTGCACCACGAACATGCCGGATTACGACGTCTTGCCTGCCTGTTCAGCAAGTTGCAGCTATGAAGTAGAGGGTTGCCCGCCGGTGGATAGCCCTGGTACAAACCGGGCCGTTGGCAGCTTCCCCAGGGCTCGTGGCGCCACTCTGATTTTGGAGGAGCGACTGCCTGAGCCCACTATCAAATAGTCCACGGAGAGCAGCTTCTCGTCGACGTATAGCGGCAATTCAGACGGCAGCGCGAAGGGAGTGACACCGCCGACGGCCATGCCCGTCAACGAAACCGTCTCCTCCGCCGAAGCGAACGACAATCTTGATACACCCATCAGCGTTTTGACTGTCTTGTTGACATCCAACCGATCCGAGCCCAGGAGCACGCACGCGGCGTACTGCCTCGGTTCTTTCTTAGACGCTACCACGATGGTGTTGCCGCAGATGTCCAGAGTATATCCGTACTCCCGGCAAAATTCCGAAGTATCGGCGAATGTGGGATCGATCTCAATGCGCTGGTACGGAATCTCCAATTCATCCAAAGTGCCCAACACCATTTGCTCTATGTCCGGTCCCGCCTCCATGGGAGCCTCCTCGTCGTGCTATACGGTCACATTGCAAACCCGCCGGCCGAGCCTATAACTATGCCAGCAAGGTAACCGCATAAAGTTCAGTTAGCATTGGTTACAGGGCCAGAAACGCTCCGGTTGCGTCCACATCAAGTTGCCGCCGTAACTCTCGGCAACCGGCGGGGGGCAGACCGCACCGTGGTTCCCTGTGACAAAGAGCTATTAACAGACCGGCCTTGGCTCGGGGATGGAACTCGGAATCTCCGCTCGCCAGCGTCCAGCCCTTAAAGACGGTGACTTGATGACAACGTAGTATGTGGGCACTAGCTGGACCGCCCAGCGGGTTGACCCAACTGCCATGGCGCTCACCCACCTGCCCCGTCGGCCGCCGGTGACCGCTGGGTTCAGAGCCCGTTAATCGACTGGTTCATCGCAGCGCCGCTTCAGCCCAGCACTTCCGTGATTCCCTGAATCACTCTCTCTTTATCCGGGATGCAGAACTGCTCCATGATCGGGCTATAGGGAATGGGCACGTCTGGGGCGCACACCCGCTTGGGTGGCGCCTTCAGAGCCCGGAAAGTGGAAGAGTCCTCAGTGAGAACGGCTGCTACCTCGGCGGCGGCGCCGCAAGTAATGCAAGCCTCGTCCACGATAACCACCCGGCCCGTCTTCCTGACTGAAGCCCGCAGGGTATCCTTGTCCAGGGGCGCCAGTGTCCTGGGGTCCACGACCTCCACTGAGACCCCGTCCTTCTCCACCTCCTGAGCGGCGGCCAGGGCCTGGTGCGCCATCTTCGAGATGGCAATGACGGTAACGTCGGTACCCTGGCGTTTGACCTCGGCCACACCGATGGGCACCGTGTATTCCTCCTCGGGTACGGGGCTTTTGTCGGCAGATGCGGCAAGGATTTGGTCCTCGAAAAACACCACCGGATTATTATCTCGTATAGCGCTTTTCATCAAACCCTTAGCGTCGTAGGGAGTGGAAGGCATCACCAGCTTGATTCCCGCCAGATTCATGAACATGGGGTGGGGGCTTTGGGAGTGTTGGGCTGCAGCGGACCTGCCACCCCCCGTGGAAGCCCGAAAAACAATGGGAAATGTCGCCTGGCCGCCAAACATGTAGTAAATTTTGGCCATTTGGTTGACGATCTGGTCCATGGCGTTAAACGCGAAAGTCATCATTCCGGGGCTTACCACTGGGCGAAAACCGCTGCCCGCCGCGCCAATGCTAGCTCCCACGTACGCATCCTCCGAAATGGGACAGACTCGGACGCGCTCTTCCCCAAAATCTGGTATGAGGCCCGCCAGAGGTCCAAGGGCGCCGCAAAGGTGAAACACCTTCTCGTCCCGAGCCATCTCTTCGCGAAAGGCCTCCAACATTGCTTCGGCGTAGGTTATCTCTCTCATGGTGTTTCTTTGCCTCCACTGCGTCTGGCTTCTGAATAATCTATGCCGGTTGCCATCTCGACCCCGAGGTAGATAAATGGACCGTGGACCGTGTCTACGGCCGGCCCTGACCGGTGAACGGATACGCGCGGCAAGGCGTCAACCCGGCGGGTCATGGCGGCTATGAACGGCCGGCATGACAAGAGCATCCCGGCGTCAGGCCGAGAAAACGTTCAGCAAGGCGTCTTCGGGCTTGGGCAGGGGGCTGTTCTTGGCAAATTCTATGGCCTCCTCTATAGCCGATTCCACCTCTTGATCTATTTGCCGCAGCGTTGCCGGGTCAGCTACGCCCTGTTCCTCAAGGCGGCGAGCGAACTCCATAATCGGGTCATGTTGGGGACCCAATTCTTTGGCTTCCTGGGGCCTGGGATCCTCCGGGTTTCCCCGTTGCTCGGAATGAATACGCCAGCGGAAGGTCTTGCATTCGAGCAATGTCGGGCCTTCTCCGGCCCTAGCCCGCGCAACGGCCTGATTGGCTGCCTCTTGCACCGCCATCACGTCGGTGCCGTCCACCGTCACTCCGGGCATGCCGTAGCTTACGGCTCGGACCGAGACATCCTCAACCGAAAGGGCGTATGTCGAGGGAACCGACACCGCCCAACCGTTGTTCTCGCACACGAAGATAGCCGGGAGCTTCCAGATGGAAGCGAGGTTGAGCGAGCTATGAAACGCTCCTTCGTTGGAGGCCCCGTCGCCGAAGAAGCACACGGCAACCCGGTCACCTCCCTCCATCTTAGCGGCCAAGGCTGCTCCGGTGGCGATGGGCAGGCCCGCCCCAACTATGCCATTTGCTCCTAACATTCCCACGCTGAAGTCGGCGATGTGCATCGAGCCACCCTTGCCCAGGCAATAGCCGTTGCTCCGCCCGAACAATTCCGCCATCATCAGTTTGACGTCCGCTCCCTTGGCGATGGTGTGACCGTGGCCCCGATGGGTGCTGGTGATACGGTCCTCCCTGCGCAACGTGGAGCAGACACCCACCGCTACGGCTTCCTCTCCAATATAAGCATGGACCACACCTGGGATGTTGCCGGCGTGAAACTCCTCAACCGCCCGCCGGTCGAATGTCCGGATCGTGACCATTCTTCTATACATGTCCGTTAGCAACTGCGGTTCCTGACTCATGCTCTTCTCCCTTGAGCCGCGATATTCTATTCGTGGCCCAACCCGGGCCGGTTGCGCTTCTCTGGTTCCATGTCCTCTGCCGGTTCAAACCGTCGTGGGCGCCCTCCACTCTCCGAAGACTTTCATCAACAGCCCGCACACCTCTCCCACCGTGGCTTTGCACCGGACCGCTTCCAGGGTGGGAGGCATCAAGTTTTCACCATCCCGGGCGGCTGCCTCCAAGTCTTCCAAGGCCCTGGCTAAGAGGTGCGGGTCCCGCTGCTTACGAAGGTCCTCTACCTCGGCCCGCGCCCGCATGGCTACCTGCGGGTCGGGGCTGTGCAGGGAAAAGGGCCGCGGGGCCTCGGTAGTGAAGCGGTTGACCCCCACGATGACGCGTTCATCCTCCTCCACTTCCCGCTGAAACTTGTGGGCTGCTTCATTGATCTCTCGCACCACCCAACCCGTCTCGATAGCCCGGAGCATGCCCCCCTGATCATCAATACGCCGTAGGTAAGCCTCAACCTCTTCCTCGATACGGCCTGTTAGGGCTTCTACGCAGTAGGACCCTCCCAAGGGGTCTATCACCTCCGCCAGCCCGCTTTCGTAGGCGACAATCTGCTGGGTCCGGAGCGCCAACGTGGCAGCCTCTTCGGAAGGCAGGCCGTAGGCTTCGTCCATAGACGCGGTGTGCATTGACTGCACTCCGGCCATGGCCGCGATGACGGTATGCAGCGTCACCCGGACAATGTTGTTCTCCGGCTGCTGGGCCATGAGGGTGCTGCCGCCACTGCCGGCGCCGGTCCGGAATATCATGGACCGCGGGTTTTTGGCGCCGTACCGTTCTTTGAGCAAACGGGCCCACAATCTACGGGCCGCCCGAAACTTGGCCACCTCTTCCAGGACGTTGTTGAACACGGCGAAGTTGAAGGCGATACGGGGAGCGAAGTCGTCTATCTTAAGACCACGGGACAAGGCCTCGTCGAGATAAGCGCAGGCGTTGCCGAAGGCGAAGGCCAACTCCTGCTGTAGAGTCGCTCCGGCCTCACGCACGTGGTATCCACAGATGTTGATGAAGTTCCATCGGGGCAGGTGGCCAACGCAATACTCGAAAAGGTCCACCGTCATCTTTAACGAGGGGCCGGGAGGAAACACGTAGTTGCCCCGGGCGATAAACTCCTTCAAGATGTCGTTTTGGGTGGTGCCGCCCACTCGCTCCAGGGGCACGCCGCGGTCCTGCGCCGTCACCAAGTACATAGAGAGAACGGCCTGGGCGGAGGCGTTGACTGTCAAAGAGGGAGTTACTTGCTCGAGGGGGATATCTTCGAACAGGGTTTGCATCTGCCCGACGGAGGAGCAGGAAATGCCTGCCTTGCCGACTTCTCCCGCAGCTAGGGGGTGGTCCGGGTCCATGCCTAGCTGTGTAGGCAGGTCGAAGGCCACGTTCATGCCGGCGAGCCCTTGCTGGAGAAGGTGCCGGAACCGCCGGTTGGTCTCTTCAACCGTGTCGTAGCCGGCATACTGCCGCATGGTCCAGAGACGGCCGCGGTACATATCGGAGCGAATGCCCCGAGTGAAGGGATACTCCCCGGGGAATCCCAAGTCCCGCAGGTAATCCAGGTCAGCCACGTCGTCGGGGCCGTACACGGCCTTGGGAGCCGCCGCAAAGCTGGTGATAGAGGGAGGTTGCTCTTCGGCTTCTAGCTGGCTAGCGGACGCTCGCTGCCGCGCCAGGGCTTCGTCGAGTTTTCGCTGGTGCTCTTCCCTGGCAACTTCAAACTGGGACGCCTCCGGTGCTCTGGGGGCCTTTTCATCGGCCATGGGGGCCTCCTGATGTCACTCGGCTAGCGGTGCAGCGCCAGTCCCCGCGTGCAGCCATCTTACCACAAGGGTGGTTCCCAGGAACGAAGCGAGGCCTTAAGGCTGCCTCAGGCCTGGAGCAGGAGTCGCAACAGGGTTCTGCCCCATCTAACTAACAAGGCCCATAAGGCCGATGAGGGTTTTATCCATATTGCAGGGGCTCGTACTAAACCTTTCTGAAACAAGGCGTTAGAGGATTCCGCATAAGCGAAACCCCGGCAGAAGCCGGGGTTTCGCTATTCATTACAAGTCGGTCCCGTTGAAGTGAGTCCCAATCGCCCAAGTCTTCGCCTGATAGATTCTTCCCTAACTTTGCATTAGGGAACAATCGACCGGAGACGGGGCCTTGGAAGTCAACACCCACGTCGTATAGCGCGAGCTAGCTCACGCCTTCCGCCCCGTTGGCCTTCCCTGCCACGGGCTTGGGGTGAAGGTGCAGGTCGTTGGAGTCTTGTTCGTGCTCGAAAACGGAATTCTTGAACTCCCGGGACACAAGGCAATACCTGCACACGCCTCGGCTAACCGGACCGTTGGCCGTTTCTATGATCCAGTGATGGCAGCAGGCCGGACCCGGCCCTGCCTCCGATTCCAACTGAGTAATCCGCCGATCAACCACCATGTCATCCCTTCCTCCCCCCACCGCAGGGGTTTTACAGCGTTGCATACCGTAACTTCCCGGTCCTTTTACCTAATACTGAACTTAGCCGGGTCGCGCAGTTTATGTCAACGATTTTCGAGCCTGACATTGACTAATTTTTAAGGCTTTTCCTAAATCTCCGACCAAAAGAATGGCCTTGGGGTAATCGCCCCATACGCTCCACGGTAGCTGCTACGGTGCGCCAAATGTGACCCCAGGCATCCCTGTGGGGCTCAAACTTTGACCTAACATTTTGAGAAGGAAACCGGCGAGCAGCGACAAGGGTCCTGTACCTGAACCTCAAGCTTTCAGAAGGATACCGGCGTGCAGCGACGAAGATTCTGGCCTAGATATACGACGGGCTAATCGCTGAGCTATTGCTATTGAGGCGGTGGGAATCTGTGCTTGGGAGACGTATTTGGTCTCACGTGATCAGGCAGCCATAAACGGGTTAAGCCGCCATGCCTTCGACATGACGGCTTAATTCTGTCCGGTGCTCACCAGGACAAGAAAGCCGGCAGCAAGCAACTGCCAGGGTTAGGAGACAATCCTGTCGCGCGATGAGCTCTGTTTATAGACTGGTCACATTCAGGCAGTGTGCTTTTTAATGAACTCCCCGATACCATCGATGGCCTGCAGCGCCTCCGGGAGAATAGGGGCAAAGTCCTGGAACACGTGGGGCATGTCGTCCCAGACCTCCACCTTCACCTCGACGCCGGCGGCTTTGGCTAGGCGGGCCAGTTGGTTGGAATCATCCAGCAGAGTTTCTATGGACCCCACTTGCAGCAACAGGGGCGGCAAACCGGTGAGATCGGCATGAATGGGGGACGCTAGCGGCGCCCGCGGGTCTTTGCCGCCTAGATAAACGCCGGCGATCTGGAGGATCAGGTCCTTCTGCACCATCGGGTCTACCTCGGCGTTGGTGATGAATGTCTCGCCGGTGCCCTCCATGTCGACCCATACGGAAAGACCTACGCCGGCGGCCGGCATGGGCTCTCCCAGATATCGTAAGGCCACCAGCGTTGCCACCATTAGGCCTCCGCCGGCCGAGTCGCCGCCGATGACGATTTTCTTGGGGTCCGAGCCGTTGGCCAGCAACCACCGGTAGGCGGCAACGGCGTCCTCCACCTGGGCAGGAAAGACGAATTCAGGAGCCAGGCGGTAGTCCAGTCCCAGTACCCGGGCTCCGCCCGCCCGGGAAATGTGAGCTAGCATCACCCGGTGGGTCCTCATCGAACCCATAACGTATCCCCCGCCGTGCAGGTAGAGGAGAATAGGACCGTCTTCCGCCCCCGGCGCTACTATCCACTCCGCGGGCGCACTCCCCGCACCCACTCTTTCGGTCTTGACGTCGTCAACCCAGGGCAACGGCTCCACCAATTTCTCGTAAGCCAATCGATTGTCTTCGATTGTAGTTCCGAAATTTTCGCCCCATTCCTTGATCATCTGAAAAACCGTATCGAGCTCAGGACTAGCCATGATTACCCTCCAATCGTTTATTGGGATTTCAAACTCTGTCCGACGGGCCGGGAGAACGCGGGAGCGTTTTGCGCTGCTCGGTCTCGTGGCGGACTCTCCCCGCTTTGCTGTTGATCAAGCGTTGGTCAGGCGCGAAGCTCCCGCTTGGGAAAAGCCCTCCGATAGCACCCATCTTGCCCCACGGCGTAGTCTGGGGTGATTCGATGGCGCAATACTACCATGAAATCCCAGAAATCCCAGAAATCCCAGAAATCCCATAGAGGGCAGCGCATCCAGGGATATTTTTCCATGGGCTAACGGGGGCTAACGGGGCTATAGGGGGCCGCGGGCATGAAGGCCCAACTCCGGGCCGCGATTTCAGTTTCTCGCGATTTTAGTTTCTGATGAGCATACCCGGCTGGCACCGGCGGCAATAGCTGGTAATACGTTGGTTGGCAGTTAACTGGCTGATGTGGCCGCCGCAGCACGGACAGTACTCACCGCCCTTGTCGTGGACTTTCAAAAAGTCCCGAATTTTAAGCTGAATCTCATCGCCCACACGCTCCCTCAGCACTTCGATGGCGTCTCTTACCACTCGCGGGCAACTGGCGTACAAACGGCGCAGTTCCTCTTCGTTGAGGGAGCCCGACTTGCGGAACGGAGAAATTCCTGCGGCGAAGAGGATTTCATCGGAATAGGCATTACCTATGCCGGAGATGAACGCGCCCCGGGTAAGGACTCCCTTCATCTCACCTCGGAACCGCTTCAGTCGTAGGCAGAACTCCTCGAATGAGATTCCGTCGAGAACGTCAGGGCCTTGCTCATCAAGCACCGGGACCTGGGACCACTGGTCAGCCCTCAGGTAGTACACTTTGCCCATCTGCTTGTCGTCCAGGTAGCGCAGCTCGCGATCTTGGTCCAGGGCAAGAACGACGCAAGTCTTTTTCAGTGTGCGGTCCTGGCTCTTATTGTACTGAAGGGCGCCGGTCAGCATGGGATTGATGGCCACCCAACGTTCTCCTGACAACTCCATAAGGAGAAACTTGCCCCGCCGGCGCACTTGCTCGATAGTCCTGCCTTCGGCGTCCCCGGGGAAGTCCCCGGCCAAAGAGCGCACCACCGTGGGTTTCACCGCCGCAACCGATCGAATACGGCAGCCCAGAACCGTCCGGTTCAGAAACTCTTTGATTACCTCGAGGTCAGGCGCCTCTGGCACTGTTCCTCCTGGCCTGGCGGTTAACCCTATGCCGCGCCCTTAACGTCTGCGGGGATTCCGGCATGGCTGGATAACCCTAAAGGAGCGCTAGATTACTCCCCGTTCCTGAAGCTGTGCCAATTCCTGAGCGCTTAATCCCATCAAGTCGCTATATATCAGCTCGTTGTCGTAGCCTAAGGGCACGGAGCCCCGCCAGACTTTCCCCGGGGTCCGGGAGAACTTGGGTGTGATACCGTTGCCCTTCACCTTCCTGCCCAGGTTCCCGTCCTCCCACTCGATATGGACCTGCCGCTTCTGGTAATGGGGGTCTCCGGCGATATCCCTTGGGGTCATAATACGGCAAGAGGCGACCTGGGCCGCGTTCATTGTTTCAACGACTTCCGCGACGGTCCGCTCTTCGACCCATCCACGCAGAATCGCGTCAAACTCTATGCCCTCAATGGAGTCCAAGTCGGTCCGGGCGTTGGCCCAACGCTCTTCCGCCGGATCGAGACCCAAGACTCGGCAGACCCGGTCGAAGACGCTGCCGACGGCGGCGACAATGACCCAGCCGTCACTGGCCTTGAACACGTCATAGGGCTGAAACATCCCTGCCTTGTTGCCGGAACGTTCCCGTTCCAGTCCAAGCTCGTAATACGCCACAGTAGTGCCGGCCAGAATGTGATGGACGGCTTCGAACTGGGATAGATCTATAACCTGCCCTTCGCCGGTGCGTTGGGCATGAATATAGCCGGCCAAACACGACCACAAACAAAATAGGGAGGTGATGCGATCACCGATCCATGGAGCAGCCCGCACCGGGGGTTCCGGTTCGGCAAAACCGGTCAGGTGCATCATGCCACCGAAGGCCTGTCCGATAAAATCGTACGAGGCCCGGTGTAGGTAATCCGGGTCCCCGTCCTGGCCGTAGCCCGATACGTGGGCAATCACCAGGCGGGGATTGGCCTCGAGGACCGTTTCGTCGTCCAGACCCCAAGCCGGGTAGGCCCCGGGAATGGAGGATTCCATCCAGATATCGGCGTCGGATATCATCCGGAGGAACAGGTCTTTTCCGTCCGGAGAGCCCAAATCCAAAGTAACGTAGTGGGTGTTGCGCCGGTCTTGGACCCAGCCTGCCGCAACGTTGCTATCGTCCGGAGCCTTGATGGGAAATTCCAAGGACCGCCAAATATCTCCAACACCGGGACGCTCGATCTGGACCACCTCAGCGCCCATCTCTGCCGCCATGGCCGCGGCGAACGGCTGGGCGATGATTGTGCCGCTGGAAATAATGCGGATTCCCTGCAAGGGGCCGAATTGCTGGGACTGAAGTGGGGCGCGGTCTGGCGCCATGGGCATCCTCCTACTCGGCCCAGTAGTAAGTGGGGTCCAGTATAGCCGGTGACCCGGGAAAACAGAAGTGGCGGCGGGGAGTGACCAGGGTGTTTTAATTGTCTGCCGCCCGTCATACCCGCCGCTCACCCGTCTTTCCCGCGAAGCTTGTCCCCAACCCCGATCGGGGTCGGGGAATCCATCGCTCACCCGTCTTTCCCGCGGAAGCGGGAATCCATACGTTCTTGATGTTGGACTGCCATTGGACAAGCCCAAAGTGCATGGGAAAACAGGAGCTGTCGCGAAAACTAAAGGACCCTGGGGAAGTGACGCTAGGCCCGCTTGAGAAACGGACCTCCGGCTGGTATCGTTAACCGGGCTCTTAACCGCTAACCCATCGGAGCATGAAGATGAAGTACGATTACGTGGTCATTGGGGGCGGGTCCGCCGGGTGTGTCCTCGCCACTCGATTGTCCGAAGACGCCGACAAGAGCGTGTTGCTGTTGGAAGCAGGCCCTGACTACCCGGTGTTCGAGCACTTGCCCGAGGATATCAAAGGCGGCAATCACGTTTGGCGTTCCGCCTACGGGCCCCATAGCTGGAACTTTAAGGCCAAGGGCTCGGCCCTGCAAACCGAACCGGTGGTGATTCCCAGGGGCAAAGCCACCGGCGGCTCCAGCGCCATCAACGGACAGGTGTTGTTCAGGGGCTTACCCGAGGACTACGACAATTGGGCCGAGTGGGGCAATGACGAGTGGTCCTTCACCAAAGTGTTGCCCTACTTCCGTAAATTGGAGACCGACCTCGACTTTCCCGGAGGAGACTTTCACGGCAACGACGGTCCCATTCCGGTCCGCCGGTACAAACGGGCAGACTGGCTTCCTTACTTCGGAGCGTATTATGACGCCTGCGTAGCCATGGGTTACCGAGAGGACCCCGATCAGAATCATCCCGACTCAGCCGGTATAGCAGCCCGGCCCCTGAATAACATAGACGGTATACGGATGAGCACCGCCCTCACCTACCTGAGCACCGCCCGCCACCGGCTAAACGTCACCATCCGGGGGGACGTTACGGTGCGGCGCATCCTATTTGAAGGAAGGCGGGCTACCGGAGTGGAGGCCGAAAGCGGGGGAGAAACTTTCATAGTAGAAACCGACCGCGTGATCCTCAGCGGGGGCGCCATCGCATCACCCCAAATCCTGATGCTTTCCGGCGTGGGCCCCGCCAGCCATCTGCAAGAGATGGGTATCGGCCTAGTCCACGATCTGCCGGGGGTGGGTGAAAACCTGTGCGACCATCCCGCCGCGTTCATCTTGCTCAGGGGCCGGGGCGACCCTCCCGAAGACCTGGCGCCAAGTATTCAGATTGGTTTGCGTATCAGCCCCGAAGACTCTCCCACCAGAGGCGACCTTCAATTAAGCCCACTACTGATGTCCAGCGAGCACGCTCCGGCCGGGGTGCGCATCGAGGGCGGCGATTTTCACTTTGGCATCAGCAGTGCCCTGCAGAACGCGGTTACCACCGGCTGGCTACAGCTGGCCTCTACGGACCCCAAGGTCCAACCTGCCCTGGACTACAACTACCTTGCAGACCCCAACGACCGCACTCGTATGCGCTATGGCATTCGCACCGCGTTGCGAGTAATAGAGCAGCCACCCTTTAGCGAATACGTAATTGAACGTCTCAACCCGACGGACGAAGACCTTGCATCCGACGACGCCTTGGATAACTGGTTGCTGCGCAACGTTGGGACCCAACATCATTCGTCGGGCACCTGCAAAATGGGTGTGGCTTCGGACTCTCTGGCGGTTGTGGACCAGTACTGCAACGTCTACGGCATGGAAGGGCTTAGAGTGGTGGACGCCTCGGTGATGCCTGACGTGATCCGGGCCAACACCAACGCTACTACCATCATGATTGCAGAGCGAGTGGCGGACTGGATCAAAGAAGGGAGATAGAGACCTTTCGCCAATGCCCTATCTCCGATACCGGTTGCCACTGGCGTCACGCGGCGCCGAAAAGAACCTCCATAAGGATCCGCGCCTCCGCCCGCCACGTAGGAGTGGCCTGCTGCCAGGCTGAGGCCACGGCTACCGGCAGTGGGGCGTGGAATGGCTAGCGGCGCCAAGAGGACGCCCGGCGAGCGCCGGTGATGGGGCGTCTACATCCGGCGGATCGTCGGCATTGCGCTATTTCAACAGTGTGTCCTTGACTTTCTGGAACAGGGACTTGCTGCGCACTCGACCCAATAGCCGTGCCCAATCTTGCTCTGCCCTTTCAGAGCGGTCCAGGTTTTTGGTGCGCTGCGCCATCAGCTCCAACACCCTTGTTTCTTCATCTTTGTCCAACCAAAACCCGTGTTCGGCGGCGCATACGTCCAACCATAGCTCATCGTACCGGTAACGGAACTGCTGCATTGGCCCTTGGCACTTGGGGCACGAAATCTCGCTTTCGCCCGGCCTGGTTATCATCGACCCCTTTTTCTCGTCCTCATCCAGCACCGTGTCTTCAAGCTGGTCCAGCTCAGGATAATCCAGCCACATTCCCTGGCAGCTCCCACATTGGTCCACTTGGATCCCTTTGTGCTTGACAACTTTCAAATTCGAGCCACACTTGGGACAGTCCATGCCAGCGCTCCTTTTCCTGACTAATCACAACAGCCCGGCGCGCCGCTGTTTGAAACCCTGATGTTGACGCTAACGGGAAGAGCCGGGTCTTGCTTCGCCCTTTCGCTTTGGGCATTCTAGCCTGGGGTTGAATTAAGCCTAGCATATCTGGATGGGCCTGGCGGTTCAAGGCTCCCGCCCAACCGGACCCCGGCGCGGTTTACCCTACGCTGTGTAACTGGATTTCTTCGTTAAGGGAAAGCTATTCTGAAATTCGTCCGGGAATAGCTCATTTTGCGCCACCGGCGGAGACCGCCATCCGTTGCCTCGGTACACTTCGGCAAGGTATATTTGGGCCCATGACGCAACGTGCTAGGGGATATCAAATAGGAGATACGGAGGAAGCTCACAATGTCTAAATTGGAAGAGTATGCCAACAAGTACGAGACGGTTAATTTCGAGCGGCGTGACGGTATCCTTCAAGTCACCTTTCACAGCCACGGAGGCAGTCTGAAGTGGGGCGGGCCGGCCCATCGTGAGTTCGGCTACGCCTTCGCCGACATCGGAAGTGACCCGGAGAACCGGGTGGTGATACTTACCGGCACTGGCGATGATTACTGCGCCGAATTCGAAGGCGTGCGGCCCCGCAGGACCCCAATGGTTTGGGACGCCATCTATTGGGAAGGCAAAAGGCTCCTAACCAACTTGCTGGAAATTGAGGTGCCCATCATCGGCGCGATCAACGGCCCGGCGCTGATTCACGCCGAAATCCCGGTGCTTTCCGACATTGTATTGGCCTCGGAGAACGCCACCTTCCAGGATGCCCCCCACTTCCCACGCGGCGTGGTGCCCGGTGACGGCGTGCACGTGGTCTGGCCACTTTTGCTGGGTCAGAATCGCGGTAGATACTTTTTGCTCACGGGCCAAACTCTTTCGGCCAAAGAGGCCCAAGAGCTTGGAGTGGTGGCTGAAGTTCTTCCCAGGGCAGACCTGTTGCCCCGAGCCTGGCAGCTAGCGGAGCAACTCACCCAACAGGCGGACCTGACCCTACGCTACAGCAGGGTTGCGCTCACCATCCAACTCAAGCGGCAGATGCAAGATATGCTGGGCTACGGACTGGCTGTGGAAGGCTTGGCCGCCGTTGACGTTTAGCAAACTCCGCACCCGCCGTATTGATGGATTCAGGATGCGGGGAGCCGGCGCACAATGCTCCAAGACCGGCAGGAATAGCATCGGCGCACCTTGGGTGCATGGACCCGGGTGTTTTAAGAGCTAACGGCGGCGCACACCACCGTTCGTCCTGGTCCTCCGAAGGGGATGACGAGCCGGTCTGCCATTGGACGGACTCACCATGCGCGGGTTTCCGCGGGTAATTGTGAGACTCTGAAGGCGGTGGCAGGGGCTTTTCATTCTTCGGTCATTCCCGCTTTCCGCTATTCCTGCGGAAGGCGGGAATCCACTACCGCCACGCCCTGCCATATGACAAACTCCCGGCGGCAAGGCTGTATGGATTCCCGCTTTCGCGGGAATGACGGCTTTCGCGGAGTTGACGGAAGCGCGGGAATGACGGCTTTCGCGGAGTTGACGGAAGCGCGGGAATGACGGCCTTCGCGGAGTTGATGGAAGGCGGGAATGACGGCTTTCGCGGAGTTGACGGGAAATATGCGAGCCAAGCCAGAAAATGAAAAGACGCTGAGGTCGTGACCCCCGCATCTTGCCAACCGCTCGCGGCGGGTAGTATGCTGGCGTCAATAACTCTTGTTGGGGGGATTGTCATGGCAAAGATTAGCAAAGTCGGCCACGTCGTTCTCAACGTCAGCGACCCGGAAGCTTCAGCCCAGTGGTACAAGGACGTGCTGGGTATGGAGATCATGAACTACAGCCCGGGGATCAACATGGCGTTCATGTCATTTGGCGTCCGGGACCACGACATTGCCCTCATCAAAGGACCGGAGGGCGCGGAGCTAGGCAGCCCCGGCCTCAGTCATACCGCCTTGGCCCTCGAAGGGGGCGAGCCGGAACTCAGGGAGATTTACCAGAAGGTAAAGGACAGCGGGGCCAAGATAGATTTCTTGGCCGACCACGGCCTAACAAAAAGCTTCTATTTCTTCGACCCCGACGGCAACCGGCTTGAGATCTTCTACCAAGCCCTGCACGGGGACGACGCCATGAATTACATGAGGGAAGCCGGTGCCGTTCTGGACCCCTACGAGCTTGAGCCGTCCTCCTCCTAGGGTCTGTGGCGTAAGCGTCAGCACACCAGTCAGGTTTATTGGAGGACCTCTTTTCCCAGGAAAAGAGGTCCTCTTAGCTTCTTAAGCGGGACTTCCCGAGCGGCAACTTTCCGAGCAGCAACTTCTCGGCGGTATTCCAGTATTTTCCGGGGTGAACCCTACCCCTGCGCGTCTTAACCTCGTCTAAACTTCGCGCATTGCATGAGGCCCACGTATGGATAAGCAAGATATCCCATTCCTTTCCGTGACCGAGCTATGCCAGCTGCTCCGTGGCGGGGAACTATCGCCGGTGGAGGCGGCCGAGGCTTACCTGGACCGCATCGGCGAAGTAGACGGTAAGCTGAACTCCTATGTCACCGTGTGCGCCGAGGAAGCTCTCCAGGCCGCCAGGGAGGCAGAGCTGGCTATAGCGGGAGGAAACTACCTGGGCCCGCTTCATGGGGTTCCCGTAGCGGTGAAGGACCAGTTTTACACCAAAGGCATCCGCACCACCGCCGGGTCCAGCATCCTCTGGGACTTCGTACCCACCGAGGACGCCGCCGTGGTGTCCGGCCTGAAGAGCGCCGGGGCGGTATTACTGGGCAAGCTGAACCTCAGTGAGTTCGCCCTTGGTGAAAGCTTCCACCATCCGGCGGGGACTCCCCGGAACCCTTGGGACAACAGCAGAAACCCCGGTATTTCCTCCAGCGGCTCGGCGGCGGCCACCGGCGGCTTTCTCTGCGCCGCATCCTTGGGCGAAGACACCGGCGGGTCCACTCGCATACCGGCGGCATGGAGCGGGCAGGTGGGGCTAAGGCCCACGTGGGGCCTGGTGAGCCGTTACGGCGTCCTGCCGGTTTGCTGGTCCATGGACACCGTGGGCCCCATCACCCGCACGGTAGAGGACTGCGCCATTACCCTCCAAGCCATTGCCGGTTTCGACTCCAGGGACCCTTATACGCGCGACACGCCGCCGCCCGACTATCGCGCCGCTTTGCAGGGTGACTTGACTGGACTCACGGTAGGAGTGCTCAAAGACAAGGTCTACGGCGACGACGTAGACGGCGAGGTGAGGGACGCCGTTCTGGCTGCGATAGCCGTGCTCAGTGAAACAGGAGCCTCGATCAAGGAGGTATCCTTGCCGTTAATCCAGGCGGCCGGCGCCGTTTCCAAGTGTCTCACCGACATGGAAGGAGCAGCGGTCCACTACGAAGGGCTGAAACATAGGGCCGGGGAATATGACCACAACACCAGGGTGAGGCTGTTGACCGCCATCCTCACGCCGGCTCAGGTCTATTACAAGGCCCAAAAGCTCCGGGCGATGCTCCGTGGGCAGATATTGGACCTCCTGGGGGAGGTGGATGTATTGGTGCTGCCCACCTCGCCCATTCCGGCCCCCAAGATAGCGGATGCCCCTGGAATCAAGGACCAAGCGGATGCCTCCAGCCGAATTTCAGGGGTCAGAAGCTTTACCGGACCCTTTAACCTGGCCGGTGTACCCGCGATTTCCGTGCCGTGCGGGTTTAGCTCAGGGGGCCTGCCGTTGGCCTTGCAGATCGTGGGCCGCCCCTTTGGCGATGCCGACGTGATGAAAGCGGCCCACGTCTACGAGCAGAACACCCCGTGGCACACCCGGAGGCCTCCCATTTAACCCAGCGGGTATTGATTGCGCTTTGCCACCACCCGCACTACCGGGAGAAGGTCAGTATGTATGATCTTGCGGCCCAAGCCCTGAACATGGCCCAGTTGAAGGGAGCCGGATACGCCGACGTTCGGGTGGTCCGGACTGAGCAAGAGCATTACACGGTGCGCAACGGCGCAGTGGACACTATAAGGGTGGACCAGTCCATGGGCTTCGGGGTCCGGGTGCTGGTCGACGGGGCCTGGGGTTTCGCTTCAAGCCGCGACGTTTCTACTCAAGAGATAGATCGAATAGCTGCCTTGGCTGTGGAGGTTGCCCGAGCTTCCGCGTGGCTGCCCCCCGGAGGGCCGGGGACCACTACAACTTCGATGAAACCCGGCGGCGTCCGCCTCGGACGGCCGGTCACCAGCCGTGGCGTGTACACCACGCCGGTCCAGGTGGACCCCTTCACTATTGCGCCGGAAGAGAAGCTGGGCGTCCTTTTGGATGCGGACCGCGCGATGGGGTCAGTCCGAGGAATAACGGCGCGGCAAGGCAACCTTATTTTCATCAAGGAGCATAAGATTTTCGCCAATACCGACGGGGCTTACGTCGAGCAGACGATTTACGAGTCCGGGGGGGGAATACAGGCCACAGCCGTGGGTTCTGGCGAGGTGCAACGCCGCTCTTATCCCGAGTCCCATGGCCGCAAGCAGGCGTGCGCCGGCTGGGAGTACGTCACCGGCATGGACCTGGCAGGCAACGCCGAGCGGACCGCCAGCGAAGCCGTAGCGCTGTTGACCGCCGAGCCCTGTCCCAAGGACATCACGACTACGGTTATCTTGGGGGGATCTCAGCTGGCTCTCCAAGTCCACGAGTCCTGCGGCCACGCTATCGAACTCGACCGGGCGCTGGGTTCGGAAGCTGCCTTCGCCGGCACGTCCTTTTTGACCCCGGATAAGTTGAACACTTTTCGTTACGGCTCGAAACAGGTCAGCATCACCGCCGACAGCGTTCGCCTGCCCGGACTGGGGAGCTACGGCTGGGACGATGAGGGCGTCCCCTCCACGTCGTCCCCCGTTGTAAAGGACGGCCGGTTCGTGGGTTACTTGATGTCCCGGGAGACCGCCCACTCTCTGGGCTTGGAATCCAATGCCTGCATGCGCGCCTCGTCCTGGAACCGTATTCCTCTAATCCGCATGACCAATGTCAGCCTGGAGCCAGGCGATTGGGATTTGGATGCCCTTATCGCCGATACCGACGACGGAATCTTTATGGAGACCAACCGCTCTTGGTCAATCGACGACCGCCGATATAACTTCCAGTTCGGCACCGAGATAGGCTACGAGATAAAGAAGGGCAAGCTGGGCCGGCTGCTGCGCAATTGCACCTATACCGGCATCACTCCCGAGTTCTGGAACTCATGCGACGCCGTTTGCAACCAGGACCACTGGGAGATGTGGGGCACTCCCCAATGCGGAAAGGGCCAGCCCGGTCAGGTCGCCCACACCGGTCATGGGGCCGCTCCCGCCCGCTTCCGCAACGTTCGAGTGGGAGTAATGCCTTGATCGGCCAGGAAAGGTGCGAGGCCATTCTCCACGAGGCTTTGCGCCTCTCCACAACAGAAGCGGCGGACTTCTATCTGAGCGTACAGGACCAGGCGTTGACCAGGTTCGCGGGCAACATCATTCATCAGAACGTTTCTCATTCGGACGCCCAGCTTCACATCCGGGCGGCAGTGGGCCGGCGGCTTGGGCGAGCTGTAACCAACGACGTTTCCGGTGATGGGATAGCCGAAGGAGTGGACCAAGCCCGGCGTAACGCTTTGCTCATGCCCGAAGACCCCGACTTTCCCGGGCTTCCAGCCCCCGCTCAAGCCCCCGTCGTACTTACTCATGACCCCGCCACGGCTTCTTACACCCCCGAAGACCGGGCGCGGGCGGTACACGTCGTGTGCCGCATGGCTGCGGACCGGGGACTGAACGCCTTTGGGGCCTGCCGCACGGGCGTTCAAGAAATCGCCGTGGCCGGGACCCAGGGCGCCCTCGCCTATCACGCCGGGACCTTCGCCGGCCTGTTGATCACCGTGATGAGCGACACCTCTTCCGGCTGGGCTAAGGGCGGGTCGTGGCGGGTCGGCGACATCGACCCCAAGGCGCTGGCGGAGGAAGCCATCGCCAAAACCCTCGACGGAGGAAACCCCAGGACGATTGAACCGGGCAAATATACGGTGGTCCTTGACCATTACGCGGTGGACGACATCCTGGCCGCATTGAGCTTATACGGAATGGGAGCTCAAGCCGTTCAGGAGGGCCGAAGCTGGATGAACGGCTTGATTGGTCAACCCGCCATGAGTCACTTGGTCTCAATCTGGGATGATGGATTCGACCTTTCCGGTTGGCCAGTGCCCTTCGATACGGAAGGCATGCCCAGGCAAAGGACCGAGATCGTTACCGCCGGCATGGTGGGAGAGCCGGTGCACAACTCCTACACCGCCGCAAAAGAGGGCAGAGTCTCCACAGGGCACCAAGTCAACTTTGGCGGTGCTCCTTATGCTTCCAATCTGTTCATGAAACCGGGGACCGACACCCCGGAGGAATTGATCGCTTCCACCGAACAGGGCCTGTACATTACCCGGTTCCACTATACTCGCCTTGCCCACAATAAAGGTTGCGTCATGACCGGTATGACCCGAGACGGCACATTCCTTATTGAAAACGGCAGCATAAGCCACCCGGTAAAGGACCTGAGATTCACCCAATCCTACGTGGACGCGCTGGCGGGAGTTGAGGCAGTGGGCGAGGGGACGAAACTCTCACTGAATGAGGCGGGTTTCGCCACCAGGGTCCCCATGCTCAAACTGGCCCAGTTCAATTTCACCGGAGTGACGGTTTAGCGCCGCATTACCCAGTTGTTGCCCCGGCGGAATATCCAATGCCGGATGTAATCCTCTTTGAGAGCGCCTTCGCATTAATATCCCTTCTTAAACAAGGTTATACACCACTTTGCCAACCAGAGCTTGCCTCACAAAGCTGAGTCCTCCGGCATCTTATCCTTCTGGATTCCCGCTTTCGCGGGAATGACGGAAGGCGGGAATGTCGGGGTCGGGGACAAGCTTCGCGGGAATGACGGGTTAGTGAGCCGCATTCAATATCGGTTTAGGCGGTTAATAATAGTAACCCGTCGTGTTGCGTCCGCCCGAAATCGTGGGTGGAAACTTCTGAGACAGGCCCACCAGCTAGGTTAAGCCACCTGCGCCGTTCCTCTGGCGTCCTCTGCGGGAACTCTCAACTCCCGGTGCGTAACGGCACAAACGTTCGTGAAGGGTGTCTGGTAGGCCCTTTATTTGCAGATTGTCCATGTAACAAATGTGGCATGGCGTAAGCATGAAAACGAGGAGAACAGGGACGTCGAGTTGCCGCGATTACGGGGGCCAGGCTGCTTGGCCGTCCTTTCTAAAACGGGTCTGAGTCCACCGCCCGCTTGTATCTCGGCAGTCCGCTCCCATCGTCTGCCGAGCATCAGTTAAGCCACGAAAGCGGCAATATCGTGTGGACCAGCTTCTCGAAGTTGGAATGGAAGCGGTAATCGCGGATGTTGAGCGCCCGTTTGCCTTGAGTCCAACGAACCGACGCAAGGGTCAACGGGCTGGCTGCCGGTGAAGACCGGAGCTAGTACGTCCACTGAGGGTTGCGCTTCTCAAGAAAGGCGGCGATCCCTTCTTGGGCGTCCTCGGCCAAGAGATTCTCCACCATAACCCTTTGCGCCATGTCATAGGCTGCGGGCCGGTCCAATTCTATCTGTTGGTAAAAGGCAGGCTTACCGATGGCCAGGGTTTGCGAGCTGGCCTTGGCGATCTGGCGGGCCAACCGCATCACGTGTTCTTCCAGTTCCGCCGCCGGGACTACCCGGCTGATCAGGCCGAATTCCAGGGCTTCCTGGGCCGATATAGGGGCGCCGGTTAGCAGCATCTCCATGGCCTTTTTGGGCATGATGGCGCGGGCCACAGCCACACCTGGAGTGGTGCAGAACAGGCCGATCTGTACGCCTGGGGTCGCAAATGACGCGGTGTCAGACGCAACTGCCAAGTCACAGGTAGCGACCAACTGGCAGCCGGCGGCGGTGGCCAAGCCCTGAACTTGGGCGATAACCGGCTTGGGAAGCAGCCGTATGGCCTCCATCACTGCCGTGCACGCCGCAAAGATAGCGGCGTACGTGTCTTCCCCGCCGTCCACCATCTCCCTGAGATCATGGCCGGAACTGAACACCGGCCCCTCCGACCGCACCACCACCACTCGCACCGCCGGATTGTCCTTGATGCGGTCCAGATGTTCCCCAAACGCCGCCAGCACGGCGCCGGACAGAGCGTTATGCTTTGCCGGATTATTGAGGGTCAAAACGGCTACACCGTCTACCAGTTCGTATACGACCCATTCCTTAATCATGGGTTGGCTCCTTTGCCTTTGAGGATAACACTATCCTGCCCAACCATCCGCCCAATACGCCCTCCGTCGATTTTCGCCCAAAGGTTTGTTAGATCATTATTTGCTAGGTCTAGCCGCTCGACCGGAGGAACTACAAGATCCCACATATAACGACGTTCTGGCGGGAGTGTAGCATCGCCGTTAAGGACAGTCCAGTCTCAAGCGCAACGCCGGCTCACGTGAATCCGCCCGCTGGGGCAGGCGCCCGCATTGGTGAATTCAGGCTCTAGCCCAACACCTTCTTACCGGCTTTCGGAGTTATGTCTACCAACCGCTTCACTGCGGCCAGGACCCGCGTAATCTGGCATTAACCGTCTACCGTTTTCCGTGATTCGCAGCGCCGGCGAGTGTAACATATCATCCGAAAATGCTATAATCGCCGTCCCAAAACATCCCGTTTGAAGCTAAGGGTAGCCGGATATGAAAGCCAAAGAAGGCGTGATCGAACGCCTCAACGACATACTCACCATCGAACTTACCGTAATCAACCAGTACTTCGTCCAAGCGGAGATGTGCAAGAACTGGGGGTTCGAGCGGATGTATAACCGGTTCCACGCGAACAGCATCGAGGAAATGCAGGATGCTCAACGCCTGATTAGCCACATCCTCTACCTGGAAGGCATGCCCAACTTGCAGCGGCTGAACCAGATAATGGTCGGCGAGTCCGTTCTAGAGGACTTGGAGTTGGACCTGCAGTCGGAACAGGGAGCTGTGGAGACCCTGAGGCAGACCATTGCCCACTGTGCTTCGGTGGGCGACTATGCCACCCGCAACATCCTGGAACAGATGGTCCTATCTGAAGAAGGGCACGTCGATTGGATCGAGACCCAGCTTGAGGCCATCAACGCAATCGGGATAGACCTCTATCTGACCCAGCAGATCAGAGGCGACTAACCGCACTATCACCATTCTGGCACCATTCTGGTTTTTGGACGTCTTGACCGGCTGGCTATTGGGGCGCCAACCGGCGTTTATGCGGTCCACCGAGCCTGGCGGCGCGTTGAAGGCAACAAAGTCTCGGGGCTGTCGGCGCCTAGCCACACCTGAATGGGGCGCGCTACCAAGTGGCCTACCCCATCACTTATCCGGGTATCCCACCGGCGTAGGACCTGTTCAAGCAATTCGACGGACGCCTAAGGGGCGCATCCTTCCAGTCCAACCTCAGAAGGGAACCCCGGGGAAGTGTGCCCAACTACAGATTACTTGGTCCCCGGTCCCGTAGGTTTCAATTGGAACCCCTATCCGCCAGACCGATGGGGTTGGAAGCTATCAACCCAAGGTTGAAAGAAATGGTTGAGAGAAGTCGCGGTACTGCCGGTGGTGATTCCCGCGTCAACTACCGCATCCGTTCGCCCGTCTTTCCGGGGTATGCGCGTGAACACGCCGCCTAATCTGGTCGTGCAGCGGATCACCGATGGGCCGCAACTCCGTTGCCGCGGGCCCTACTCCAACAGCTTGGCCTTTTGCGTCTCGAACTCCTCAAGGGTTAGGTAGCCTTGCTGGTGCAACTTGGCCAACCGTTCGAGTTGACCGACAACCCCGCCATCGTGGCCAGAGAAGTCCCGGTAGTCCACTAGGTCTCGGTGCACGTCCTTCAAGGAGGTAACGCCACACAGGCCCATGGCAACGCTAAGCTCGTCCTTCAAGATATCCAGCACGTCAGCGACGCCCGCTTCACCATTCACCGAGAGACCCCAGAAAATCGGACGGCCGATGAAAACCGCTTTGGCCCCCAGCGCCAGCGCCTTCAACACGTCCGTCCCCTTCCTTATCCCCCCATCCATGTACACTTCCAGCCGCTCTCCCACGGCGTCGACGATCTCCGGCAGCATCTCCATGGTGCCTCTGCTGCCCTGCAGCGCATGGCCGCCGTGGTTGGAAACGATCAGGGCTTGCGCCCCATGCTCCGCACACAACCGGGCGTCCTCGCCGGTCTGAACACCCTTGATCATCAACGGCATGGAGGTGATAGAGCGCAGCCACTCCAGGTCGGACCAATTAAGAGAGCTATCGAAGCTCTCGGCGAAATTTTCCCTGGTGGGGAGATTGGGCAACTCTATGCCGGCGAAATTTTTTAACGTCCTTTCCGCCTCCAGGATGTAGGCATACCGGTATTCCCTTTCCCTGGAGTTGGCTCCCAGGTTGTCCACAGTCAACATCAGTCCGGTGTAACCGGCGTTCTCGGCCCTGCGCACCAAGATTTCAGTGAGCTCCCGGTCTGGGAAGAAGTAAAGTTGGAACCACAATGGCCCATCGGCAGCGTCGGCCACTTCCTCTATGCTATAGCTGGAAGCGGTGCTCAAGCTCAGGATGGACCCGCGAGAGCCGGCGGCCCGGGCCGACGCCAGTTCACCCAGGGGGTGGGCCCGCTGGTGGGTCCCGGTGGGGGCGAGCATGATGGGCAGGCTAATTTTTTTTCCCAACACCTCGGTGGAGAGGTCCCGTTCGCTTACGTCTACCAGGACCCTCGGTCTGAGCTTCATTCGGTCAAAGGCGGCCACGTTATTGGTGTTTGTGGTCCAATCGGCTGCCCCTATGTCGCCAAATAGGCGGTCGAAGACGGCCTTGGGCATAGTTTCTTTGGCCCTGGCCTCGTAATCGGCTATGCTCAACAATGATGATTGTGTGGTCATTTTTACTGGCGCCTCCGGTACTTCAGCAGGCGTTGTCCTTCCAGGTTCTGGTTGATGTACAAGTCCCCATGGGAATCTACCCAGATGGCGTGGGCCCCGGCATCGGTTGGGCCGGACCAGCTGGCCAGTACTTCCCCATCGATGCTCAATATGGTCATGAATCCGTCCAGCTCCGGAACAAAGACCGCGTTGTCCGAATCGATGTAAATGTCACAGGGGCGGGCTAAGCCGGTCCATTGGGAGAGAAAGCTGCCCTCCGGGGAGAATATTTGAATTCGGTTGTTCTCCCGGTCAGCGACGAAGACCCGGCCGTCGGTGTGCACCCATACGCCGTGGGGAACGTGGAACTCGCCTGGGCCGGACTTTCCTGGAGCCCCCCAAGAGAATTCCAGCGATCCGTCCGCCGTGAACTTGTGGACCCGGGCGTTGCCGTAGCCGTCGGAGATGTACATGTCCCCGCCCGGAGAGAGCGCCACGTCGCTGGGACGGTGGAAGGGTCCCGCCGCCCGCTGCACCACGTCTTCGTAATTCCCTGACCACCCGGTGTCGGAGGGTGTGTCCCAGGAGCCTAATGTCATCAGGAGGTTGCCCTGAGGGTCGTACTTCAACACCACGTGACTATTCTTCACCGGCATGTAGAGGTTGTTGTCGGCGTCGATGTAAATGCCGTGGGCATCGGTGAGCACGCCCTCCCCCCAAGAAGACAGGAAATTTCCATCCCTATCCAGAACAATCAACGGATGATCGCTGCGGTTGAACAGGTAAACCTGGTCTTCGGAGTCGGTGACAATCGCGGTCTGGCCCAGAGTCCAGCCCTCGGGTAGCTTCGCCCAATCCGCCACCGGTTCATAGGTGTATTTGCCAGCGCCTACGGTTACCATCTCCTCTTTACCTCCACTATGATGATCTCAAAAGCTGCCTCAAAACAGTGTGACCAAATCAGCGCCGGTCTTGGACAGGCTGAGGACCGACGGTAATTTCTCCGCTCGTGTTGCCCTTGTCGGACCACCCTTTGGGATGGTTTCTTAGCGCTCTATCAAGAAGGGCGCGTTGTGACGATTGCCGGATATTTTGCCAACTCCTTGACGAACATAGCGCTTACAGAGCGCTTTAGGAAACCTGAGGCTGTCTCGGAAGTCTCCACTCACGATTTTGGGCGGACGCAACTTGACGGATTACTATTATTAACCACCTATACCAGTTATTGAATGAGGCTCAAGGCCGGAACGATTGGCCAGTAACAGGGTCGCCATTACCTCCCCCTGTAGGTCAAAGAGCCGCCGGGAATGTTTTTCACCCGGCTTCTATTTATCACCTGGCTTCTTGTCACCTGGCTTCTTGTCACCTGGCTTCTTGTCACCTGGCTTCTTGTCACCTGGCTTCTTGTCACCTGGCTTCTTGTCACCTGGCTTCTTGTCACCTGGCTTCCGTGAGCGCCGCAATGATTTGTTCTTCGGCCATGATGGCCCTTCCTATCACCGCGTTCGCGTCCAGGCCCCCCAGGGGGTGAGGAATGTTGACCGGTTGAAAGTTGGACCGGCCGAAGGACTTCGCTTGGAGCAGCGCCGAGTCGATAAAAGGCTCGGTGCAAATCACTACTGTGGGTATGCCCCGGTTCTCAAAGGTCATGGCGTCGTGCACACTGCACGCGGTACAGGACCCTCAATCCGCTATGGCAGTGATCACGAAGTCACACCGTTCCGCCAGGGTGTCTATAATCTCCGGCGCGGCGGGGCGGGAGTATATCAACTTGTCCTGGGAAATAGTGTCTCTTAGCTCAAATCGCTTGTCCAACGCTTCCCGCAGGCCGGCCAGCAGTGGACTGGCATTGTGCTTACGATTTCCCAGAAATCCGCCGACCTTACCGTGTAAATCGACCAGTTTAGGCGTCGTATGCCAACGGGCGTTGGCCTCTGGGTCCACTGGCGCTAAAATGTTGAGCAGCTTCAGCCTGTCCTGCAGGCTGGTTGAATGGATGCTAGTCATGGTTGCTTCCTCAGTCCGCGTTAATTTGGGAGCACACGTTATTTAGGGGTCTGCGTTATTTTAGGAGCACACGCTATATAGCGGTCCGCGTTACTTTGGGAATACACGTTGTTTAGGGCTCCTCGATGAGCTTGGTGATCCGAGCCGAACCCCAGCCCGGGAGGTAAGCTGAGTGGGGACCGCCAGGCCCTCCGGCAACAATGATATTTATGTTCTCCGGGCGCCGCACCAGAGGCACCATCTGCTCGTCATCCTCCGGGTCAACGAACCGGGGCCAGAATAACCCCCGCTGCCCATCGCCTTGCGGAGGACCGCCGCGGCGCAGCAAACGCACCGGCTTCCTCGCGTGCTCAAACAGGAACATGCGGACGTCACGCTTCCTCCATCCTTCCTGGGCAAGAATGCCGGCGTGTTGCGGGCTTAACACCACAAGGGTGTCGCCCATCACGTACATTTGTACGTTGCCGAGGGTGCACATTGAGTCGGCCAGCACCATCAGAAAGTCTCGCGGATTAGCCGCATGGTACATGACGTTGTGGGGAGCTTCCGCAGGGTAAACGGTGACGGTGCTATCGGATTCCGAGAAGCCCTCTTCCACGTGGAACGGTTCCCAGGGATTGGCCTCCTCATCCTCGGCTATGCAGTAGGTGAAGGCGCCGGGGTGGCCGAAGGTTGACTTGTTAATCTCGCCGGGGATCGCTCCACCCAGGTTGACCAACGCCAATTTGACAGCGCGCCCGATGGTGGCATTGGCCCGCCATCCCTGGCCGAAGCAGTTGTACCCCGAGTTGATGTCGAGTTGCTTGGCGGCAGGGCCGTTTACGATTATTAAGGGGCAGTGTATGCCGGTCGAACACTGGACTCCCCGCAGGTTGAACCGGTCTTCCAACATGGCCTGTATAGCCGTGACCACCACGGGCATGTACTCCGGGAGACAGCCCGCCATCACGGCGTTCACCGCGAGCCTCTCCACCGTTGCCTTGCCTCCCAGGGGTGGTATCTCGCCAATCAGCTCGTCCGGAGGCCGCCGCAGATAGGCGACGAAGTCACCCACTCGCTCTTTGGTGGGCGGGACAACCGGCAGTCCATCGGTCCAGCCCGTCTCATACATCAACTCCGCGGCGCCCGCTAGGTCAAGGGGCAAAGCATTCATAGGCTATCTCAACCAACAGTGGAGTTCAGGCAGTCCCTAGGTTTAAACCACAGGTGGGCGGCTGCCTATACCTTACCATGCCACAATCCACCAGTCTCGTTGGCAGTATCTTTAGGTCTGGAAATCCGGGCCCTGATCATGGAAGACCTGCGCCAGAAGGCCATTTTCATCTTTGCAGTCTTGATTTCCGTCATTAGGGTCGCCCCATTGGCCCCAACCCAGCGGACTCGCACCGCCTCCGGGGCTGCACCATTGGCCCCAACGCGGGGGACTCGCACCGCGAATCTTATCCCCTCCTGTTCCTCAGCTCCTCCCACACGGCTTCCGGCTGCACGCCGGTGGCTGCCAGCAGAACCATAGAGTGATAGAGCAGATCAGCGATTTCCTTAGGAAGGTTCTCCTCGTTGCCCTGGACTGCGGCAATAGCAGTCTCACCGGCTTCTTCGATGACCTTCTGAGCGATGCGGCCGGTCCCTTCTTGAAGCAGCCGCGCGGTGTAGCTACCCTCCGGGAGGTCCCGTTGCCGGTCTCGAATCACGGCAAATAGCTCGTCCAAGACGCCCGGACCGGTGTCAGCCGCCTCGTACTCATCGGGCAGCTGTTCCATGGGGGTGAAAAAACACGAGGTGTTTCCGGTGTGGCATGTGGGCCCATCCGGTTCGACCTTCAGCAAAATGGTGTCTCCGTCGCAGTCCAGCCACGCCTCGCGTAGATTCAGGTAGTTGCCCGAAATCTCTCCCTTGTGCCAAAGGTCCTCACGGCTCCGACTGTAGAACCACACCTGGGCACCCTCCACAGTCCGCTTCAACGACCCTGGATTCATGTAGCCCAGCATCAACACCTGGCCGGTGTTAATGTCCTGGGCAATTGCCGGGACCAAGCCTTGTTCGTCAAGTTTCACTTTCATCGCGCATTGTCCTCGGTTGGCGGCCATGCCTTCAACAGGCCGGGCAGCTCCAGCAGGTTGCGGACCTGGAAGGCTGGGGCGGGGATATCCGGATCCGGCGGGGCGCCGGTCCGGTTGACCCAAATGGCGTGCATCCCAACCGAGCCCGCGCCCTGGACGTCTTCGAACTGCTGGTCTCCCACGTAAACCGATTCCTCGGGAGCCACGTCCAACATCTGCAGCATCCGGCGGAATAGCTCCGGTAGAGGCTTGTAGACCCGGGCCTGCTCCGATGACAATACCGCCTCGAAGTCCAATCCCAGATACTCCAAGTTAGGCAAGAGATAATCGTCGTCTGCGTTGGAAAGTAATGCGATACGCCATTCGCTCCGGAGGGCCGTTAAGGCTTCCACCGTCTCCGGATATGGGTCCCGATGAGATATGTAACTGACGAAGCTGGCTGCTGCAGCTTCAGCGTCTCCAGGCACGTCCAGGCGCGCGAACGTATGGCGAAATGCGTCCCGCCAAGCCTCAAAGTAGCTCCGGAAAGGCTCCCCGGGCTTAATCCGGCTGCCGCGGAATTCAGCTTCTTGCGGGGCCCATTCCTGCCACAGCTGCTGGGGGCTGACGTCCAGAGATTGCTCCTGAATAATCCCTTTGAAGCCAACTTCCCACAGGTGGTGCTGGTTCTGCACCAGTGTTTCGTACATGTCGAATATCACCGTGGTGATGCGTGTCATACCCTGGGCCCGTCTCCTTGCGTTGTAAATATTCGAGCTAATGGGCCGCGCCGCGGGCCGTGACCAAGGCTTCTCGCGGCCCTAAAACCGGCTCTCCGGCCCAAGGGCGCACCGGTATACCTTTACAATCCGTCAGTCAGAATCCGTCAGTGCCGTTCCCTCGTCAAACTCCGTCCCACGGGCGCACCGGTATACCCCGGCCGGCCAAGTACTGCTTCGCCTGGGTTATGGAGAAGACGCCAAAATGGAAAATGCTGGCTGCCAACACTGCGTCGGCTTGGCCTTCGGCGAAGGCTTGGTACAGATGGTCCAACTCACCCGCGCCGCCGCTGGCTATAACCGGCACCTCCACTGCTTTGGATATTGCCCGGGTCAGTTCCAAGTCATAACCGGACAGTTGGCCATCGGCGTCCATGCTGGTCAGGAGGATTTCCCCGGCTCCCAGCTCTACCGCCCGGCGGGCCCACTTGAGCGCGTCTAGGCCAGTGGGAGTCCGGCCCCCATGGGTATATACCTCCCAGCATGATTCGCCGGTCAACGCCAAGCCGTCCTTGTTACTCGCGTCCCTGATGCCAGATTGACCAACCCTTTTAGCGTCGATGGCGACGACGATGCACTGGTTGCCAAACTGGGCTGCGCCATCGCTGACCAAGGATGGGGAGTTGACGGCGGCGGTATTGATAGAGACCTTGTCGGCGCCGGCGTGAAGCATCCTGCGCATGTCGTCCACACCGCGAATCCCGCCGCCAACGGTCAGTGGGATGAATACCTGCTCAGACACTCGCTGGACGACGTCCACCATGGTGTCGCGGGAGTCGGAGCTGGCAGTTATGTCCAGAAACACCAACTCGTCTCCTCCCTCCTGATTGTAGTAAGCGGCCAACTCCGCGGGATCTCCGGCATCTTTCAAATCTACAAAGCTGGCGCCTTTCACCACTCTTCCGGCGTCGACGTCCAAGCACGGGATGATACGTTTAGTCAGCATTACGCCCGGGATTTCTCCCCAGTATTTCTCATCGTTCGGTCCTCGAGATGCTGGCGGGCAGCACCGGACCCGGCATCTCCCAACAGATGTCCAGGCAAAATTATATCACCCTGAACACAGACTCCCGGAAGGTCCTGCCGCTGTTGGCCGAAACGAACGTTCAGGAGAACGACATATACTCTGGGGGCGCTGCGATAAACCCCTCGAGGTTCTTTCAGCGTGAAGGCAATGTAGAGTATACATCCGCCCATTCTGGCGAGTGGCTGTAACCCAGTCCAAAAGAGGGACAGTCGAAAGATCCATCAGTTCATATGAGTAACTCCAAGAAGCCCGGGGTAGATGCGATGGGCCTTTTCCAGAGTTGTTGGCGTGGCCAGTTGGTGCAATCAGAAACCTGGGTTAAAATGGACCAACTTAATGCAAGGAGAGAATGATTTTATGGCAATTTCATTGGCCGACGCGAACCGGATTCTTGAAGGCGCAATTGCTCATGCCCAGGAGCTTAACATCAAGGTAAGTGTGGCGGTCTGCGATGCGGGCGGCCGGCTCATCGCCTTCAACCGCATGGATGGGGCCATATGGGCGGGAGTTTATGGGTCCCAGGGGAAGGCAGTAGCCTCGGCGGCCTTTGGAAGAGCCAGCGGGCTGCTGCAAGAACGGGCCGACCAGCCAACTCCCAGGGGCATAGCCGTGGCCGAGGGGGGTCACATGATCATGGGCCAGGGAGGAGTGCCCATCGTCCAGCACGGCAACGTCGCGGGGGCTGTGGGTGTTGGCGGGGGAACCAGCCAAGAAGACGAAGATTGCGCCAACGCGGGGATTGCCAAGCTGTAGGCCCTATCTGCCTAATCACTCCCGCAGTTAGGAGCTAATCCGGAACTCGCCCTCACGCTTTGACTAACTGGGTTTGCGTTGTGTTGTCCACCTGGGCAACACAACCATCCCTTATCTCGGGACGGCTCACCCGGCCAGCCCCATACAAGGACCCACCTGGCTAGATGGTCGAATCCGTGACATGGGAGCTCAACTGAGGCGCACTCTCCACTGAAGCCAGCGGCGATTCCACCCGGCCGCAGGGGGGCGTCGCCATCCAATAGCATCGGGCGGCTGCAAAGAGACGGGGGTCCGCGGTATTTACGACCGCCCAATGCGGGTGGCGGGGCCTATCCGGCAAGTTGGGCCAAAAACTCCGCCAAGGACCTGGTTTCTTGGGTGGAAGCCTCCATGTTCCTGACTACTACTTCCCCACGAGTTATCTCGTCGTCACCCAGGATCAACGCGAAGGGAATTCCCAAGGCGTTGGCTTGCCGCATTTGGCCTCGCAATGCCCTGGCGCCGCTGCTGAGGATCGCCCCCACTCCGGCCAGCCGAAGCTTGGCCGCCAGTTCCGCCGCCGCAGGCCGCGCAGCGTCGCCGACGTTGGCCACCAAGTAGGCGGGTGACGGCTCGTCGGGCACCGGCACGCCGCTGCTTTTCAAGTTCAACGTAAGCCGCTCCATACCGGTGGCGAATCCGATGCCCGGCGTGGGTTGGCCACCCAATTCCTGGACCAACGCGTCATAGCGGCCACCGCCGATTATGGTTGACTGAGCGCCTCCTTCCCTGGGTTGCACCTCAAATACAGTGCGAGTGTAGTAGTCCAATCCGCGCACCAGACGGTGTTCCGGCTGGTAGGGTATTCCGAGATCGCTCAAGTACCCTTGCAGGGTGGTCCAGTGATGTTGGCAATCATCACACAGCCGGTCCGCAGACTTAGGCGCGGCGTCTCCCAGTGCGCGGCACGCCTCCACCTTGCAGTCCAAAAGGCGCAAAGGATTACGTTCCAAGCGGACCCGGCATTCGGGGCATAACCTATCCTGGTGACCGGAATAGTAGGACGCCAGGCTTTTCACATACTCCGGGCGGCACTCGGAATCACCAATGCTGTTAACGTAAAGCACCACGTCGCGGAGCCCCAAAGAGCTGACCAATTGCCAGGCGAGCTCCACCACCTCGGCATCCACCGAGGGATCGCCATCGCCCAACGCCTCCGCTCCAAACTGGTGGTGCTCACGGAACCGGCCCGCCTGGGGACGCTCGTAGCGGAAGACAGGGCAGAAGTAATAGAGCCGCACCGGCTGGGGCAGGTTGTGCATTCCATGTTCCAGGTAAGCCCGGCAAACCGGCGCCGTACCTTCGGGCCGTAGGGTTATGCTGTCGCCGCCTCGATCGTCAAAGGTGTACATCTCCTTCTCTACGATGTCGGTGCCTTCACCCACGGAGCGGACAAAGAGGTCCGAGTATTCAAACACGGGGGTGTCTATGCGGCCGTAGCCATACCTGCGCGCGAGTTCCACCGCCTTGGATTCAATGTATCGCCAGTATTTTTGCTCCACCGGCAGCAGGTCTGTAGTGCCTCGGGGCGCTCGGTACAACGGTTTTACTCCTAGCTTTACTACTGAAATCGAAAGTTAACGGGGCTAAAATGGACTGTCCGGCCCTATCGTGAACACCTTACCCATTCCCTGAATGGGCGGGAATACCGGTTTACGGAACCCAATCAGCCGATCCCGGGACCGGTTAGTCTTCGGGCTATTATAGGCCCTGGGCAATTCCGATGTAATGACGGGACCTGCCCCCGGTCTCTCTACGAGCCGAGGAGCGGGGCTAAACCGCCCCTTGGCTCTGGAGCTGGTCCAACTCTTCCTCGGATAGGCCGCCGATGCCGCACAATATTTCTCGGTTGTGCTGGCCCAGCAGCGGCGGTGAAACGGCAGGTATGTCAGCGCATGACGTCAGCTGTATGGGTGTCCTCACCGTGCGAAAGGAGCCTCCCAAAGTATCGCCGGCGTCGATCATCATATTCCTGGCTTCCAACTGGGGACACCGGTCTAAATCGGCTTGGTTCTGCACCACACCCATGGAGAAGCCTATCTCAGTCAGCTTCCAGGCAATCTCCCACTTGGAGAGCTGCCGGGACCAACCCTCGATGGCGGGTACGAATTGGTCGAAATAGAAATCGCCGCTCACGCCCCGGCCGAGATATCGAGGGTCTTGGACCAACTCCTCCCGGCCGATGAGCCGCCACAGGTTGCCCCACTTTTCCTCCGCGTCGGCTCCAACTCCGGCTCCCGCCAGCACTACTCATGTTTTCCCTAGCGCGGCCGGTGATCTGCCCTGTGGCTTGGTAGTGGGGCATGCTGCTGGTAGTGTGAGCCGCCATGCAGTCGTACATGGCCATGTCCAGATGCTGCCCCAGCCCGGTCTTACGCCTGGTCTCCAGCGCCAACACGACTCCCAGGGCCGTCCAAACTCCAGGAACTGAGTCTCCAATATTGTCGCCGACCATTTGCGGAGGCCCGCCGGGAGCCCCGGTAACCTCCATCCAACCGCCCATTCCCTGTACACTTGGATTGTTGGCGGGCCAATTTGAATAAGGGCCGCGCAGGTCTGCGTTGTCGCCATAGCCGGTGATGCTGGCGTAGACAAGCCCGGGGTTGGCCTGTTGGAGCACCTCATACCCCAGCCCAAGGCGCCGCAAAGCCCCCGGTCCCCAATTGTCCAGCAGGACGTCGGAGACCCTTGCCAAGTTCAGCAACAGATCTCGGCAACTGGGGCGCCGCAGGTCCAAGGTGATGCTCTTCTTGTTGCGATTGATGCCCAAAAAGCGGGCGCTCACTTGTTGCCCGCCCGGTCCTGGGATGAAAGGACCGTTGCTTCTCGCCCGCTCGCCCGAGCCGGGGCGCTCGATCTTGATAACCTCGGCGCCCATGTCCGCCAAAATCACGGAGCAGTATGGACCGGCCACGATGTGAGTAACGTCGAGCACTCGAATCCCTTCCAGGGGCAAGGGGAGTTGCCGCCCTTCGTCAGCCATGGCTGCGCCTTAATTCGGCGCCGCGGGTATTTGCAAACCCAAGCCGGCGTCTATAAACCGTTGGGCGTTGCGCACGTAACCCGCGGTAGGGTCTTCTAATCGTTTGGCTTGTTGTTCGGTAAGAGGTCTGACCTCAGCGGGTAAACCCACCACCAGCGACCGGTCCGGAATTCTGGCTCCGGCCCGGACCACCGCCCCGGCTCCAACCAGACAGTAGTCACCAACCTGAGCGTCCTCGAGCAATACCGCGTTGACTCCTATGAGCACGTTACTGCCCACGCGGCCTCCATGGATCACAGCGCCGTGGGTCATCAACACGTTGTCGCCCAACTCCAGAAAATCGTCAGTGTGAAGCACACAATTGTCCTGAATGGAGCAATTCTTCCCGACGATTATCTTGCCGTAATCGCCGCGAATTACCGCCCCTGGCCAAACGCTGCTGCCCGCTCCTATTTCCACGTCGCCTACAACATAAGCCGCTTCGCTGATGAAGGCGGACGGATGAATCTTGGGCCCTTTACCGTCAATATTACGTATCACACGGACCTCCGCCCGATTATCTATGGTCGCACCGAATGCGCGTTTTACAGAATACACGGCGCCGGAAGTGGGCGCCAGTGGCATGGACTGCGGCTGGCGCCTTTAAGCGTAACCCTCCGGCCCCAACGAGCCGGCGAGGGAACGTTGAATGTCTGGGGATGGCCTGAATAACTCCGGGAATTGCGGCATAGTCAGATAGGGAAGATGGCCGTGTTGCCAGCTTGTTCAGAGGCTTCTTAGAGCCCGAATAAGCCGGTCAGCCAGTCTACGCCGTAAGCGCAGGCGTAAGCAAAGGTCAGGAACTTCCCTAACTTGCCAATCCACACGACGATCAAAAACCGCCAAACCGGATAACGCAAGGCTCCGGCGGCGATGCCAGCCACGTCGAAGAGGGGGTTAGGAACCAGAGCTAATAGAAATAGGACCAGCCAGCCGCGCCGGCGCATCCAGCCCTCCGTGCGGATGTAAAGCCGGTTCTGAGAGAGAACTCCCCGGCCGCTGTACCCCAGAAAATAGCCGGTCAACTCGCCCAAAGCGCCAGCGGTCCCGGCAACCAAGGCCACGTACGGTGGATTGAGGAAAACGCCGGCGGCGCAGGCTGTGGCCAGGCTCGGGACCGGCAAGACCAAGCCCCCACTCGCCACCAATACAGTCAGACCCAGCCCGGCGTAGCCGACCTGGTCAAACTCTATCTTGTCTTGCACCAGGAAGGCCACGCCTATGATCACGAGGACGGCGACGAGAGCGCCAAGCCGCAGTAGATTTTCCGGACTACGCCATCGGGGCCGCGTGACCAGTACAGTTACGCGGCTAATAAGCCTCATCCCGTGGGGTCCCCGAGGCCGTCAACCGGAAAAGTTTTGAGGAACTCGGAGACCAGCCGGTTAAATTCGTCGGCTTTTTCCATTTGGGGCCAGTGACCGCATTGGGGAATGACGTGCACCAGGCTGCGAGGCAACTCCTTCCGTATGGTCTCCGCTTGCGACAAGGGGACGACAACGTCATCCCTACCCCAAATAGTTAAAAGAGGGACCGGGGAATCCTTCAGCCTCTCGATGACGTAGCGTTGGTGCTTCCGACCTAGGTGATCGATACTTGACCGTATGGACCGCAGTGAGGCCCGGCTGGAACCCGGCAGGCCACGCACCCGGCGCTGTTCCGCGAGTAGGTCCTCCAACAATGGAGGCGGCCGGTGAAATACGCGCCTGGTCAAGCCAACCTGGTAATGGAGCCAGGGCCGGTAGAGAAGCTCTCCCACCACGGGGAGGGAAATCAACCGCATAAGCCAGGACACATGCTTTCCCAGACCTCCTGACGCCACCAGCACTAAATGTTCCACCTTATCCGGATACTCAAAGGTCATGAGGCTCGAGATTAAGCCTCCGGCGGAGTTGCCCACTAGGGACACCCGGTCAACTCCCAGCTCGTTGATGAAATCATTGAGCAGGCGGGCTCCACTCACCGGGTCATAATTTAGATCGGGTGGCCTATCAGAATCCCCGTGCCCCGGCAAATCCAGCGCTAGGACGGTGAACCCGGCCTCGGCCAAGGGAACAATGTTGCAGTGCCAGGTGGCCAGCGAAGATCCTAGTCCATGGACTAGCAACACCGCTGGCCCCTGTCCTTCCCTAACGTAACGGACGTTAAGACCACGGACCGTGATGCTCTTGGGTTCGGCCGGCTGCATCAAGATAGTGCTTGGCGCGGTTACGCCGGTTGGGCTGCCAACGATTTGGCCAGGGTGAGCCCGGATTCGCCCAGGTCCACCAGGACGTGGTCTCCCGGCGTGAACTCTTCACCGAGAATACCCCTAGAGAGCGGATTCTCCAGATGACGCTGGATAGCGCGGCGCAGGGGCCGCGCGCCAAACACCGGATCAAAGCCCTCTGCGGCCAGCCAACGTTTGGCGGCCATGGTCAGCTCGAAAGTGATGCCCCGTTCGCATAACCGGCCCTGCACGTCGGTCACCATGAGGTCCACCACTTGGACGATTTGCTCCTGGTTCAACGGATGGAAAATGATGGTGTCGTCGATCCGGTTCAGGAACTCGGGACGAAAGGTCCTTTTCAGCGCATCGTTTACCGAATCTCGCAAACGCTGCTCGTCGAAATCTTGCTCCCGTGCGTCAGGGTGAAAACCGAACGATTGCCGCCGCCCAGCGTCGGTGCCGAGGTTACTGGTCATTATAATAACCGTGTTACGGAAATCAACGGTACGCCCGTGACCGTCGGTCAGGCGGCCGTCTTCCAGAATCTGCAGGAGGATGTTGAAAACATCGGGATGGGCTTTCTCCAACTCATCAAATAGCACAACCCGGTAAGGCCTGCGCCGCACCGCCTCCGTCAGCTGTCCCCCTTCGTCGTATCCAACGTATCCAGGGGGCGCTCCGATAAGGCGGGACACAGTGTGCTTCTCCATGTATTCCGACATGTCGATCCGCACCATGTTGCTCTCATCGTCGAACAAGAACTCGGCCAAAGCCTTGGCCAGCTCAGTCTTTCCCACTCCGGTGGGCCCTAGAAAGATAAAGCTGCCAATGGGACGCCGGGGATCGCTCAGGCCGGACCGCGAACGGCGAATGGCCTCGGAAACGGCGATGATTGCCTCGTCTTGGCCTATCACACGCCGGTGAAGAGTTTCTTCCATGTGCACCAGCCGCTCTGATTCCCCTCCTAACATGCGTCCGGCCGGAATGCCGGTCCACTTGGAGACAAGCTCAGCGATGTCGGCATCGGTAACCACCATGTCAAGGTTGCGACCGGCCATGAGGCGCTGCCGCTCCGGCTCGAACTCTTGCTCCAATATCAGCCGTTCAGTGCGGACCTGTGCCGCGCGCTCGTAGTCGGACTTTTGGGCTGCCGCCTCTTCCTGGTCGGCCAACCTATGGATTCGTTCCTCCATGTCTTTCAAGTCGCCGGGCAGGCTCTCCGCGTCGATACGCAGCTTGCTGGCCGCCTCGTCGATGAAATCCACCGCTTTATCCGGCAGTTGGCGGCCGGTGATGTAGCGGTCGCTTAGCCGCGCCGCCGCCGCCAAGGCTGAATCGTCGATGCTGACTTTGTGGTGGGCCTCGTACCGGGGCCGCAACACCTTCAGGATGTCCACGGTTTCCTCCACCGACGGCTCCTCCAGGAAAATCGGCTGAAAGCGGCGCTCCAGGGCCGCATCTTTTTCAATGTGCTTACGGTATTCGTCGGAAGTAGTAGCGCCCACACATTGCAACTCACCTCGAGCCAGGGCGGGCTTCAACAGGTTGCTGGCGTCTATGCCCCCTTCGGCGGCGCCGGCGCCCACCACGGTATGGATCTCATCCAAGAACAAGATCACCTCCCGTTGGGCTTGTTTAACCTCGTCCATTACACTCTTGAGACGCTCCTCGAACTCACCGCGGAACTTGGAACCGGCGACTAATGCCCCCATGTCCAGGGCCAACACCCTCCTCATTTTAAGAGAATCGGCCACGTCGCCGGCGACAATGCGGGCGGCCAAGCCTTCAACGATGGCGGTCTTGCCCACACCGGCTTCGCCGATGATCACCGGATTGTTTTTCTTGCGCCTGGTCAGAGTCTGCATAACCTGCCGGATCTCTTGGTCCCGGCCTATGACTGGGTCCAGCTTTCCTTCTTTGGCCAGCTTGGTCAGGTCGATGGTGTACCGCTCCAGCGAGCGGTAATGGCTCTCGGCCCGGGGATCGTCCACCCGGTGGGAGCCCCGCACTTCCATGAGGGCGCGGTAAAGCTTCTCTTGGTCGATGCCAAACTCCTTCAGCACCTGCGCCGAGTCACCCTGGCTCTCTCTTGCGGCGGCGATGAGCAGGTGCTCCGCTCCCACATACTCGTCCTTGAGACGCTCCGCCTCCTGCTTGGCGTTGTCCAGCAGGCTGCCGGCCCGAGGCGTGGCGTAAATTTGATTATCCCCGGAAACGACCTTGGGGGCCGCCTCAAGCGCCCGACGCATACGAGCCTTCACCTGGTCCGGCTGGACCCCGAGTTCGGCCAGTATCTCGCCGGGCAACCCTCGTTCTAGTTCCAACAGGGCCAGTAGAATATGCTCCACGTCCCATTGGTTGTGGCGGTACCGGCGGACCAGCTCCTGGGAATCACGAATCACCTCTTGGGCCTGTTCTGTAAATTGATCTGGCCGCAGCACCATGGTTATCCTCCTTTCTCGTCCTCCTTGGACGTAAGCTGCTCCAGGTTCCGATGGAACACCGGAGGCGTAAATTCCTCTGATAGTGTTTCCATTTGAGCATGTGCCATAAAGCTGAGTCCTCCAGGATCCTACCTTTCTGGATTCCCGCGTTCGCGGGAATGACGGGTTATTCAGCCCCATTTAATACTGGGTTAGGCGGTTGATAATAGTAACCCGCCGGCTTGTGTCCGCCCAAAATCGTCAAGGGAGACTTCTGAGGCGGGCTCATTTCACTACTTTTTATTGGGCGCCGGAACTGTAGTCAGCTAGGTTTGAGGGCGGCCGCGAGGCCGGCTACCCGCTGCGGCGCGTCCGGTCCCCAGGCGGTGGACCTCCCCTCGCAGAAGCTCTACCTCTTTTTCCAACTCCTCAACCCGGCCCATGAGCTTCAACGCCACCTCCGCACCGGCCAGGTTGAGACCAAGGTCGTCGATTAGGGTCTTCACCCTGCGTATACGTTCCAGATCGGCCATGGAGTACAGCCGCTGCCGGCCTCCGGTGCGGGAGGGCCAGATAATGCCCACTCGTTCGTAATAGCGAAGGGTTTGGGCATGAACCCCGGCCATTCGGGCCGCCACGCTGATGACAAAGCAAGGCTCGTCCCGGAACTGGTTCTCCGACGTCATGATCATCCTCCGTCCCCGGTGTTCGACTCCTTGAGTTGCCGGAAGAAGTCCTTCTGCTCCGGACTCAAGCCGGTGGGCACCTTCACGTTAACCGTCGCGAAAAGGTCGCCACGCTGGCCCGAATTATTCCCGGATGTCCCGGATGTATTAAGGGATGGCATACCCTGCCCGGCCAACCTGAATCGCTGGCCGTTTTGGGTTTCTTCCGGTATGGTCAGCGCCACTCTGCCGCTCAGGGTGGGCACCGTGATCTCTCCGCCGAGGACCGCGTCTTCCAACGGTAAGTGCACCGTGGTATACAGGTCTCGCCGCTCCCTTTGGAAGCCTGGATGGGGCTTTACCGAAATCGCTAAGTTGATGTTGCCCCTTTGCCCGTCTCCGGCAGCCACACGGACCCGTGAGCCGTTATCGACCCCAGGCGGGATTTTGACTTCCAAGCGCCGGCCGTCCGCCAGTTCGAGCAGCCGGGTGGCGCCGTTGAATGCCTCTTCCAATGTGACCTCTACAGGCTGTTCCACAGGACGGGCTCGCGGCTGGCGTGGGCTCCGCCCTGGATTGAAAATCAAATCTTGAAATGGATTTCCCGGCCCGGTTTCAAACTCGAATGTGCGGCTGCCGTTTCCGCCGGTGGACCAACGGAACGGTCCGCCCTGCCGTCCCTGAGCTTCCGCCTCCTCTATCTTCTCCCAATGAGTCCAGTTTTCCCCGTACCGGTCGTACTTGCGGCGCTTGTCCGTATCGGACAGGACGCTGTACGCCTCGTTTATTTGTTTGAACCTGGCTTCCGAGGCGTCGTCCCCAGGGTTTACGTCGGGGTGGTGCTCACGGGCCAGCTTTCGATAAGCCCGCCGGATGTCCTTCTCGGAGCCATCGCGGGCCACTCCCAATACATCGTAGTAGTTAGGCATATCCGTTCTCCTCGGCCCATAGGACTATTTTAGCTAAGTTGACCATATATATCAAGACTTAGTGACATCCACTAACCGTATCTTTGATGGCTTATAAACATAATACTTGACAAGAACCACTCAACTATCTATAATTCCGGTTGCACGGTCTGAAACCAAACACCAACATCCAGACCGCCAATTTTGAGATTATTTAGGAGGCGATAACAATGGTACTACGGTATTGGGATCCGTTCACAGACGTGAGGCGTATGCAGGAGAGCATAAACAGCTTTTGGCGCGGCAACCATCCCCAGGTCGCCAACCATCACCAAGTCGAAGAGCCGGAGACGGTGCGATGGCCACTCCCTCTAGACGTGTCCGACGAAGGCGACAACTTCTTGGTGGAAGCGTCCTTGCCCGGCGTTATGCCGGAGGACATCGAGGTCGCCATCGAGGGTAATCTGCTGAGCATCAAGGGCGATTGCAAGGTGGAGCGGGAGCACAACCGGGGTGAGCACATCATTCGAGAGCGGCGCACCGGCGCTTTTCACCGTTCGCTGCGTTTACCCAGCACAGTGGACACCGACCGGGCGGCGCCTCACTACCAGAACGGGGTACTCACCATCACCTTGCCCAAGGTAGAAACAAGAAAAGCCAGGCAACTCAAAGTCACCACCGGGAACAGCCGGACGACGGGGCAGCCTAAGCCTGGCGATGGTCCCAAGAACCCGAGGCTTCGCCAATAGCGGGGCCTCGGGCCCAAACCCACAGCGATAACCCGTCAACCAACGGGATAAAGAATCATAGGACGGTGCCGGACATGTCATCGATAATCGCTCAGCCAGACAAAGACCAACAAGATTCCGTACCTGGCGCCCGCAAAGACGGGCTTACTCCCAAAATGATGGGGGAACTGACTGCCATCTTAGATGAGGCCGTTGCTGAAGAAGAAACCGGAAACATTGACGGAGCGATCTGGTGCTACTCAGTCCCAGCCCCGGGCGTCCGTTACTACGGCTTTGAAACGCCGGAACGCATCGGACGCTGAGTTGAGGCCGGCCAACTATAGCCATCGCCATGATGCATTGGCGCTTGTCGGGGTGGAGCTTTCAGCCATGCGAAAGATTATTTAAAGGAGGTCCCTGAAGTGTTTTGGCTAAAAGGCTGTCCCAAATGCGGTGGTGACCTTTACAAACAAGTCGATCAATTCGGCGTGTACGTCGCATGCCTGCAGTGTGGCCGCCACCTGGTCCCGGACACAGCCGTCGTGGGGTTAACACCGCTGGCTGAAGTCGTTGGCAGTCCCGCGGTTGGCAACCTGGCGCCCCAAGAGCCTGAAGAAGCTACCGTATAGCGGGCGTCTAGGGCGGTATCCTGCAGGCGCCTTGTCCCAGAGGCGCCCGCAGATTAGGAGGAGGGGACCGGAGTGGGGGGAGGTCAACCGGGGGGGTCCCTCCTCACCAACTACTACGGTTACAGCCGGGAAACGGATCTGACGCGGCCCATGGGCAGGCTGGCCGGCCGGGACGGCGTAACAGTTCAGCATCGAGGGGGTCAGAGTGTGTCACGCCCGGCAATCAGAGATTAAATCTCTGCTGCTGGCGCTCAAGCCGGCGGCTGTGAAACCGCTTTATGCGGCTTTCGGCGAATTGGACTCATCAACTATGAATAGTTACGGGATGGCGGTGTCTTTCAATAGCCGCAATACCCCCTTCCTTTCTTTCCCCCTAGGTCTGCCGAAGGGTCGAGGGCCAATGGTCCTACAAACTCACCACGAATAGACTCTCCGCCAAGTCTCGATAACTAAAAGGCCCGGTACGGGATGGCGCGCCGCTTGAGAGTTGAATCTGCCGATGCTACAATTTCAATCGCTACAGGTTCAATCGCTGCAGGCCCACACTCCTTGCCACCGGAGCGCAGGTGCGGCGGGCCACCGCCCGGGGAACCACTCCCCGGACAATACTCCCCAGTAGCTCAGCGGTAGAGCGGGCGGCTGTTAACCGCTAGGTCCTAGGTTCGAATCCTAGCTGGGGAGCCATATCCCCCCCTCGTTAGCTATGGCATAGCCCCTAGAATGGGCCAGTTACCACTTTGGTCACCCGTCCAAGTAGAGGCAAATAGGAGAGGACTCTGGGAAAGACAACACCCGGGGCCTTAGGGTAACGGGATGGAGAAGACCCGCACTACTCAGAGGCGTTGGTGGCCTTACAGCGCCCACATCTGATGTGCTAGGGCCGGGCCAGCAATAAGGCCCAGGCTTTCCCGCAGAGCCAGCAACGCGGGTTTTCGTCCTGTACTGGCATCGCTCTATGCTCATGACCACATGGGCCGCCCTCAGGGGTGAGACTGGGGTGGTGATCCGAAGCGCCGAAGGAGCTACGGCGCCGAGCGAGCCGCCGTCCCTGGCCCGGTTCTTTGTCAGTTAGGGCGCGTTTCGGCCGCTCGGGTCGCGGTGGTGTCGGGCGCCCGGCCGGTCCCGGCGGGCCTCTACCGGGAGCCCACGCCTCTTGCCCACCGCCTTGGGGTGCGCCAACTCGATGTGCTCGCTCGCCGAGCCATGGCCACACCAGAGTCGGCCGCATATCGGACACCGGTACCTCACTCCAGCACCGAAATCTGGGCCGCTTCGGTCGCGTCCATGCCAGCGTTGACCAGGGACGCGTAGGCCCTGGCCTTGGAGGCAACGTCGGCAGCCCACGATCTCTCTAAGTTGAGAGTGACTGCGTACTCCAATTTAGCGTTAAGCTCGGCTTCCACCAGGCGGCCTAGGGGCGCGATCCGCCCGTGCAAGAGCTGCCGATACGCCTCCCGTTCCGATGCCATTGATGAGCCCCTTGGGAATCCCACAAGCCAACAGGACCGCGCGGCCCACGTCGGCCCGGAGCTGAACCAGGGCCGCGGGAGAATTCGCACCGAAGCGCTCTAGTATTACAACGACGGTTGGTATAAAAGGGCTCTTAGGAATCCCTTCGCAGCTATAGGCCAGCTTGTACGACAGCTTCGCGCCCGATCGTTCCCCAATACAATTTTCGCTCACGAGCCACTCTATTTTATGAAGCGTCGTTGTAATACTAGGGCGAATCGACAATTGCTAGCCCCAGATGACTGAGGAGACCAGATACAGGGCCGACAGGAGGTAGAGACTTCTGCGGTCGTATCTGGTTGCGATTCGCCTCCACTGTTTCAATTTGTTGAAGGCTCGTTCAATCAGGTTCCTTTGCTTATACAGTTCCCGGTTATATTCCCAAGGGTCTCGGCGGTTGGACTTGGGCGGTATGACCGCTTCGGCGCCCTGGTTCCTGATAAAGGCCAGCACGCGGTTGCTCTCATACCCCTTGTCAGCGATGACCGCTCCGGCCTCGAGGCCGGTCAGCAGGGGTATGGCTTGAGAAACGTCCGCCTTCTGACCGCCGGTGAGAGAGAAGCGCACCGGCCGGCCCTGAGCATCGGCCACCAGATGAATCTTGGTGCTCAGTCCACCCCGGGAGCGGCCCACAGCCTCACATTGGCCCCCCCTTTCCCGCAGACTGCCTGCTGGTGGGCCCGGACTATGGTGGAATCAATCATCACGTATCTGTTGTCCGGGTCATCCAGCAACACCTGGAAGATTTTCTCCCAGATTCCGGTCTTGGCCCAGCGGGTGAATCGCTTGTGGACGCTTTTCCAGTTGCCGTACCCAGGGGGCAGGTCTTTCCAATGGGCTCCACTGCGCAGCACCCACAGGACGCCGTTTACGAATTTCCGGTTGTCCTTGGCCGTAACGCCAACCCAGCCGGGACGCCCGGGCAAAGAGCCTTCTATCCGACGCCACTGAGCAGCGCTCAACTCACAACGTTCCACGCCAATCCCCTCCACCGCACGTCACTTCTCAGGGTTACACTCTATCCTCCTTTAGTAAGCTCCTACCCTATTTCCTCAGCCGAGTTTCACCCAATTGTCGATTCGCCCTAGTAGTCGGTCAACCTTGATGTTGAAAGTCCTACAGGAATCTGGCCGATAGTCGTATACTGCTTGGGATGAAGTTCTGATGGGGGGGGGTGGCAGTGATGATCAGGGACAAGTACGCCGTGCGGCTGGCGCCGGAACAACGGGAAGAACTCCAGAATCTGATTCGGGTTGGGAAAAGCTCGGCCCGAGTGACCGCCAGGGCGCGGATTCTCCTCAAGAGCGACGACAGTTGGGCCGCTCCCAAGGTGGCCGAGGCGCTGGATGTGGCGCTGGGCACCGTGTACCGGATTAAGCAGCGCTTTACCGAGGAGGGGTTGGACGGGGCCCTGTGGGACCGGCGCCAGGTCAACCGGCATCGGAAGTTGGACGACCGGAGCGAAGCCCACCTCATCGCGTTGGCCTGCAGTCCAGCGCCGGAGGGCCACGACCACTGGACCCTGCGCCTGCTGGCTGGCAAGGTGGTGGAACTGGGGCTGGCGTCCTCCATGTCCCACGAGGGAGTGCGTAAGCGTCTCAAAAAAACGTTCTCAAGCCGTGGCAGAAGCAGGAGTGGTGCATCCCCAAGGTGAGCGCCGAGTTCGTGGCCAACATGGAGGACGTGCTGGACCTGTACGCCGAACCGTATGACCCCCAGCGTCCGGTGGTCTGCTTTGACGAGACCTCGACCCAGTTGCTGGCGGAGACCCGGCCCTCTCTGCCGCCCCGGCCTGGACTTCCCCTGCGGCAGGACTACGAATACCGGCGGGAAGGCGCCCGCAATCTGTTCCTGGCCTGCGAGCCGCTGGCCGGGTGGCGGCAGGTGGCGGTGACCCAGCGGCGCACCACGGGGGACTTCGCCCACCAGATGCGCTGGCTGGTGGATGAAGCCTATCCGGAGGTCCCGGTGGTGCGGGTGGTCCTGGACAATCTCAACACCCACCGCGCGGCGTCGCTGTACGAGACGTTCCCAGCGGCCGATGCCCGGCGGATTGCGAAACGGCTGGAGTTCCACTACACCCCGAAGCACGGGAGTTGGTTGAATATGGCGGAAATCGAGTTCAGCGTGCTGTCCCGCTGCTGCCTGAAGCAGCGGCTCCCCGACGAGGATGCGCTCGGGAGGGAAGTCCAGGCACTGGTGCGGGAGCGCAACGCCGCCCGAGTTGGTATCAAGTGGCGGTTCAAAACCCAGGACGCCCGATCCAAACTTCACCGCCTTTACCCTTTCGATTCCAAAGTTGACTGACTGCTAGTATTACAACGACGGTTGGTATAAAAGGGCTCTTAGGAATCCCTTCGCAGCTATAGGCCAGCTTGTACGACAGCTTCGCGCCCGATCGTTCCCCAATACAATTTTCGCTCACGAGCCACTCTATTTTATGAACCGTCGTTGTAATACTAGGTGGTCCCGGCGAAAGGTGTCCGCAACAATCCAGATGACATTCATAATGCACACTCCTGCGAACAAAGAGGAAGGATGAACTTATCACAAGAATGGGTAACCCGGAAAGTTCTTCACAGGTCAGTGGTGCGCCACAAAGCAGAAACCCACGCCGGGCTCGCTGGGCTTCTGCGGAGTTCCGTCCGCTACAGGACTGACTGGCCGCTCGTCTCCCGGCAGGTTTCACTGCCAGGTCGGGCCTGATGCTGATTACAGCGCCAGAGTGAAAGTAATGGTGAAGGTTCTTGATTTTATCCAGTTAGGTGGGCCGGACTGGACAAAATCAAGAACCGAGGCCGCTTCGCGGGTCACTCCGTCGCTCGGCATGGGCACGGTGTACGTCAGCGTAGCCTCGTCTCCCACCACCTCTATGCCCTCCACGAAGTTGCGTATGAGCGTCTTGCGCTTGGGGATCGTCCCATCCTTCAGGAAGTCCCGGAAGTCCGCCACGTATCGCGCTATCTCCTCGGTGTTGGGCAGCTCCACCCTCCTCTGCTCAAGCTGGGTCTCGGCGTCCTCTCTTGCAGCCTCCAACTGCTCCTCACGGTGCCTCAGAGACATGATGCGGGGCGACAGGACCTCCAGGGGGTCAACTCGCTGGTCTCAATGGCCTCGTAGAGCTTCTCAAGCCGTTTCCTCACGTCGGATAGCTCGGCCTCGACGACCTCCAGCCTACCCGCAAGCTCCCCGGCCATCGCGTCGATCTCCTCGGCCACCAGCTGCACCAGCGCCACGATGGTCTCTTCGTTCAGAATCCGCTCCCTGATCTTCTCCACCACGAACGTCTCCAGCCTCGGGGCGTTCAGGTAGCGTGCGCTGCACGTCCCGGCTCCCTCCCTGAACAGGGTGCCGCAGATGTAGTAGGCGAACTGGCCGCTCTTAGCTCCCTGGGCCGAGTAGGGCTTGCCGCATACCCGGCAGCGCAAGAGGCCGCTCAGAAGGTACTGGCTGCCCACCCTGGCGGGTCTCTGCACCTTCGGGGCGCGGTCACTCATTGCCTGCTGCACGTCCTCGAACAGCTCCCTCGACACCAAGGCGGGCCACGCTCCCTCCACCCTTACAGGGTCGGCGTCCTTCTCTCCCTTGCTGGTCTTCCCCCATACGGCGGCACCGGTGTACGCTTCGTTTCGCAGCACGTAGTGGAGCGTTCCCTTGTACCAGCGCTTGCCCCTGTTGGTGATGCCCCTCTCGTTCAGCTCCTTGCATAGCTCCTTGAGGCCGCTGCCCCGCAGGGACTTCTCGAATATCTCCTTCACTACAGGAGCGGTGGTGGGGTCAACCTCCAGGGTGGGACGCTCCTTCGCCCCGTCGCTGACCTTCACCCGCTTGTAGCCGAAGGGGGCCTTTGATGCGAGGAAGAAACCCCGTGACGCGGCCTCCCGCATCCCCCGGACGACTTCCTGCGCCAAATTCTCGCTGTAGAATTCGTCCACGCTCTCGATGATCCCCTCAAGCAGCCTGCCGGTGGCGTTGTCCTCGGCCTGCTCGGTGATGGACACCACGCGGATGCCCTTGCGCCGCAGCATGGACTTGAAGGCGACGGCGTGCTCGCGCTTCCTGGTGAAGCGGCTGAACTTCCATACGAGAATTACCTCGAAGGGGGCCTTGGGCTTGCCGCCCTCCTCGATCATCTCCCTGAACCGGGGCCTGTCGGCGACTCGGCCGCTCTCGGCCTCGTCGATGTAATCGCGGGCCACGGAGTAGCCGTTGGCCCTGGCGTAGTCCTTGAGCGCCCTCAGCTGGGCGGACACGGACAGGTCCACGTCCTGCCGGTGCTGGACACCCTGGCGTAGAGCGCCGCCGGTGTGAGCGGCTGTAGGTGCTTCTTCATTTCGTCCTCCTGTTCGCTATTCTAGTTCGGTGCGTTGCAGCGGGCTGGTTGACGACCACTCCTGCTATCCGATGACTAGCAGGCTAGCTGTGACAAACCTGACCGGCACCGTGTCGCCCTTTGTGTAGTTTTGCTGGAACCACTCGCGTAGACGTGCGCCACCCATGACCCGGGCCGTGCTATTCCCCTGCGCTCTCCTGTTCACATAACCCTCTATGAACCAACCGTCGCCAAGTTGGAGAGAGATGGGACCATCATCGCTCCTTACGAAGTGGTCGAAATCACGGGTGACGTTGAAAAACCCTCGCTCGTAATAGGTCTTCTCCAAGCGAAGATGAAAGACCTCATTTGTGCTCATGTCACGGTTCAAGAGTCCCTTCTCCTAACGTTGAATCAACCGTCCACCAGCTCGATGCGGTCGCCGTAGCGCCGAAAGTCTGCCGTGTTGAACGTAAGTAGCCGCCGCTCCCCATGCGCCAGCATGGTTGCCACGATGTTGGCGTCGTGAATCTGCCGGCCCCCTGCGGGAATCTCTCGGCATAGGGCTACCAGGAACTCGGTCACCACGGGACCGTCCTCAAGTATCTCGAAGTTGCCGATCAGCCTGCTCACGTCATCAAGGGCATCCTCGCGGGTGATAGCCACCGGCCACGTCTGCGGGCGAGTGACCACGGCCAGGTACTCTCGTATCACCTGACGACTGATCCTCAGCGGTTCAGGGTCTCGAAAAGCGTGTTCCAAGCTCGCCCTGGCCGCATCGTGATCCGGCGCGCCGGAGACGCGGGAGTTTACCAGCACGTTGGTGTCTATGAACATGGCTGGCCTAAACCCTCTCCTCGTAGAGGTCCTCTCGCCGGAGACTCAAGCCTTCCGGCCACACCGCCGTGGGGTGGACGGGCCATGCTTCGTCGAGGGGAAGCCTGGGTACGGGCTTGGAGTGCGTTCGCCGGAACAGCAGCGTCTCGGTGTCCATGTCAACCTCCGCCGTCTCCCATCCGGCGACGCTCCAGGCAAGAGCGTGGCTGTGACCGTTCCCGCCTCGTTGATTTCCCCACCAGGGTCGGTGCAACCGTGCGGACTGAGGCAGCTCGAATCCAATGACCGCCTCGACCTCGTTGAAGGAGGTTCTCCACTCAGAGACCTGAAGGCTGCTCAGGTACGAGTACAGTCTCTGGTACTTACCCCGGATTACCATATCTCGGTACTTGTCTTTCTGGTCTACGGCCATCTCGTGTCTCCTCCGTCTAGGCTCGCCCGGGTGGAAGTTGAGCATCTTGCTACATTGTAGTGAGTTAGTGACTCTAGTGCAAGCCCCTACGGTGAGAATGGGCCAACCAGGGCACGCGCACAGACCCCCTTCACGGGGCGCGGGAATAGCGGGGACGCTGGCGGTGTTTCACCCGTGTACAGGAGATCGCTCGGGGCGGCAAGTTGCGGGGTGGTCGGGTCTGTAGCTGAAATCGGGGTGAACGGGGCATCCTGCTACGTCGGAGCGAGCAATTTGATTCCGGCGCTCGTTCCACCCCTACCGGACAGTCGCAGCTTTGGGGATTGTAGAAGTGCAGTCGTAGAAACGGGCGCGAAGTGGACAGCGCCAGCTTTGGAAATTGCACTTTGTCAATCGGCGGTGTCGGGACGGCGAGCATGTGCGCCGAAGCCTGGATTCTGGGCCGGTCAGCCCCCGCCCTCGTCCTCCGCTGTCGGCCTGGGCGAAGTCGCGGACCGGGGCGCCTGACGATGCAGGTGGGCGTCGTCGATGGTCCGGGCAAGGAGTGCGCGGAATCCCTCATGAGGGGGCGTAAAGGGGAGCCCCTTGCAAGCTCCGCCGAAACGGAGAGCGTCCGCGCAGTATCGGGGGTGTACAGGAGTTTGAGTTTGGTCGGGAAGCCGCAAGGCGGGTCGTGGGCAAGCTGAAACAAGGGTAAATCGCCCCTCTACAGGACGTAACCAGTGAACACTTTCAGAAAGGGTGCGTTCCGGACGGCAATGACATCGCCAAACGGGGGCAATGACATCGGCAGGCCGGTGGGAGGGGCGCCTCGATGACATTAGGCCCCTGAAAAGGCGATTGAAGTGGGGGTGCGTTACGTCCCCCGAAGATGTGGCTGGAGACCGTAGTGGCGGGCCGGCGGCGATGGCGACCATCTGGGCGGGATACTCAGCACACGGCCCGGCGGCGTATGCCCCGGCGATCCTCGCTCCGCAGCCGGTCGGGATGTGGCGAACATCCCCTGTGAGGTATATCAAGTGATGCACCTTCCAGGCTCCGCCGAAACCGAGGGGTGTGGACCATGTGGAGGGCGTGTACAGGATATAGAGTTTGGCAGCAGAGCAGCCAGAGTCGTGATTTCGTAGCTGAAACAGGGGGAAAGGCCTCCCTACAGGACGTGAACAGTGAACACCTTGTTGAAAGGCCCCAGTCCGGTCTGGAAGGCCGAAATTCGATGGATGGTGGGGGGCACGACACGGCGGGAAAGAGGCGTCTGCGGTGGAAAACGGGGCGCAAAGGGCGATGGATGTGGGGGTGCAGCACGTGGCGGTTGCGGGGCTGTCGGAGACATATTCGTCCCTCTGAAGTGTGGTGACATGTCAAGCGCGTCGGCTACGGCGCAGCAAGCAATCGTCCAGGGGTGTCGAGTCCCCGTCTGAGGCCGTCCGGATCGGCTTCGGAGGCCGGATTCGGTATCATACCCGTGTACAGGGATTTGCGTCAGTGCCCAAAAGGGAAGCCGGGGGTGAGTTCCTACGGGAAACAGGGGCGGAAGGAGGAAAGTCGGGGCCGTTCCTGCGAGCAATCTATGAATGGGCCGGTTCCGGCGAAGTGGTAGAAATACCAGTCGGCAAATCAGGCTGTGGGGCCGGAGACCGGGCCGCGTCGGAGCTGTCAATGGCGGCGACAAGGTGGGCCACTGGGGCGGAGTAAAACTGTACCACCTGGCGTAATTGGTCAGCATAAATGTCCGCGCCAGTTGGCCAGGATAAATGTCACATAGGCAGATGTGCCAGTGGGCCGGGCAGCGGGTAACGTGGAGCGTTCCGAGTGGAATCTACGGGGCTCCCGCTTGTTCTAAAGCTTGCGGAGAGTTGGCGTTCTCCCGGCTGCGCTTGAGACGGTAGCTGTCGCCGTTCATCTCCAGGATGTGGACATGGTGGGTGAGACGGTCCAGCAGAGCTCCGGTGAGGCGCTCCGAGCCGGACACCTCGGTCCACTCGTCGAAAGGGAGATTGGTGGTCACCAGGATGGAGCCGCGTTCGTAGCGCTGGCTGAAGACCTCGAAGAGCAGTTCCGCGCCGGTGGAGGACAGGGGGACGAAGCCCAGCTCGTCGATGATCAGCAGGCTGAGACGGGAAAGCTGCCGCTGCAGGTTGAGCAGCCGTCTCTCGTCCCGGGCCTCCATCAGCTCGTGGACCAGGGCGGCAGCCGTGGTGAAGCCCACAGACATACCCCGCTGGCAGGCGGCCAGTCCCAGCCCCAGGGCGACGTGGGTCTTGCCGGCGCCGCTGTTGCCGGCAGCGATGACGTTGTCCCGGCGCTCGGTGTATTCGGAGCGGGCCAGCTCCATCACCAAGGCCTTGTTCATGGAGGGGATGGCGGTGAAGTCGAAGGTGTCCAGGCTCTTCACGGCGGGGAAGCGGGCCGCCCCGATCCGCCGCTCCACCATCCGCTGCTGGCGGCCGATCAGTTCCAGCTCGGCTAGCCGGAGCAGATAGCTGGGGTGGTCCACCCCCTCGGCGGCGCACTGGGCCGCCATCTTCCCGTACTCCCTCAGGAAGCTAGGCAGCTTCAGTTCCTTCAGGTGGTGTTCCAGCAGCAGGGTGGGCTTCCCGGTCATGCCGCCCTCCCCGGCAACAAGGCCATGCAGTCCCCGGCGGAAGTGATGCTCACCCGCACCTGGGGCAGGTAGGGATAGAGCTCCAGGTCGAGGCGGGGCGGCCGTCCCTCCAGCCGGCAGAGCACCAGATGCTTCACCGCGTCGAAGCTCAAAGCCCCCAACCGGAGGGCATCCCGAACCGCGGCGTAGACCTCCCCAGGCGAAAAATGCTCGAATAGCCGGAGCACCTGGACGAACTCCCGCTTGCCCCTTCGTCCCATACGGGACTCCAGCAGGCGTCGCAGCGTGGCGAACTCTTCCGGAAGGTCCCATCCCTGCAGGGGAGCGGTCTGGTCCAGGGCTCCCGTCTTCTGCTCCAGGAGCGGCAGGTAGTGAATAGGATCGTAGACGAAGCCGTCCCGTTCATAAGACCGAGGATGCCTGGCAATGACCTCCGGCCCGCAGCTGATGACGACCTCATCGACGTAGCCCCTCACCAGCACGTCCCGGTGTCCATAGGCCACCGGCGCCGAATAGCCGTTGGTCCGGTACCGGACCAGGGACAGGGAGCTGACCCGGCCCCCCCTGCTTCTCGCAGGCGTCGTGGGGTACGGCCGGCAACGGCAGCAGGGCGTCCAGGTCCAACTCCATCCGCTGCCCGATGGTCTCGGTGTGCCCCCTGAGCCGGGCGTCCATCCGTTCCAGGCAGCGGCGCTCCAAGTGAGCGTTCAACGCATCGAAGCTCTCGAAGTACGGGATGGGAACCAGGAAGTTGCGGCGGACGTAGCCCACCATCCCCTCCACCTTACCCTTGCCGTTGCCCTTGCCGGGACGGCCGAACCGGTCCTCGAACAGGTAGTGGGACTGGAGCCCGGTGAAGGCTCTGGTGCGCTTGCGCCGGCCGTCCCCCAGTATCCTGGCCACCGCCAGCTTCGTGTTGCCGTAGAGGATGCTCTGGGGCACACCACCCAGGAAGGCGAAGGCAGAGACGTGGCCGTCCAGGAAGGCCTCGGTGGTCTCCGCGGAATAGGCCTTGATGAAACATCCGTCGCTGTGGGGCAGGTCAAAGGCGATGTAGTGGGCCTTACGCTCCACCCCGCCGATGACCGCCAGGGCCTCGCCGAAGTCGCACTGAGCGTGGCCCGGCGCGTGGGACAGTGGCGCGAACATCTCCCTGGTATGGCGCCGGCGCTCCCGTACATAGTCCTTGACTATGGTGTACTGGCCATCAAACCCATACTCGTCCCTGAGACGCTCAAAGATGCGCTTGGCCGTGTGGCGCTGCTTCCTGGGGGCGTGATGGTCCTCTTCCAGTATCCGGTCAATGACGCCGGCGAAGGGCTCAAGCTTGGGACGCCTCGGCGGAGTCTGCCGCCGGTAGCCTGGCGGCACAGAGTAGGCTAGCATCTTGCCCACCGTGTCCCGGTGCAGGCCGAACACCCGGGAGGCCTCCCGGATGCTCATCCCCTCCACCATCACCGCCCGGCGAACCCGAAGATACACGTCCACTCTGTACATCCGTCGCACCATCCACAGGCTCAACTTCGAACCTATGGATGGCAGCGGACGGTACAGTTTTCAACCGCCAAATGTCAGAGGTCAATTCCGCCCGCATGGCACACTTTAACTCCGCCGATTACATACACAATAGGCGCGATAAAGAAGAACCGTGGAAGCGAGGAGAGAATTGGTGGCCAAGAAGCCGTCCTTCGGGACCGGAGAAGCAAAGTGGACGATCTCGGTGACTCCGTCATTTGGCGGTCGCCGAATAGGGCTGGACTCCTTGCCATAAGTTAGAACGACTACCCCCTGGGCTCACGGCGTGTTGCGAGATCTAATGCCTGCGTGATGTCTGGATTTGCGCCTCGTGCAGTCACAAGACCTAGGGCGTACGGTCTAACCATTGGTGCGGCTAGCAACTCAAGTGGAGTCCCGTACCTCGAAGGATTCCCCGTCGAATATTCATGGAGCATCGCCCAAAATGCCGCAGCAGTTGATGAGCCACCCGACCCAATGGCGAAGAACGGGTATTGCCTTATTCTCTCAATCGCCTTAGCAAAGTGATCAAGAGGGCAGTTGGTTGCCCATTCATAGGTCTGGGCTAATTCCCGCAACTCTGTGGCGTAACGTCTGCCCACTATGACTGTCCCTCCGTGAATGGAGAATCCCCAGTCGAATACAGTGTTTCACAGATATGTGGAACATATGAAATCCGAAGAGATGACAGATGATTCAACGAGAGAGCCTTTCTCTGATCTCCCCTATCGCTAAACGCTCCACAACTTGTAGTCGTTTTATCTCATCCAGCTGCGTTAGAGCCCCTGTATCTTCAAATAGGTAGTACCCCCCTGCTGTGTAATCGGCGGGTGACAAGAGGCCTTCCTTGACATAGAACCTCACCTTCGAAGGTAGTATGTCGGCCAGCTTTGCCAGTTGCCCCGTTTTGATCAACATCGGTTAGCCCTCGTATCAAGCAAAAGAAGGAGAGATTATAAAGTGGCACTTTACACTTTACACTCAAGGAGCGTATCAGCATGGTCTGGTCCAAGTCAATGGCCGAGATGGTGCCAGCAACCTGTCAATCCGACTTCCTGCCTTTAGCAAGTCATGGGTGGCCTAGCCTGCTCCCGTCAAGACTCTAGGTGGGTCGCCGGCCCAGTTCCGGACAGGTTGTCCGCCTCAAACTCGGAGTTGTCATGTCGTCGTAGTACCTGCTCTGCGACATCGTAGCATCTGGGTCGCCGATGTCGATGTACATTTCCAAAGTCGCCCCCGGCTCCCTTCGATCTGGTGAGATTATCCTTCTCCGATAGCAGGGATGGTACGCTCCGATTGCCTCTGTCAGAGGGCTGCCCCATAGCGTGAGACGACGCCGATACTCTCCCGGACCTACGCCTCTAACCTGAACCGCAAGGTGAAAGTTCTTGATTTTATCAAGTCTGGTCCACCTGAGAAGGTTCGAACCGGTTGTTAGGGCGCAGGTCCATTCTGTTTCGGCGAAGGAAGGAAGCATCGCGGCGGTGTTGACTACAAGCAGTCCAGTAAACTCGAGCAAGCCCCGCTGATTATGTGGGATTGAGTGTGGGTAAGATGAGGATTTCGAGCTACCATATGCGCATTATAGCTTTGATATCCAATGGATTAGACTCCTCCCCTCGCAGGCCCATTGAAGTATCATCACCGGTGAGAAAATCTATCAAGTTGCCGCCGAATCTGGACAAACGTATTGGAGGCCCCGCATGGGATACCGGATCAACCACGTTCACATCAGGTCTTCCGACCCTCACACGTCAGCGGAATGGTACGGGAAGCACTTTGGCGCCAGACTGCTGTTCGCCCGGGAAGTGATGCCCAACACGGTCACCATCAGCATGGAGGTCGACGGGCCGGTACGCCTGAACATCTCCTCCAAGCCCCCGGGCTCCTCCGACGAACGGAGCGTTGCGGAGCTCAACCGGCTTGGGCTGGAGCACTTCGGCTTCGACGTCGACGATTTGGAGTCGGAGTTGGCCCGCTTGGAACAGGACGGCGTGCGGGTGGTTCTGCCTCTCACCGAAGTCTCCACCGGTACCCGCTTGGCCTACATCGAAGGGCCTGACGACGTGCTCATCGAGCTGGTGCAGCCAGCCACGTAACTCCGGGACCGTCCCAACAACCGGCCCCCCGAGCTTTCGGCCGCCGAAGAGCGGTTCCATCAGGTTCCCCTCTGCCGCCTGCGGTATCGTCGGAATCGAGCCCACATGGGGGCCAGGATAGTGCCGGTCACCATGCCCCAGACTGAGGAGTTCTCCCAGGCCTGGGGCGTGTTGTGCTCGGCCGAAGCGGCATTCTGGCCGGGATCTTCGAGGACATCGACGTCCTAGTATTACAACGACTGTTCGCAAGAAAGGTACCTTGAGCACCTCTTCATGGTGACCTGCCCACGCGCTTGACAGCTTTGTGGCCTTGCCTCCCGCGAAGCGATTCCCGGCCAAAATATGACCAAATTGAAGAACCGTCGTTATAATACTAGAAGTCTGGCCGGAAAGCCATTGGCCCCGTTTCCTGCTGATAAAAGGAGACGGATTACAGTATTATACGGCATGGTGGCATATGATAAACGTCTCTGAAAACCAACAAAACACCGACACACGACGTTGATAAAATGACCGCTTGGGGAGAATCGGGGTTTCCGGCCCCGTTTCTAGGCGGTGTTCACACTAAAGCGACCCAACCGAAGCCACCCAAGATGTCATTCCGACCGGAGGGAGGAATCTAAGCAGCTTGGTGGAAGCAGCGGCGCTATTCAAGCAACGGAGCCCTGCATTACCGGCGCGTTGCTCTTGGACAGCTTGGCTCGAGGACAAGGACTTGAGATTCCTCACTGCGCTCCGCTCCGTTTCGGAATGACAGGCCGGGGAGCGTGAAAACGTACATCGTAGTGTGAACACCGTCTACTCCGTCTGTCCGTCAATGACCACCGCCGCGTTCTGGGTGACCACCGGAGTTGTGCGGTCCCATGGAGGAGATATGGACCTGGGGCCGGTTCACGATCCCTTACTATTTCAGCGGCGCACCGACCATATCGCCGCCCTGCGGATTGAACGACGAGAGCCTGCCCCTGGGCATCCAGTTCGGTGGGCGGCGCCTGGCTGAACCGCTTTTGTGCCAGGGGGGGCGCCCATGAAAAAGCCGCCGGTTGGCAGAGCCTCCGGCCCAACGCCTAGCCCTGTCCCTAGCTGCTCCCCACCCAATCAGCCACCCGGTCCCCGATCATGATAGCGGTGGCATTCGTGTTGGCGCGGACCACGTGCGGCATAACTGAAGAGTCGGCCACCCATAGGCCGTCGATCCCTTTTACCCGGCACTCTTGGTCGACTACTGCCAAGGGGTCGGTGTCCGGGCCGATCTTGCAGGTCCCGGAGACGTGGCGCGAGGTCCCCACCGTCTGCCTGATCCACCGGTCCAAGGCCCCGTCGTCGGCCAAGACTTCGTCGGTCGGGGTCGTGCGGTCGTCGGAAACGCCGCGGTAGGCCTTGGACTCAATTATCCGGGAGGCCAACCGCACGGCGTCCCGCATCCGCCGGATGTCGTTCTCGTGGCTGAGGTAACGGTAGTTGATGGACGGTTGGACCGCCGGGTCTGCCGAGGCCAGCCGCACCCAACCGGTGCCGTCGGGAAGCTCCAACGCGCAGGCGATGCGGGCGGTGTACTGGGGTAGCACCTCGCCGGTCATAATATTGAACACGCCCAGGGAGTGGAGCATGACGTCGTGTAGGTAGGAGGGAGGCTCCGAGGTAACGCGAAGGCCGAAGCGAAGGGCCCCGGCGTTGGCGTGAAGGCTGACATGGTCCTTGACCCGGAAGGTCACAGACCCCATGGGGTGGTTGAACAGGTTCCGGCCCACGCCGGCGATTCATGAGATACCGGGACCCCGAACTCTTCCAACTGGTCCCGGGGCCCGACCCCGGACAGCATCAGGATATGGGGTGATTTCAACGCCCCGGCGCTCAATACCACCCGCTCGGCTTCCAACCGGAAAATCTCCCCGCCGCTCTCGGCCTCGACTCCGGCGACTCTGCCGTCTTCGATGAGCACCCTCCGCACGAAGACGGTGCCCTTGATAGTGAGGTTCAGGCGGTGGCGCATGGGGTGCAGGTGAGTGAGGGCCGTGCTCATCCGAACGCCGTCGCTGTTGTTCATGAGGATGGAACCGATTCCAGAGGAGTCCGGCCCGTTCAGGTCTTTGGTGGCCGGGTAGCCGGCCTCGAGGCAGGCAGCGTGGAAAACGCGCTGAACGTCGGGCCACGGCCCATCTTCGCGGCGTACGATGGAGATGGGACCCTCGGCGCCGTGGAAATCGTCCCTGATGTCCAAGTCGGTCTCAGCGCGGCGGTAGTAGGGCACCACCTTCAGGTAACTCCACTCCTCATTGCCGAGGGACGACCAGCTGTCGAAGTCTTCGGGCAGTCCCCTCAGGAACACCTGCCGCTGATGGAGCCGGAACCGCCGATGACCTTGCCATGAGCTATGTTGATCTCGCCCTGCTGGTCGTTGATCAGGCCCCGCAGGGACCAAGAAACGGGCGAGCCGACGGCCTCGCCGGCGCTGGAATGGCCGTTTCGCACCGCCTCGGGCAGGAATGCAGGGTCCGGATAGTCCGTGCCCGCTTCCAGCAACAAGATCCACCGGTTGGCGTCTTCCGCCAGCCTTCCGGCCACCACGGAGCCGGCCGAACCGCCGCCGACAACAATCACGTCATATTTCATCGCGCCACCGTCCTATCGGCGGGCCTGGGACAGAATTCCCAACGCCCGCGGTCCCTTTTGCCACTCGTCGACCCGCCGCATTTTACGCTGGGCCATGGGCGCAGGCATAGTTGACGCCGTCCAGGACGGTACGTATGATTCCGACAATCGAATCCCGCCCGCCTAATCATCCGCCCGGATAGTAAGGGATGAAGCCATGATCACCGACCTTCAGCCCCTCTCGCGATACTTTGACTCCATTCACCGGCGCACCCTGCGGGACAACGAGGCCTTGCCGCCGGCCGGGCCCTGGGCCCCGGACGTAGGCGAGGGGGAAAAGTCGTGGAGCATCGCCCGGATTGTCCACCCCGTAGCCGAGTCCAGGATGCATTTCGCCAGAGCCCACCAGAACCACGGGTGGGACGTGCTGCGGATATGCGGAAGAATCCGTGAGCAGAAAGACGGGCTGCAGGAACAGAAACAGGCCGACAGGGTGAAAGAATAAACTGCCCGCGAAAGCACGGTCGCGGGCCGTCATCGAGGGTCCTCAATCTTACACCCACGCCGAAGGGCGTTATCGGACAGGTGAATAGATGTACGACAAACCGATGATCAGCCTGGAACAGGCCCAAGCCGCCATTACGGCGATGATCGCCGACTCCAACAGGGACCCCGACCGGCGAAAAGTCGACATAGCGGTGGTTGACGATGCCGGCAACCTGTTGGCATACGCTCGGATGGACAGGTGTTTGAGGCCCACTTACGCTATACGGAAGGCATACACCGCCGCGACGCGCTCCATGGACACCGCGGCGTTCGCCGACCAACTGAGCGCCTCGGGCAGCACGATAGAGTCCTACGGAGACCCCCAGTTGGTCTCGATTCCGGGAGGCGTAACCGTCTTTCATCAAGGGGTCGTGGTCGGCGCCATCGGAGTTGGGGGACTGCCCAGCGGGCTGGACGACCAAGCCATAGCCAGGGCCGGGGCTGAGGCCCTGGGAATCTAGCCCCGGCTGGCAACCGAAAATCAAACGGGGCCTCCTGACAGGATGGGCCCCGCTATTCCGGATTGCCTGCTTGGCGGTCTGTAGGCGATTAGGGCCTGTTCACACTACGATGTATGTTTTCAGGCTCTCTCGACTGTCATTCCGAAACGGAGCGGAGCGCAGTGAGGAATCTCAAGTCCTTGTTCTCGAGCCAAGCTGTCCAGGAGCAACGCGCCGGCAAGCGGGGCTCGGTTGCTTGAATAGCGCCGCCACTTCCACCAAGCTGCTTGGATTCCCCCTCCGGTCGGAATGACATGTGGGGTGCGGTCGGAATGACATCTTGGGTGGCTTCGGTTGGACCGCTCTAGTGTGGACACCGCATAACCGGGTCCGCGTTCAGTCCGAGGCGATCAGGTTTTCCTTGATGGCCTGGCCTCGGAGGTCGCCTTGCTGTTCGAGGTGGGACCGGATGACGGCTACGGCCGATCGAAGCATGGCCGGCTCCACCGCCTGGGCGGCCGGCCCGTGCGCGGCCTCCTCCAGCAGTTCCGCCGTCTTGTCTCCCAGGTGTCCCAGCGACCAAGCAACCTGGTTCTCGACGCCGCTCAACCCTTCGGGGAAGTCCCGGCGGGAGGCGCCAGGGGCACCGGAGCGGTCATAGCCGCCCCCGTGCCAGTGGCCCAGTTGGTCGTGGCAGTCGAACCGCAGCACCTCTTCGTTGCCGACGTCGACCCCAATCGTCGGCCCGCCGCAACCCATGCCGCTGATGGTCAGCACCCGTACGGGCCACACGTAGGCCGTCACCTGCCCGTCGGATGAGATAGGAACGTGCAGCGCGTCCCCAAGGTATTGTTCGCCCGGTCGTTTGGTTGCCATACTTGTTCGCACTCCCTGGTTGTGTCCGGAATGTCACCCTGAAAATATCACATAGGGCGGCCCGACCTCAATGGGCGCGGACGTCATCCTCCGCGTCGGAAGCTTCTGCGCCGGTCAGAAGGAAGTCTTCGAAGAGCCTGTTATGGGGGCCTGCTTCGGTGCCGGCTGCGGGTTGATGACGTTGCTGGCCTGTTCGACGATAAACGTTTCCCCCTCCGGATAAAGTCGGTGACTAGTACTCAGCCAACTTGGTTTTGGGAGTTGTTTAAGAAAGGGGCCAATTGAGCTATCCTGCCTGGTGGAAAGTGTTCATGTCGGTTAGGCAATAGCGACGAAACTCTGCGGTACTCTTGGAAAGTTGATTTGGACGGAATCGAGGTTTAAGCTGTTTGAACGACTTCAACAGCTTCACAAACGCCCTTCGTCCAAACAGAACATGCTTCAAGCGCAGCTCCGGGTCCATGGGGCGGAGAGCGGGCTCAGCGCACCGTGCCGGGACTCGAAAACGCCGGTTGTATCGCTACAGGAATTGCACCAACACGGCCTTGGCCTCTTCCACGATGGTTGCTCCGGCCAGCCGGAGTTCCGTGATCAACGGGCCCTGAAAGGTTCCAGCCGTCCGCTCCACCCGACCCTTTGGCTGAGGTGACAGGGCGAATATCAGTTGTATTCCCGGCTCCTCCATGGCCCGGCCGAACTGGGTTGGCATGTCGGCCGGCTGTTATTCCGAGCGGTGCTTCAAGACGGGGTGGCGATCGGTGTACAGGGCGAGGGGAATGCCGCGGCGCTGAATCAGCTCCTGGAGCAACAGCAAATAACTGAGGCTGTCCTCCCGCTCGCAGAACCTGGCACTCGCCACGCAACCGGTGGCATCGTCCACGGCGAAGAGCAGGGCGAACTGTGGTCCATCCTCGCCCAGCCAACGGTGATGACCGCCGTCCAACTGGATCAGCATGCCCTCCCTAGGCATCCGCTGACGCCACACCCGGTGCTTGGGAGGGGGTCTTCCTTTTGGACTGTTCAACCCGGCGTTCACCAGGATGCGCCGCAGGGTGGTCCTGCCGATATCGATGCCTTCACGTTCGGCCAGCAACTCTGAGAGATGGGTGTGGTTGGCCTCGCCATACCGGGTGCTGGCCAGGCGCAGCACATCGACCGTCACTGCCTCTGCCGTGGCGTTGGCAGGCTTGCGGCCCCGATTGCCATGAGCCAGTGCGGTTGCTCCCTCCTCCCTGTATGCCGCCAGCAGCCTTCTGACATGGCGTACACTCACTCCAATGAGCGCAGCCGCCTGATCTGCCGTGATCTGTTCCGTCAGCAAGCTGTTGAGAATCTGAAGCCTTCTTTGTTCTTTCTGAGGCAACGTCAACGTCTCCATCATGAGGACGTTTTCGCTGAACACTTAGGGAGGACTTAATCGCTGAACAACAACATTGTCGAAGGCCAGCATAAATGTCCAGCTTAGTGTTCAGCATAAATGTCACTCTGTTATGCCGCCACTGTATCAGATGTTGAAGCAGTGAGAGCCGGGCGGGACCTCCGCCCTGGAGGGCCGTCGGCATCCATGTACGCATTGCCTCAATAATAACGTTACCCGCGCTGAGTAGTTGCCTCAAATAAAATGTTACCGAAAAGTCGGGAGTCAGCCACGTGGGTGGAGGCTTGAGTAAGATGGCAAAGCAGGAGTTGCTGGAACAATACGGGACCGTTACCGAGAGTGCTCCAAGAAGGACAAGAGCCGGATCCTTGATGAGTTCATTGCCGTAACTGGACACCACCGCAAGCACGGCATCAGGCTGCTGGGACAACTCGGCGGCGGTGAAGATGCACCTCGTCCGGTACGAGGCCGGCGCATTTATGATCAGGCGATGAGAGAGGCGGTGATCGTAATCTGGGAAGCAGCTGACCGGATCTGCGGAAAACGCCTGAGGGCGGCGCTGCCTCATCTGGTGGAGTCCATGGAGCGGCATGGTCATCTGGATCTGGATCCCGAGGTGCGTACACGGCTGCTGTCTGCCAGCGCAGCCACCCTGGACCGGTTACTGAAACCCATTCGTCCCACGGCGGGCAGCCGGCGCAGACGCCGGCGACGGCATTCGATGAGCAAACGCGTGCCGGTCCGCACCTGCAATGACTGGGACCGGCCGCCGCCGGATTTCCTGGAGATCGACCTGGTGGCGCACTGCGGCGGTCCCCTGTCTGGGTCAGTCATCCACAGCCTGGTGGCCACGGACATCTGCTCCGGCTGGACCGAGGCGGTTCCCCTTCTGGCCAGGGAACAATCCCTGGTGGTGGCAGGGCTGGAGGCCATCGGTCAGCGTTTGCCCTTCCCCGTCCTCGGTATCGACGCCGGCAACGATAGCGTGTTCATCAACGAAACGTTGGTCCAGTACTGCGCCGACCGGGGCATCGAATTCACCCGTTCCCGGGCGTACCGCAGCAATGACCAAGCGTGGATTGAGCAGAAGAACGGTTCCGTCGTACGACACTTCGTCGGCTATGACCGTTACTCCGGCCAGGTCGCCGGACAGACCATGGCCTATCTCTACGAGGCGCTGCGTTTGTACGTGAATTTCTTCCAGCCCTCATTCAAGCTGATCGACAAGACTCGGGACGGCGCCACCACCGTCAAGCGCTACAGCCAGCCCACCACGCCCTGCGACCGGTTCATCCAGCACGATACAACCGGCGATGAGATGATGGCTGCGCTGCAGACGTACCGGGCCAAGCTGGATCCGGTGCTACTGCTGCATAGCATCCGTGAGGCCCAGCCGGCTCTGGTGGCAGCGACTTCTCCGGAAGTGCGGGAAACAGCGGGAGAAAGCCTCGAGCGTTTTCTCGCCAAGTTCCCCGGCCTGTGGCGCCAGGGTGAGGTCCGCCCAACCCACGCGGCGAGAGTGCGAGCGCCGCGGCACTGGCGGACCCGTAAAGATCCCTTCGAGGGTGTTTGGGGCGACGTGCTGGTTTGGTTGCAGGTCGAGCCGGATACGACTGGTAAGTCACTGATGGCTCGGTTGCGGCCGGAACACCCGGACCGGTTCGCCGCGGCGCAGTTGCGAACCATGCAACGCCGGGTGAAGGAGTGGCGCAGCATTATGGCCACAAACCTCGTTTATGCTTCGCCCGCCGTAAGCTCGGCGGCACCCAGTAAACTGCCGGAACTGGCACTGGTTGGAGCGGATCCCAAGTGCTAAAGTTTCGGTAACATTCTCTGGTGAGGCAACAGGCTGTCCATGACCGCTGCCAGCTGTGGCGGAAGGCCGGGGTTTTTGAGCGGCTGTGGCGGCAAGGCCTGCTGGAGTATGACGCCTTGCATGGCATTGATTGGGAATGGCAATCGATGGGCGGGGCCATGACCAAGGCTCCCCTTGGGGGGTGAGGCTACTGGACCCAACCCCACGGACCGGGACAAGAAGGGGGTCAAACGCTCCTTGCTGACTGAAGGGAAAGGCATCCCCATCGGCATTGCCGTGGCGGGAGCCAACCGTCACGACATGAAACTTGTGGCGGCCACCCTGGAATCCATGGCCATTGACCGGCCCGAACCCACGGAGGACCGGCCACAGAACATCTGCTTGAACAAGGGGGTACAATTACCCTCAGATAGAAGAGTTGGTGGCCCAGTGGGGATATACGGCCCACATAGTGAGCCGGGGGGAAGAGAAACGGGCTAGGGAAGAGATACTGGGTTGCCGGGCGCGGCGTTGCGTGGTGGAGCGGACCCACTCCTGGCTGAACCGGTTTCGGCGTCTGCTGATCTGCTGGGAAAAAGACGTGGAGAACTATCTCGGCATGTTGCATTTAGCCTGCGCCTGGATTAGCTTTAGGGCTGCCGAGGTTATCGGATAGCCTCTTAAGGCGCCTCTGAGGAACAACCGCTTTGATGCCGACCGTCGGCAAAGGCTCCCAACTCCGGCGTTGGACTGCCCATTGGGCAGCGCGGACCGCCTTGGCATCGGTGCCGGTTGCGGTTCTGCTGCTGCTGGCATGTGACGATGGGCCGCCGCCCGTCGATACGTCGAGGCCGATTGATACTCCTCCTCCAACCGAGGGAACTACGACGACTCCAACCGCAATGCCATCACCAACCCCTGTTCCTCAGACACCAACACCGACATCTTCGCCGACGCCGGAACCTGTTTCCATTCCAGCGCCAACGCCCACACTGATGCCTACTCCCACTTCCACTTCCACCCTGACTCCCACGCCTATGCCAACTGCCACACTACCGCCAGCACCTATGCCAACCGCCACGTCATCGCCAACATCCACTCCTACCGCCACCCCGACACCCACATCTACGCCTACTCACACACCGACCGCTACGCCGGACCCTGTGCTCACAATCCTTGCGGACTATCACCCGACGCTGCGGGAGGCCGTTCTCCACCCCGCGCCGGAGACGGCGGGGGACAAGGCGTTTCTGGCAGACGGCGAACTGTCAGAGAGCGAGCTGAGAGCCTTGGAACGCGCCCAGAGTGTCTTCGGCATCCCAGCTTTCTACAATGCTTGGAACTGGATAGGTTGGAGGCGAACGAGGTGCAGGCAGCGCTGTACATGCTCTCCTTCTATGACCCGTACACGGTGGTCAACGACATTACGGCAGATCCCGCTGACCCGGAGACAGAGGGCGCCAGGATGACCAAAGCGTTGGATGACTTCGGGGTTTACCCAGGAAGTTGTGTGTACTGCAAGGGCCAGAAGTATCCCAGGGAGGAGTGGCGGAATTGGAACCCGAACCCCACATTCCATCGGACCAAATTGCTGAACCTAGTCCACCACGCCACTGTCCAAGCCGACATGCTCAGCCCATGCGACCTCAACGACTTTTCAGAAGAAGAACTGCTTGCGCTAGTAGTCGGTCAACTTTGGAATCGAAAGGGTAAAGGCGGTGAAGTTTGGATCGGGCGTCCTGGGTTTTGAACCGCCACTTGATACCAACTCGGGCGGCGTTGCGCTCCCGCACCAGTGCCTGGACTTCCCTCCCGAGCGCATCCTCGTCGGGGAGCCGCTGCTTCAGGCAGCAGCGGGACAGCACGCTGAACTCGATTTCCGCCATATTCAACCAACTCCCGTGCTTCGGGGTGTAGTGGAACTCCAGCCGTTTCGCAATCCGCCGGGCATCGGCCGCTGGGAACGTCTCGTACAGCGACGCCGCGCGGTGGGTGTTGAGATTGTCCAGGACCACCCGCACCACCGGGACCTCCGGATAGGCTTCATCCACCAGCCAGCGCATCTGGTGGGCGAAGTCCCCCGTGGTGCGCCGCTGGGTCACCGCCACCTGCCGCCACCCGGCCAGCGGCTCGCAGGCCAGGAACAGATTGCGGGCGCCTTCCCGCCGGTATTCGTAGTCCTGCCGCAGGGGAAGTCCAGGCCGGGGCGGCAGAGAGGGCCGGGTCTCCGCCAGCAACTGGGTCGAGGTCTCGTCAAAGCAGACCACCGGACGCTGGGGGTCATACGGTTCGGCGTACAGGTCCAGCACGTCCTCCATGTTGGCCACGAACTCGGCGCTCACCTTGGGGATGCACCACTCCTGCTTCTGCCACGGCTTGAGAACGTTTTTTTGAGACGCTTACGCACTCCCTCGTGGGACATGGAGGACGCCAGCCCCAGTTCCACCACCTTGCCAGCCAGCAGGCGCAGGGTCCAGTGGTCGTGGCCCTCCGGCGCTGGACTGCAGGCCAACGCGATGAGGTGGGCTTCGCTCCGGTCGTCCAACTTCCGATGCCGGTTGACCTGGCGCCGGTCCCACAGGGCCCCGTCCAACCCCTCCTCGGTAAAGCGCTGCTTAATCCGGTACACGGTGCCCAGCGCCACATCCAGCGCCTCGGCCACCTTGGGAGCGGCCCAACTGTCGTCGCTCTTGAGGAGAATCCGCGCCCTGGCGGTCACTCGGGCCGAGCTTTTCCCAACCCGAATCAGATTCTGGAGTTCTTCCCGTTGTTCCGGCGCCAGCCGCACGGCGTACTTGTCCCTGATCATCACTGCCACCCCCCCATCAGAACTTCATCCCAAGCAGTATACGACTATCGGCCAGATTCCTGTAGGACTTTCAACATCAAGGTTGACCGACTACTAGGGCGAAAGCCGGTTTCGTCCATTGTTCCAGCGGATGTGATTGCAGTTGTTACCCCTATAGCTCTGGAGAAGCCGTCAACGGGGCGCAAGGTGAGGGCCTTGATCTCCCAGGTTTTCAAGTGGGTCGTTGCTGCTGGCCATATAACCCACAATCCGGCGGATTCCAACATAAGCCCCGCCCTGCCCAAGTTAGCCACAAAACAGCATCATGCCGCACTGCCTTTCACTGAGGTCGCCGGGGCCATCCAGACCATCCGACACTCCAGGGCTTGGCTGGGGACCAAGCTACTCTTGGAATTTACCATTCTAACCGCTTGCCGGAGCGGGGAGGGCCGGTTAGCGGACTGGAGCGAGATCGACCTGCAAGCGGGCTTGTGGACGATTCCGGGGCATCGCATGAAGTCTGGGCGGCCTCACGTTATCCCGTTGTCGCCACGGGCGCGTGAAATCCTGGCCGAAGCCAAGCCGCTCCGTGGTGGCACAGGGTTCATCTTCCCGTCGGCCCAAGACAAGGCGCCATCTGATAACACCTTGTCCAAGCTGTTAAGAGAGAATGGTATCAAATGCGTGGTCCACGGTTTCCGGTCTAGCTTCCGGGATTGGTGCGCGCACGCTAACGTTGACCGGCAGGTAGCCGAAAGTGCCTTGGCCCACGCGGTGGGGGATGCTACCGAGGCTGCCTATCTCAGAAGCGATTTGCTGGCCCTGAGGCGGTCCGCAATGACGGCTTGGAGCGAGTATTTGTTGGAATAGCACACATCATTTCAGGACCGCCGCAATTTCCTGCAAAGGACGCCCTCCGGCTGGAGCCATTAGCTTCGACGCCGTGAAACACCTGGTGCTGTGCCAATTGGAGGGTCGGCCGCCCCGGCTGGATCTGGAGCTCTATCCCTACCTGCCCCGAGTGCGGGTGAGCACCACGTCCGCCGGGGACTACATGACTCTCCTGTCGGGGAGAGCGGCATGAGCCAGCGATCCACGCTGCTGCTGGAACACCACCTAAAGGAGCTGAAGCTGCCCAGCTTCCTCAGGGAGTACGACAAGATGGCCGCGCAGTGCGCCGCCGAGGGTGTGGATCATCCCCAGTACCTGCTCAGGCTGGCGGAACTGGAACTCATCGACCGCCATCAGCGCATGGTGGAGCGGCGGATCCGGGCTAAGGTGCTGAGCTCAGGCGAGACGGTGCGGGCCGAGGAGTTCGTCATTGAGGTTCGCGACGGCGGGTCGGTCACCACCGTGGTCAACGCCACGCCCATATGGTCAGAGGATGGCGAAGTAGAGTCGGTCGTCGTGACCCTGCAGGATATGACGCCCTTGGAGGATCTGGAGCGGCAGCGGGCCGAGTTCCTGGGCATGGTGAGCCACGAGCTCCGGGCGCCGCTGACCTCCATCAAGGGGTCCGCAGACACCCTGCTGGAATCCTCGCCGGATCTGGACCCCGCAGAGATGGCGCAGTTCCACCGCATCATCCGTGACCAGTCCGAGAACATGCGGTACCTGATCAGCGACCTGCTGGACGTGGCTCGCATCGAAACGGGCACGCTGCCGGTGGCCCCGGAACCCACGGAGGTCGTCTACTTGGTTGACGAGGCCAGGAACAGGTTCTTGAGCGGCGGGGGCAGGAACAACCTGCACATCGACCTTCCGCCGGACCTGCCCCCGGTCATGGCGGACAGGAGACGCATCGTCCAAGTGCTGAACAACCTGTTGTCCAACGCGGCCAGGCACTCTCAGGAGCCGTCCCCCATGCAGGTGAGTCTCGCCCTGGAGGGAACTCACGTGACATTCTCCGTGGCCGACGAGGGCCGCGGCGTGCCGGCCGAACGCTTGCCGCACCTGTTCAGGAAGTTCTCCCGGCTCGAAGGAGAGGACCGGCAGCGTGACCCTGGCGGGGCTGGCATAGGCCTTGCCATCTGTAAGGGAATCGTGGAAGCCCACGGGGGCCGCATCTGGGCGGAGAGCGACGGACCGGGCCTCGGGAGTCGGTTCACCTTTACTATTCCTGCGGCCAAGGAGGTCGCAACCCGGACCTTTCCCCCATCCTCTGCCCGTCGTCAATCTGAAAGGGACCGGACGCGTATTCTCGCGGTGGACGACGATCCCCAGATGCTGCGGTATGTCCGGCACGCGCTATCTAAGGCGGGCTACGCGCCCATCGTGACCGGAGACCCGGAGGAGGTCACCCACCTGGTGGTGGAGGAAGAACCCCACCTGGTGCTGCTCGACCTGATGCTGCCGGGCAGCGACGGAATCAAGCTGATGGAAGACATCCTCGATATTGCCGACGTGCCGGTCACCTTCCTGTCCGTGTACGGCAAGGACGAGCTTGTTGCCAGGGTACTCGACATGGGTGCGGCGGACTACGTGGTCAAGCCCTTCTCCCCGACGGAGCTGGCGGCCAGGATCAGAGCGGCCCTGCGCAAACGGGCGGTGCCCGATCCGGCCGTGCCTGCCGAACCCTATCTGCTCGGAGACCTGTCCGTTGACTATGCCCTACGCAGGGTGGCGGTTGCCTGACGTACGGTCGACTTGACCGACATGGAGTACCGGATGCTCGTCGAGCTTTCGGTCAACGCGGGCCGGGTGCTGACCCACGATCAGCTGATGCAACGGGTCTGGGGCATAGGGGGGTCCGGGGACTCTGGGCCAGTGCGCACCATCGTGAAGAGGCTGCGCAGCAAGCTGGGCGACGACGCGAACAGTCCCACGTACATCTTCACCGAGCCCCGCGTCGGCTACCGCATGGCGAAGGCGAGGCCACCATGACGCTCCTTGCGTTCCTCCGCCCTGTCACACGACAATGCTTTGGTCAACGACCTCGGTAGGTTCACAGAGCCCCCAACCACATCTCGAAGGCGGTACCACCTACCATCCACGTAGGCCCGCTGACAGAGACTCGAACCACAAGAGTGGGCCCTTAGGCGCCGTTGCCTTCCACGGAACCCAGGAGTACCTAAAAGTTTAGTCGCTATTGCCCAACAGGCATGAAGATGCTCCTTACATGGTGTTCGAATGGGCCCGGTTGACCCAGGCGGGCTAATCGCCAGACAGACGAATGTGCCGCGTGCGATGGCGCACACAGTCCGGGAAGGGTTGTCCCTGGCCGATGAGCGGCAGGTCCTGTTGACGGGAGTCAGCGAGTCCGGGGCTCGCCGCGCTCGGACTCCGAGGGCATTGAGGCCGCGCTCGACACGGCGATAGAGATGGGAAGGCCGGTTGGGATAGGCCGGTAGAGGCGAGAGGACTAGATAAGAAGGAAAATGGGAGGGTGAATATTTGTTCTAGGCTGCACGGGAAGGCGGCCTCAAGCGTAGTCGTCACGGCGGCAGACGTGACGCGCGGTCAGGGCGAGAGGAATATGACCTTGCCGCCGGGCGGTCCAATGTCGATGAGGAAGGTGACCGGCGTCGGCCAGCGGCCCCAACCCGCCTCGTTCCGGGTCCGCACCCTGAACTGATAGTTCGGGAAGCTGCGGTCGTAGCCAGGTTCGTCGGTACTGTTGTCGTAGGCCTCGGTGTAGGTGAGCCCGGTGACCTGACCGGGCGCGGCTTCCCATTCGCTCGATCGGAGTTCGCCGTCCACTTCGCCCAGATAGAGCCCCCGTTCGATGTCGTAGCATGACCCCGCTCCGGTGGCGGTGAGCTTCTTCTCCAGCCAGGTAGATCCACCCATGTCCTTGATCCGGTCGTTGGCGTCGGCGATCGGGGCCAGTCGCTCCACAAGCCGCCCGAAGCGGGCGTGCGCGCTCCACCTCATAGCTGGTCAATTGAACGTCGTCGTTGGGGTAGGTGTAGGTGTAGGTGCGTTGGCGCCAGCGCTTGGGCTCCGCCCAGGCCGGGTACTACCCGGCGAGCTGGAACGGGCGGACGCTAAGGTCCCATTCCCGGAAGACGGTCTGATCGGCGGGCGACATAGCTGCGTTGGTGACCAGCCTGCTCGGCGAGCTGGGAGCGGCCGCTACCTGGGCGGTGGGGTCGCTGGTGCGGGTCTCGGAGAAACCTGCGTCGTCGACGAAGCTGACCCGAACTTTGATGTCCTTGCCCGTGTCCCGGGCTGTGGGTATGTACGTGGAGTTCGTTACGCCGCTGACCTCGTCGACGTCGCGAGCCACTGGTAGGCGAACACCGCGTCGTCGAAGCCATCCTCGTCGGAAATCCCCGACACGTCCACGCTCAGCGCCTGGCCCACTTCGGGGGCGCCGGTGGCCTCCCGGTTGAGCCGCACCAGGCGCAGCGTGACCGAGTCTCCCGACGAACACCCCGGTTCCTCTTCGGTGACCGGCCGCCGCCGCGCGAACACGTCGGCGCCCACGAATGGCGAGTTCACCGTCTGTGCAGAGGCGTCCGAGAGTAGGTAGGCCCGGGTGGTGGCGCCGTGGACTCCACGCCGGTTTCCGTGGCAATATCCGTGTCGTTTTATTCCAGCCGTTATGAGCAGGACCGGACAAGAAGCCCCATCCGGCCTCTTCATCGTCGGCGAGGATCACGGGTATAACGGATGAGGGTAATGCGGTCGTGGGTGGGCGCGTGTGGCGTGACGGCCACGCTGGATTCCAGCGCTCGCTGGGATGACGGGACTTGTCGCGGGTGGTTGGGAAGAACTACGCTCGCTAGGCCGGAGTCACGCAAAGGTCTCTACAAGGGCGAGGGTCAGGGCGAGGGCGGTCGTGCCGGACCTTCCGCCTTCCCCATGCGGTATCCCGCCCCAACAGTGGACAGCATGAGCGGGTGCCGAGACTGGAACGACATCAACGAACAAGAGGCAGACTGGCTCAGCGGCGAGTTGCTCGTTCCCCGCGATATGGCTCTCGCTGTCGCCCGAGGACGGTTCACTAAACTGCAAGCTCGCCAACGCCTCGGCGTGGGTGCTGTGATGTCCGACTGGAGCATCAACAAGACCGGGGCCCTCACGAGGGTCGAACGAGAGCAGGCGCGAAGAAGGGCCAGCAAGCGCCCACCGCGCCAGACCTCGTAGCGTAGCTTTCCAAGGCCCGTTCCGGGGCGCTTGCCCTCACAATGCGGCGGCCGAACTGAGCCTCGCCGTGTCGGTCCCAGCTGAAGGCTACTGCAGCATGGGGTTGCCCGGGAGGCCAGACTACTCTCCCAAGCCGATACCGACTTACACGTCACCACGGAAGCTTCTCTGGTGGCGCAGAGCCACCTAAAGCACCACTGTCAATTCAAACATTCGCAGTACACAATAGACACCAAAAACTGAGGTGCTCGTGTCCGGTGGACTAAGAGCCTATCCAACAACCTTAGACAGAATTTGATAATTTGGTTATGCTTCTTCCCAAAGTACGGCCACAGTATGGGAGGAGTGTGATGTGCGAACTAGAACCAATGGGTCCCGTGGACGACGCGTGGCGTATTCCTGAGAGCATGTGGCAGCGTATCGAGCCTTTGCTGCCCCAACAACGCCCCCATCCCAAGGGAGGACGCCGGTATACCCCAGCCCGCCAGTGTATGGACGGCATCTTCTACGTGTTGCGCACCGGGCGCCAGTGGAAAGCCCTGCCCAAGGGCTTCGGCGCCTCCAGTACGGTCCATCTGCGGTTTCAACAGTGGCGGGCCGCTGGTGTATTTGAGCGGCTATGGCAAGAAGGGCTGATTGAATATGATGCCCGCCACGGCCTGGACTGGGAGTGGCAAGCGATGGACGGAGCCATGACCAAGGCGCACTTGGGGGGAAGCTACAGGACCTAATCCCACTGACCGTGGCAAAGGGGGCGCCAAAAGGAGCTTGCTGACCGAGGGCCATGGGCTTCCCATTGGAGTAGCCGTGGACGGAGCGAACCGGCACGATATGAAGCTGGTAGAGCGTACTTTGGAAGCTGCCATGGTGCAGCGGCCTGAGCCAACTGCGTACCAGCCCCAGAATATGTGCCTGGACAAAGGGTGCGATTATCCCGAAGTTCGAAAGCTGGTGGCAGCCTGGGGATACACCGGCCATATCAAGAGCCGTGGAGAAGAACGGGCAGAGAAGAGAAGCATCCCCGGCTACCGGGCGCGTCGCTGGATCGCGGAACGAACCCACAGTTGGCTGAACCGGTTCAGGCGTCTGCTGATCCGCTGGGAGAAAAAAGTGGAGAACTATGTGGCTATGCTTCATTTCGCTTGCGCCTGGATTACTTTCCGCGCCAGCGGGGTTGTTGGATAGGCTCTAAGTAGCCGGACATTTTCCCTGAACTTCGACACCCCAGCGGCCCAACTTCCCTCCACCCTTGACACCTCGGACGCTCTAGAGCCATCGTTGGGGTGTTGCAGCTCCGGGTCTGGCACATTTTCCGCGGCGATACTGAATGGGGCCTGGAAAACAACTGCTTTCATAGCAAACCCCTCCTTGGCTTACAGGGGTCTTCTATCGCAGGTCTTTTATGAGACCCCCCTCTCGGCTAGCTTCTCCGGTGTGACCAGCTCGTAGAACTCGATCTCGTAGGAGTCGAGCTGGGCCTGCATCTCGGCGTTCAGAGTCCTTACCACCTCGGGGACCTGGGAAGGCCGGTTGGGCTCGATGGTCGCCTGGGTCCACTCAGCATAGGCCACGTTGGGAGTTCCCGGCAGGCCCTGGGACACATACACTTGTGCCTTGGGCCGCCCATTCTCCTCGTAGGCGGCGCATATTTTGATCAGCAGGTTGGCAACCTGCCATACTTTCCCCGGCTGCGCTTTGGCGATTCTTCTGATGACGTACATGGCTACTTCTCCTTTTTGTAATGCGACCTGGGTTAAAACGGCCCTGGCTTTCGTTCCGCTATATTCGTCACTCCCTTCCCCCAAATTTGATAGCAAAGACCATCTGATTCTTGGGTTAACGGTTCCGGAGAGTTGCCGCGTCCGCCCATCGAAAGGAAGTCCCTTTGGAGATTGGAACAGCTTAATATCTGCCCGTGCGAGCATGGGAAACTAAACCAAAGCCAAGTGGCATCTACTGGCGCGGGTCTCTGGCGGGAGGGTCATGGAGCGTCTAACTCTTCTTCCAGAACTGCCACCATCCTCTCGTTGATCGCAGGTCCGCCACCATCGACTGCGCCGGCTGGTCTGGCGTGCCCGCTGTGTCTGTTGTGGCCGCTGTGTCTGTTGTGGCCGCTGTGTCTGTTGTGGCCGCTGTGTCTGTTGTGGCCGCTGTGTCTGTTGTGGCCGCTGTGTCTGTTGTGGCCGCTGTGTCTGTTGTGGCCGAATCCAGGGCGGGCCTAACCCCAGGGTCAACAGTAACGCCCTGGGCACCGAATAGCTCCCAAGGTCTGAAGGACTCCACGAAATCCTTGGCTTCTTCGATAGATGGGAACCCCTTCCGGGAGCGGCTCGGGTCGTAGCTAAAAGTCTTCGCCAACGCGTCGATGCCCCGGTTGGTGTCTCGGAACCCTCCAAGCTCCTCTTCATGGCCGTCGTTTTCGTCACTGAGAATCAGGGTCTCTCCCCTTTTTACCTTTCGCCAATACACTCTCATGCAAAGCACTCCTCGACTCCGGTTTCTAGCTTGACGGTTTTGGGACCTTGATAGTCTCTACTTCTAAAATTTGCTCACTTGGTCTCGGAGAGGTGTGTTCTCTCTCCAGGTATGGCAACTCCTCGGCGAGGGTCAAGTTCCTTAAGTGGCGTGCCCCTTACAAGTTGGGCTGTTGCCTCAGCCGACTGGTGTCGAGGGTGACTAGCCTACGCCTGGCTCGCTTCCCCAACACCACCAGGAACATCACGCTTTTACCGTCCGCGTGGGGCGAGAAGAATCCGGATACTTGGTCGTCGTAAAACGTCAGGCCAGAGGCCCCCAGTCTTTGGGCATAGGCTGCCAGTTAGATTTTGCCCGCTGTGATACTGGCATCCAGCTGAGCCAACCGGTAACCCCGGTTACCAAAACGCTCCAGTATCGGATTCAGATTAGTCATGAAGAAAAAGTCGACGCTGGCATCGGCCGGAAGCGGCTGATCGAGCCCCAGATGACCAGCTTGCCGACGGTAGTCTCCTTCTTTCAGCAGCTCCAGAGCCTTCAGGTCTCGGTGGAACACATATGCGCCAGATGGGAGGTCGTCCACAGTGTTCACGATCAGATAAATATCATTGAGAGCAGCGCCAGGTTGTCCTAAAAAGTCTGCCGGTATGCCCTGCGTGGCCTTTTCGAGCACCGTCGACAGCTCCCGGAGGGTTATCGATTCGTGGCTGAAACGGCGTGCAGACCCGCGCCGAACGATGACCGACTCGATGGAGTCCTGGGGCGTCTGGCCGTCAGAGTAGCGATTTAACGGTACGAGGCGTCCCGAAGGATGGGGCATCAGCATTGCCGGGCCTTCGCCTCGCCAAGAAACCACCTCTGCTTCGTCCGTCAGAGAGGAGGCACCGTGCATCTCCCAAATAGCGGGCAATTCTACCTCGTACTCCGAAATCGGCTGAGTATCCAGCGAAAGTGGCTCTAAGTCGGAAGAGGATCCGATTGACGGCTCGGGAACGAATCCAACTGGTACCAACATGAGAGCCGCTTCCTGCCGGTTCTCCAGATCCAGCAGGCGGTTAACCGAGCTGTCCACGAATCCGGCCACCACCTTAGCAGGTAGGCCATGCGCCGCGGCTGTGGCTAAAGTGTTCGCCAGAATGGTTCCGCTGTCCCAATAGGAGTGGCGGTATTCCCGGGCCGGTTCCGTTTGCTTTTGGAGTATGGCATACCTACGGCCAAATAGCCCGTACACCAAAAGCAAACGGGACCGTCGGTGGTGTTCGCCAGACGCAGCAGCGAGGACGGCAAGGCCACTCCACTGGCTGGGGAGGTGGAGCGGTGGCGTGGCAATGCGGGAGCCGCTGATGTAAGTCGCACACGCATGTTGATCACCGATACTTCGGTCACGGGCGACTCACCATACGCGGGCCTCTCACGACAGGGGGCTTCGATCGTACCGCGCTGTCTTTTCTTCGTGGAGGAAACTGCGAATCCTACAATCGTACAAGCTGGGCAGACGGCCACCGTAAACCCGCGTCGAGGCTCTCAGGACAAGGATCCTTGGAAGAGCCTCGACCTGACCGCCATATCGGAGCAGACGGTCGAAAACTCCCACGTGTTCGACGTGCATCTGGGAGAGACAATTGCTCCTTACGTGACGCTTGAGCCGTTACAGGCGGCCGTGCCCTTGAGACGGGGTGAGTCCCGGGTACCGACTGCCGACATCGGCGTAGGCGGCATCCGTTTGGGTGCATTGAGCCCGAGGATGCGCGACCGTTGGCGGACTGGCAGCAGCCTGTGGGAGGAGAACCGGACGGCGGCCAACAAGATGAACCTGTTGGGGCAATTGGACTACTACGGCAAGCTCTCGTCGCAGCTTGAATGGAGGCGTGCCCCCGGCGACCGGTCGGTACGGGTGGTGTACACAAAGTCTGGTGAGCCAACTGCTGCCCTGCTTAGAGAAAACGATGCTTTAGTCGACCACCTCCTTTATTGGATTGCGTGTGAGAATATTGGCGAGGCCAACTATCTACTGGCGATCATCAACAGCAACACTTTGTATAGGGAGGTAGCTTCCCTGATGCCCAAGGGACAGTTTGGCGCCCGTGATTTACACAAGCACCTGTGGAAGCTCCCTATCCCTGCGTTCGACGCAGGTGACTCGCTGCATGACCGGGTGTCCCAGGCTGGAGAGGCTGCGGCACAGGGCGCGGCAAAGCAGATGGAACAGCTTCGGCAGGACCGGAGCGAAGTGACCGTGACCATCGCCCGCCGAGAGATTCGCAAATGGCTGCGCGAGTCGAAGGAGGGAGAAGACGCAGAGGAGGCAGTCAAAGAACTGTTGGCGCCGAAGGGAGGCAGCGGGCGTGGTGCTGGCAGTAGGACTCTCGACGCAGAACGCGCTCTCGATGTATCTGGGCATCTGAACGGCCCCATTGCGAAGGGAGAGACGAAATGACAGAGCAGGACGCGGTCAACGATCTGGCCCCGTTATTCCTCAACGAGGGCTTCAGCCTTAGACCACGACGGCAATATGGTCTCCACTATGCATGTGGACTTCAGGATGCCCGACGAGCGCTCGCCAATTGGGGCGGTGGTCAAATACGGCCAGGCGAAGTATGCCATCGAGCACAGCGGAACCATCCAACTGACGAGACCTCCCTACTTCCGAAAGGAAGGCGAGACCCTCATCTACGACAAGGGTGAAGGCCTGGTAACCAAGAAAACGGTCGCCCGACGCGAGGCCCCCGCCGCAGTTCAGGATGCGTGGATTCAGTTGCTGGGCGACGTCGTTGAGAAGGCGGCCGAATCGGTCGGGCTAACGGTGCTCAGCAAGAGTATCACCCTAAGGGACGCCATCATCACCGACACCGACCAGCATGCCATCGAGTGGGGCAAGAGGGGCTTTTGGCTTTTCTGCACCGCTATGGGACCAACGTCCGAAGCCCAGAGCAGAGCGCTGTTGGAATCGCTTGACCCGGACTACCATCATGAGTCGTACATCCCAAGTGCTCGGACGTTCGCGCAGATGCTCGGGCGGGCATACGTCGAACACTACGGCGCTCCATACGACGCAGAGGACCCGTTTAAGCACACAGTCGATGGGGTCTTCGTAGGCAACACGTACCACTGCAAACTAGGGGTTATTCACGGGCCGGTGGTGTACGTGGATGACCCTTACGTCGCGTGCACCTCCGCTATGGCCGCACAGAGCTCGATGGTCAGAACGATGCTGCCCATATTCGTGAAGCACAAGGACTACAGCGACCAGCGGGAATACAGGTTCGTGATCCCCGACAAGACCCAGCACGAGGCTGACTCAAAGATCATGCCCGCGCCTCCCGGGCTGCTCGCGGCGGTCGGGCGACACGGCGACAGCAAGGGCCCGATGGTCGTCCCGGATTTCCACATCCCCAGCGGGACCACGCAGGGAGTGGGAAAGAGTACACCGTGAGAAGGTAGGCAGCAACATGAGCGAATTGGCGGCCTTGTTGAAGCAGGTGTTGCCCCACACCAAGTTCAGAACGAGAGACGGCACGGTCTATTTGGCAGAGGGATGGCAGGACGCAATCGCTCGATCACGCAAGCGTCTGCATAAGGCTCGAGGATGCCCTCAAGGGCTCAGATCTGAACAGGTTGGAACGAGCACCGGAATCGAATTGCTTACTACGATGTAACAGGATGCCCCATTCACCCCGTATCCAGCTACCTCGCCCAACCTGCAACCCGCCGCCCCGGGCGATCTCGCCCAAGCGGGCGGAAGGTAGAACTTTCGAGATTTCCTTTCCCCTACCGGGGAACAATCACGCCAAGACTAAACACCAGGGCCAACCCGTCTCCCAGTCAGACGAAGCCCGGCAGACACGAAAGAAATAGGACGCCGGAGGGCTATGGAACCGAGATGAATCCGACGAGTCCGGCAACGGGCTTCGCCGTAGAACGGCCCCACCGGCGAGCAGGCTGCCCCTTGCAGAAGGCCCGTTCTGTCGCACCGGTCCTTTTTGGTCACGGGCGGCGGGAAGGCCCTGTTCAGAAAGTTGTTCCGGCCTAGGATCCTGGCGAGTTCCAGGCCGGAACAGGTCTGCAGTCAGCCGTTGGGGAGGAGTGGCAGTGCTCGAACCGTTGGACCGCTGCCGAAGGGACCCCACCTTCCTCCAGTCGACCAGCAGGCGGTTGAGGGATTCCATAGACCCCAACCGTCTGCTGGTCGACATATACGAGCACCCGGACTTTGCCCTCTGTGCGGCTGACCGGGTGGCAGGCCATCTTGGACCGGATGCTCCGCTGTGTAGCCAGGCGCCGTAACGCGGTCGGTCGTGTTTCAACCCTCATCCGGTCCAAGAGCAAAATGTTCCTCCTTTTAGCCGCTCTTGGCGGCCAACCTGATGTTGTCGGGAAGCCCGGTTTTCTGCCGCCGCTTCCGCCGGTTCTTCGGCGCCTCGTCTTCCATATCGTTGGCAATGGCCGTCGCTGTGTCCATGGCGTCGGAGACGCTGGTGCAGGCGAGGCGGAGATTGTCCGGGCCGTAGAGCATGCAGACATAGAAAGGCCCGCCGGTGCTCAGGGACGTATCTATGTGGAATGGTCCGGCCTCTATCCCCTCGGCGAAACCGCCGGCCGTGGTTTTGATGGGAGTCCATATCAGTTCCATTTCGTCTTGCCTCCTCTCATTAGATAGTCCGGGTACAACAGACTGATCAGCTCCCGCCGTTTTGAGCCGAGACGCTTGCACTCCGCTCCCGATGCTGCCCGTCGTCCCGCGTTCTTAGCCCGGCGGCGGGCCTTGTCATGGCTTTCCCCACTTGCTCACGCGTCTTGTCGACGTTCTCAATGTCCACTCGCGCCTGCTGGGCCGCGGCGGAAGGCGGGCTCCTCCCGGTATCCTCCCGCCTTCTCCCAGCTTCCACGTGCACCTTGTTCAGCCATCACCAGGCCCATGGACCGAATGCCCCCAGCGTCCCTTTTGTTTGGGCACTCCTCTCAGTAATAGGCGGCCACCAAGCTGCCGCCGGCGTTCACGCCGGTGACCGCCTCCCGCTGTTGCTAGTTGACCAGCGCCCCCCAATCGTTGGGCGGCAGCGCAATGACCTCGCCTCCCAGCTCCTCCAGCCAGCTCGCCCGGTCGTAGTCCTCCACGTCCTGGGAGTAACGGGTGACGGCGTTGGACAGCCCGAAACGGGTCAGGTCGCCGCCCTCGATCAGGTAGCCCAGCACCCCGGTGCGCTCCCGGTCTCCAAGGCCGTGCCGCTGGGCCAGCTTCTTCACCGCTTCCGGCGCCTTCGCCGGCGGCAGCGGGGCAGCGCGGGCGGCCTGCAGGGCGCCCACTATCTGGGAGAAGACCTCCCCTTGCAGGGTGCGGCGCACGATATCCCGCACCTGGGACCATAGGGCCGCGTCGCTCAGGCGCCTAGTCTCGTCCGATAGGTACCGCATCACCTCGTCGGAGTCGGCGGCCAGCGACGGGCCGAGGTGGAGCCTCCGCAGGGCGTGTTCGGCCCAAACGGCCATGTTGGTGCACTGCAGGTTGTGGACGGCGGGCTGAATCGACAGCGCCCCGCGCCCCACCTCGGAATTGGAAATCACGATCCCGGGGGACACCGTCACGGCGTGGTAGCCCTGCCCGGTGGTCCCCTTGGGCGGTGGAACGGTTTCCTGCACCGACTCGATCACGCCCTTGATGTAGAGCCTGGTGGGGGTGACGTGGCAGCTGTGGACCGCCGCGCCGGCGTCGGCCAGCGCCGGCAGCACGACCTCCGCCAGGTCGTAGTGCTCCAGCGGGCGGTAGCGGTCCGATAGGTAGGCCCTCACATGGCCGTCCAGGGTGCGGACCATCCTGATTTCCGGGTCGCGGTGAAACCAGTAGTTGACGTTCTGCGTGAGCAGGTCCGGGGCTTCGCCCAGCAGGCGGTCGTAGTAGGTTGCCGGAATCTTCAGACGGTCTCCCATCTGCCGGTGGGCGTTTAGTCGCACCGGGAGCACCCCGTGGCCCGCGATGCTCAACTCCGGGCCGGCTCCTGGGTCCACCAACTCCAGGTGCCGGGTGTCCAATATGAAGTCCTCCTTGCTATCGGCTTGCCGCCGGAGCTCAGTCGCCAGGTCTGCCAGTGATATTCCTTCGCGCATAACTGCCTTCCTTTCGGGCGCAGGTCTTCGGGATCTCGCCCATTTCAAACTCAATAGTCGTCACTTGATCCTTGTTCCTGCCACACGGGATCCGGGCACAGCGGGGGCTTCCAACGGGCCCATTCCCGGTCTTGGTCAGCCGGGCCCACCATGTGCGGGTCTCGGGTCATCAGGCGTCCCTTGATCACGGACATAGTTCCCTTCTACCGGCCTGCCGGACTCGCGACGGGCCGTTCCCGAACACCCGGGCCGAGTCCTCCGTTAGCTTCCGGGAACTCGCCTTCCCGGTCCCGGTCGCTGTGGTCATGTCTTTCCTCCTTTCTGCGTAGATTCAGGCCCGGTCCGGCGTGTAATACGCTCTCAACAGGGCTGCCGAGGAGGGCCTGCCCCCGATGAGGGATATGGACCGGAAGCACCCGGACACCCACTTCTGTGGATCGACCTGATTGAAGGCCTGGCTGGGGGGCTTGGGGAGACAGGTAAGCCCGAAGCGAGTGCGGCAGTTGGTGCCGATCGTCGGATCCTGGGAGAGATATACTGGCGTCCCCGCGGCAGCCGGCGGTCGCCGGAGTACGGGTCTATCCCGATCTGTTGAGCAACGCAAGGGTGGCTCGTTCCGACCCGGTGCGGGCTGCCGATATCACCTACCTGACTATGACCCCGGGCGTGCCTGCCTGACGGTGGTGATGGATTGGACGGCTGCTACGTCGCTGCCTGGGGATCGTTCAACACGCTCGCCCGTGTTGTGGGGCGCCCTCTGAAGGCGGACAGCCGTGCCCACGCCTTGAAACAGGCGAGTTGCGACGGGCGGCAAGGGGTAGTCAACACCGACCGGAGCCTGCCTCCGGTTTCCGCCTGGGCAGGCGGTTCACCGTGCGTAAGTTCACCCGAGTCCTTCAGGACTGAAGGGTAAAGACAGGCGTGGGCGGCAAAGGAAGGTGTGCCGACAACCTTTTCGTGGAGCGGTTACGGCGGGAGGTGAATAGTGGGGATGTCTTCCTGAGCGCCAACCTGGGCGCCGTTGAAGACCGGATGGAACTGGGAGACTCTTTCCGGTCCTGCGGTGACCCGACCCCAGATCCCATCAGGCCCTGGGAACAGGACCCCGGCTGAGGTATTCCAGGCGGACCGGGCAATCCAGGAAGAGGAGTCCGAGGAGTCTATGGTAAACAAGGTGTGCACTGTAGCGAGTACCACCTGCAGGGTTATCGGGACCCTGGCTTGGTTCCGCAACAAAGCCTACCCGGCTAATCGGGTCCACCTCGCCTATAAAGCGGCCGCAGCCCTGCGGCTCTATTATATAATGACCCTGGCTTATTTGTCATGCGGTTGTACTCGTTCTGGGGAAGCGCAACATCTCTCTATCCAAGACATTGCAGGAATAGACTGACAACAAAGGAGCCCGAGCCGAGGTGGCCCAGGTGTATCAGCGCGGTCTCCGGTAGGCGCTTGGAGTCGGGGGAAACGGGTATAGATGGAGGATCTGCTCGTCCTATCGGTCCACTGGCGGCAAATTCGTCGGCGGGCGCTGCGGAGAAGGGATTCCTGGTCTACATCGATACAGTTGAGACAACTCCTTGATGCCGCCGGCCCCCCGGCTGGGACGCCAAGGGGTAGCAGCGCCGCGCCCACCAAAGAGTGCGTGGGTTGAAAGCTATGGCCAGCGCGACCCATTGGCCTTCCGGGTTGACCAAGCCGCCCAGCAGGAATCTCCGGACTTCCATCTGCGCCCAGACAATTCCGGAGGCCGGCCAGGACAACTGGTGGTTTTGCTCATGGCTCCCCTTAGCTGCGGTGACCTTACCCTTGCAGTACTATCGCAAAGGGTGGTACAACGACCGAGTGAGATACCAAGTATCAGGCGGGGCTTGGGGACATTGCGATGCTCAGACTTCTTAGTGTCGCCAACTTCGCTACAATCGAGCAGCTGAACATGGAGCTGGCGCCCGGCTTTAACGTACTCACCGGGGAAACCGGGGCCGGCAAGTCCATCATCGTAGATGCTTTGAGCCTTCTCTTGGGGGGACGGGCCGACAGCAGCATGGTACGGTCCGGGGCCCGCCAGGCTAGAGTAGAGGGAGTCTTCCTGCTCAAGGGCGACCTCGTGCAGAAAATCAGCGGTACTCTGAGTGAGTATGAGATTGACGATAGCGAAGAGGAGTTGATTCTAGCCCGGGAGGTCAACATCGATGGGCGTAATACGTGCCGTGTCAATGGGCGACTCGTACCTCTCCGGCTGCTAAGCAGGCTGTCCGAAAACTTGGTGGACGTTCACGGTCAAAACCAGCATCTGTCCCTGTTCCGTGTGCGTGAGCACGTGGATATTCTGGACCGGTATAGCGGACTGGGGCAACTTCGTGCACAGGTGACGCAGGGGGTACGCCAGCTAGTAGAGGCGCGCCAGGAACTTGACCGGCTTCGGGAGGAGGAACAAGGGCTTGCCCAGAGAGTGGGCTTTCTGAGGTACCAATTAGAAGAGATTAGCGCTGCCAATCTTCAGCCGGGTGAAGACGAAAGCTTGGCAATTGAGCGGGACCGGATTGCCAACGCTGAGCGAATCATCGAATTGTCCGACCATGCCTATCGAGGGTTATACGATAGCCTAGATCGAGGGGATTCAATCAGGGACCTCGTGGGGCAATTGGCTCACGATCTCACCCAGCTGGAACAATTGGACCCTTCATTGAGCCAAGAGCGCGAGTTGGTTGACGCCTTGACCCATCAAGTGGACGACCTCGCGCATACGCTCCGGAGCTATCGTGACAGCATCGAGTACAATCCGGACCGTCTTCGGGAGCTTGAGGGGCGATTAGACTTGATCCGGGACCTCAGGAGGAAGTACGGGACCACCATCGCAGAGATCCTGGCCTTCGCCGAGAGGGCCTCGGATGACCTGGAGAGGTTGTCCAACTGCGAAGAGCGCGCAGCCGGGCTGAAGGCCCGAGAGATAGAGCTAGTAGAGCGGGTTGGCGGGCTGGCAGGTCAGCTCTCAGAGGCTCGCCGGCATGCGGCGAGTCACCTGGCTCACGCCATAGAGGAGGAGATCGCCGAACTGGCCGTGGAAGATGCACAGGTGTATGTCGATATACGTCAGGCAGACTCGGAGGACGGTGTGCCGGTTAGGATCGGCGACTGTGGCCCATGCTCCGGGCTACTGGATGAAGAGATTATCCGGTGCTTCGCATTCAACAGCACGGGTATAGACTCCGTAGAATTCTTGATCTCGCTGAACCTGGGCGAACCGCCGCGACCCCTGGCCAGGATTGCCTCGGGGGGAGAGGCTTCCAGACTGATGCTTGCCATAAAGACCATCCTGTCTGCTGCTGACCAGATCCCAATCCTAGTGTTCGACGAAATAGATGCCGGTATCGGAGGCCGAATTGGGAATGTCTTGGGCCATAAGCTGTGGGGTCTATCGAGGAGCCACCAAGTGATTTGTGTAACCCACCTCCCACAGATAGGGTGTTACGCCGACCACCACATCAAGGTCGCAAAACTTGCTTCATATGACAGGGCTACGACCTCTGTGGAGGTTGTAGCCGGTGAAACCAGAGTGATGGAGCTCAGCCAGATGCTTGGCTCCGATAGCGAAGTCAGCCGCAACAATGCCATTGAGATGCTGGAGCAGGCGATGAAGTGGAAGGAAAACCGAGGAGGTGCCTCCTGAATGATGGTGGCCCCGGTTAGTTGGGCAGAATGGAAGCGAGATTAAATGGAGGTCCAGCGGCTCCCGGGCAACCGGGACTTGCTATAACGTCTCCGCCATCCTTCTTGTCGGTTGGGTAATAGCGACGAAACTCTGCGGTATTCTTGGGCGGTGGATTTGGACGGAGCCGAGGTTGAATAGCTTTCCCCTGTCTTGAGGGCTCTCCTAATCCTTACCTGCAGACAGGTGAGTTCATGGAAAAACAGGCTTGCCTAACAGTCGGTTCGAACCCTGTTAGGTGGGCCGACGTGGACGGAAGCTAGCACCATCTTCGAGATGTGGCTGGGGGAACTGTGAGGCCCCCCAAGGCCCTCTCCGGCAATTGTGGTGGGCCGGGGCAAAGCGACTCAAGAAAGTCTCCGCCGGAACCCTGCCCTCCGTCCCTTACAATCATGCCTCCGCCTTTTCCCGCCTCCCTCCATCTGGCATCGGGTAGCTGACGAGCGGCGTGGTGAAGATATGGTTGAACCGTGGGGCTGTTACCGATGTCCGTGTAGACACCCCTCCCCAATAGCCCGACCTGGAGAAGGAGTTGGCTGATTTCCCAGACCGCTGTTCATTCCCGGCGGAAGAGGAGTGGTCTCACCGAAGAGCCAGGAATCGAGAAGGTCGTCCAGTTCCCTGCTCGCAATCTCCTCAGCCACGACCACAAAGTCTTCGGTGGTCACGTTACCCCCGGCATAGCGGGACACATACTCACGCAGAGTCTTGAAAAACGCCTCGTCGCCGATTTCGCCACGCAGTGCGTGAAGGGCCATTGCGCCTCTTGCATACACGCTGCCGCTGAAAAGAGAGCCGGGGTCGGGATTCGCCGGCGGCCCATAGACAGGTCGCCAGACCATCTCCCAGAACTCCTCGAAACAGCCATCGCCGGACTTGTGGTCCAACCACAGCCACTCAGCGTAGGTGGCGAACCCCTCGCTCAGCCACAAGTCCTGCCATGACGCGGGAGTAAGCAGGTTCCCAAACCACTGGTGCGCCAACTCATGGGCTATCAACCTGTCGCCGAAATCCTCCAGTTCCCCTATCCCGTAGACGGGCCGGGGTTGGGTTTCCAGCGGCGGAATCGCCTCGTCAATGACGACGGAGCCGGTGAACTCGAATGGATACGGCCCGAACAATTCATCAAAAACATCGACTATCAAAGGGACGCTATCCAGACTACGCCTTGCGGATTCGTCTATCGACGCTTCAACCGAGTCAACGATGGTTATCCCCCCAGGACTTTTGCTGGCGACGTCGTCAAACTGAGCGACCGCCAGGAACGCCAGATAGCTGGCCATCTCATGGACGCTTTCCCATACGTATGTCACAGTCTCCCCGTGGTCGGTCGTGCTGGTCAATTCACCGTTTGAGGCCGCTTCATAGGGGTCAGGCACCGTGATGATGAAGGTGTACAAGGCTTTATCGGATGGATGCTCATTGACCGGGAACCAGTGCGACGCCCCCCAGGGTTCGCCGTACGCGAGTATCCCGGTCTCGTAGTCTATCCAGCCGGTTAGGAGGCTCGTCCCAGGCACTGGGCTGGTCGAAGGCCGACCCTCGTAAGAGACCACGGCATTGAAGGTGGTTCCTATGGGGATCGGCGCACCAGGTTTGATTGTCAGCTCGTATCCGGCGCGAGAGTGGTCGGCTGGGCGGCCATCCACGGCGACCTGCGTAACCATTAAGCCTCGAAAGTCCAGATTGAACGAGGAGAGGTCCTGTGTAGCGTCGGCTTCGATTTGAGCCCGGCCCGAGATCTCGTTGGCTTCCACGTCGATGTCGAGGGTCACCGTGTAGCGGGAAACGTCATATCCGCCGTTGCCCAGCCCGGGAAATAGAGGGTCGTCCAGCCCTGCCGCGCCGGGACGGGCGGTCCGAATTGGCGTGGGCGTCGGTTCCCGCGTCGGGGTGGCTGTTGGCTCCTGAGTCGGAGCAGGCATATCTCCGTTGTCACATGCCGTAATCACGGCGACGGCCATCAAACACGACAGCGCAATCCGCGCGGTCGGGTGAAGGGTTTTGAGCAGTCTGACTCGCAAGCCGAAAGCGAAAGCCAATTGGCGGCCCTTTCGTGGGTATAGCTTGAGAAGCTTGCTCAAAGGGGGCGACCCATCCGGCTCCGGGCCATCAATTGCCCCCTTGCACGAAAGTCTGCTCGATCCCGGCAAGCGTCATAAGAACCGCATATTTGGAAGCGGCGGGCCTGGGTACCGATTCGGACCTTTTCAGGTAGATCGACGTGGATGACAGGTAGAAGGGTTTCGGGATGTGGCTGGGCAGCCCGTGAAACTGCCGAGCCCCTCGGATTCGGCATTGACAGGGCCCTAAAGGATGTCCGAAAGTGTGACGTGGCTCCTGACCTCATAAGGGACGATGGCGGGACGCGAGTGAGGTTGAGGGTGACCTCGCGAGACCTTGGGACGGCTGTGGGGGAAGTGGGCCGGTGGCTATTGTCGGAACTGATGCTGGACTCCGGGGATGGTGCCCACGGTGACATCCATTCCGATGGGCGCTAGGCAGTCTCAGCCAGTTCCTGACCTTCGTCTCATTCCTCCTTTCCCCGCTCTCGGGGTTCGATGTCGGCACGGATTCCCTCACTGATGCGGTCTGTCTCATCCTGGAGGTCCTCAATGCGCAGGAGCGCGTCCGCCTTCGGCAGCTCCAGCACCCCCTCCAGCCCCTCGCAGAGGGTGTCGAACCGCGGCCACTCCGCCGCCTCGAAACCCTCCGGAGCAAGATCTCCACGCGACATGACCCACGAGCACATGACGAAGACGCCTCTCTCCGCATCAAGCGCCTCTTCGCAGCTGTCCTCCTCGACGCACTCTTTCAGGTCGCCCAGCCGCGCGTCGAAGCGTCGTGCGAGCGTCTCCGAGTCGGCAATCCAGTCCTCGACGTCGGGAAACAGACGCTCGCACCCGGTCAGGACCACTGCGGCGAGAGCCACGACCCCGATGAGCAGGACGGTCCGAATCAATCCGGCACCCGCTGGATCGTAGCGCCGGTCTCGCCCATCATAACGATTGTGTCCGTGTCATCGTATTCCATCATCATGTGGGTCCCGCTACCCACGGCGACGGACAACACAGGTAAATGTCGCTGCATTCTGGAAGGCAACGTGATAAGCCTCAACCTATATGAGGAGCACGAATCAGCTAGTTTCCACAACAGTACGCGGAAATCCGGCCCCATCCTAGTACTCAGCAGTGTTATGCCCGGAACCGGGCCGTGCAGAGGGGAGTAACTGGAGAGGACACTGGTCAGGTACGATCGTGGCGGGCGGTGTCGTCCAGGACGAGGCCGAATTGACAGTGGCGCATATTGCCCGTTATTCAGCATGGTCCGGGTGTCCTACGGCTGCATCATTGGTGACTGCCCTTTCGGGGGCGCTCCCGTTCGATAGATTGTGACGTGCCGGTGGCACCCCCTGGCGACACGCCTACATGGTAATGGCGGATGGGACGATGAGCACATACAGCAGTAGGGCCAACCCGGCAGTGAAGGCCTCCAGCAGGCGGGAGGGTCTGCCGGCGGAACTATCACGGGTGAATTTTGGTGCGGCGGGAGTGGACGTGGGCGCCGGCAGCCACTTCGCGGCAGTGCCCGAAAACAGCTGCGAGCAACCGGTGCGCGAGTTTGGCGCGTTCACTGCGGACTTGTACCTTATGGCCGATTGGCTGGCCGAGTGCGGTGTGGAGACAGTGGCGATGGAGTCCACCGGAGTCTACTGGATACCACTCTTTGGAGTCCTGGAGGAGCGGGGGTTCCAGGTGATGCTGGTGGACCCACGGCGCATTAAGAACGTGCCCGGACGCAAGAGCGACGTGCTGGACTGCCAGTGGCTCCAGCAGCTACATACCTACGGCCTGCTTTCGGCGGCTTTCCGGCCCGAGGCCGACATCCGGCGGTTGAGAAGCTATCTGCGGCAGCGGGCCATGCTGGTGGAATATGCGGCCCAGCATGTTCAGCACATGCAGAAGGCGCTGACCCAGATGAACGTGAAGCTGCACCAGGTCATCAGCGACATCACCGGCAAGACCGGGATGACCATCCTCGAAGCCATCGTGGGGGGTGAGCGAGACCCGCGAAAGCTGGCGCAATTTCGGGATCCCAGGACCAAGGCAGACGAGGAGACCATGGCCCTATCGCTGGAGGGGCACTGGCGGGAGGAGCACATCTTCGAGCTGACCCAGGCCCTGGAGTTGTACCGGGTGTATCAGGCCAAGATTGCCGAGTGCGACCGGGAGATTGAAACCCAGATGGGGCAGTTTGACGACCGTAGCGGTGGCGCAGCGCCTGCGGAACAGCCCAGGAGGAACCGCATCCAGGGGAACGCGCCGCGCTTTGACGTCCGCGGCCACCTGTACCGGATGACCGGGGTGGACCTGACCCGGATCAACGGCGTGGACGCCTACACGGCGTTGAAGGTAATCAGCGAGGTAGGCACCGATATGACAAGATGGCCAACGGCCAAGCATTTCGCCTCATGGCTGGGATTGAGTCCCAATAACCGGGTCACCGGAGGCAGGGTCATCAGCTCCCGAACCAAGCCCAGCGCCAACCGGGCAGCCAAGGCGCTGCGGCTGGCGGCCAACGCCCTGTACCGCTCCAACAGTGCGTTGGGAGCGTTCCTGCGCCGCAAGAAGGCGCAGCTGGGACCGCCCAAGGCCATTACGGCCACGGCGCACAAGCTGGCCAGAATCATCTACGCCATGCTGCGCTATGGGCAGCAGTACGTGGATGACGGCGCTGACTACTACGAGGCCCAGTACCATCAACGAGCATTGCGGTCTGCGAAACGGAGGGCGGCGCAGCTGGGTTACGAACTGGTACCCACATCCGATGATCGAAACCGCGCCCTTGATCTGCCCTTGGCAACGGCCGCGACCGGCGCGTGAAAACCTCAGTTACTCGATAGTCATGTTTGGTTTTAGCATTTGTTCAATAAATAAACCAATTTTGTTATCCTGCCTGATGGGAAATGTTGATGGCGGGGGTGGCAGTGATGGTTCGGGACAAATACGCGGTGCGGCTGGCACAGGAACAACGGGAAGAGCTCCAGCGACTGATCCGGGTTGGCAAAAGCCCGGCAAGGGTGACCGCCAGGGCGCGGATTCTCCTCAAGAGTGACGAAGGCTGGCCGGCGCCCCAAGTGGCCGAAGCTCTGGATGTGGCCCTGGGCACCGTGTACCGGGTCAAGCAACGCCTCGCCGAAGGCGGGCTGGAGGGGGTTCTGAAAGACCGTCCCCAAGCCAACCGGCCCCGTAAGCTGGATGATCGGGGCGAGGCCCACCTGATCGCCCTGGCCTGCAGCCCGGCGCCGGAAGGGCACGACCACTGGACCCTGCGTCCGCTAGCCGGGAAGGTGGTCGAGTTGGGGCTGGCGCCCTCCATGTCCCACGAGGGGGTGCGCAAGCGTCTCAAAAAAACGCCCTCAAGCCGTGGCAGAAGAAGGAGTGGTGCATTCCCAAAGTGAGCGCGGAATTTGTGGCCAACATGGAGGATGTCCTGGATCTCTACGCCGAGCCCTATGATCCCCGACGGCCGGTGGTCTGCTTTGACGAGACCTCCACCCAGTTGTTGGCGGAGACCCCGGCCCGCTCTGCCGCCCCGGCCGGGATTTCCGCTGAGGCGGGACTACGAGTATCGACGGGAGGGCGCCCGCAACCTGTTCTTGGCCTGCGAGCCCTTGTCGGGCTGGCGGCAGGTGGCGGTCACGGAGCGGCGCACCACGGGGGACTTCGCCCACCAGATGCGCTGGCTGGCGGATGAAGCCTACCCGGAAGCCGAGGTCGTAAGGGTTGTCTTGGACAATCTGAACACCCATCGCCGGGCATCGCTGTACGAGACTCTCCCAGCTGCGGAAGCCCGGCGGATCGCCAGGCGGCTGGATTTTCATCACACGCCCAAGCACGGGAGTTGGTTGAACATGGCGGAGATCGAGTTCAGCGTCCTGTCCCGCCGCTGCCTGAAGCAGCGGCTCTCCGGCGAGGAGGCTCTCCAGCGGGAAGTCGATGCACTGGTCGCAGAGCGCAACGCCGCCCGAGCCACCATCAACTGGCGGTTCAACACCCGGGACGCCCGAACCAACCTTCACCGTCTTTACCCTTCTGATTTCACGGTTGACTGACTACTAGTAGTCAGTCAACTTGGTTCTGGGATTTGTTTAAGAAGGGGGACAATTGAGCTATCCTGCCTGGTAGGAAGCGTTGATGGTGGAGGGTGGTGTGATGGTCAGGGACAAGTACGCGGTGGGGCTGGCACAGGAACAGCGGGAGGAGCTCCAGCGACTGATCCGGGTTGGGAAAAGCTCAGCCCGAGTGACCGCCAGGGCGCGGATTCTTCTGAAGAGCGACGATGGTTGGCGGGTGCCCCAAGTAGCCGAAGCTTTGGATGTGGCGCCGAGCACCGTATACCGGGTCAAGCAGCGTTTTGCCGAAGAAGGGTTGGAGGGGGTTTTGCAGGACCGTCCCCAGGCCAACCGGCCCCGGAAGCTGGACGACCGGGGGGAAGCCCACCTGATCGCTCTGGCCTGCAGCCCGGCGCCGCAAGGGCATGACCACTGGACCTTGCGTCTGCTGGCTGGGAAGGTGGTCGAGTTGGGGCTGGCGCCTTCCATGTCCCACGAGGGGGTGCGCCAGCGGCTCAAAAAAACGCCCTCAAGCCGTGGCAGAAGCAGGAGTGGTGCATCCCCAAGGTGAGCGCCGGCTTCGTGGCCCACATGGAGGATGTCCTGGACTTGTATGCCGAACCCTATGATGCCCAACGGCCGGTGGTCTGCTTTGACGAGACCTCCACCCAGTTGCTGGCTGACACCCGGCCCCCGCTGCCCGCCCAACCGGGAAGACCGGTGCGGCAGGACTACGAGTACCGTAGGGAGGGCACCCGCAACCTGTTCCTGGCCTGTGAGCCCTTGGCGGGTTGGCGGCAGGTGGCGGTCACGGAGCGGCGCACGATGCAAGACTTCGCCCACCAGATGCGCTGGCTGGTGGATGAGGCCTACCTGCAAGCCTGCGTGGTGCGGCTGGTCTTGGACAATCTGAACACTCACCGGACAGCGTCCCTGTACGAGACCTTCCCAGCTGTAAGCGGCGGAGATAAAGTGGGCCGTGCGGGCGGAGGATTGCTGAGTATCGGCGACTAAATACTGTACCGCCCGCCATCATTCATAGGGTCATAGCCGACCCATGGATGGTGCGACGGATGTATAAGGTGGACGTATATCTGCGGGTTCGCCGGGCGGTGATGGTGGAGGGTAAGAGTATTCGGGAGGTCTCCAGAGAGTTTGGCCTGCACCGGGACACCGTGCGCAAGATGCTGGCCTACTCCGTGCCTCCGGGGTACCGGCGACAGACCCCGCCCCGGCGTCCCAAGCTTGAGCCCTACACCGGTGTCATTGACCGGATCCTGGAGGACGATCTAAAGCGCCCCAGGAAGCAGCGACACACCGCCAAGCGCATCTACGAGCGGCTCAGGGACGAGTACGGGTTCGACGGCGGATACACCACGGTCAAGGACTACGTCAGGGAGCATCGCCGTCAGACCAAGGAGATGTTCGTGCCCCTGTCCCATCCGCCGGGCCACGCGCAGTGCGACTTCGGCGAGGCCCTGGTGGTCATCGGCGGCGTAGAGCAAAAGGCCCACTGCTTCGTCATCGACCTGCCCCACAGCGACGGCTGCTTCGTCAAGGCCTACCCGGCGGAGACCACCGAGGCCTTCCTGGACGGCCATGTCTCGGCGTTCGCCTTCCTGGGCGGAGTGCCCCAGAGCATCCTCTACGACAATACCAGGCTAGCCGTGGCGAAGATACTGGGGGATGGACGGCGTCAGCGCACCCGGGCCTTCACCGAGCTGCAGTCCCACTACCTGTTCGAGGACCGGTTCGGACGCCCAGGCAAGGGCAATGACAAAGGCAAGGTGGAGGGCCTGATGGGGTACGTGCGGCGAAACTTTCTGGTGCCGGTGCCGTCCTTCGAGAGCTTTGATGCGCTCAATGCCTACCTGGAACAACGATGCCTGGAGCGAATGGACGCCCAGCTCAGGGGCCACACGGAGACCATCGGTCAGAGGATGGAGCGGGACCTGGAGGCCCTGTTGCCGCTGCCGCCGGTGGCATACGACGCCTGCGACAAGCAGGCAAGCCGGGTGAGTTCGCTGTCCTTGGTAAGGTACAGGACCAACGACTACTCGGTGCCGGTGGCTTACGGATATCGGGACGTCCTGGTACGGGGCTACGTGGACCAGGTGGTCATCAGTTGCGGAACCGAGGTCATCGCCAGCCATCCCAGATCATACGACCGGGACGACTTCATCTACGATCCCATCCACTACCTGCCGCTCTTGGAACGGAAGCCGGGCGCCCTGGACCAGGCCGCACCCCTGCAGGGCTGGGCCCTGCCCGAAGAGTTCGGGACGCTGCGCCGGCTGCTGGAATCCAGAATGGGACGGCGGGGCAAACGGGAGTACGTGCAGGTGCTCAGGCTGCTGGAGACCTTCAATCAGCAGGAGGTGCACGCAGCGGTAAAAGATGCCATCCACCTGGGGTCGCTGAGCTTCGACGCAGTGAAGCACCTGGTGCTCTGCCGGCTGGAGGGACGTCCGCCAAGGCTGGACCTGGAGCTGTATCCCCACCTGCCCAGGGTCAGGGTCAGCACCACGTCCGCCGGAGACTACATGACCTTGCTGTCGGGGAGAGCGGCATGAACGACCGGTCGACGCTGCTGCTGGAACACCATCTCAAAGAGCTGAAGCTGCCCGGCTTTCTCAGGGAGTACGGTAAGATGGCAGCCCAGTGCGCCGCCGAGGGTGTGGATCACCCCCAGTACCTGCTGCGCCTCGCCGAGCTGGAACTCATCGACCGCCACCAGCGCATGGTGGAGCGGCGGATACGGGCGGCTCGATTCCCTGCCGTCAAAAGCCTGGACACCCTAGACTTCCCGGCCATACCATCGTTGAACAAGGCGCTGGTGATGGAGCTGGCACGATGTGAATACATCCAGCGCCGAGAGAACGTCATTGCCGTCGGCAACAGCGGCACCGGCAAGACCCACGTGGCCCTTGGTTTGGGGCTGGCCGCCTGCCAGCGCGGGATGTCTGTGGGTTTCACCACCGCCGCCGGTCTGGTGCATGAGATGATGGAGGCCAGGGACGAAAGGCGCCTGCTGAACTTGCAGAAACAACTGGCCCGGCTCAACCTGCTGATCGTCGACGAACTGGGCTTCGTGCCTCTGGCCCGGACCGGGGCGGAACTGCTCTTCGAGGTGTTCAGCCAGCGCTACGAGCGGGGCTCCATAATGCTGACCACCAACCTGCCTTTCGACGAGTGGACCGAGGTCTTCGGCTCGGAGCGTCTCACCGGAGCGCTGCTGGACCGGCTCACCCACCACGTCCACATCCTGGAGATGAACGGCGAGAGCTACCGCCTCAAGCGCAGCCGGGAGAACGCCCCCTCCCAGGTCTCGGACGAGCCGGAAGACTCCTGACTCACTCCAGACTTGCGGACCTCTGCTTCTGACCTCACCCCACCCGGCTCCCAATTCAGTCCTTTCTCGTCGCCCTTGACGCTGCCCTCTACAACCGTTGTAGGCTGGTCGGTATCCGTAGTGGCTGGCCTATATCCGTGTACGACTCTGAGTCTCTACGAGAGGACTGACCTTGCGATACATTCACCGGAATGAATGGTTAGCTTATGGCTTCCTTGTCGTTGCTGCGGTGGCGGTATCCCTACCGCTGTTCCCGTATAGATGGCACACTTTTCTGCATATAGCTGGCGCGGTGGTCTTCCTCGGGAACATCATCGTTACCGCTGCATGGATGCTGATGGCGGAGCGAACGCGGAGCGTCAATGTCATACACTTCTCCGCCAAGGCTGTTATCCGCGCCGACCTACTCTTCACCCTGCCTGGTGTGCTCCTGTTACTGATGAACGGGTTTGCCATGGTGCTCGCCCGCTGGGGTGGGTGGGGCGCGTTTCACCAGTTGTCTTGGATAACTGTCGCCCTGTGGCTATTCATCGCATCCGGCGTAATATGGGTGGGAATCCTTATCCCCGTCCAACATCGCATGGCTGTGTTCTCTGACCCGTCGGACTACCCAGACTCGCCACCATCAGAATTCTTCTCGGCGCTCCGCAAGTGGTACTTCTGGGGGGCACTTGCGATAGCCTTGCCGATCTGCTCGCTTTACCTGATGGTCAACAAGCCAGCCTTCGGCTAGAGCGTTGGGAAGTACGCCACTGCCTTTCGATGAGTGGACCGAGGTGTTCGGATCGGAACGCCTCACTGGGTCGCTGCTGGATCGGCTCACCCACCACATCCATATCCTGGAGATGAACGGCGACAGCTACCGCCTCCGCCACAGCCGGCAGAGCGCCGCCTACCAGGTCTCGGACGAGCCAGAAGACTCCTGACTCACTCCAGGACTGCGGACCCTTGCTCCTGACCTAACCCCGCCCGGCTCCCAATTCAGTCCTTTCTCATCGTGCCGGTGGTACATGATTCCTCCGCCGCAGTGGTACACTTTCTCGCCGCCATTGACACCAGCTGAGGAAGCCCGGCGGATTGCCAAGCGGCTGGAGTTTCATTACACGCCCAAGCACGGCAGTTGGCTCAATATGGCGGAAATCGAGTTCAGTGTCCTGTCTCGCTGCTGCCTCAAGCAACGCGTCCCCGACGAACCGGCCCTCCGACGGGAGGTCCAGGCCCTGGTCACGGAGCGAAACGTCGCCCGAACCACCATCAACTGGCGGTTCAACACCCACGACGCCAGGGGCAAACTTCACCGGCTGTATCCCTTCGATTCCAAACATGACTATCGAGTAACTGAGGTTTTCACGCGCCGGTCGCGGCCGTTGCCAAGGGCAGATCAAGGGCGCGGTTTCGATCATCGGATGTGGGTACCAGTTCGTAACCCAGCTGCGCCGCCCTCCGTTTCGCAGACCGCAATGCTCGTTGATGGTACTGGGCCTCGTAGTAGTCAGCGCCGTCATCCACGTACTGCTGCCCATAGCGCAGCATGGCGTAGATGATTCTGGCCAGCTTGTGCGCCGTGGCCGTAATGGCCTTGGGCGGTCCCAGCTGCGCCTTCTTGCGGCGCAGGAACGCTCCCAACGCACTGTTGGAGCGGTACAGGGCGTTGGCCGCCAGCCGCAGCGCCTTGGCTGCCCGGTTGGCGCTGGGCTTGGTTCGGGAGCTGATGACCCTGCCTCCGGTGACCCGGTTATTGGGACTCAATCCCAGCCATGAGGCGAAATGCTTGGCCGTTGGCCATCTTGTCATATCGGTGCCTACCTCGCTGATTACCTTCAACGCCGTGTAGGCGTCCACGCCGTTGATCCGGGTCAGGTCCACCCCGGTCATCCGGTACAGGTGGCCGCGGACGTCAAAGCGCGGCGCGTTCCCCTGGATGCGGTTCCTCCTGGGCTGTTCCGCAGGCGCTGCGCCACCGCTACGGTCGTCAAACTGCCCCATCTGGGTTTCAATCTCCCGGTCGCACTCGGCAATCTTGGCCTGATACACCCGGTACAACTCCAGGGCCTGGGTCAGCTCGAAGATGTGCTCCTCCCGCCAGTGCCCCTCCAGCGATAGGGCCATGGTCTCCTCGTCTGCCTTGGTCCTGGGATCCCGAAATTGCGCCAGCTTTCGCGGGTCTCGCTCACCCCCCACGATGGCTTCGAGGATGGTCATCCCGGTCTTGCCGGTGATGTCGCTGATGACCTGGTGCAGCTTCACGTTCATCTGGGTCAGCGCCTTCTGCATGTGCTGAACATGCTGGGCCGCATATTCCACCAGCATGGCCCGCTGCCGCAGATAGCTTCTCAACCGCCGGATGTCGGCCTCGGGCCGGAAAGCCGCCGAAAGCAGGCCGTAGGTATGTAGCTGCTGGAGCCACTGGCAGTCCAGCACGTCGCTCTTGCGTCCGGGCACGTTCTTAATGCGCCGTGGGTCCACCAGCATCACCTGGAACCCCCGCTCCTCCAGGACTCCAAAGAGTGGTATCCAGTAGACTCCGGTGGACTCCATCGCCACTGTCTCCACACCGCACTCGGCCAGCCAATCGGCCATAAGGTACAAGTCCGCAGTGAACGCGCCAAACTCGCGCACCGGTTGCTCGCAGCTGTTTTCGGGCACTGCCGCGAAGTGGCTGCCGGCGCCCACGTCCACTCCCGCCGCACCAAAATTCACCCGTGATAGTTCCGCCGGCAGACCCTCCCGCCTGCTGGAGGCCTTCACTGCCGGGTTGGCCCTACTGCTGTATGTGCTCATCGTCCCATCCGCCATTACCATGTAGGCGTGTCGCCAGGGGGTGCCACCGGCACGTCACAATCTATCGAACGGGAGCGCCCCCGAAAGGGCAGTCACCAATGATGCAGCCGTAGGACACCCGGACCATGCTGAATAACGGGCAATATGCGCCACTGTCAATTCGGCCTCGTCCTGGACGACACCGCCCGCCACGATCGTACCTGACCAGTGTCCTCTCCAGTTACTCCCCTCTGCACGGCCCGGTTCCGGGCATAACACTGCTGACTACTAGGAGGACGTGACCTGCCCCCAGTAGTTGTACCACTTGCTATGTTAGTCCGACCAGCACCGGGACAAGGTTCTCGGGCAGGATGGTCTCCGGCGCCGGTGGCCTGTAGCCCAGGGAACTGTGCGGCCTTATGCGATTGTAAGTCTGGCGGTACTGCTCGGTCAGCACCTGCACCTCCAGCAGCGTGTAAAACACCTCCCGGTCCAAGAGTTCGTCTCTCAGCTTGCCGTTGAAGCTCTCCACGTATCCGTTCTCCCACGGCGACCCAGGCTCGATGTACAAGGTCCTGGCCCCCACACCCCCTAGCCACTCCCGCACCACCCTGGCGGTGAATTCCGGCCCGTTGTCCGAGCGGATGTGCTCCGGCACTCCTCGGGCCATCATCAGCCCGGCGAGGGTCTCGATCACATCCGAGGATCGGATGCTGCGGCCAGCCCGGATGGCCAGGCACTCCCTGGTGTACTCGTCAATGATGGTCAGCAGCCGCACCGCCCGGCCGTCCCAGGTCCTGATGTGGACGAAGTCATAGGCCCACACGTGGTTCTCACTCTCCGGTTTCAGCCTGACGCACGACCCGTCGTTCAGCCACAGCCGGCCTCTCCTGGGCTGCCTGGCCGGTACCTTGAGCCCCTCCCGCCGCCAGATACGCTCCACCCGTTTGTGGTTCACCACCCAGCCGCTACGCTGGAGCATCGCGGTGATCCGCCGATAACCGTAACGGCCGAACCGGGTGGCCAACCCCACAATGTCGTTGGTGAGGGCCTGCTCGTCATCCCGGACCAACGGCTCACGGCGATGGGTCGAGCGGGACTGCCCCAGCACCTTGCAGGCCCTCCGCTCTGATACCTTCAGAACCGACCTGACGTGTTCGACACAAAGGCGGCGACGGGCGGGGCTCAGAAGTTTCCCTCAGCCGCCTCCTTGAGTATCTGGTTGTCCAGGGTCAGTTCGGCCACCGCCCTCTTGAGCCGGCCGTTCTCCGTCTCCAGCTGCTTCAGGCGCCGCGCCTGATCGACCCGGAGACCACCGTACTCGGCCCTCCAGCGGTAGAAGGTCTGCTCCGAGACGCCGATGCGCCGGGCTGCTTCTGCAGCCGTACTTCCCGCGGCGATGACCACCTCCGCCTCCCTGAGCTTGTTGATGATTTCTTCGGACGTGTGCTTCCTTTTGGCCATGTCTCAACCCCCTTTTGTCCAAAATCCTAACATTCATTCTGGATCGACTTTCGGGGGTCAGGTCAGACGCGCTGGTGGCGGATGGTTCAAAAGATGATAAGAGATGTTGCACCAAAGGCTCGGGGTGACTCAACAATGCCCCTTTCCAACGGGTAGCGTGGACTCAGCAATTTGGTGAGGGTCGATGCTGAATTAATTGAGTGCCCCGTAGCAGTTGACCTCGCCGGGCCTCAAGCTACTTTACTTTTTCGAGTTGCCAAGACTTAACATTCTGAGTCCACCCGGGCGGTCAAGCGGAAACCCCGTATTCAGTCCGGAGATATGGCTCTCAGGAGCCTGATGACCGGATAGTCCCAAGTAAGCCTACAAAGCCCAACCACTTCTGTGGGAATAAGTGTGGTAAAACCAGGGCTGTCAGGCCGACACGAACGTCATATAGCTTTGTAAGGCAGTAGATCATACTCCAACGCCTCCGCCATTTTTGCCATATCCGGCCCTGTGGCCTTCGGCCTAGCCGAAATCGCCGCATGTATCTCAACTTCCTTTCTGCCAGATGCCAGTCGGGACGTGTCCAATGGAGTCCAGGCGTTTAGAGTCGCTCCCACAGGCGAAATCAAGGGATTGACGGCGTGGAGCGGTATAAGTAGACTCCCTTCCAATGACTATGGAGTTTTTTTCGACGCTTGGGGAGTTGGTCTAGGGAGTTAAATTAGGAAGCCGCCAAGGCGCAGGAGATGTCGAAATGGGTAATTACAGAGTTATATCATCAGACAACCACGTTCATGAACCACCGGACTTGTGGATAAGCAGGGCCTCCTCCAAGTACAAAGAACGGGTTCCTAAGCTCGTCCGGCAGGAAGATGGAGATTGGTGGTACTGCGACAACCACAGGGTCATCGGCACCGGCGCCGGCTCTCAGACCGGCATGAGGTTCGAAGAGCCTGAAAATCTGGTCATTACGCGCACCCAAGAGGACGTGCGTCCTGGAGGCTACATCCCCGAGGAACACGTGAAAGATATGGACCTGGACGGGGTAGACGTGAGCATAGTCTATCCAACCGTCGGCCTGCTGCTATACAGCGTCCCGGATGGATCGCTTCTGACGGAAATCTTCTCAACGTACAACGATTGGCTTGCCGAGTTCTGCAAACCGTATCCCCAGCGCCTGAAAGGCATAGCCATGATCAACGTCGATGACGTGCAGTCAGGGGTAACGGAGCTCGAGCGTTGCGCGAAGATGGGGCTCGCGGGGGGCATGATAAGCGTGTATCCGCCCGAGGAGCGACCATACCATTTGCCGGAGTATGAACCCCTTTGGTCTGCTGCCGAGAGCTTGGGCATGCCCCTTGGCCTTCACATCGCCACAAACCGCCCCAGCGCGGGCCAGGAATTTGGCGTTGGAGAGGAGCGCGTACGCATAAGGCCCGCTTTCCTGTGCAACGCGGACCACTGGGTGCGTATGTCCTTAGGAGACATGATCTTCAGCGGCGTATTCGAGCGTCATCCGAACCTTCAGATCGGCTCCGTGGAGATGGAATTGTCCTGGATTCCCCACTTCCTGGACCGGCTTGACTACACCTATACGCAAAGGACGCAAGAAGCCCTCAAGGGGAGCCTCCGGTTCAAAGACGACATGCTTCCCAGTGAGTTTTTCCACCGCAACGTGTTCTGCGGCTTCCAGGAAGACGCCCTGGGCGTAAAAATGCGGGACATTATCGGCGTGGACAATCTCCTGTGGGGCTCGGATTATCCCCACGTCGAGTCTACGTGGCCAAGGACTCAGCAAATCCTTGAGGAGATCCTGGTGGACTGCACCGACGAGGAGAAGGCCAAGATTGCCGGCGGGAATGCCGTCAGGGTGTACAACTTGGACTAACCCTCCGCGGCGTTTCGCGGATAAACTGGGCAAGTTTCGGCGGGCTGTTCCGGCAAGGGAACTCCCGCCGTCTCGGTTTTACCGTGTCTGGTTTGGAGAGGCAAGCCGGTCTTGGCGTCTCATGACGGGGGAGTCCTCCGGCGGCAGCCCTTCGGGGGAAGCCCCTCGTGGGAAACCTTTTGATGAAGGCTCCAGTTCCTGGACTGGGGCATATGCCGAGAAAACAGGGCCCTTTAGTAACCAGTTTGTCACTGCCGGGTAATTCCGGGCTTCAGCCGAAATCCGGGAACTCATCGCCAAGAGTGGCGGGGTTGGCCTTTCGGTCCTGAGTTCCGGTTTTCGCCGGGGCAGCAGTCGGGTCCATAGGGCCCGGCCCAGCAGAGTCATCGCAGCCCGAATTGGAACAATCAAATAACCCCAAGCCACAAGGTAACTGTTCAGCATCGGGGGATCTGAGTGTCTAAGGACCGGTAATTAGGGGTTTAATCTCTGCCGTTGGCGCTCAGGCCGGCGGTTACGAAACGGCTTTCGGCGGCTATCAACGAATCGGACTCACCAACTCTGAGCAGTCGCGCCACAAGGTCCGATATTGACGCCAAAGGCCGACACCTGCTTTAATTGTTCAGAACTTAGTCGCCACACGGTCACCTGCGGCTTCAAGCGTTTACCAAAACGGGCAAGTGTGGCGAACGAAGCGATAGTCAATCCGGCGGCGCCATTCTACGCAACAATGGGCGGTTAGCTCAGCTGGTTAGAGTACTTGCTCGACACGCAAGAGGTCAGTGGTTCGAGTCCACTACCGCCCACCAAAAAATCGAGAACCGGTAAAACTTGCTTTGACCACACTCGATTGTAGAAAGACAGTTGGTGGTTGGTGCTCTAAAGCTTCACTTTCTAGGGAATTTCATCGTAACTTAAATATGGCTCAGAGGTTATGTTCAGTGCTTCACTCTTGGCCCGGAGGAAGTCAACAAGCGCTACTTTGCCTAAGAGCACCGCATGGATGTCCTCTCCATTCATTAAGAATATTTTCTTGTCTGGATTTTGTTTCATTAGGCCAACTACATGGGAAGACCACCCATTTACAGAAACGAATACTGCCAGTGTCCGTGCCCCGGATCGCCCCAACTTCCCTGACAACCCATCGACTTCCTGTGGACTAGTCATCTTGGACTGCCACTTACATTCCACCATACAATACCAACCACCTAATTCGAACGCTCCATCTATCTGTTCACCGCCAGCGTTCCGCCTAAAGCTTTCTCGTACCAGTATGTCTTCCAATGCAAACAGACTATTCATCAATGTCTCAAATAGGTAGCCACGTTTCTGCGGTGTTGTAGAGCTATTTGACAGGTTTTCAAAGTCCTTAAGGAGCAGTCTCAACGGTGTTCCCCGCCCGTTGGTAAGATTAGGGTCCAATTGTCCTAACTGATCTATGAACTTGAGATATGTCAGGGAATCCAGACCCCTGATCATCCCCAAGTACTCGATCTTGCCTTTCAGGACCTTTCCGAATTTGGGAATGGGCAACCAATTGGCACGGTGCTTCTTGTTATATTTGTTCTCCCATTCCTCCTGAGCTAAAGCTAACCCATGTTTCTCCCAAGCATGCAGTGTCGCCCGTATTTGGTTTGTGTATTTCCTGGGGAGGTTAGGGAAATCATTGACCGTGACGCCCGTAACTACTTGGCGGTTGTTTCGCCCCCTCAACCATATCTTTTCAGCGTTAATCGAGAAGCCGTTTTGCGTAATGACCTGAAGGAGTCTTTCGCCTGGATGGACTTGATTAAGACGGTCGATGAAAGCCAAATCGGGTGGAAAATGTCTGTTTGTGTTGGAGAACGTAATGTCATCAGCGTATCGGGTGTAAGTCGCACGATTCACTTTGGCAAGTCGCGGCAAGTGGCTGTCCATCTGAGCGCAGATCATGTTGCTGACAACGGGAGAAGTCGGTGCACCTTGAGGGAGGTAGCCTTTGAAGCAACAGAGATGGGCGAGTACAGTCGATACATTCTGGGGCAGAGAGTATGGCTTACCCATGAACATTCCGCGCACCCGCCCAAAGTTGATGGAAGGGAAAAAGATCTTCTAGGTCTACATTTAGAACCCATGTCTTCTTCACATGCTGTTCACCATTTGACTTCACGTTCTTCCCTTTAGCGAAGCCATGGACGCTAGGCTTGGTAGAATATACCGCCTGCAAGACTTGGTTCAATTTTTGCTGCAATATTTTCACATTAGTCGTGGGTGTATCAATTTTACGTTCCCCACCCTTTTTCTTACCAATATAGAATGTGGTGTAACGCTTTTCTTCAGGGGTACGATACATCCAATAGTTGAAATCGCGGTGGGCGACTTCCAGCATCGCAGAAACGTCTTCCGGTAATTTGAGCCCTTGAAACAACTGGAGCAGTTCTTCAGGGCTTTGAGTTAGAATGAGGCTCAAACTGGCTTCCTGGAACCCAAATCAATGAGGTGCCCGTAGCTGATTTCAACCTTCCTCGCGACTGACATGCAACCAGGAGGCACAGACGCTGTAACAGCGAGCGTAAAGCGTACCTTAGCAAAAGGATCACCGCTGGATCAGCGGCAGCAATTAACCCGTCGCCGCGGGCACCTCACAAACAATTATACAAGGACATTTGCCCTAGAATAGGCCTGGAGGCCACCATATCTTCGACCAGGACCGATTAACCGACGACCGAGGTCATCCAGCGTCCTGCCTTTTAGTCCGCAGCAACTTATGGGTTGGCAACTGCAAAGCAGAACCCCCCCCAATTTACCGGACACCTTGTGCCATTACAGCCATAATACCCTTCGGATTCTGGCCCTGCTGAGGACCTTAGCTCACACTAGGGCTAATCGACAATTAGTTTCCCCATACTACAGCGGCAACTAAACCAAAGCCAAGGTGGGATGTGCATTTACAATACATCGGTGATTGGGCTGGGATTCTCGCAGAAATCCTTCGGCCTTTGATTGTAGGACGGTGCGGCAGCGGCCCTTGACCTCGTCTTTCCGGATGGACAGCCCGCAGAGGAAATTCCCGACCCTCTCCTTTACCAGGGCCTTGGTTCCCAAGCACAGGTTTCCGGTGGCTTCCTCTCTCGCCCAGCCCCAGATGGCCTCATCGGCGTTGAAGTCCGGGCTGTAGCCCGGCAGGTTCATCAGCCGCAGCCCCAAGCCCGGCGTCCGCAGATACTCACGCACCGCCTCGCCGCGGTGCGCCGGCGCGTTGTCCCAAATCACGTTGAGCGGCCCGGAGTGCCTCTGCCGCAACCGCTCCAGGAAGGCAGCCGAGGTTCCGGAGTTGCTGTTCCCCTCCAGGTCCATCCACTCCACCTCACCGGTCTCCAGGCACACTGCCGAGTAGTAGCTGGCCTTTTCGCCATAGCTCGGGCTGGTCGAGTCCACCAAGGCCGGCTCTCCCTTTAGCACCCATTTGCCTCTCAGTTCGGCATCGGCCCGGAAATGGGCCTCGTCGGCGAAGAATATCTTCGCTCCCGTACGCCACGCCTCGTCCGACAGGGTGGCGTACTCCGCCACGAAGGCCTCCCGCTTCTGCTCATCTGCCTTGACCAGACGCTTCTTGGGACGCTTCAGGACAAACCCCAAGCGGTGCAGATAGTTCAGGCAAGTGCTGCGGCTCAGGCCAATGCCGAAACGCTTCGAGACAAACTGCCGCACCACTTTCCAGTTCCAGTTGGCCATTTCTATGCCCGACATCTCGGGCAACTCCTGCACTGCCCCCGTCAACTCCGCCTGTTGCGTCTCGCCAAGTGCGGGGGGGAACCCCCGGTCTGCTCGAATATCAAGGCTGCAGGCCCTCCCTCGCCGAAGGCGGCGGCCCATCTGCCGATGGTGTGAGCATCCCGGCCCAGTGCCTGGGCGGTGCCCGAGGCGGTCAGGCCCCGGCACAGGAGCCACAGTGCGTGCCACCGTTCTCTCTCCAGGGGTGTCGGCGCTAGGTACATCCTGCTGCGCACACTAGCCAAGTCCAACTGCCACCCCTCCAAGTCCGGCCTTATCCCCCTCATACCCATCACCATCCCCACTCAGTCTGCTCCCAGTCCTGACGCTATGCCTCCCTGATTCTAGCCGACCCAAATGCGGGTTTCACCTTGGCTTTGGTTTAGGTACAGGGCGGAGAGGAAGTAGAGGCTCTTCCGGTCATACCTGGTGGCCAGTCGCCTCCATTGCTTCAGCTTGTTAAAGGCCCGTTCAATCAGATTTCGAGTACGGTACAGTTCCCGATTGTATTCCCAAGGTGCGGTCCGGTTGGACTTGGGCGGAATGACGGCTTCGGCCCCCTGCTCCTGGATGAAGGCCAGGATCCTGTTGCTTTCATACCCCTTGTCGGCGATGACCGCCTCCGTCTCTATCCCTGCCAGCAGGGGTATGGCCTGGGGTGCATCCGCTGCCTGTCCTCCAGTGAGGGCAAAGCGTACCGGTTGCCCCTGGGCATCGGTCACCAGGTGTATCTTGGTGGTCAGCCCTCCCCTGGACCGACCCACAGCCTGACCCTGGCCCCCCCTTTACCGCACACCGCCTGCTGGTGGGTCCGGACTATGGTGGAATCAATCATCACATACCGGTTGTCCGGATCATTCAGCAATACCCGAAAAACCTTTTCCCAGATGCCAGAACGGGCCCAGCGGGTGTAGCGCTTGTGGACACTCTTCCATTTGCCGTGCTCTTCCGGCAGGTTCTTCCATTCCGCCCCGCTGCGCAGCACCCAGAGAACCCCATCCACAAACAGGCGGTTGTCCTTGGCGGTTACCCCAACCGACTCAGGCCGGCCCGGCAGGAATCCGTTAATCTGTTCCCACTGCCCATCGCTGATTTGTCGCCCCCCCATCCCTTTACCCCTCCACCACACTGGCCTTAATCAATCTACATTCTACTGGTCTTTACCCTCTACCCTCCTACATAACCACAACCGAAATTCCCCTTATTTGTCGATTAGCCCTAGAACTGTGATACCCTGGATTGGGGATGCAACCGGTTGGCCTGTCCCGATCCACCAATTGGGGAAGCCGATGCTCAATCAGTCAAGGCTCCAAGGGACTTACAGAGCAACCTCCCACCTAAAAGTTCGCAATTGAGCCTGTCCCAGATGTCAATGGCGGAGGCATGTTGGGCCACTGGGGCGGAGTAAAACTGCACCACCTGGGGTGTAAGGCCAGCGAAAAAGTCCGAGCTAACTGGCCAGCATAATTAACAGCGCCACTTGTTGAGGGAAATGCCCTGATGACGGGTAGGGCAGCAGAGGACAGGCAGGAAGGTCTTGATGCGACCTATTCTTCGTGAGGCTCTTCTCGAGTCTGGGAGACAACTCCCTCTCTGCTACGCTTGAGCCGGTAGCTCTCGCCGTTCATTTCCAGGATGTGGACGTGGTGGGTGAGGCGGTCCAGCAGTGCCCCGGTCAGCCTCTCCGACCCGAAGACCTCGGTCCACTCGTCGAAGGGCAGGTTCGTGGTCACCAGGATGGAACCCCGCTCGTAGCGCTGGCTGAAGACCTCGAAAGGCAGTTCCGCTCCGGTGCGGGACAGGGGGACGAAACCCAACTCGTCGATGATCAGCAGGCTCAGGCGGGAAAGTTGTCTCTGGAGGTTGAGCAGACGTCTTTCATCCCTGGCCTCCATCAGCTCGTGGACCAGGGCGGCGGCCGTGGTGAATCCCACCGACATCCCGCTCTGGCAGGCGGCCAGGCCCAGCCCCCGGGCCATGTGGGTCTTGCCGGTGCCGCTGTTGCCGACAGCGATGATATTCTCCCGGCGCTGGATGTATTCGCACCGGGCCAATTCCATCACCAGGGACTTGTTCACCGAGGGGATGGCGGTAAAGTCGAAGGTGTCCAGGCTTTTGACGGCGGGGAACCGGGCCGCCCGGATCCGCCGCTCCACCATGCGCTGGTGGCGGTCGATGAGTTCCAGTTCGGCGAGCCTGAGCAGGTACCCTGGGTGGTCCCCTCCCTCGGCGGCGCACTGGGCCGCCATCTTGCCGTATTCCCGGAGGAAGCTGGGCAGTTTCAGTTCCTTCAGGTGATGCTCCAAAACCAGCGTGGACCGGCTGTTCATGCCGCCCTCCCCGATAGCAACGTCATGTAATCCCCGGCCGAAGTGATGCTGACCCGCACCCGGGGCAGGTAGGGGTAGAGCTCCAAGTCGAGGCGGGGCGGCCGGCCCTCCAGCCGGCAGAGCACCAGATGCTTCACCGCGTCGAAGCTCAAAGCCCCCAACCGGAGGGCATCTTTCACCGACGATTGCACCTCTTCCAGGCTGAAGTTCTCCAGCAGTCCGAGCACCTGAACGAACTCCCGCTTGCCCCTTCGTCCCATGCGGGACTCCAGCAATCGCCGCAGCGTGCCAAACTCCTCGGGCAGGTCCCATCCCTGCAGGGGAGCGGCCTGGTCCAGGGCCGCCGTCTTCTGCTCCAGCAGGGGCAGGTAGTGGACGGGGTCGAACACAAAATTATCCCGCTGGTAGGAGCGGTGATGGCGCGCGATGATCTCGGACCCGCAGGTGATGACCACCCGGTCCACGTAGCCCCTCACCAGAACGTCCCGGTGTCCGTAGGCCACCGGCGCCGAGTAATCGTTGGTCCGGTACCTCACCAGCGACAGAGAATTCACCCGGCCCGCCTGCTTCTCGCAGGCGTCATAGGGCGCCTCCAGCAGAGGCAGCAGTGCCTTCAGGTCCCGTTCCATCTGTTGACCTATGCTCTCTGAGTGGCCCCTCAACCTGGCATCCATCCGCGCCAGGCAGCGACGTTCCAGGTGGGCGTTCAGCGCCTCAAAGCTCTCGAAGGACGGTACCGGCGCCAGAAAGTTGCGCCGCATATACCCGACCATCCCCTCGACCTTCCCCTTGTCGTTGCCCTTGCCGGGACGGCCGAACCGGTCATCGAACAGGTAGTGGGACTGGAGTTCCGTGAAGGCCCGGGTGCGTTTACGGCGTCCATCCCCCAGGATCCTGGCCACCGCCAGCTTGGTGTTGTCGTACAGGATGCTCTGGGGTGCTCCGCCCAGCGCATTGCCTCACCCAAATCGTTACTCTACGAAAGTGGTTGCCTCAACTAAAATGCTACCGAAAACTCGGGAGGCGGCCACATGGGGGTAGGCTTCAGCAAGATGGCGAAGCAGGAACTTGTGGCAACGATCCGGGACCGATACCGGCAATCTTCCAAGAAGGACAAAGGGAGGATTCTCGACGAATTCACTGCGATAACCGGCCACCATCGCAAGCACGGCATCAGGTTGCTGAGTGAGACCGGCGACAATCAAGGCAAGCAGGTCGTGGGAAGACGCATCTACGACGAGGCCGTAGGCGAAGCGGTCATCGTGGTGTGGGAGGCTTCCGACCGCATCTGCGGGAAGCGGCTCAAGGCGGCGCTGCCCAACCTGGTGAACTCCATGGAGCGGCATGGGCATCTCAGTCTCGATCCCCTTGTGAGGGAACATCTCCTCTCAGCCAGCGCAGCAACCCTGGACCGGCTGCTCAAACCCATCAGGCCCACCGCAGGCAGTCGGCGGAGGCGCAAGAGAAGGCCATACATGGGGAGCCAGGTCCCGGTGCGCACCTACAACGACTGGAATTGGCCGCCTCCCGGCTTTCTGGAAATCGACCTAGTAGCCCACTGCGGCGGGACTCTTGAGGGTTCCTTTATTCACAGCCTGGTGGCCACCGACATCTGCACGGGCTGGACTGAGGCAGTTCCCCTGCTGGCCAGGGAGCAGTCCCTGGTGGTCGAGGGACTGGAGGCCATCGCCGGGCAGCCGCCTTTCCCGGTCCTCGGGATCGATTCGGACAACGACAGCGTCTTTATCAACCAGACTCTGATCAGGTACTGTGCCGACCGGGGAATCGAGTTCACCCGCTCCAGGGCTTACCGCAAGAACGACCAGGGATGGATCGAGCAGAAGAACGGTTCCGTAGTCCGGCAGTTCGCCGGCTATGACCGCTACTCGGGCCGAATCGCGGGACAGACGATGGTCCACCTGTACAAGTCGGTAAGGTTGCACGTGAACTACTTCCAACCCTCTTTCAAGCTGATGGAGAAGATCCGGGACGGGGCCAGGGTCATCAAGCGCTACAGCCCGCCAGCCACGCCCTGCGACCGGCTCATGTGGCATGATGAGACCAGCATCGCTGTGAAGAACGATCTGCGCGAATACCGGGCTGGACTGGACCCGGTGGCGCTGTTGCGTTCCATACGGGAGACACAGTCGGCGATGGCAGCGATGTCCTCACCTCAGCCCCAAGGGGTTCCTCTTGGTGAGAGCATTGACCGGTTCCTGGCCTCCCGGCCCAACCTGTGGCAACAGGGGGAAGCCCGGCCCACTCAAAGGGACCAAGTGCGCTCGACTCGCCACTGGCGTACCCGGAAGGACCCCTTCGAAGGCGTTTGGCGCGACGTGCTGTTGGGGCTTCAAAAAGACCCCGACACAAACGCCAAGGATTTGCTGGCAAAATTACGCGAGGCCTATCCGGGCCGGTTCGAAGATGCTCAACTACGAACGCTGCAGCGCAGAGTGAAGGACTGGCGTGGCGTCATGGCCAAGGGACTGATCTACGCCGCGTCTGATGAACCTGCATCGGAACCGAGCGAGAAGGTGGATTTGGTCCTGGTTGGGGTTGGAAATAAAGGCTAGAATTTCGGTAACATTCTCTGGTGAGGCAATACGCCGGCAAAGTTAATTGTCGTTAATCAACCAGCCTCAAAATCGGTATCCAAGGCAAACGTCTCAACGCTGGCTGACGCCAAGACTATCTTCTCAAAGTCCTCCTTGGTTAAGATGCGATTGCTCTGATAGGGGAACTCCATGGAATTTTCAAAATAATCTCAATCTAGCACCATTGATTAAAGAAGGTGTGGGTCATAATTTTGGGAGTGAAAATGACAGAGGAATCCGACCTTGGGAACCGCATAGCGCGTTTTCAAGAGGATCTTATTACACTAACCGATGGAATCGTGTTCCAAAAATATATTGCTTTCGGGGACAATTATATTCTAAACCCGGAGCTATACTTCGAATTGAAGCATGATATATCGGTAAAGTTTGGTATACACTCGACCCAGGTCATTCTGGTCGGATCGGCCAAACTTGGGTTTAGCATTGCGCCAAACAAGCGGTATCAACATTTCAGAGACGAGTCTGACTTGGATGTTGCGGTAATCTCTCAAGATCTTTTCGATGGACTCTGGTCAATTGCGTTTGATTACTGGAACGTCGCGGGCGACTGGTATCGTGGAGCAAATTTTAGGGATTATTTGTTCCGTGGGTAGGTGAGGCCCGATTACCTCCCTCCTAACGCTCAATCCTCTAATGACTGGTTCGAATACTTCCGCCAATTGACGTCAAGTCAAAATTTGGGCCATTTAAGATCAGTGCGGGAGTTTACAGGTCTTGGCAGTTCTTAGAGCGTTACCAAGAAATAGCTATCGCGCAGTGTCGACAAAGTTTGAGGGTCCAGAATGAAAACGACAGCGACTAACCGAAAGATCCGGGAGCTTTTGACGGCAGTCCAGAACGGAACTCTGAAAATCAATCCTGCGTTCCAAAGGCGCTTGGTGTGGAAGAACAGGGACAAGTCCAGTTTTATACAAACTGTCTTGGACGGGCATCCTTTTCCCGAAATTTTCGTGGCCACCGGAGAGGTGGATCTGGAAACAGGAGAAGGAACGGAGTTGTTGGTGGATGGACAACAACGAGTCAGCACGCTTTACCAATATTTCCATGACTCGGAGCACCTCCAGTTGGGAAACCAATTGCCTACCTGCCACGATCTCCCGCCAGATCGAAAAACACAGTTCCTTCAGTACGATGTCGTTGTACGGGATTTAGGAAGTATAAGCGATGAGGACATACGGAACGTGTTCCAACGTATCAACTCTACGAGCTATTCGCTGAATGCGATGGAAATACAAAATTCACGCTTCGACGGCGATTTTAAACAAACCGCGGAGGAGATCGCTTCTGATGAATTCTTCGCGACCCACCGATTCTTCAACGCGAGCCAAATCAGGAGAATGGACGACACACGTTTTGTTCTCGCGTATATGACCACCGTTCTGTCTACTTATTTCAATCTCGATAGCGAGATCGGAACTTTTCTGGAACAGTACAACGAAGAGTTTCCTCAATCCAATGAAATCAAAACTAACTCCGCGAAGGTTTTCGACTTTATTGAATGTTGCGGTTTCCAATCGCCATCGAGGGTGTGGAACCAAGCCAATTTGTTTACGTTGCTGGTAGAAACGTACAGGGCGACGGTGATTGAGGGACTCGATTTAGACCCGAAAGATTTAGGGCCAAAACTCGAAACATTTTACCAGCGTGTAAGCTCTGTGGATCCCAATGTCGAGAAAGACAGGGAGTTGGTGGCTTATCAACAGGCTACCATCCAAAGCACGAATGGCCGGGCTAATCGACTCAGACGGGGGGATATGATCGCGGCTCTCCTCAGATCCTAGAAGCTACTTCAATATCCGGTTAGTGAGCAAGACTACGAAGGCCAGCAGGACGAAGCCGAAATAGACATACGCCTTTCTCTCGTATCGAATTACCAACCGGCGAAAGTTGTGCAACCAGGCGAAGGTCCGTTCCACTACCCACCGTTGGCAGAAGTTGGACACTTGAGCTTTGCGGCCCGGCCGTGGCTTCTTGCCCCGTCGTTCCGGGATGCAGGGCTTGATTCCCAGACAGCGCAACCGCTCTCGGAATGCTCGAGAATCGTAGCCCCGGTCGGCTACTAGTTCCCTGGGACGACTGCGGGGGCATCCCCTGCCCCGCGGTACTTTCACCGTGTCAAAGGTGGCCTCGGCCAGACTGATCTCTGCCCTTTGGGCGCTGGCCACCAGGGCTCCCAGCGGGATTCCTTGGTTGTCCACCACCAGCATCAGTTTGGTGCCCTTGCTCTTGCGGGTCAGTCCTACCTGATCTCCTCCTTTTTGGCAGGGGCGAAGGTGGCATCCAGGTGGGCCCCCTCGCATTCCAGCCGACCCTGGCCGTCCAGGGTGCCCAGCAGGGTCCACCAGACTTGACGAAATCAAGAACTTTCACATTGAGCTTCCAGTTGGACCTATAGCGGAAGGCGCGCGGCTCCAGACACGAACGTGTTCAGAGGACATTCTAGCCCGCCCTTCAACATTAGTTCGCTATTCTCACCCCTTGACCTTTGGCAAGGCCATGTGTAACGATATTACACACTGACTCAATTGGAGGGTGATATGGCGAGGGTTCAGTTGGTACTGCCAGACGCAGACCGAGACCGCTTCGTCGATCAGGCACGGCGGGAGGGAATGTCCCTTAGCGCATGGTTGCGGGTGGCCGCCCGTGAGCGCCTCGAAGCACGCCAGCGCGTCAAGCTGTTCGAGTCCCCGGATGACGTAAAGGAGTTCTTCCAGGCTTGCGCAGCGCTGGATGGTCCAGAGACGGAACCGGATTGGGATGAGCACCTGCGCGTTATGAACGAGTCGCGCGGGGCAGGAGTGACAGGCACGTGATCTTCGTAGATACCAACGTCTTCATGTACGCGGTGGGACGCCCTCACGCACTCCAGGCAAATGCCCAGGACTTCTTCATCGAAGCCAATCGGAATGGGAAGCCGCTGTGCACTTCAGCGGAGGTCATGCAGGAACTGGCCCATGTTTATCTGCCCACCGGAAGGCTGCAAACCTTCGATGCGACGCTAGAACTGATGGCAAGCGCGTCAGTGGAGGTGTGGCCGCTGGAAGAAACGGACGTCGCTCTGGCCCGGCAACTCCATCAGCAATATCCCACCTTACAGGCTCGGGACCTCTGCCACTTGGCCAGTTGCCGACGGCGTGGTGTCAGAGAGGTCAAAACCTTTGACCAGAAATTCGCCGCCATATCCGGCAATCCATGACTCCAATAGAGGCCGAGCAGCTGGGTGAGCCGCAGGCTGATTGATTCAACATGCCACGACAGACAGAGCCAAACGCGAACAACGCCCTGGGAGACTTGCTTCGTAGCATGATGCCTCGCTGGCAGGTGCGCTCGGAGAATACCCGGACCTTCCCTAATCACCCAAGCCGTCATGCTGACGTACTCATTACAGCTCCGGGATCCTCCCCAGTGGTTGTCGAAGGCGAGTATGAACTCGCCCCCGAAGTAGAAAAGGATGCATTCGACCGGTTGGGGCTGGCTGTCCAAGGCGAACCGCGGACCATTGAGGCAGCCATCGCACTGCGCTATCCGATGACCTTGGAGGATACCCATGACGTGAAGGAGGCTGTTGCCGCAGCCCGCTTCGCCTACTGCGTCCTGCACGAAGACGGCAGCCGCTTCCCTGAGTCGGGATGGCTGAACGGGTCTGCCAGTGACCTAGCAGACCTTATTCGCCTCATATCCGTGCCGCAGAAGGCAGTGGAACTGGCGGCTGGGATTCTTGAGCGAGGCATTGGACAAGCCGCCAATAGGTTGGAAGAGATGGCGAAGCTTCGGCCGAATGTCACCCCTGTGATTGCCCGGTTGCTGGGAATGAAAGACGTTCCGCAGACCCGCCGCATGGCCTGCGCTATCATCGCAAACGCAATGGTCTTCCATCAGCGTATCGCAGGGATGCACGAAGGAGTGAAACCACTGCGTCTGGTGTGCGGCCCCGACATAACAAACCCTCAAGAAGAGACGCTATCAGCTTGGGCCGCGATCCTGAAGATAAACTACTGGCCCATCTTCGCCATCGCCAAAGACGTCCTGGAACAGCTTCCCGGTAACACCGCAGCCAGCATTCTGCGGGAACTACTGGAGACTGCTCAAGGAGTTGAAGCTACTGGCGTCGATAACGCCCACGACCTAACGGGCCGCATCTTCCAGCGCCTCATCGCCGATAGGAAATACCTCGCCACCTTCTATACTCTTCCGGCGTCGGCGTCGCTGCTGGCCCGGCTCGCCGTCGCCAAGATGGAGGGCGTGGACTGGTCCGACGCAGAGGCCATATGCAGTCTGCGGATCGCCGACTTCGCCTGCGGCACTGGCGCGCTGCTGTCTGCGGTGTATGAGCAAATCTCTGCTCGCCACGACCAGACTGGTGGCGACTCCTCCAAGTTACATCCGGCAGTAATGGAAGAAGTCCTATACGGCTGCGATGTGATGCCGTCGGCGATTCACATCACCGGCTCCACTCTGTCCGGTGCCTATCCCACGGTTGGGTTCGGGAGTTCTCGGCTCTACACTGTGCCATACGGTAGGCAGAGAGACGGGGGCGTGCTGATCGGCTCGCTCGAACTGCTCCGATCCTCGTCCCTATTGACCCTGTTCAACATGAGCGATCCAGCTATGCGGACCGGCAGCGTGGGCGAGGCGACCGCATCCCAGATATTGGCCGAATTCCCAGACGAGAAATATGACCTCGTAATCATGAACCCGCCATTCACCAGTAATACCAAGCACTACGACGCCGACGATGGGGTTGTGAATGCAGCCTTTGCTGCCTACGAAGCCTCCGACGATGATCAAGCGGACATGGCAAACCGCTTGAAGCAGGTCGCCACCGGCACCTCTTATCACGGGCATGCTGGGCTGGGATCGGCCTTCGCGGCACTAGCCGCCCGGAAGCTGCGCCCTGGCGGAGTTGTTGCCCTGGTCCTGCCATTCACCGCAATCAACGGTGCCTCGTGGGCGAAGTTCAGGGAGTTGATCGCAACCCAATTTACCGATGTGACAATCGCAAGCATGGCGGCCACCGGCTATGACATGTCCTTCTCGTCCGATACAGGTATGGCGGAGTGCCTGATAATCGGTCGAAAGATAGTACGAGATGAGAAGCCCAAAGGTCGAGGGACGTTTATCTCCTTGCGGCGCAAGCCAAACAGTTTCGTGAACGCCCAAGAGCTGTCCAGGGTGATGGAATACAGTACTGCAATTCGACAGCTGGAGGATGGGCCGTACGGTGGTTTCCCCATCCCCTGTGGGGACGCTGTGGTAGGCGAAATGCTGGACGCACCCATTAGCGACCATGCAAACGGGTGGGGAGCGGCCCGGATTCTCGACGCCTCTGTAGCCCAGGCCGCTCATTCCCTATCCGAAGGCAAGCTCTGGTTGCCCGGACGACGGCAGCCCATAGGATTACCTGTAGCAGGACTGAGGCAAGTCGGAAGGCGGGGCTTGGACTCACAATTCTTCATAAGCCAAGCTCATAACGCGCCGTTTACGAAGACAGTGGCCAGCCCGACCGCAACTTATCCCGCCCCGTGGAACCACGATGCCAAGAAAGAGACGCGGATGACTTGCGCGCCGGATTCCCAACTGCAAGTCCGGCGGGGCATGGAGGAGAAGGCGGCCGAACTCTGGGCCACAGCAAGCCGAGCACACCTGAATCGTGACTTCACCTTTGGCTCACAGGCTCTTGCCGTTGCCTTCACAGAGCAGGAATCCATCGGTGGGCGGGTATGGCCCAACGTCATCTTTCATGACAAGAAGTTGGACTATGCTTTCACGATTTGGGGCAACTCAACTCTAGGCTTGTTGTCGTATTGGTGGCACTCCAGCCGCCAGCAATCAAGTAAAGCGGGAATGACGATCCGCTCCGCCGAGTCGCTCCCCGTGCTGGATCTACGTGCTCTCACCGATGATCAGTTGGTGATGGCAGAAATGGTCTTCGACGAGTTCCGTGACGAGGAGTTGAAGCCCGCATACCTCGCGGACGCCGACCCAAACCGCGCCCTCCTAGACAGGCGAGTGATCTGCGACCTCTTGGACTTTGATGAAGAGGTCTACGAGGCCGTCCGCCGCTTGGCCGCCAAGTGGTGTGCCGAACCTTCCGTGCATGGCGGGAAGGCTCGGCCAAAGTCCGCCCAGCTTGTAATCTAATCCTCGACTCTGCTGAGTGGACCCAGACCGATGCTCTCCCATGCACCAACGCTGTCAAGTGACGGTTGCCCACCAGGACCCTCAATCGCTACGCTCGTACCATGGCGCTCTCCGACCGACAGCTACTCGACGCCCTCAGCCGGATGCCGTTCATCGACTCGGTGGAGCTGGCGCTCATCCTGGGAGAGTCTCACTCGACTGTCCACAGCGCCCTGACCGGTCTGTTGGCCGACGGCATCGTTGGACGGGTCAGCCACGGCGCCGTCCACCTGCCTTCGAGCCGTAGGTACTTCCTGACGGCCAACGGCGTGAGAGAAGCCGCCGGGATACTCGGCTTCGACACTCCCTCGGACTTCGTACGAGCCTACCCGATGTCCAGGGAGTGGCTGACGCTGCTCATCCGCAGGATGGACGCCGTGGCCGCCGTCTACCGACTTGCCGCCACCATGTCCCCCGGCATCGACGGCCTCCGGTCGCACTTGGAGTTCCACCGCCGGGGTCGCTTCGACGCCGGCATCACCCTCCACGACGGCCGTAGCTTCGGCGTGGTGCGCCACAGGGCCCTGGCCCTGCGGCGCCGGTCCCTCTACGACCGGCTGAGGGCCATAGCGGAGTACGACTACACCCGTCGCCCCGACACGGCGCTGGTCCTGACGCCCTGCGTCTGGGAAGAGAGGCTGACGACGAGGTTCTGCGAGAAGCGGAACCTCCGCGACTGCTACATCGCCGTGGAGTCGAGGGCCGTGCTGGAAAGACGGGCCGCGTCGGAGCTGTCAATGGCGGCGACAAGGTGGGCCACTGGGGCGGAGTAAAACTGTACCACCTGGCGTAATTGGTCAGCATAAATGTCCGCGCCAGTTGGCCAGGATAAATGTCACATAGGCAGATGTGCCAGTGGGCCGGGCAGCGGGTAACGTGGAGCGTTCCGAGTGGAATCTACGGGGCTCCCGCTTGTTCTAGAGCTTGCGGAGAGTTGGCGCTCTCCCGGCTGTGCCGGAGGCGGTAGCTGTCGCCGTTCATCTCCAGGATGTGCACATGGTGGGTGAGACGGTCCAGCAGCGCGCCGGTGAGGCGCTCCGAGCCGAACACCTCGGTCCACTCGTCGAAGGGGAGATTGGTGGTCACCAGGATGGAGCCGCGTTCGTAGCGCTGGCTGAAGACCTCGAAGAGCAGTTCCGCGCCGGTGGAGGACAGGGGGACGAAGCCCAGCTCGTCGATGATCAGCAGGCTGAGACGGGAAAGCTGCCGCTGCAGGTTGAGCAGCCGTCTCTCGTCCCGGGCCTCCATCAGCTCGTGGACCAGGGCGGCAGCCGTGGTGAAGCCCACAGACATACCCCGCTGGCAGGCGGCCAGTCCCAGCCCCAGGGCGACGTGGGTCTTGCCGGCGCCGCTGTTGCCGGCAGCGATGACGTTGTCCCGGCGCTCGATGTATTCGGAGCGGGCCAGCTCCATCACCAAGGCCTTGTTCATGGAGGGGATGGCGGTGAAGTCGAAGGTGTCCAAGCTCTTCACCGCGGGGAAGCGGGCCGCCCCGATCCGCCGCTCCACCATCCGCTGGTGGCGGTCGATGAGTTCCAGTTCCGCCAACCGCAACAGATAGGTTGGGTGGTCCACACCCTCCCCAGCACACTGGGCCGCCATCTTCCCGTATTCCCTAAGGAAGCTGGGCAGCCTCAGTTCCTTCAGATGGTGTTCCAGCAGCAGCGTCTGCCTGTCGTTCATGCCGCTCTCCCCGACAGCAAGGGCATGTAGTCCCTGGCCGATGTGGTGTTCACCCTCACCCGGGGCAGGTAGGGATAGAGCTCCAGATCGAGGCGGGGCGGCCGTCCCTCCAGCCGGCAGAGCACCAGGTGCTTCACCGCGTCGAAGCTCAGGGCCCCCAGCCGGAGGGCATCCTTGACGGCTGTATGCACTTCCTGCTGGGTAAAAGTCTCCATGAGCCGCAGCACCTGGACGAACTCCCGCTTGCCCCTTCGGCCCATCCTGGACTCCAGGAGGCGGCGCAGGGTGCTGAACTCCTCGGGAAGGTCCCAGCCCTGCAGGGGAGCGGCCTGGTCCAGGGCCGCCGTCTTCTGCTCCAGCAGCGGCAGGTAGTGGATGGGATCGTAGACGAAGCCGTCCCGTTCATAAGACCGGGGATGCCTGGCAATGACCTCCGGCCCGCAGCTGATGACGACCTCATCGACGTAGCCCCTCACCAGCACGTCCCGGTGTCCATAGGCCACCGGCGCCGAATAGCCGTTGGTCCGGTACCGGACCAGGGACAGGGAGCTGACCCGGCCCCCCTGCTTCTCGCAGGCGTCGTAGGGTACGGCCGGCAACGGCAGCAGGGCCTCCAGGTCCAACTCCATCCGCTGCCCGATGGTCTCGGTGTGCCCCCTGAGCCGGGCGTCCATCCGTTCCAGGCAGCGGCGCTCCAAGTGAGCGTTCAACGCATCGAAGCTCTCGAAGTACGGGATGGGAACCAGGAAGTTGCGGCGGACGTAGCCCACCATCCCCTCCACCTTACCCTTGCCGTTGCCCTTGCCGGGACGGCCGAACCGGTCCTCGAACAGGTAGTGGGACTGGAGCTCGGTGAAGGCTCTGGTGCGCTTGCGCCGGCCGTCCCCCAGTATCCTGGCCACCGCCAGCTTCGTGTTGTCGTAGAGGATGCTCTGGGGCACACCACCCAGGAAGGCGAAGGCAGAGACGTGGCCGTCCAGGAAGGCCTCGGTGGTCTCCGCGGGATAGGCCTTGATGAAACATCCGTCGCTGTGGGGCAGGTCAAAGGCGATGTAGTGGGCCTTACGCTCCACCCCGCCGATGACCGCCAGGGCCTCGCCGAAGTCGCACTGAGCGTGGCCCGGCGCGTGGGACAGTGGCGCGAACATCTCCCTGGTATGGCGCCGGCGCTCCCGTACATAGTCCTTGACTATGGTGTACTGGCCATCAAACCCATACTCGTCCCTGAGACGCTCAAAGATGCGCTTGGCCGTGTGGCGCTGCTTCCTGGGGGCGTGATGGTCCTCTTCCAGTATCCGGTCAATGACGCCGGCGAAGGGCTCAAGCTTGGGACGCCTCGGCGGAGTCTGCCGCCGGTAGCCTGGCGGCACAGAGTAGGCTAGCATCTTGCCCACCGTGTCCCGGTGCAGGCCGAACACCCGGGAGGCCTCCCGGATGCTCATCCCCTCCACCATCACCGCCCGGCGAACCCGAAGATACACGTCCACTCTGTACATCCGTCGCACCATCCACAGGCTCAACTTCGAACCTATGGATGGCAGCGGACGGTACAGTTTTCAACCGCCAAATGTCAGAGGTCAATTCCGCCCGCATGGCACACTTTAACTCCGCCGATTACACCCCACGAACTGCGCTATCGGTCTTTCGGGGGCTGAGACCCCGGCAGGGGTCTCGCACTGGCCCCCTTCCGGGCTCCCGCTTTAGACGGGGGGCTCTTCCCGGGCCCGGGCCTCGACGCACTTCACGCAGAAGAACGACGGATCGAGGCTGGACCGGTCCGACTCCCCGGGACTTAGCGACGCCCGGGAGGCCACGATCCGCCCGCAGAGGGCCAGGACAAGGTCGGGGCCGGGGGCCTCCGTGTCCCCGCGCAGGTGAATCCGCCTGGGACGCTGGGCCGCCGTCACGTCCTGCTGCGCCATGATGCCTCTCCAGCCGGATTATCAACACCATGATGCCTTAAGCTCTTAAGGTAGTCAAGATGTCCACGGGTCGCCCTAACGGGGACCGGGAGAGGGGCCGGCGCCGGTTTTCCCCGGACACGGGGTAGGGGGTGGGTCCGGGGCGGCGCTATGCCAGGCAAAGACGGCATGGTTCGGGTTGTGCCGACCCCTCGGAGAGGGGGCGCCCCTTCGAAAAGGGCCCGAGAAATCGAATGTCACCCCTCGGATTTCGAGGCTGACCGTCGCCTCCGGCCTCCTGTTGCGCCGGAAGGGACGTGGAGACCCGCTGTACAGGCCGCGGGTCCGCCGGGAAAACGCGCAAAAAGCGGCTCACGTTTTACTTCCCCGGCGTAAAAAGCAGCCCCCGGACCGCGCCGGCGCGGATAAAATTTTATTCATAGATGGGTTATTTACGGGGCAACACTTGTGAAAATCCGGCCAAAACGATGCACCCTTAGCACTTGCTTGAAGCTAAGTGTCCGGCGTGATGCGCGTTTTGGAGCACTAAATGGGCAGGACTTGTGAGACAAGTCCTCTCAGATACGAAGACGCCCAAATCGGTCTAGACCCGACTGGGTAGAGGCTCTGGGTTGGCCCGGGGGTGCTGGAGCGGCCCGGGGACCGTCCCCGGACGCTCCGGTCTGCTCTTCGAGCAGCCGCCTCGGACTCAGGGAGGGCATCGTGGGGTCCTCGGCCTCGGTCCTCGTGGGCTAGCGCCGCCGCGCCATCCCTGCGATAAGCGGCGAGAAGCCGCCTGGCGCGACGTTCGCTGACTCCCATGATCTCGGCGGCCTGGGAGATCGGCAACCTGTATTCCAATACGTGGTTAAGCGCTTGAGGTTCCGTTTGCTTTTAGGGGATAGCCTATGGTGCCAGAGGAACGCCATCTCCTAAAAGCAAGCGGAACCCTTGACCGTGGTGTATCCGCCATCAAAGCCCTACTCGTCTCTGAGCCGCTCGAAGATGCGCTTGGCGGTGTGGCGCTGCTTCTTGGGGACCCTGTGGTCTTCTTCCAGGATGTGGTCGATGACGCCGGTGAAGGATTCCAACTTGGGGCGGCGGGGCGGAACCAGCCGCCGGTAGCCCGGCGGCACGGAGTAGGCCAGCATCTTGCGCACCGTCTCCCGGTGCAGGCCGAAGGTCCGTGCCGCTTCCCGGATGCTCATCCCCTCCGCCATCACCGCCCGGCGAACCGGCAGGTATACGTCCACACTTTACATCCATCGCACCATCCGTAGGCTCAACTTCAAGCCTATGGATGGTGTCCCGCGTCAAGCATTCTTGCCGATCTGGCGTCAACTAGTTTTGCCGGTTCACCTCCTGTTCCTTGGCCCGCTGCTGGGCTGCACCGGTGCGGTAGCTGGAGACGTCAAACTCGAGGATCACGGAGTGATGCACCACCCGGTCGATGGCTGCGGCGGTGGCCATGGGGTTGGCGAAGATCCGCTCCCACTCCGAGAAGACCAGGTTCGAGGTTATACCCAGCGACCTGCGCTCGTAGCGTTCGGCGATGAGGGTGAATAGCACCTCGGACTCCTCGGCTCCCTGGGGCAGGTAGCCCAGGTCGTCGAGGAGCAGGAAGTCGAAGTTGTCCAGCTTGCGCCGCCGCCGGGGCAGGTCCAGGTCGCGCTTGGCCGCCAGGAGCTCCTGCACCAGGCGGTAGGCAGGGGCGAAGAGGACGGAGTGTCCGGCTTCCACCAGGCGGTGCCCCACGGCGCAAAGGGCGTGGGTCTTGCCGGTGCCGGGAAGCCCGAAGGCCAGGACGTTGACGCCACGCTCGACGAAGCTGCCCTGGGCCAGTCGGTCCATCTGCTGCCGCAGCGCCAGGGGCATCCGGTCGTGCTCGAAGGTCTCCCAGGTCTTGCCCGAGGGGAGCTTGGATTCCTTGCGCAGCCGGCTGATGCGCCGGTGGCCGCGGTCCTCGGCCTCCTCCTCCAGCACCTCCAGGAAGGTGGGCAGGGCGTCGCCGTGGCCGGCGGCGGTGAAACGGGACACCGACCGGGCTCCCATGGTGGGCAGCTTGAATTGGTGGCACAACTGGCCGATGCGTTCCTGTATGACGCCAGTGTCCATCATCCGCACACCCCCGCCGCTGCCAGGCTTACCGTGAGCAGACTGTCGTACACTTTCAGGTCCGGCTGGCCGGCCAGGGCGAGCGCCGGGGCCTCGGGCAGCTTGGGCTCTGCCAGATCGCGCGTTTCCGCGTAGTCGAAGGGCTGTCCCGTCTCCAGCAGCAGGGACAGGGCGCTGTCCACCGTGGCTTCCATGGTCGTCACCGCCAGGTGCAGGATGCGCACGTACTCCACGTCGGCCCGCTCCCCGCGCCATTCCCGCAGTGCGTCGTAGCACAGCCGGAATTGCATCGTGGGAAACAGCTGCTCCCGGAAGCGGTAGCGGGCAAAGGCCCAGGGCTTGCGCACCAGGGAGCCGATGACGTGGCGGTAATTGACGTTGGCTTCCCGCTCACCGCGCACCCGGTCCATGCGTTCCACCAGGTGGTCCTTGTAGTACACTTCCACCCAGTCGGCGTACAGCCGGATCTTCACCTCCTTGCCGATGAGGCGGGAGGGAACGGTATAGGTCCGGCCGGCTACCTGGATGGTGCTCCACTTGCGCACCCGGGCCTGGTAGTTGACGTATTCCGGCATGGGAGCTGGGGGCAGGGGCCGTAGGCAAGCCATTTCCTGCTCCAGCTTTCCCTGGACCGGACGATTGCGTTTCTGGACGATCTGCCCCACGAAGTGGGCGTAGTCGCCGGCGGTGTCGAAATCATGGCTGCCCCGCAGGATAAGGGCCTGGTCGATGGCGTCCTTGAGGCGATAGTGTCCCTGCTCGGCGACGCCGTTTTCGTGGCTCTGGCCCCGGTTGATGCGGGTGGAACGGAGGCCGTAGTGGTCCAGCAGGGCCTCGTAGGAGTCATTCAGGGCCCGGCCCCGGCTGCGCTTTATCTCGTGAGTGGCGGCCGAGGTATTGTCGCTGCGCACCACCTGTGGGACGCCGCCCAGGGTCCACAGGGCAGCCTGCAGTCCCTGCTGCAACGCCAAGAAGGTCTCGCCGGTGGCGACCTCGGCGTAGCGCCAGCCCGAGTGGCTGAGTATCAGCTGGAACAGCAGGTGCAGGTAGGGCCGGCCGGCAATGGTGACCCCCAGGGAGTTGCCGTGGGTGAAGTCGATCTGGGCTTCCCGTCCCGGGGGATGCTCCTGGGGGAAGTACACCTCCTGGTCCGGGCCGTTGACTGCTCGCCAGTCCTGTAATCGTCGTTGCAGGGTGCGCAGCTGTGAGGCGCTGAAGCGGCCAGGGTGCTGCTCCTCCAGCCACTCGATAATTGTCGTTGCCCTGAGCCTGCCGGTCGGATCGCCCCGCAGCAGGGGCTCGATCTCCTCCTCCCACACCCCGTCGAAGGGATCGGGGCGGGTGCGCCACCGGCGCTCCTCTTTCGTCTCCGACGGCCAAGGTCCCCTCTGCCACTTACGTGCCGACCGCACGCTCATCCGGGCCATGGCCGCCGCCGTTTCCTGAGTCCTTCCTTCCATACGTCTCTGCCTCAACAATGCGACTTGTCGGTCTGTCATCAATCCGGCACCTCCGTGCCGGATGATTTACCTCTTCCAGACCGGCAAAAATAGTCGTCGTGACCGGCAGGACTAATTGTCGTTAATCAGCGGGGCCTTCGGGCGGTTTGGGCCCGGTTAGCGCCGCCCCCGCCTCCCTAGTCCTCGCAAGAATGGTTGACTATGCCGAGGATTCTTCTACAGTCCGGGCACAGCACGACCACGATTATTTCCGCCTGGGCCTGACTGTACTCCGATGCGAACTTAGTGATGTCGTGACCGCAGTGCGGGCATTTCATGGCTTCACCCCCTCGTTCCTGCGGTGAAAGGGACGTATAATTAAACCAACCCATTCCGGGAACTCCTCTGCACGGTGCGGCTTAGCGCCGCCCCGCGCGCTGCGCCCGCTGCATCGGGTGTAGTCCCGCCGCCCCTAGAGAGAGAATCGCCAGGGCCGACAACGCCGCCAGGCCCGCTCGAATCCTGCCTGGGAGCGTAGTCACCGGTTTCTCCCTGGAACGGCTTGGGGGACAGACAGCCACCCTATGGCTCCTCCACTCGTCCGACAAACAGGATAGCCCCCGTCTCCCGGTCCCCGATCAGGAAGATGAATGGCCTGTCCACCGTGACGCTGACCGGGATCGGGGGAGCGGATTCGGCTTGCAACATCACGGAGGTGGCTGCGGCCGCCTCGGTGCCGGCTTCGTCCACCGACACGGATGCCTTGTGGACCACCTCCCGGATGTACAGGCACTCGGGGTCCCCCGCGAGACATGACCGCCCGTCCATGCCCGAGAAGTCGGAGGCGGCGCTGTCGAAGGCGTCGGACATGCCCATGGCCTTGAAGGTTTCGCCCAGACGGAACTGGGACTCGAACTCGAACTTCGGCAGGTCGAGCGCGACATACCGGAACTCAAGGCCCGCGATGGTCCGGTCCACGAGGCCCGCGTCCAGAGAGTCCTCGAACTCTCGGAACCGCCCCCTGTCCGGGACTATGATAGTCATGGACAGCTCCTGCCCGACGTAGGGTAGGTCCGCGGCCTCGTATCCCTCTCCCGCCGCGTAGCGGAGCTCCCCCTCCGTTCTCATCATCAGAACGTCGACGCTGCTCCCGTCCAGAAGATGGAAGGGGAGCTCACGGGTGTTCGCTTCACTGAATAGGAAGAGCCAGGAAGCGTTGAAGTAGATGGCGTTGGTCAGCACCATCCGGGTCAGTGGGGATATGATGCCCCGCGGGAGCAGGTCCCTGATCCTGTCCTCGGTGCCCTCCGCGACCCAGTCGTTGATCGCAGTCCTGGATTCCTCGGGGGCGCCCTTGAAGTCCGCGGGCCTCACTCCCGCTCCGTAGCTCTCCGCCAGAACGTCCAGGAACGGCTCCCGGAACTCATGGCCCTGCTGGCCCCATACCGGGTTGACGATATTCAGCCTGAAACGCCGGTCTTTTTCCAAGGCTGGGGCCAGGTTGCCTTCACTGCGGGACTCGGATGCTTCGTCGTCCTCGCCCTCGTCATCGCCGTCCCCGGTGCGGGAGGCAAGCTCATGGTATAGGGCGTTGAACGCGGGGTCACGCCTGTCCTGGGACAGGAGGAAGCGGAGCGTATCCGCCGTCTGGCCGCCGGCACCTGCGTAGGTCATGGCGAGGGCCAGGGAGATGCTGTGAAGCGAGTAGAAGAGGTTCCCGTCCTGCGCCCTCAGCGCCTGGAATAGGTCGAAGGCGAAGGCGCCGTTGCCATCTATTAGGGCCTCCAGGTCCGCGCGGCCCGCTCCCCGCCCGAGCGACTCTCACCCGACGCTATCGCGACAGCCGGGCCGACCGTCTCCGTGGGCGTGGGGCCGTTAGTCGGCATCGGCATGCGGGCTCTCGTTGAGGTCCGGTCCTCCAAGGAGCCCGGGGTGGAGGCAACCTGCGGTTCGCCGTCGCAAGCCGACACCAATGCGGCGGCCGTTAGGCTTAGGGTCATGACGACTGCAGTCAACCTTGCCGACCGCCTCGGCCCATTAGGTGTGCTCTCATTCATCGTCACCCCCATCGGTTCCGTTTGCTTTTAGAGGACGGCGTTCCTGTGGTGCCACAGGCCATACCCTGAAACAAAACGGAGCCTTCCACGCCGTTGACCAGCATCCGGTGGAAGGCGCGCTTGCGGGCCTCCAGGATCGAACCCTCCGGACGGGTCAACTTGCTAAAGACATCGTCCAGCGCGGATGCGGGCAGGCCGGGGTTGAGCTGTGGCAAGATGTCACGCAGGCTTTCCTCCAGGACCACCTGCCCATAGTCGTCTCGCTCGGCGTTGGCCGTCTCGGGACCGATGTCGCGTTGGTGGGCCATCTGCCATCCGAGCGAGGCCAGCCACTCTAGGGCGGCCTGCTCAACTCCAGCTTCGATGAAAGTGGTCATGTGTCACTCCCTGATGCGAATCCTTTCATCCTCCACGATCCACAGCTGTCCTTGAAGCGAAGTTTCCGACAGCTCTAGGAGCAACCTTGCGGCTACCGCAAGAACGCGCCCCGGGCCGTGCCTGCTGAGTCTGAAGACCACCAGGCCAGGGTAGTCTTGCGGCGGGTAGTTCCTGATATCGGCGAAGTCCATGTCCAGTGTGATGAGGGCGCGCCCTTCGCTGAGACATGCCGACGCAATGCGCGGATCGTTAGCTCCGGTCATCTCCTGCTCGTTGACTGTGACGGCGTCGTGGCCCGCCTCAGTGAAGAGCCCGGCAAGCGCTCCAGGAAGATTCTCGTCCAGCTTGAACAACACAGCGGAACCTTAATCGGTCAACGGCACTACGCGTTCCTTCGCCAACTCGGCAGCGTAGAGCAAGGTCGCTTGCACCCCCTCACGAGACACGGATGGGTAGTGCTCAATGATCTCCTCTACTCCCAACCCTTCGGCCAAGCTGTCCAGGATGATCGTCGCCATGACCCGCGTGCCTGTAATGCAGGCCTTGCCGTGGCAAACCTCTGGATTGCTCGATATGTAGTCTTGCCATCTCATGCTGACCCTCCTCAAACGTACGTCTCCAGACTCGCATGTAGGCGACTTCAACCTCGCTATCAAGAATCCCTCGGTACCGCCTCACATGGCCCGAAGCGAAGCCTGTCCCAACACATATGACCTTCGAATACGCTCAATTCAACCCACCAGTTCTCGAAACGGGCGGGGAACTTCGATTCAGGGGTTACGATGGCCCGATAGGAGGTTGGCCAACTGTCTCCCGATGCGACGACCTCGTGAGGGCGCCCGTGAAAGTCGATGGTAAGCACACGACCGTCGAAGCTGAATGTCATTTCGAATTCTTCTCCTTCCTCCAGCCACGAGATCTCCTCGGACAGGTTGCGCCGAAGGGGTCGGGCGTAGTCCCTGTCGATGACGCACTTTGGGCTGGCCTGGTATGCCCGCTGCCTTGCCTCGTACGCCCGTTGCTCTCGCACAAATGGCAGGAGGTCCCAGTGACGTTCTCCCTCAACCAACCAATCCGGCAGAGCTACTAGTAGTCAGTCAACTTTGGAATCGAAAGGGTAAAGGCGGTGAAGTTTGGATCGGGCGTCCTGGGTTTTGAACCGCCACTTGATACCAACTCGGGCGGCGTTGCGCTCCCGCACCAGTGCCTGGACTTCCCTCCCGAGCGCATCCTCGTCGGGGAGCCGCTGCTTCAGGCAGCAGCGGGACAGCACGCTGAACTCGATTTCCGCCATATTCAACCAACTCCCGTGCTTCGGGGTGTAGTGGAACTCCAGCCGTTTCGCAATCCGCCGGGCATCGGCCGCTGGGAACGTCTCGTACAGCGACGCCGCGCGGTGGGTGTTGAGATTGTCCAGGACCACCCGCACCTCCGGGACCTCCGGATAGGCTTCATCCACCAGCCAGCGCATCTGGTGGGCGAAGTCCCCCGTGGTGCGCCGCTGGGTCACCGCCACCTGCCGCCACCCGGCCAGCGGCTCGCAGGCCAGGAACAGATTGCGGGCGCCTTCCCGCCGGTATTCGTAGTCCTGCCGCAGGGGAAGTCCAGGCCGGGGCGGCAGAGAGGGCCGGGTCTCCGCCAGCAACTGGGTCGAGGTCTCGTCAAAGCAGACCACCGGACGCTGGGGGTCATACGGTTCGGCGTACAGGTCCAGCACGTCCTCCATGTTGGCCACGAACTCGGCGCTCACCTTGGGGATGCACCACTCCTGCTTCTGCCACGGCTTGAGAACGTTTTTTTGAGACGCTTACGCACTCCCTCGTGGGACATGGAGGACGCCAGCCCCAGTTCCACCACCTTGCCAGCCAGCAGGCGCAGGGTCCAGTGATCGTGGCCCTCCGGCGCTGGACTGCAGGCCAACGCGATGAGGTGGGCTTCGCTCCGGTCGTCCAACTTCCGATGCCGGTTGACCTGGCGCCGGTCCCACAGGGCCCCGTCCAACCCTTCCTCGGTAAAGCGCTGCTTAATCCGGTACACGGTGCCCAGCGCCACATCCAGCGCCTCGGCCACCTTGGGAGCGGCCCAACTGCCGTCGCTCTTGAGGAGAATCCGCGCCCTGGCGGTCACTCGGGCCGAGCTTTTCCCAACCCGAATCAGATTCTGGAGTTCTTCCCGTTGTTCCGGCGCCAGCCGCACGGCGTACTTGTCCCTGATCATCACTGCCACCCCCCCATCAGAACTTCATCCCAAGCAGTATACGACTATCGGCCAGATTCCTGTAGGACTTTCAACATCAAGGTTGACCGACTACTAGTTTCTGCCTATAGGACTTGAGAACGTAGCTGACCCAAGCCGCAGCCTCCAAGGTGCTGTCCAAGTTGTCGGGGATTTCGCTGTCTATTTCGGACAGCGTTCTGGCAGTGACAAGAACACCATGCACTCTGATCACCATTCCCATATGCCTGTTCATGGTGTGGGAGCAGAACAAATCGAAAGCAGCAAACGGGTACAGCACGGCATCGGTACCTAACGCAGGCTCCCGGAGACCATGTATGGCAAAGATAGCGTCGCCGGCCCCCGTTCCACCACGTCGCGGTCGCCGTTGGCCCTCCCAACGCTCGAAGCCCAGCGCAATCAGGGAGTCAAGTGTCAGACATGAGTCGCTCAATTTGCCACCTCCATAGCGTGTTCAACTCGACCCACCCTCACTTCCCCCGACACCAGCCCCGGCAGCCACTCATTCCTCTGGGCTGCTAGACTGTCGGATTCCCCCAGGCTCTTTAAGATTTGCTCCATCACGGAGCCCACCACGATTTCAAATGCGACGGCTAATTCAACGGGTGGTATATGAGGCGGACCCGGTTGGTTGGACAGAATCAAGACGGAGTTAAGCGAGAGCCCCGGCACTCCTGTGGTCCTGCGAGCGTTCCGGGTCCTCCTCACGGAACCCTACGGGACTATTGAGAGACTCTCATTCTCACCGCGTTGCACTTGTTGCAACGGAAAACTGTAGCCTATGATACCTGGCACCCAACTTCACGGGAGGATTCTAACAGACGTGCCGACACTCGAACTTGTCTCCCTACAGGATGCGCAGGTGGAATTGTCGCTATCAGGACAGAGCGGCGCGATAATGCGTCAGTACGTGGAGTATATCACCCAACTCGAACCCGACCGGGCGGGCAAACTCACCCCGGAAGCGGACGAGACCACAACCTCAGTTCGCCGCCGCCTCGCTGCGGCGACCCAGTTGCTCGGCAAGGACCTCGTCGTAAAGCGCCAGGGGAACACGATCTTCTTCTGGGAAGACGAAGGTAGCCCCCGCCGCGTCGCCGCCGCGCCAAGAGCAACCCGAAGAGTTAGCCCGAACAGGGCCCAGGTGCGATTCCGGCTGCCTGAATCCGTGACACGCGCAGGGACGTCCTCTGTGTCGCACTTCCTCCCAAGTGCCAGGGCCACTCTATGCCGCTAGCAGCCTTGCCGACCGGTGGCCGCCGGGAGCGGGCGAAGAGGCAGGAAATCGAGGGAACGGAACCCTGACGCGTATTACTGACTCTGGGAGTGTTAGCGATGCCAATTCAGGCAAACCTGCTATCTGTGGATTTCGAATCGGAGTACTTGTGCAAGAGTTGCGCTCAACCCTTGTACACCCAAGTGGCGACGGAGCAGGACGCCTGCCTAAATTTTGATTGTCCGTCATGGCCCGACGCCTACTCACCGGTAGAGACACCGCTGGACAGCGTGCATCAAGACCTCAACGATCAAAAAAGCCGATTGCTTGCCATGATAGAAGGCTGTAACCTGGCCGCTCTAAGACGATTCGCATATGAACAGCGGCGACAGCTCTCTCTGTCGTGGATTGAAACCGGAGCCATGCAGATCATCCCATGGATCACAATCTCGGAACTTCTACAATTAACGCAGACATGGCCGTCGTTGCGGATTCACGCCGTCGGCCTCGAAGATGAGGCAGCGTTCAAGACTGTGGTTGCCGAGACCCTTTCGTGGGGGCAAAGAATGAGGTTAGTAGAAGACCTCAAAAACGGACGATACAAGATCCTCAAGAGACACGACGGCACAATCGACACCGACTACTACTTCTTCATGAAATTCTTAGCCGCAGTTCGTAAGCATGAAAAGGCTCTAGGTCTGATTGCTAACTACGAGGTGAGTGATGAGGCGACGTTTGAGTACGAGGGCATTGATTCCGCTGCCACCCCGGCACCACCCAGTGATACCAAAGACATTTCTGATCGGCTCGAAGAGCTTTGGCCTTTGACCTCGGGACTTCGCCTTGCGTTGCGAGGGCATCGTAGAACCGCAAGACTTTACGATTACCAACCAGCACTGCTAGACCTGGCCATAATCGCCGGGTACTGGCTTCAATCCGACGACAAATCGACCTCCATGATTCGTTCCAAATACGAAGGTGACGAAACCGAGAAACTGGACATTTATCTTCGGCAATTCAGTGACAGATCGGTTACGAGTGGCGACTTCATCAGACGGTATGTTGATTGCACAGAGCAATCTCCTATCATCTTGAGAACCCCGGATGGCTGGCTCCTAGATGAGACTACTTTGCTGCTTTTCCTACTCTACTTGCAGGGCGACCCTAGCCTAGCGGGGCAGTCTACCCCCCGTTTAGACGAACCGGTCCTTACCAGGCTCAAAGGGAGCGCAGGACAGGAATTCGAAAAATACCTTCGCCTGCAACTCGCCAATAGAGGTTATCATGGGCCCACCAAGCCCGTGAAAGAATCATATGAATATGACATCCTTATGGTCTCACATGCTCGAGAATCAGTTCTGTTGGTTGAAGCCAAGTACCGAGATATCAATCCGTCATCAGTAACTGGAACCAACCTGGTGTCTCAGGAGGTCTTGGAGAAAGACGCGATATTGGACCAGGCTGAACGCCAAGAGTTGCGCTTGGGGCATTTTCTTGGGAACAAAAGGTCCTTTGAGGCTCATCTTGGACCTTTGGGAAAATGGGAGGGCTACGAAGTAGAGAGTTTTCTAGTCACAAAGTCACCTCCTGTAATATCGAGATTTGCCAACACCAGAATACTGAGAGCGAACGAATTCTTCGCCTCGCTAGACCAAAGAGAGTGAGGCGGACCCGGTTGGTTAGACAGAATCAATGAGGTGGACCCGGACATTAGGACAGGTAGCTAAGTGAGAGCAATGTTATGCTCGTATCCGGGCCGTGCAGAGGCGACTAACTAGATAGCCCCGCAAGTGATTTAGACTCACGATGAGGCCTGTCGTCCGGATTGAGGCCGAGTGGACACTGGTGCGTATTGCCCGTTGGGTAGCGTGGTCCGGGAGACTTGCGACGGCATCATTGGTGACGCCCCGGTCAGGGCGATCCCGTTGGGGAGATTGTCTACAGTTCGCGACTCCCTCCGGCGATAGGCCTACACGGTAATGGTGGAGACGGCGATGAACAGAGGCAAGAGCAGCGCGAATCCGGCGGAGCTGTCCCAGCTGGACCTTAATTCGGCCGGCATCGACGTGGGCACCACCAGCCATTTCGTGGCGGTTCCTGCCGATCGGGCAGAGCAGCCGGTGCAGGAGTTTGAGGCCTTCACGGCTGACCTGTACCGTCTGGCCGACTGGCTGACAGAGTGCGGGGTGGAGACGGTGGCCATGGAGTCCACCAAACTGGACAAAATCAAGAACCTTTACCCTGAGGTTCGAATTAGCCTCATAGCTGGCGGATCGATCCCCACGGTCCTAACGTTGGCCCCAATCCGTACCCACGTCGTCGTCGGCAGCTTCGCGAAAAGGCACGAGGCTGTACCATGACGACAATAGGCGTATTTCATCGCGCGTTCGCGACTGTAATCGGCGGCGTTAAAGTGGACCACTGCGGCGGCGGAATCGTGTACCACCGGCCCGATGAGGAAGAACTGAATTGGGAGACGGGCGGGGTCAGGTCAGGAGCAGGGGTCCGCAATTCCGGAGTTCCTGATTGAGTCAGGAGTCGTCCGGATCATCCGAGACCTGGGAGACAGCGCTCTCCCGGCTGTGCCGAAGGCGGTAGCTGTCGCCGTTCATCTCCAGGATGTGGACATGGTGGGTGAGGCGGTCCAGCGGCGCTCCGGTGAGACGCTCCGAGCCGAAGACCTCGGTCCACTCGTCGAAGGGAAGGTTGGTGGTCACCAGGATTGAGCCCCGCTCGTAGCGCTGGCTGAACACCTCGAAGAGCAGTTCCGCCCCAGTGGGGGACAGGGGGACGAAGCCCAGCTCATCAACGATCAGCAGGCCGAGGTGGGACAGCTGCCGCTGCAGGTTGAGCAGCCGCCTCTCGTCCCGGGCCTCCATTAGCTCGTTGACCAGGGCAGCGGGCGTAGTGAAGCCCACGGACAATCCCCGCTGGCAGGCGGCCAGGCCCAGCCCAGGGCCACATGGGTCTTGCCGGTGCCGCTGTTTAAGGCGGCGATGACGTTTTCCCGCCGCTGTATGTATTCGCAGCGGGCCAGTTCCAGCACCAGGGCCTTGTTCACCGAGGGGATGGCCGGGAAGTCGAAGGTGTCCAGGCTCTTCACCGCGGGGAAGCGGGCCGCCCGGATCCTCCGCTCCACCATGCGCCGGTTGCGGTCGATGAGGGTTCCGTTTGCTTTAAGAGTATGGCATACCTACGACCAGATAGTCCGTACACCAAAAGCAAACGGAACCTCTCCTGCGACCGGCGGCGATGCCTCCTTACGTAGTCCTTGACTATGGTGTACTGGCCGGCGAACCCATGCTCGTCCCTGAGGCGCTGGAAGATCCGCTGGGCCGTGTGGCGCTGCTTCTTGGGACGCCTGAGGTCGTCTACCAGGATTTGGTCGATGACGCCGGTGTAGGGCTCCAACTTGGGCCTCTTGGGTAGAGCCTGCCGCCGGTACCCCGGCGGCAGTGAGTAGGCCAGCATCTTGCGCACGGTGTCCCGGTGTAACCCGAACGTCTGTGCCGCCTCCCGGATGCTCATCCCATCCACCACCACCGCCCGGCGGACCCGCAGATACGTCTCCACCTGAGCTTGTCTCAGAAGTCTAAGACAATAACGACATTCGGATCATGGGTGGACTTGGATATGGGATTATGTTGCCAGTCAGCTCCATTCAGCAAACAGGAGCTATCCTGAGAACGACATTCGTCATGTCAAATACTTTTGAGACAAGCTCACCTTGTACATCCGTCACACCGCCCATAGACTCGACTTCGAACCTATGGATGGTGGCGCGCGGTCCAGCATTCAATCGCCGAATGTCAGCAATTTATCCGCCCATGTGGCCCACTTTACCTCCGCCGATTACACGCGTGTTTGTTTCGAGACGACAGACGCCGTTGCCGCAGTTCCACCCGTCTGTTTACTATCCGGAGCCCCTTCTATCCCGGCAACTCAGCGATTGATATCCAGCAGGGCCCGCTGCCCAGCGGGACGGTCTCCGCCCGGTCCAGCGTCCCTGAGTCCCGGTCCACCCGGAAGATGGCCATCTGCCCCGAGTCCTGGCCTGCGGAGTAAATGTAGCGGTCGTGCGGGCCCAGGCAAAGCGCGTTGGGCCTGGGTTCGGAGGCGACGATGCCGTTGGAAGCCAATTCGCCCGTCGAGGTGTCAACGGAGTAGCAGGCGATGCTGTCGTGCCCTCTGTTTGGCGCGTAGAGGTACCGCCCCGACCCGGTTATCTGGATCTGGGAGCAGGTATTCCTCTCGGCGAAGCCTTCAGGTGGAAGCGTGGTGATTGTCTGGAAGAGCGACAGGGTGCCATTGGACGGATCCAGGCGGTAGCCGCTCACGCTGCAACCCTGTTCGTTGGAAAAATAGAGGACGTCCAGTGAAGGATGAAAACAGAAGTGCCGAGGGCCCAGGAATTCCTCCGGTTCCACGATGGCCGGGGAGTTGGGAGTTATCTGGCCTGTCTCCTCGTCGAACCTGAATTGCCAGACCTGATTGGGGCCGTTGCCCGCGATGTGGGGAACGAAGGCGTAGCTGTTGGTCGGGTCGGTCTGCATCGCGTGAGCCCCTGTGGCCGTGTCCAGTGATACCACCGGCGGTCCACCCACCGAACCGTCATCGCCGATGGGATGTACCGCCACGCCCCCGCCCTGGTAATAGGACGACAGCACGAACCTGCTCCGGCGGTCCGTGGCCACGTAGACTGGCCAGGAGCCCAGCGGCACCGTACCCGTCCGCGTCAGGCCTCCACCCGACTGGTCGATACGGAAGCTGGCCAGCTGGGGGGTCTGCCGGCAGCCGGCATACAGGTGGTTGCGGTCGGGGCTGACCGCCAGGGTGAAGGGCCCCCCCTCCAGGGCCACATCGTGCCGGTGGGTGAGACCTCCCGCGTCGGGGTCCACCGTAAAGACCGATATCTTGTTGTCTTCTTGAACTGCAACATACATGTAGTACGACATGATTCCCTCCTCACTTGGTCCGCGAAGCGAGAAAATCGCGAACCTGTTGGACGCACCACTCCGGATGGATGGCGTTGATGCCGTGGCCTAGTCCGGGATACACCACCAGCGTACTGTCCGGCAATTGGTCCGCCATGAACTGCTGCTGCTCCAGCGTGGAGGTGGGCGACTCCTCCCCCACCAGGAGCAGCGTGGGAGTTTCCACCTCCTTCAGGTACGGGCTAAAGTCCAGCGTATCGAGGTATCCCTGCAGGCCGCGGCCGATGGAAGCAGGAGTCCGGTCCATCTCGGCGATGTACCAGTCGATGAGCCCCTGCGGCGCGAAACGGGTGTCCAGGCGGTTGTTGATGGTAGCTGTGGACCATGCGCCCACGCTCCTGTTAAGGGCGTCGTCAGTGTCTCGGTCCCGGCCGGACCGCTCCCGGCGCGGCAGGCGGCAGGGGGTGTTGCACAGCACCAGCGCCCGGACTCGTCCGGGGTGCCGGTGGGCGAAGTTCAGTCCGAGGATGCCGCCGAAGGACTCTCCGACGTATGCCACGTCCTCAATGCCCAGGTGGTCCAGGATCCTTAGCACGTCATTGACGAAGACCTCCAGGGAAGGCTCGAACTGGTCCTCGTCTATGATGGACGCGCCCATTCCTCTCATGTCGGGACGCAGGACGCGAAACTCACCGGACAGCAGGGGCACCCAGTTGTACCAGAACTTGCCGTTCCGGGAGAACCCGTGCTGCAGCAGCACCGTCGGCGCAGACTGCCACGGATCGGTGAAGTCGTCGTCATAGTAGTGCAGTTCCACTCCGGGGTCCGAGTCCAGGTAAGGCATTAATGCGCCTCCAGGGCTGCGTCGAACAAGCTTAATAGCCAATGGGGGTATACCCGCTGGGGTGCGAAGGGCGGCGCGGCGCCTCAGCCGGTAGGACCGAAGCCGGCGCGCTGCGCCCACCTCATGCCCTCAGGGTCATGCGTCACCTCGACCGATTCTCCCTTTGAGTTCCTCAACCCCAATGGGTGCTGCACCAGTTCTATCATGTTGCCGTCGGGGTCAGTGATGTACGTGGAATGCCCGCCGCTGTACGCCCGGACCGACGGCGGGGAATACTGCACTTCGAGGGCGTCCAGGTTGGCGATCATCTCCTCCCACTCGTCGATCTCCACGGCGAAATGGCCCGACGGATTGGGATCGGGCGTAAGGGTGCTGTGAATCTCTCCGTTCCCGATCCGCAGCTGAAGCTGTCCCTGGTTCAATTCCGGGCCGCGGTCCAGAAACTCCGCGCCCAGGACCTTCTCATACCACTCGCGGCTTTGCTCCTTGTCGGTGATGGGGATATTGATGTGTTGGATCATCGTAACTCTGGACATGACCTACCCCCTTTTTCTCTCCTATCCTCATCTCCCAGCTGGCTTCCGGCCCTGCGCCCGGCGTAGCAGTTCTTCTTCCAGCCGCTCGGCGTCGTAGTCCTGGTTCCGGAAGTGGAAGTTCAACTCCCAGTTCCGGTAGGGCCAGGACACGCCGCTCCATAGCCTACTGAAAATGCCGGTGCGGGTTGCATAGCCCTCCACGTTCAGGTGTACGCTATTCGAGCCAGGTTGGCCTCCACTGGCACGGTTCAGCGGTTGCCGCCGAAGTGCTCGTTGTTGTCGCCGGTACGGGACATCCCCGGTAGCCTGGTTCCATTCCATTCTCTTCCGGCGGGACTGTCGGCCTGCCTCGAGGACGTTGCCACATCGTCCGGGGCAACGGCGCTGCCCCCGAGCCTCGCACCTGGACTCCGCGCCTGCCCAAGAAGGCCGGGAACACGCGTAGTCAGAAACACGGGCTCCCGGCCTGAAGTTCTGCGCCTGAACACCTGCCCGACTATGCTTGGGAAACTACTCACGCTGAGTTAGTGGCTGTGCTGGGCCAGCTCTATCAGGACTCCCCGGGCCGCCGTCGGGTGCATGAACCCGATGTCTCCGCCCATAAGACCGGTGCGGGGAACCTTGTCTATCAAGCGTACCCCCAGTTCATCCAGTGTTTTCAGCTTGTCGGCGATTCCCTCCACCTCGAAGCAAACGTGGTGCAGACCCTCGCCCAGGTTTGCGATATGGGTTGAGATAAGGCTGTCGGGGCTGGTGCCTTCCAGCAGCTCCAGGTTGGTCTCGCCGACCGGCACGAAGCAGCCGCGCACCCCGATGTCCTCGCGTACGATGATCTGGCCGGGCTTGAAGCCAAACAGGCCACGGTAGAACTCGATGCTCTCATCCAGGTTTGATACGGCGATGCCAATGTGATGCACCAGGTCGGTGGCAACCGGCGGCGTTCCGGGCAGTGTCATTTCTGGTCTCCTGAATATGCGATTCCTGATTGTCGGGAGTGGGGACTTGGACCGCCTAGAACGTGGACCTGCGGCCTTCCATGTTGGTGTGGATGTCAAGCAGCACGGTGCGGCCGTCGCGGTTCAGTTGCCGGGCCCTGATCAATGCAGGGCCGACTTCTGATGGTTGGGTTACGGTGATGCCAACAGCACCCAACCCCTCGGCGATCTTGGCGTAATCACCGACCATGCGAGTCAGGCCGAACAGCTCGTTTGCGATCGGATATCCGCCGGGGTAGGTGGCCATGCCGCCGTTGTTCAGAACGATGGTTGTGATGGGGGCCCCCGCCCGCACCGAAGTCTCGATGTCCAGCCCCGACATCCCAAATGCCCCGTCGCCCATAAAATTCAGACAGAATCGGTCCGGTTCGGCCACCTTGGCTCCGATCATCAGCGGAATGCCGTAGCCAAGGTGGGTGGACTTTCCCCATCCCATGTAGCTGTGGGGCGTGGTTGCGGTGTAGAAGGGGATTATGGAGTCGCGGGGCGCTCCCGCGTCGTGGGTGACCACGCTGTTCTCCCGGTCCAGGTTTTTCTCCAGCTCATGGATCACCCGGTACGTGCCGATGGGGACTTCGTCGGTCTCCAGCAGTGGAGTCCATTCAGCCAGCCAGCCCTTCCGCACTACCGCGATCTCCTCCGCAACGCCGTTGGAGGGCCTGCCTGACTCTCCAACCTGAGCCTTCACCTCGTCGATCAGGGCTTGTAGGGTGAGCCTGGCGTCGCCGGGAAGACCCACGTCGACGTAGAAGTCCTTGTTGATGTCCTCAATGCTCTCCACGTTGTGGATGATGACCTTGCCGTCGGGGATGGGCTGACCGTAGCTGGTGCGGGTCATGCTCGAACCCACGGCGAACAGCACGTCCGACTCCTGGATCCACTTGCGGGCCGGCAGGGAGGTTGCCCCACTGCCCGCGCCCAGCGACAGCGGATGCCGCTCGTCGAAGGACGACTTACCCGGCATGGTGGTGTAGACGGGAATCTGGGTCAGCTCGGCCAGTTCCCGCAGTTCCTGGGTCGCAGAGGCAAAAAGGACGCCCATCCCCGACCAGATGACCGGCTTCCGGGCGTTGAGCATCAGACGGGCTGCCTCGGCCACATCGCCGCGGGAAGGAGACTGCAGCAGCCGCTTCGGTGGCTGGTAGGCCAGAGCCGACTCCGGTGCCTCCTGCCCTCCAACATCGGCAGGGATTTCCAGAATCACCGGGCCGGGACGGCCGTTGCGGAGGTTGTGGAAACACCGTCGCATGACCGCCGCCACCTGCCCCGGAGCAGTGATGACTTCTGCGTATTTGGATACCGACTGGTAAGAGCGAACGGGCGAGAAGTTTGGCCTCACGGCGTACTGGCCCAGTGCCGGCCCGCCCGCGATATAAAGGATGGGAATGTTGTCGGAGAAGGCCTGAGCGATTCCACCGTGAGAATTCTCAGACCCCGGGCCGCCCTGTGTTATGGCCACGCCGAACCTGCGACGGTCGTTCATTCTGCTGTAGCCGTCGGCTGCCATTAGTGCGCCCCGTTCTTGCCGGAACATGATGGTCCGGATCCCTTCGCTGGCTACCGATTCGATCAAATTGTTGGAGGGGAAGCATGCGACCCACTCCACGCCCTCGGTCTTCAGAATGCGGGCTACCGCATCGTTGACGTTCATAATCAGCCGCTCCTAAGTTTTGTCGATACGCCGTATTCTAACACCGTTGTGGTCGCCCCCTGGCCCCCCATATCGAGGCCGGCGCCGTGGGGCATACTGGGTCGCAATTGGTGCGAGTGGAAATTGGAGGACAGGAATGAGCAGTCGCGAGGAACTCCGGCGGAAGGGCAATGAGGTCCGCGAACGCCTGCAGCACGGCACTTACCCGGCCCGGGAGCGGCCCAGGGCAGTGGCCGGCATACCGGGACTGAGGGATTACACTGGAGGAGCCAGCTTTGGAGCAGTGTGGTTCTGGCCTGGACATTCGCTATCGCATGCTGGCCATCCTTTCCGTCCTGTCCTCACCGCAACGCCCCTCCCAGTTTCAGACCTACGTCCACAGCGCGCTGAACATGGGCTTGGGCCCGGAGGAAATCCAGGAAGTGCCCATACCCTGCTCCCTCTATGCCGGGCTCTCGTCGGCGGTCAACTCCCTGGAAGTGACGCACGAGGCATTCCGCGAAAGGGGCGTCGAGGCGCCGCAGGCGGGGCCCCGAAGTCAGCCTGGAAGAGATGGAGCGAAGGGGCCGTGAGCTCCGTGAGCAGCCAATGGGCACGCAGGACCGGGGAGGCTACCCCGATGCCTTAGAGGACCTCGCGCCGGACCTGAGGACCCTCACTTTCCAGTACGCGTTCGGGGAGATCTTTTTCCGTCCGGGATTGGACCTGAAATCCAGGGTGGAGGGGGACACCCCTCTGGTCGCACGAGGGGATGTACGCCAGCGCCAACGCCTTCAAGGAGAAGGTGAAGCTCACGTTCTTCCACGGAGCCCAGTTCTCCGATCCCAATAGTCTCTTCAGCGCTGGCCTCGGCGGGAGCAAGTGGCGGGCGATAGACATCCGCAAGGGAGACGAGATAGACGAGACTGCTCTCAAGACGCTGCTGCGAGAGGCAGTCGACTACAATACCAGGCACTCGGTTCCCAAGAGCAAGGGCTCCAGGGTCGTTTGACTCAGCGCGAAGCCCAGATTGGAGTGAGCGCAATGGCAGCCAAGACGCCAAGGAAGCCAACTGAGGCCGCAAAGGACGTCGGCGCTAGGCGGGACGATGCCAAGCCGGGCCTGCTCTCTGGCGGCAACCCTCAGATTCCGAAGGGAGACGGCGACGCCCCCGTGCAGGCCTACATCGCGGCCATGCCCGGCTGGAAAAGCGACGTCGGGCGACGCCTCGACGACCTCATTGTGCGCACTGTGCCCAACGTGCGCAAGGCCGTGAGGTGGAACTCGCCATGGCATGGCATCGAGGGCCAGGGGTGGTTCGCGAGTTACCAGGTCTTCACCGGCTACGTGAAGGTGATCTTCCTCAATGGCGCGTCGCTGCGCCCCGTCCCACCTAGCTCGGGCAAGGACCCGGACTCGGGGTGGGTCGACATCAACGAGGGCGAGCTCGACGAGCCACAGATGGAGGAGTGGGTCCGGCAGTCGGCCGCCCTGCCCGGCTGGCGGGGGTTCGACCGGCTGTGAGTGTCGACTCAGCGTCGTTCGGAGGCCGTATCAAAGGCGAATCCGAGTGCCACCAATCGGACGGTCGAGGCGATTTAGGAATGAGATACAGCACCTGCAACAGCGCAGCCGTCGGTTGGCCTTCCCCCTCACAGCGCAACCACCCACTCAAAGGTTTGTAATACAGTAACGCTTGGCCCCCTGGCAGCTCGAGACGTGGTAGGCCTAGGCGCCCCTCCTCCTTCGGCGGGGGCGGTCCATGCTTCGGCGACGGGGGCTGCGGTTGAGCGTCCCTCGCTCTTACCGGCGGGGGCGGCTCCTCGTCCATGGGCGTCGCCGCTGGCGTTGCAGGTTCCGGCTGGGGCTGCTGCGCGGGTCCGAGGGCCGGTGCTTCCTCGCCGCTGGCGGGGTTGTCGTCGGGTAGGGAGTCGATGGGGAGAGGTCCGAATTCAAAAACCGCTTTTGCAGCGGTTGCCCGGTCCGCCGGTGTATTGGCTTCAGAGGCCTTGCCTTGGGCCGCCTGCTGGTCCGGCGTTCCTTGAAGGCGCTGGCGGTTGGCGAATAGCCTCTCGCGGGGTTGGCCGGATTCCGTTCGCCGGCGCTGCGCGAACTCGGAGCGGTCATCACCCGCTGTAAGCGGGCCACGTGGCGGCCGCGGGCCTTTCTTGGCGGGTGTGGTTAAGACATAGTCAACCCAGCCGCTCCCCGTCGCCGCCGCCATGTCGAAGGCGCCGTTGCCGCCGCCCATGCCTGCCGCTTCGAGCCTGGCCGACCGGCGGGCCCGGCGCTGCGCTTCCACGGCGGCGGACCCCGCGTCGCCGCTGCTCTCGACCCCGCCTCCCGCGCCCCCGGCCACCGCAGCTCCCCCCGGGCCCGTCACCGCCTCCACCAGCAGCAGCGCCGCCGCGATAGCTCCCCGCGTGTGCTCCTCGCCGGTCCGGAATTTCCCCCCGGGGCTGTGGGTGTCCCTGGAGTGGGCCTCAGGCTGGACCAGGCTAACCACCGGGAGCGGTACGATTGAATCGCCGCTGAGGAGCGGGTAATACACATGGTCGGACTTTTCCGCCGGGTTCCCTTCGGCTTCCAGCAGCTCGATCCGGCCCCGGTCGTAATGCTCCTGCATTTCCCGGATGGTCAGGCCGTCCGAAAGCCGTTTCCGCTGCCGGACTTGGGCCGGGGACCGTCCGTCGGGGAAGCCGGCGTTCAGCCGGAAGAATTCCTCCGTCTCGACCTTGGCGCCGTCCAGGATGGAGGCATCACCCAACCTTTCCCGGGTTAGGGGCGGCTTCGGCTCGATCACCGGGGCCACGGCCTTGACGCAGCCTAGGTCCGCGCCGGCGTTCAGATACTCGGCGATCCGCCCGCGGGCGCGCTCGGTGTCCGCTTCCACCTGCGCCGGGCTGCGGCCCAGTCCGTGGGGAACCCGGCCCAGCAGGTCCCGGATTTCTACCGGTGGGCCGTTGATGTACACGTGGTCCAACTCTAGCCATTCCCGGTAGCTGAGGCGGCGCCGGCCCACCCCCCGGTCGACGGCCCGTGGGTCCTCCGGGGCGCCGTTTAGGTAGGAACTCGCCCCGGGACCGTAGCGCTGTCCCGAGCTGCTAGCTATGCCGCCGAAGGTGTCCGCGTAGTCGTCACCGCCATACCCATGACAAGCCACCGACCCAGATAACGCGGGTCCGTAAGGTTCCGGATCACCGCCGGCACCCCCAAAGAGGTCGGAGGGGTCACCTGACAGCCAACCTGGGCCGAACAAACCGGGGCTGCTGTCCCGGCCCGGCCCGTCCGGTCGGCTGCCAGGCCGGGCAGGACTCGTGTCCGGGGGCGGCGGTTGCCCCTGCAGGGGATTAGGCCGGTCCGCCAACCTGGCCACGTGCTGCCCCGGCGGGTGCCGAAGATAGCAGGCGCCGCATTTTCGGTAGGCCATGATGTACCCCCGCTACGTCTCGTACTTCATCGCCGGCGCCGGACCAATACCGAAGCCGGGGTACAGGGCGTGGATCACGCCCTGGATTACGCAGCGGCCGGACCTCCGCCGGGTCATTCCCCGGCCCCGGTGACCATTTCGCAGCTCCCCCCGCACCGCCGAACGGGGCATATCTCCCCCTGGCGGCGGGAGGCCAGGTAAGCGCTTGACCGGGAGCGGTATCCGGCGCTCACCGGGACGGCGATCAGCGGCAGCGGCTTTTCAGGCCTCCGCCTATCCCGGTACGCCATTACGTGGTAATGCCGTTGGGGCGCTGCCACCTGCCGCGGTTCGGGCTGCGCCGCGGCCCGGCCCCGGCGGTAGCCGCGCCACCAGCTCCCGGCCAGGGCCAGGACTTCCCGGTACTCGGCTTCCCCGCTCTCGCTGCCGTCGCGCACGGTCGAGTACCAGCCACTGAAGTCGTCCGGTCCCGTGATCTCACCGGTCTCCGTTAAGTAGCTGACGAGCAGTGCCTCTTCTTCGGGGGTCATGTTCAACTCCTGCTGGTAGGTTCCTTCCGGTTACCCGGGGTATAGTTGCTGAACATTGTACCTACAGGCGCCGGAACGAAGGTCCGGCGGAAAAAGGTCTAGTCCGGGTGGCATGTTCGTAGCTGACAGGGGCCCTCCCAGCATTGTTTGCCGCCGGAGTGCTGCAGAAGGCGCGATACTTCAAAGTGATAGGCGTGGAAAAGTGCTAAGCTGAGCGGTTCAGCCCGACGCCAATCGCATTGTTTGCCCCGGAATATTCCCATCTATGATATAAAATTTTTCCGCGCCGGCGGGGGGTGGACGCAAATTTCGGGGCGGCGGCCTCCCCAAAAGCTCCGGCTTTTTGGCTGCTCCCGACTCCCGCACAACTCGTACTGTGCGCGCCATCCCCCGCTCCGCGCGGCCGGGAGGCCCCACGCGGCCAGTCGGCAGCACAAGTCGATGCTCCCCGCAGGGTTTTCCAGGCCGCCGCCCGGCAGGTGGGGGGTACGGTGCCCCGCCCTCTGTCAAGGCGTGGCGGGGGGTTGGCCTCAGGAGCCGGCCGCCGGCCCGGTCTGGCATCTTCACCCGGCGATTGCAAAAGTGTCCGCCGGGCGGCGCCCGGCAGGCGGAGGGCCTTGGAGACTTTACTGAGACTACGTATCATGGTGTGCCTCCCCCGGGGGACTCGGGGCTGCCCAAACTCGCGAAATAGTCCAGGACGGGCGCGTAGCTCCCGGTACGTTCTCCGGGGTAATCGCCCCGTAACAACCTTTGCCCGGTGCGGCGGGACCTCCCGCCCAGCAGTAGGCTCAGCAGCCCGATTTTCGGCTTCTCCCCCCGTGGTGTCAGCAGCGCCAGGGCTGCCGCCACGGCCGGTGTCCAGCTTCGTACCCTCGCGCTGGACACCGGCGGCGAAGCCCACGGCTGCTCCCATCGCATAGATGCGCCGCCCGTCCAGGTCCTCCCGCGGCGGCGGGCGGGTCAAGGGGCAGCGTCCGGGGCTGGTGGTGCCCACCCGGGCAGCGCAGGACCTCGTAGGCAATCCCCCGCTCGGTGACGCCGTAGCCCACTAGTAGTCAGTCAACCTTGATGTTGAAAGTCATACAGGAATCTGGCCGATAGTCGTATACTGCTTGGGATGAAGTTCTGATGGGGGGGTGGCAGTGATGATCAGGGACAAGTACGCGGTGGGGCTGGCACAGGAACAGCGGGAGGAGCTCCAGCGACTGATCCGGGTTGGGAAAAGCTCAGCCCGAGTGACCGCCAGGGCGCGGATTCTTCTGAAGAGCGACGATGGTTGGCGGGTGCCCCAAGTGGCCGAAGCTTTGGACGTGGCGCCGAGCACCGTATACCGGGTCAAGCAGCGTTTTGCCGAAGAAGGGTTGGAGGGGGTTTTGCAGGACCGTCCCCAGGCCAACCGGCCCCGGAAGCTGGACGACCGGGGGGAAGCCCACCTGATCGCTCTGGCCTGCAGCCCGGCGCCGCAAGGGCATGACCACTGGACCTTGCGTCTGCTGGCTGGGAAGGTGGTCGAGTTCGGGCTGGCGCCTTCCATGTCCCACGAGGGGGTGCGCCAGCGGCTCAAAAAAACGCCCTCAAGCCGTGGCAGAAGCAGGAATGGTGCATCCCCAAGGTGAGCGCCGGCTTCGTGGCCCACATGGAGGATGTCCTGGACTTGTATGCCGAACCCTATGATGCCCAACGGCCGGTGGTCTGCTTTGACGAGACCTCCACCCAGTTGCTGGCCGACAGCCGGCCCCCGCTGCCCGCCCAACCGGGAAGACCGGTGCGGCAGGACTACGAGTACCGTAGGGAGGGCGCCCGCAACCTGTTGCTGGCCTGTGCGCCCTTGGCGGGTTGGCGGCAGGTGGCGGTCACGGAGCGGCGCACGATGCAAGACTTCGCCCACCAGATGCGCTGGCTGGTGGATGAGGCCTACCCGGAAGCCGAGGTCGTAAGGGTTGTCTTGGACAATCTGAACACTCACCGGACAGCGTCCCTGTACGAGACCTTCCCAGCTGAGGAAGCCCGGCGGATTGCCAAGCGGCTGGAGTTTCATTACACGCCCAAGCACGGCAGTTGGCTGAATCCTGTCCTGAGCCTGCCGAAGGGATGGCGGAAATCGAGTTCAGTGTCCTGTCTCGCTGCTGCCTCAAGCAACGCGTCCCCGACGAACCGGCCCTCCGACGGGAGGTCCAGGCCCTGGTCACGGAGCGAAACGTCGCCCGAACCACCATCAACTGGCGGTTCAACACCCACGACGCCAGGGGCAAACTTCACCGGCTGTATCCCTTCGATTCCAAACATGACTATCGAGTAACTGAGGTTTTCACGCGCCGGTCGCGGCCGTTGCCAAGGGCAGATCAAGGGCGCGGTTTCGATCATCGGATGTGGGTACCAGTTCGTAACCCAGCTGCGCCGCCCTCCGTTTCGCAGACCGCAATGCTCGTTGATGGTACTGGGCCTCGTAGTAGTCAGCGCCGTCATCCACGTACTGCTGCCCATAGCGCAGCATGGCGTAGATGATTCTGGCCAGCTTGTGCGCCGTGGCCGTAATGGCCTTGGGCGGTCCCAGCTGCGCCTTCTTGCGGCGCAGGAACGCTCCCAACGCACTGTTGGAGCGGTACAGGGCGTTGGCCGCCAGCCGCAGCGCCTTGGCTGCCCGGTTGGCGCTGGGCTTGGTTCGGGAGCTGATGACCCTGCCTCCGGTGACCCGGTTATTGGGACTCAATCCCAGCCATGAGGCGAAATGCTTGGCCGTTGGCCATCTTGTCATATCGGTGCCTACCTCGCTGATTACCTTCAACGCCGTGTAGGCGTCCACGCCGTTGATCCGGGTCAGGTCCACCCCGGTCATCCGGTACAGGTGGCCGCGGACGTCAAAGCGCGGCGCGTTCCCCTGGATGCGGTTCCTCCTGGGCTGTTCCGCAGGCGCTGCGCCACCGCTACGGTCGTCAAACTGCCCCATCTGGGTTTCAATCTCCCGGTCGCACTCGGCAATCTTGGCCTGATACACCCGGTACAACTCCAGGGCCTGGGTCAGCTCGAAGATGTGCTCCTCCCGCCAGTGCCCCTCCAGCGATAGGGCCATGGTCTCCTCGTCTGCCTTGGTCCTGGGATCCCGAAATTGCGCCAGCTTTCGCGGGTCTCGCTCACCCCCCACGATGGCTTCGAGGATGGTCATCCCGGTCTTGCCGGTGATGTCGCTGATGACCTGGTGCAGCTTCACGTTCATCTGGGTCAGCGCCTTCTGCATGTGCTGAACATGCTGGGCCGCATATTCCACCAGCATGGCCCGCTGCCGCAGATAGCTTCTCAACCGCCGGATGTCGGCCTCGGGCCGGAAAGCCGCCGAAAGCAGGCCGTAGGTATGTAGCTGCTGGAGCCACTGGCAGTCCAGCACGTCGCTCTTGCGTCCGGGCACGTTCTTAATGCGCCGTGGGTCCACCAGCATCACCTGGAACCCCCGCTCCTCCAAGACTCCAAAGAGCGGTATCCAGTAGACTCCGGTGGACTCCATCGCCACTGTCTCCACACCGCACTCGGCCAGCCAATCGGCCATAAGGTACAAGTCCGCAGTGAACGCGCCAAACTCGCGCACCGGTTGCTCGCAGCTGTTTTCGGGCACCGCCGCGAAGTGGCTGCCGGCGCCCACGTCCACTCCCGCCGCACCAAAATTCACCCGTGATAGTTCCGCCGGCAGACCCTCCCGCCTGCTGGAGGCCTTCACTGCCGGGTTGGCCCTACTGCTGTATGTGCTCATCGTCCCATCCGCCATTACCATGTAGGCGTGTCGCCAGGGGGTGCCACCGGCACGTCACAATCTATCGAACGGGAGCGCCCCCGAAAGGGCAGTCACCAATGATGCAGCCGTAGGACACCCGGACCATGCTGAATAACGGGCAATATGCGCCACTGTCAATTCGGCCTCGTCCTGGACGACACCGCCCGCCACGATCGTACCTGACCAGTGTCCTCTCCAGTTACTCCCCTCTGCACGGCCCGGTTCCGGGCATAACACTGCTGACTACTAGGGCGAATCGACAATTGGGTGAAACTCGGCTGAGGAAATAGGGTAGGAGCTTACTAAAGGAGGATAGAGTGTAACCCTGAGAAGTGACGTGCGGTGGAGGGGATTGGCGTGGAACGTTGTGAGTTGAGCGCTGCTCAGTGGCGTCGGATAGAAGGCTCTTTGCCCGGGCGTCCCGGCTGGGTTGGCGTTACGGCCAAGGACAACCGGAAATTCGTAAACGGCGTCCTGTGGGTGCTGCGCAGTGGAGCCCATTGGAAAGACCTGCCCCCTGGGTACGGCAACTGGAAAAGCGTCCACAAGCGATTCACCCGTTGGGCCAAGACCAGAATCTGGGAGAAAATCTTCCAGGTGTTGCTGGATGACCCGGACAACAGATACGTGATGATTGATTCCACCATAGTCCGGGCCCACCAGCAGGCAGTCTGCGGGAAAGGGGGGGCCAATGTGAGGCTGTGGGCCGCTCCCGGGGTGGACTGAGCACCAAGATTCATCTGGTGGCCGATGCTCAGGGCCGGCCGGTGCGCTTCTCTCTCACCGGCGGTCAGAAGGCGGACGTTTCTCAAGCCATACCCCTGCTGACCGGCCTCGAGGCCGGAGCGGTCATCGCTGACAAGGGGTATGAGAGCAACCGCGTGCTGGCCTTTATCAGGAACCAGGGCGCCGAAGCGGTCATACCGCCCAAGTCCAACCGCCGAGACCCTTGGGAATATAACCGGGAACTGTATAAGCAAAGGAACCTGATTGAACGAGCCTTCAACAAATTGAAACAGTGGAGGCGAATCGCAACCAGATACGACCGCAGAAGTCTCTACCTCCTGTCGGCCCTGTATCTGGTCTCCTCAGTCATCTGGGGCTAGCAATTGTCGATTCGCCCTAGTAGTCAGTCAAACTTGTTTTAGATGGTGATTTGAAGGGTGGACGGAAGGTGCTAATCTAAGCGGTAAACGGGGTTGATGTGAGGTGGCGGTATGGTCAGAGAGAGGTACGGAGTCCGGTTAACGGGAGAGCAGCGGGACCATCTGGAACACCTGGTTCGGGCTGGTAAAGGTACAGCCCGAGTCGCTGCCCGGGCCCGGATTCTACTGAAGACCGATGCGGGCTGGCCCGCTCCCAGGGTGGCGCAAGCCCTGGATGTGTCCGAGGGCACGGTGTACCGGATCAAAAGGCGTTTTGCCGAGGATGGTCTGGAAGGAGTGCTGCGGGACCGGCCCCAGGCCCACCGGTACCGGAAGCTGGACGGCCGGGGGGAAGCCCACCTCATCGCGCTGACCTGCAGCCCAGCGCCGGCGGGGCATGACCACTGGACCCTGCGCCTGTTGGCTGGCAAGGTGGTCGAATTGGGGCTGGCGTCTTCCATGTCCCACGAGGGAGTGCGCCACCGGCTCAAAAAAACGCTCTCAAGCCGTGGCAGAAGCAGGAATGGTGCATCCCCAAGGTGAGCGCCGGCTTCGTGGCCCACATAGAGGATGTCCTGGACCTGTACGCCGAACCCCATGACCCCCACCGGCCGGTGGTCTGTTTCGACGAGACCTCCACCCAGTTGCTGGCCGAGACCCGGCCACCCATACCACCCCAGCCGGGGCGACCCAGGCGTGAGGACTACGAGTACCGGAGGGAAGGCGCCCGCAACCTGTTCCTGGCCTGTGAACCGCTGGTGGGCTGGCGGCACGTGGCGGTGACTGAGCGCGCACCACGGGGGACTTCGCCCATCAGATGCGTTGGCTGGTGGATGAAGCCTACCCGGAGGTCGGGGTGGTGCGGGTGGTCCTGGACAATCTGAACACGCATCGCATGGCGTCCTTGTACGAGACCTTTCCTGCCCCGGAGGTCCGGCGGATTGCCCAACGGCTGGAGTTCCACTACACCCCCAAGCACGGGAGTTGGCTGAACATGGCGGAAATCGAGTTCAGCGTGCTGTCCCGCTCCTGCCTGCGGCGGCGTCTCCCCAACGAGGATGCTCTCCGGCGGGAGGTTCAGGCCCTGGTCACCGAGCGCAATGCTGACCAAGCCATCATCAACTGGCGGTTCAACACCACAGATGCCCGAACCAAACTCCACCGCCTCTATCCCTTCGATTCCAAACATGACTGACTGCTAGCTCCACGCCGGTTTCTTTCTGGCAGGGTAGGCAGTAGCGCGTCATGACTTTCCCCCCACTTGCTTGCCAGCCTTGGCCAGGGACTTGGACCCCCGCCGGCTGCGGCGACGCTTGAGGCGTCCGCCAGCTTCCCGGCGGCCGGGACTCCGGGGATGGCCCAGCGCCGGAGGAACATTTGCCTCCCTGGACCGGTCGGGGCGGGCCCAATCCCAATTGCCGGGTCTGTCAAAAAGCCTGCCCCGAGGAATCGAGGGGTTGACTGCGAGGGATTCATGGCGTCCATCGCCCACCACGGGCTGCAAGCGGTGCGCCGGCTGAGTCACAGTGTGGGTCCATCCGGACCTGATGGTCCCGGCGCCTACACCCGTTTCCTGCAGCCAGTGAGTTTAAGGTAGCCAATGGCCCACTGCCTTGGCCCGGACCTCTTAGCCTGCCGGAGATTCCCCATGCCGGCGAGAATCCGGTGTCCCCGGTCACCGTTTTCCCTGCCAGGAACCAGCCTTTTCAACAAGCCATCAACTCCGCCTTCTGCGCCGCAGAGCTTTGTCAAATGTCAGGTCTGCCCAGGGTGGCGAAGGCCAGGCCCCGGCTGGCCTTACGTCACCGCGCTGAACGCCGCTTCAGCGCGGCCGGTCACCGGAGGCCCTGGGGCGGGCTGCCAGCCAGGCGGCGATCTCGGACTCCGGCCAGCGCACGGCCCGGGCACCGATTTTCAGCGGCTCGGGGAAAGACCCATCTCGCATCTTGCGGTAGATAGTGGTTCGCGCCAGCCCGGTCAGGGTCAGGACCTCGCTGAGACGCAGGAGGCGGTCGGTGGTCGCGACGGCCATGAGCGCACACCTCAAATCATTGATTGAATGGAGCGTACGCCCGAGGCCCGGGGGTTGCCAGGTGAAAAGAGGGGCCGGATTGTTACCGGGGCTGAATCCCCTGTTCAAACTCGCGAATGTCTCTTTCCAGCTTGCGAATGATGGACCGGACGGTTTCCGGCACGGAGCACCTCAGGTCCGCGATATATTCTATGGCGCCTTCCTGGGAGTATCCGATGCCCCGCAGCAGCCCGTAAACCACCCAAACCCGGAAGTCCCGGTCCGCCTCTTCCGGCCGGCCGCGCTTCGGGGGAGGGTCGCCCTGGACAATTTGGTCGACGGCCCACCAGACCAAGGGCGTAGGGACATCTTCGCCGCTCTCTCGCATCTCGCGCAGAAGACTGCGCAGTCCCTCCCGGGCCAGCGGTTGGGTGTCGGCCATGCCGATGTAGCTGTACAGCAACGCCGTCCGGTTGGGGAATCCCGGGTGGTCCGGGTCGGGCTCTCCCGCGGGGGTATCCCTCCAAACGGAGGGCAGATCGGCGAGTTTGGTGATGACCGGATTGGTGTCCTTCAACACGCCGCGGAGGTACTCCTTAAAGGCCTGTTCATCAAAGGGCTGTTCATCGAGGGGCTCTTCGGGCTCTTGGGTCTGTTCATCAAAGGGCTGTTCAACCATCGTCCTCCTCCTTATCGGTCCCGCCGGCGACGTAGGCCGCCCAGGCGTCCATCAGCTCCCGCCTCTGGTCGAATAGGTCGCTCCGCATGTAGGCCGCCTCAGTACTGTTGCCGACGCTGTGGGCCAAGGCCACCTCGGCCACCGCCCAGGGCGCGGCGGTGCACTCGGCAACCCAGTTTCGGAACGAGGTCCGAAACCCGTGGGGCACGGCGGGGATTTGGAGCCGCCGCAGCAGGGCGGTGAACGCCATCTCGGACGCCGGCCTGCGCTGCGCGTGGCGGGGAATATCAACCCGTGGCCGTCATTCAGCCCCGCTGCTTGGCTCAGTATCTCGACAGCCCTACCGGACAGGGGGACCCGGTGAGGACGCCGCGCCTTCATCCGGGCGGCGGGGAGCTCCCAGGTCGCCGACTCCCAGTCGACCTCGTCCCACCGCGCGCCCCGCACCTCCCCGGAGCGGCCGGCGGTGAGCACCAGAAACTCAAAGGCCAGCTTGGTCGAGCTGTTGGCGCTAGACTCCCTGACCTGCTCCACCGCGCCCGGCACCTGCCGGTAGGGCAAGGCCCGGTGGTGTTCTTTCAGCCGCCCCGTCTTGGGCAGGACTTTGAGCAGGGAGCGCCCCGCCGGGTTGTCCAGCCGGTAGCCCTGGGCGACTACCCAGTCCATGACGGTCTCCACTCGCTGGCGGACCCGGCTGGCGGTCTCCGGCTTGCCGGTCCAGATGGGGGTAAGGGCGTCCATGACGTCAGCCGAGGTGATGGCGTCCACCGCCTTGTGTCCGATCCACGGGAAGGCGTAGGTCCGAAGGGTCGATTGCCACTGGGCCGCGTGCTTGGGGTTGCTCCAGGTGGGGCGGCGCAGCTCGATCACCCGGGCGGCGGCCTCGGCGAAGGTGGGGACGGACTGGGCAGGCTTGCGGGCCGCCTCCCGGGCCCCCTGCCGCTCGGCTGCCGGGTCCCGGCCTTCGGCCACGGCAGTGCGGTTGGTTTGGGCGATGGACCGGGCCTGGGCCAGGCTGACGGCGGGATACGGCCCCAGTCCTATGTCCCGGCGTCGCCCGTGGATTACAATTCTCTGGACCCACGACTTGCTGCCGCCGGGGGCGACGTTGAGGTAGACGCCGTCGCCGTCGCCGTGCCTGCCGGGCTGGCTAAGGGCTTTTGCCGCCGCTGCGCTGAGCTTGCCCATCCGCCCCCCTTACCACGTTTTATCCCACATAAGTTGTGGTATCTACCAGTATTTTAAGGGGGTCTCCGGGACGAGCCAAGCCCCTGGTATCACATAAGCAGCTATGATAGGGACCAGTTTTGAGACTTTACGGGGCGGTAAGGGAGGTTAAGGTGGCGGAGGGGGTGGGATTCGAACCCACGATCCACTTGCGCAGATAGCGGTTTTCAAGACCGTCGCCTTCGACCGCTCGGCCACCCCTCCGGGGGTAAATCTTAACCCCAACCTAGGCCCCTTACCGACTCCAGGGGATATTGGTCCTCGACATTATGGGATTGGTCTCCCCCAGTGCACAGGGCGCCTACGTGTTAAATGCACAGCTTAAATGCACAGGGCAATCCACTCAGAAAGCCGCTGGCGTCGCGTGCCGCATTGAAACTCCTACAGCGCCAGAGCGTAACAGGCCCGCCTGGGGTCTCCACCGGTGGACAAGACGCCGGTTGTTGGGTCACGGCGCGACACTGTGGCCCCCATGCCACAGTTGGCCGCCCGCTCTATGCGGTGGCCCAGGGACCGCAAGCTTTCCGCGGTTGCCTCAGAAATCCCATCCTCCAGGTCCACACGCCCAGGGTAGTAAACGTGCGGGTAGAACGAATTGATGACGCTCTGGCTGGAAAACCTGGGAGCCTCGATGGCCTGTTGCGGGTTCATGCCGAAGACAAGAACGTTCAGGACCAGCTGAAGGTTGGCTTGGGCCTGGTTATCACCGCCCGGGCAACCTACGGTCATGGCCGGCTGTCCGTCCTTGGTAAGGATATAGTTGACCAGCGTGGTCCTGGGCCGTTTTCCCGGCTCCACGACGTTGGGATGGCCTTCTTCGCAGTTGAACATCTCAATGCGAGTGCTTAGAGCGCAGCCCAACTCCGGAAAGAAGGCCGACTTGGCGAAGGCTCCTCCGCTAATAGTCCCGCATACCATGTTTCCCTCTTGGTCCAAAACCGAGACATGGGTTGTGCCATCGTCGGCGCCGCCGCTTCCATCTCCCGCCGAAGCGCCGGCGGGGACGGTGGTGAGCGCCTTGGGTTGGGGGTGGCCGTGCTCGGTGAAAGACCAGGGGTCCCCGCACGGGGGCATCTCGGGGTAGGCCCGGTTCGAGTCGATGAGCCCGGCCCGCGACTTGCCATACTCTTTTGACAGCAATCCGCCAATGGGAACCGTAGCGTAATCAGGGTCGCCGTAATATGCCTCTCGATCGGCGAAGGCCAATTTTACGGCTTCGGCCACCGTATGAATGTACTCAGGAGAGTTGTGCCCCATTTGCCGTAAGTCGAAATGCTCCAGAATGTTGAGGGCTTGCAACATCATGGGTCCCTGGGTCCAGGTGTCTTGACCCCAAATCTCGTATCCCATGAAGCTGCTCTTGACCGGCTCAGCGTACTGAGACCTGTACGCGGCTAGGTCTTCCAGGGACAATATCCCGCCTACGCTCTGGGCGCACTTCACGATGGTCTGGGCGATTTCTCCTTCATAGAACGCTTGGCGGGCAAACCGCAGACTGGCTGCACGGTCTTGACCTGTGGGCTGGGGCGCCGTCATCCGTTTTAGCATTGCGGCTAAGCCGGGTTGTACGAGCAGGGAGGCTGGCCGCGGCGGCTGCCGGTCCACGTAAAAGACGTCGCTGCCTCCCGGAGGGTAATGGTCGAACTGCTCCAAGGTAGCCGGAGATTTGAGACGTTCCAGCATGTACTCGTAGTTGGGAAAGCCTTTCTCCGCGTAATGGATAGCGGGCGCCAACACCTCGTTCATCGACTTTGTCCCGTAGTTTTCCAACAGGGAAATGAAGGCATGCACCACCCCTGGAACGGTGAAGGAAAAGTGGGCCCGGCTCCCCGGCCCCGTGGGTATCCGCTCCATTCCCCGCGACTTGTAGAAACCGGGGGTAGCCTCGCCGGGCGCACCTCCTTGGCCGCTTAGCGAGAGCAGGTCGCCACTGGCGGCGTCGTACACCATGAAGACCCCCTCTGCCGCCAGGGAGTATGCGGCAGTGGGCTCAACTACCGCCGCCGCGAATCCGGCCGCTACCATTGCGTCGAAGGCGTTACCGCCGCTCAGCAGCAACCGCATCCCCGCCATGGAGGTGAGATAGTGACCGCTGGATATAATGCCGTGCGCGGAGTGAACCACCGGACGTCCCGTGGGAGGCAGGGCGGCGTCTCCTTGTTCCAGTTCATAAGCACTACGCTGTGTGGTCATAGTCAACTCCGTAGGGTGGTGATTGTTGCGGCTTTACTCTTGCGCTGATTCGGGCTATCGGCCGGAGACCTGAGGAGCCGGTATGCCGGGACCGCTTAGGCCCCCTTGAACCCCTGGAGTCAGAGGTTAGCCCAAGTAGATTCGCGTAGGGCTGGATTAAACCGCGTTGGTGCGAATATACTCATTAAAACACAACTCATAGGGAGAGTATAGAAGGAGGCAGGTCGTGGGGACTCCAGGCTATGCTCAACCGGGATAACGGTAACAAGCCCGCCAGGGCGGTTACTCGCCATGGACTCGGGAGCGCAACCTGGGGTGCATGAGCCACCGGGACCTCACTGACATACCTTCAGCGTACCGGGGTGCATGAGCCACCGTGACCTCATTGACGTACCTTCAACGCACCGGGGTGAGCCACCGGGACGTCATTAGCGCACCTTCAACGCACCTTTGACGGGCGCCTGTGGGAGCGTCGTACAGCTTCAGATTTGCTTGACACCCTCATAGGCGAATGCTACAATCGGCGGGTTCCGGCGGGGAGGCATTGGCGGCGCATTGTGCGCGCTCCCGCTTCGCTTAATGACCCAACAGCCCAAGGGGCAAGACCGAATAGGCCAAGTCCCTTTCTTTAAGATTAGGAGGGCAAGAGCATGGCTCCCGAGATCATGAAGGGACTCAAAGATGTCTACTTCGACACCACTGAGTCTAGCTTCATTGACGGCCAGGAAGGCGTACTGCTCTACCGTGGCTATAACATCCACGATTTGGCGGAAAAATCCACCTTCGAGGAGGTGGTATATCTGCTGCTCTACGGCAGCCTACCCTCCCGGCAGCAGTTGGACGAATTCGACGCCACCCTTCGCGCTAACCGCCGGATCCCCGACGAAGTCATTCAGGTCCTGGATCTGGTTAAGGCCAGCCACCCGATGGACGCCCTCCGCACCGGTATCTCCGCGTTGGCTGCTTTCGATCCGGAGGTGAACGATAACTCCCTGGAAGCCACCGTTCGAAAGGGTGTGCGGTTGACCGCAATGGGGCCTACCATCGTGGCTGCTCACCACCGTTTGAGACACGGTCTGGAACCAGTGGCGCCGGACCCTGGCCTGAACCATGCGGGCAACTTCTTGAAGATGCTCTTCGATGAGGCGCCCACACAGGAAACGACGAATCTGTTGGACGTGGACTTCATACTGCATGCCGAGCACGGGTCTAACGCCTCGGCATTCGGGGCCCGAGTGGCCGCTTCTACGCTGTCCGACCTGCACTCGGCGATCACCACCGGGGTCGGTGTCCTCAAGGGTCCCTGGCACGGCGGCGCAGCGGAAGAAGTCATGAAGATGGCACTGGATATTGGCCAGCCGGAAAACGCGGTGGAGTACGCCCGCAACATACTGGACGGCGGCGGGCGCATCATGGGTTTCGGCCACCGGGTATACAGAGCGGAAGATCCGAGGGCGCGCCATCTGAGGGACCGTTCGCGTGCCTTGGGTGAAAAGCTGGGCCATCCGGAGTGGTTCCAGATTTTGACCTTCTTGGAAGACGAGGTTATGGTCCCCTACCGCTCCAGGGGCATTTTCGTCAACGTAGACTTTTTCGCGGGGTCAATTTACTACTTGTTGGATATCCCTGACGACCTGTTCATTTCCATATTTGCGTTGGGACGCATACCGGGCTGGACCGTTCAATGTGTGGAGCAGTACGACGACAATATATTGATCCGTCCTCTGACCGAGTACACCGGAGAGATGGACTTGGAGTACGTTCCCATTGAGCAACGCTCCTGAATTGCGCGCGAAAATAATCGTTCAGATGGGGGCCGTACAGGCCCCCTTTTTTGTTAGTGCATCCAACCGGACCAACGGGTAATGACCGCAGAATCGGAAGTTCGCCGCCGCATAAATGAAAGAGATGCCATCACCTGGGCAGAGTTCATGGATGTGGCCCTGTTCTGGCGCGACGGCGGTTATTACTCAGGGCCCGGTCCCCTTGAAACCCTGCAGGACTACTACACCAGCCCCCAAGTCCACCCGGCATTCGGCGCATTGCTCGCAATACAGATGTTTCAGACATGGGAGCTGCTGGGTAGGCCGGACCCCTTCTGGGTAATAGAGCTGGGAGCCGGCAACGGCCTGCTGTGCCGGGACTTGGCCGTCGGCTCGAATCAATTGCCCGACGGTTTCGCCAAGTCGTTGCGTTACGTCTGTGTGGACCGGTGGGCAGTTCATGGCCTTGAGCAGGCTTTTGGAGAGGGCGGTACGGAGGGCAACGTAGGCCGCGTGGCCGCCTCCGGCATTCCCTTCCGGCGGGTTACGGGATGTTTCTTGTCTAACGAACTCGTGGACTCTTTCGCGGTGCACCAAGTGAAAATGAGTCCGGAAGGTCTCCAAGAGGTGTACGTGGTCCAAGAGGAGGACGAGTTAACAACGACTCTCGGCGAGCCATCTACTCCCGCCTTGGCGTCCCGGCTGGGCGCCCTTGGAATTGAGTTAGCGGAAGGTCAGACCGCTGAAATCAACCTAGCCCTGGATGCCTGGGCCGCGCAGGTTGCGGCCTCGTTGGACCGCGGGTTCGTCTTTACAGTGGACTATGGGCATTTGGCCGCCGAGCTATACTCGCCGGAACGCAGATACCGGGGCGCGCTGACCACCTACTACCGCCACAGCCAGATTGATGCTCCCTTCAGGCACGTGGGAAGCCAAGACATAACCGCCCAGGTGGATTTTAGCTCCGCCATAAATGCCGGCCATCGCAACGGTCTGGAACTGCTGGGCTTCACGACGCAGTCCCAATTCCTGCGCTGCCTGGGGTTGAGCCATATGCAACAACGGCTGGCGCAGCGAGGGTTACCCCAAAATGCCGTAGAAGCCAACCGCGCCGGCATGCTGGACCTAGGCCGGGCCGGAGGCTTGGGAGACTTTAAGGTGCTGGTCCAAGGCAAAGAGGTCGGAACGCCCAGGTTATGGGGACTCGAGCCCACGGCGGCGGCGCAGAAACTGGTGGAGGAACTTCCGGCGCCGTTGCTGACTGATCAGCATCTATGGCTGAACCGCGGACGCTATACCAGCACAGAGCTTCTGTTCCAACCGGAGTGGCCGGATGGCGCGCAATCCTAACGCGCCGCTTTAACCCACGACCATTAGCTCATTCCCCGTTGCCGAACTTAGCGTGGGGAACGCTGGCGTTAGTTTCCGCCGACGGTTCAACCGCAGTGGCCTGGCGTCACACAATCATGGCGCGCCACTTAAACCCACGACCATTGGCTCATTCCTCGTTGCCGAATCCGGCGTCGGGGACGCTGGCGTCAGTTTCCGCCGACGGTTCCAAGCCAGGCGCCGTAGAGCCCGGCCTGGGCTGGCATCGCACCGCCGTGGTCAAAAACCCGCTGTGGGCCACCATCCGGTGGTCGGGGCGCACACTACGCTTCGTGACGTGCCAGGAGCGTAAGAGAGTTTCCACCGTCTGCACTAATTGGAACCTGGTGTCTCGCTCCAGCTCCATTACCAATTGGTGTACCTGCAGGATTGTGGGCACGAAACTCAGCATTATGCCGCCCATCACCAAGGTATCCCCAATCGTCGCCACCGCCTCCCAGGGCTCCGGAACGTCCAACACCACCCTGTCTACCTCTCGTTCTTGAATGCCCTCGTAAATGTTGGCGAAGGTCACGGTGAGGTTCGAGGGATCCGGGATCAACGTTTCTACGTTGCGGAGCGCCTTCGGCGCCACCGACTCGTCTATCTCGTAGGTGATAACCCGGCCTTGAGGTCCTACGGCCCTCAGCAGCGCCGCGGTCAGCGCCCCTGAGCCCAGACCGCCTTCGACCACAGTGGCGCCGGGGAATATGTCGCCCAGGTTGGTTATGTTCCCCAAGTCTTTCGGATAAATTATTTGGGGGCCCCGGGGCATTTCGCGGACGAAATCTCCCAGGGTGGGACGCACTGCCAACAGCGTGTGACCCTTGTCGGTGCGGTGCCAACCTCCCACGGTGTTATCAATAATCTGGTCATGGGCTAAGCGTCCGATGTGGCTGTGGAACGTTTGGCCGTGGCGCAGGATTTGCATGTACCGGCGCTCTTTTCGGTCCAACAACAGGGCGGGCTCACCTTCTCGAAAGTGGTTCTTGTCCGTGTTCAAAGTCGCCTTGCCTTTAAGGGAGTGAGATTTGTTTGCGCAGTGGCGCCGCTTTAGGGCGTCGCGGTTTGTTCCCCAATGCCGGGCGCCGCGCCGCCCAAGCGGGCCGTAGGATAACGAGCTTGTCTCATAAAGCTGAGTCCTCCAGGGTCCTACCTTTCTGGATTCCCGCTCCCCGATCGGGGCCGGGGACAAGCTTCGCGGGAATTGCGGGTTATTGAGCCACATTCAATACTGGTATAGGCAGTTAATAATAGTACCCCGTCAGGTTATGTCCGCCCAAAATCGTGAGTGGAGACTTCTGAGACAGGCTCATAACAGGTGGGCCTCCGAACTGGGGGCAGGGTTTGTGTAACATCCGCGCCGGGTATTGTACGCGATCTGCGGTTCATCAGGTACGCCAAAACCATCGTGAGGAAGGTAACATATGAGGCTAACTGCAAGTTGCCGTCAGGTTGCCGTCGAGCCATGCCCGTTACCCGGAGACGGACTTGCAACATCTCTATTGTGTGGTGAGTTGGATATGAGGGCACGCCGCTTTACCTTGAAAGAAGCCAACGCCCAGTTGCCATGGCTGGAGGATGCCTTTGCCCGGCTGTCAACTTTCCGTGAAGAACATGCGCAACGGCAAGACGACCTGCTGGAATTGCTGCGTGGCCGCGGAGGTAATGGCGCCTCCAGCCACGACCAGGAAATATCAGACCAGCGGCGGGCCGTCGAACGGTTGACCCGGCAGATCCGCGAGGAATTGCAGGAAATTGCCAACAGAGGAGTAATGGTGCGGGACGTGGGGCGCGGGCTGGTGGATTTTCCGTCCCGGAGAGAGGGGCGTGAGATTTGCTTATGTTGGCTGCGAGGCGAAGCTGAAATCGGCTATTGGCACGGCGCCGACGAGGGTTTCGCCTCGAGGAAGCCATTGTGAAACCGGCTAAATAAACCGCGCCTGTTGCCTGGCTGCGGCGGCGTGGTCGATGTACACGGTTATGACTTCGCTGAAAAAGTCTACCGCCTCGACTCCTTGTTCCCTCTGCCCGACCCCTGACGCTTTGAGACCGCCGAAGGGCAAATGCACCTCTCCCCCCAACGTGGGGGCATTCACGTGAACCATGCCGGCCTCCACGGTGTTTATGTACTCGAAGGCCTGGGTCAAGTCCTTGGTGTATATCGACGAAGAAAGCCCGAACTTGACGTTATTGGAAATCCGGATGGCTTCCTGCATGTCGGCTGCCTTGAACACCGTCAAAACCGGGCCGAAAATCTCCTCCTGAGCTATGCGCATGTCCTGGCCCACGTCGGTGAAAATGGTGGGCTCAACGTAGTAGCCCTCATCGAAAATGCCGCCCTTGGGAAGGCCGCCGCCGTAGACCAAATTGGCCCCTTCTTCCGTCCCGATGCCTATGTATTCCGTCACTTTATCCAGCTGGTATTGGCTGGACAGTGGGGAAACGTCCACGTCGGCATCCAGGCCGTTACCCAGCTTCAGCTTGCTGGTGCGATCGATCAACTGGTCCATAAACTCGTCGTAGATTGACTCCTCTACTATTACGCGGCTGGTTGCAGTGCACCGCTGGCCGGTGGAGCCAAAGGCGCCCTGGACTATGCCTCCCAACGCCTTGTCTAAGTCGGCGTCCGCCAGCAAGATGACCGCGTTTTTCCCGCCCATCTCTGCCTGCACTTTCTTCAGCAACCCGGCGCTCTGGCTGTAGAGGCCGGTGCCGATTTCGGTGGAGCCGGTGAAGGAAATAGCTTGCACCTCAGGGCTTTCCACCAGCGCGTTGCCCACCACGGAGCCGGGACCGGTTATAAAATTCAACACTCCCGGTGGCAGGCCCGCCTCCTCGAACACCTCCACGAGCTTGACGGCGCTCAGGGGCGTGCCGGAGGCCGGCTTGAAGACCAGAGTGTTGCCGCAAATCAGCGCTGGCGCGATCTTCCACGCCGGAATGGCGATGGGAAAGTTCCAGGGGGTGATTATCGCCACAACGCCCAACGGGCGGCGGACGGTATAGGCCACCGTGTTGGGCAACTCGGAAGGGGTGGTGTAGCCGAACATACGGCGGCCCTCACCGGCGGCGTACTCGATGATGTTCATCGCCCGGCGGACTTCACCTTGTGCGTCGGCCAAAGGCTTGCCTTCCTCTATGGTAATGGTGCGGGCGATTTCGTCACTGCGCCGCCGCATGATCTCCAGGGCGCGGAACAACACGCTGGCCCGGGCCGGCGCCGGCGTACCGGACCATCCCTCCAGGGCCACCTGGGCCGCGGCTGCGGCGTTTCTGGTGTCTTCAGCTCCTGAGAACTGAAAATGGCCAACCACGGTGCTCTTGCTGGCGGGGTTAGCTATAGCGTAGGTGTTGCCCGATTTCGACTCCACCCAATCGCCGCCCACATAGTTGTTGTAGGTCTTAACTTCGTTGGACGCCATGATTCATCACCTCGGGCTTTTGGATTCTGCGCCAACCACGTGAGCCTTTATTTCAATAATTCCCGGCCTAAAACTCGCGTGCTGTAAACTAAGGGGCGGCTCACATTGCTGACCAATTGTTGAGCCGAGCCAGCATCCCTCTTCCGGAGTCACGAAATATTCGAGGAAGTTAAGCGCGATTGCTTAAGGCTCATCGCGGTCTGCTTCGAGTATTGGCCGTTCTCCAGGAGGGCATCAAGCCGAAAATTCGATCCCCGCTCCGACGACCTCAATTTGCATGGAGCGAGCGTCGGGGGCGCTTTCGTCGAACGATATCCCCAACGTGATGTTGATACCTTGGCACGCCTCGGGATTTCCGGGAACATCGAACCGGGCATCCAGGTTACTGTCTCGAAGATCTATGCCGCTATGTTCGGCGATGCGCCGCTCTCCATCGTACACTATCACTTCATGAACTTTGGCGTGGGACCGGGTGCGGAAACTCACCAAGGCCGATCCGACCCGCAAGGCGGCGCCGTCAACCACGGTTGGTGTGGGCACGGGCAGGTGTATCCAGGTATTCTGGCCCGCCGAACCCTCGATGCGCACGAAGGGCCCAGTGTGCCGTACCGTAGTGATACGGTTGGGGTATTCAACTTGCATACTGGAACCGTGGACCCAGGAAGTGTACCTTCGGTCTGGCATATGATCGCTCCGTTCGCGTCCCTGATGTAGGTCCCAAAGGCCGGAGACGCGCTTCGCCGTCCGGTGGCGCTGCTCCGGCGCCTTGACCCTGAGCCGGCATCCCACCCAGCGAGCTATTTGCCAGAGATTATAGCCGGTAAGGAAACGGCGGTACAGCGCACCGCTGAAAATTGGCTCTGCGATGCTGCGACCGCCACTGCGTAATTCCACGACCGTTTCCCCGGACAACCCCTGCCAAACCTGCTCAACCCGGAGCGTCGAGGTCCGGGCCATCGGGGGGGCCTTCCGGAGCTGGTGCGTCGGAAGGCGGACGGCTTCGTGTGGGGCGCGTGCCGCCAGCCGGCCGCTGGGGGCCGCCGGCCGGCCGGGCCGCCGTGGCGGCTTGGCGCATCACCGCTTCGGGGAGCATTTCGTCGGGGAACCGCAGAGTGCGGACGGGGTAGTTGATGACAATCCCTTCTTCCGCGAAGCGTTGCTGCAAGTCCCGGATCAACGCCGACTGCAACTCGAAGCTGGCCAAACGGTTGCGAGCCTGCAGGAACAGCCAGAATACAACATTTGAGTCGCCGAAAGACTCGAAGCCAAACCAGCCGCCGTACTCCTTGACGCCATGGGAGCCTGTGTTCAGCAGGTCCTCCATCACCTCCCTGGATATCGCCTCCACGTGCACGAGGTCGCTTTCGTAGCTTACCCCGCAGGTCAAGTACACGTTGACCGCAGGGGTCGGCTCCTGGTAATTGGTGATTATCGTGTCGGCCAGCCTGGCGTTGGGAATCACCACGAGGTTGTTGCCCCAGGTGCGAATCCTTGTGCTGCGCCAGCTTACCTCCACCACATATCCGGCGACGCCGCCCTCCAGCTCAATGTAATCTCCAGTGGAGATGACTCCTTCGCTCATCACGTAGGTGCCGGCGAACAGGTTGGCCAGAGTGGGTTGTATCGCAAGGGCCACAGCCAACCCTGCCAAGCCCATTCCGGCGATCAGAGGGCTGATGTTGATGCTCAAAACGTCCAGGACCAACAGAAAGCCGATGGCGTATATGACGCCCACGGCCATCCGCCGCACCAGGGGAAGAAGCGCGGGTCGATGACGTTAGTCCGCTTCCCCGGATTAGCCTGGTGCCAGTCCAGCATGCGGGACACCACTCCGACGACCAAGCTAACGCCCAAGATGATGCCCAACGCCTGGGCTATATGATCGATCCATTGACGCTGAGACCCGGTAAGCTCCAGGGGTATGGTCAACCCCAAGTAGAGACCGAGCACCCCGATTCCCGCGGTAACCGGCCGATTGAACGCTTGGACGATCTGGGAGTCTAGGTCGGTGGGAATATGGTGAGTCAGCTTTAAAGCCCCCGGCTGCAGCAGCTTGTTATATACCAACGCCGCCAGCAACGAGAGGAGGACGATGACCACGGCGGTGACCGGGTCCAGCCAAACCGGATCACCCAGTCCAAACCGGGCTAAAACGGAATTCATGCTTCGAGTCTACTCCTGCCAGGCAGAGCGCCCAGCCCAACGCCGGCCGCATACCTCCGGTACATTGCGCCAGACAACCTCCGGTCACACGGGGAGAGCCGCCTCCTGAAGGCACGGAAGCGACTAGGCAAAAACATCTGCAATTTGAAGGCCCTCGGGCGCCTCACGAAGACACGGGAACCTCCGGAAGCTAGCGCGCCCAAAGGAGACGGCTCCTGCGCCCTACCAACGCACACCAGGGTCTGGTCGTACGTGAGCAGGATACGAGCCAAAATTTGTTCGCCGGATGCGAGCGGATTTGGTGTTCATGCCAACGGGCGTAGAAGGCGCACGGCACTCCGGGGAGACACATGGATCGAGCACGACATCGCGGCGTCTATGATTGCGGAAATTATACCACCCGCGGTTTTTCCTTGAACTACCCGGCGCCTGCCAGGCGCTTGCCAGGACAGGGTCTTTAGTTTTCGCGACAACTCCTATTTTCCTATGCACTTTGGGCTTGTCCAATGGCAGTCCAACATCAAGAACGTATGGATTCCCGTTTTCACGGGAATGACGGGGGGGTTGACGGGCATTCCTGCTCCCCGGTCGGGCCGGACGCGTGGATTCCCGTTTTCACGGGAATGACGGGGGGATGACGGGCATTCTTGCTCCCCGGTCGGGCCGGACGCGTGGATTCCCGTTTTCACGGGAATGACGGGGGGTTGACGGGCATTCCTGCTCCCCGGTCGGGCCGGACGCGTGGATTCCCGTTTTCACGGGAATGACGGGGGGTTGACGGGCATTCCTGCTCCCCGGTCGGGCCGGACGCGTGGATTCCCGTTTTCACGGGAATGACGGGGGGATGACGGGCATTCCTGCTCCCCGGTCGGGGCGGACGCGTGGATTCCCGTCGCACCCCGTAGTTCCCGCCACGACCCGTCATTCCCTCCACACTCGTCATTTCCCCCCTGTCATTCCCGCTTTCGCGGGAATCCACGCGTTTGCCCCCGCCATTCTCGCCGCACCCAGCCATTCCCTGCCACACCGCCGCCACTCCCGCCACGGCTCGTCATTTCCGCAGCACCCCGTCGTTCCTGCCACACCCCGTCATTCCCGCGGAAGCGGGAATCTTTCACCCGACCTCGTTGTGCAGGTCTGTCCATCCCGGATTGACCTTTTCAATCAACTCAATTTTCCATGCCCGGTCCCATTTCTTGAGAGCCCTCTCCCTAGTGACCGCTCCGTACATGGCCTCATGCGCCTCGTACCAAACGAGCCTGTGAAGACGATATCCCTTCGTAAATCCTTCCACGAAGTCATTCTTGTGTTGCCAGACCCTCTGCGCCAAGTCCGACGTAACGCCGATGTAGAGAGTGCCCTTAGGCTTGCTCGCAAGAATGTAGACGCATGGCGTTTTCATGTGTGGCATTTCCGGGTTCCTGCTCCCCGGTCGGGCCCGTGGATTCCCGCTTCCGCGGGAAAGACGGGTGAGCGACGGGATGGGTTCCCGCTCCCCGGTCGGGGTAGGGGACAAGCTTCGCGGGAATGACGGAAGGCGGGAATGGCGGGAACTATGCGAGCCAACCAAGAAAACGAAAAGCCCTGCCTGCCAGGAGACTACCGGGACAGTGCAACGTTAGCCAACTCACACTCTTAATTGCCGACGGCCCGCCTCCGAGTCAACCGGTAGGCGGCCTAAAATGTCCCCGCTCTAGCATTACCTCCACCAACCTGGGCAGCAATTCGCCGGACGCACCTCTCAACGTAAATTGGCACCAAGCCGTTAGAGCGGTTTCACCGGGATTAACTTCAATGAGAATTGCGCCCCTTTCCCGCGCGATCAGGGGCAGCATGGCCGCAGGGTTGACCGTGCCGGAGGTCCCAATCAACAACATACAGTCACATTTTTCGGTCTGCTCCCTGCATTGCCGCAGTACGTTCGGCGGTATCGGTTCTCCGAACATCACGGTATCCATCTTGAGCACACCGGAACAATCCGGGCAGGCCGGAGGCAGGATGTCCAATGGGACATCTTTCCTGAACGGGCGGATTCCGCAGGTGATGCAACGCAATCGGGTGCGGTTGCCGTGAATCTCCAGCGCCGCCTCGGCGCCGGCCTGGTGATGCAGGTTATCCACGTTTTGTGTGATGGCGCACTTCAACAGTCCAATACGCTCCAGTTCCACCAGTGAGTAGTGCCCCGCATTAGGGACTGCCCGGTCGACTGACCGCTTCATTTCATATATCGGATTGCCGGGCTCGACTTCGCTGCGCAGGCGGGACTCCCACCAGGCTTGGGGGTCCCTGCTGAACTCTTGATATGAGAGCAGGGGCGGCTCGCCGTGCTTGGTCCACAGGCCCCCCGCTCCCCGGTAGGGAGGGATACCACTCTCAACTGACAGCCCAGCGCCCACCAATGCTACTAAATATCTCGAACGCGCTATCACGTCCGCCGCTTCAGCCAACTTTTCTTGGAGGTCTCCAGTCATGTGGATCTCTCGTTGCCCGGCATCAACCGGCCAATTAAATTAAAGATACTCGGTCCCTGACAAGACGTCGGGCTAATAGATCGGCTCTGTGCGGGCACACTTTTTTCAACGAATTGCGGGGACTGATCTCTACATTGGGGCGATAGCCGTTTTCCCGTCACTGGGCTTTGGGAAACGCCTCCCGGTCTATGAGGGGCACAAATCGGCACGAACCCATCATACGCACGGACAGCCCTTCGCCGGTGCGGACGGCGTACACTAGCTCCTGCCGTTCCAGCGTTCCTACCGGGATTATCATTCTCCCACCGACGGCCAGCTGGGATATCAGAGAGTCGGGGAGCTTGGGAGAAGCCGCGGCCACAATGATCGCATCAAAGGGGCCCAGGCTGGGGCAACCCAATTGCGGCCCGGCCTGGGCCACCGAGACGTTGGTGTGACCCAATGCCTCAAGCAACTTTTTAGCCCGCAAGGCCAAGCTGGGAATCAACTCTACCGTAACCACTCTGCCTTGGGGCACTAGCAGCGAAAGTATAGCCGCTTGATATCCGCTTCCGGCACCTATTTCCAGAACTCTTTCATTTCTTCGAAGTCCCAGAGCCTCGAGCATGATTGCAACGATGTAGGGTTGGGAGATGGTCTGTCCTTCGCCGATGCCCAGGGGTAGGTTCAAGTAGGCTTTGTCGCGGGACTCCGGCGGCACGAACAGTTCCCGCGGGACCTGCGCCATAGCCTTTATGACGGTTTCCGACCTGATATTGCGCCTGAGACTATCGAAAAGACGCTTCTTATGCTTGGTTAGGTCTCTCTCCATTCGCCGAATACCCCTTAAATCTCACTGTAGCACGGCGTCCGTTCCAAAACAACGCGTAGGTTACGCCGGGGTTTTGCCGCGCTTGAACGTTGCGCCGCCGCGTCCTCGGGTTTGTTTCAGAAGCGCCGGTCAGCTGCATTAATGGGCGCTTACCAAATGGACGGCCGCACCGGGCCGGGCCCCGTGCGGCAGAATGATGGCCTCCATGAATCAGCGGATCACTTCGTTGGTTATTAAGGCGATGCTACCCGCGGAATCTCTCTCGGATAAACCCAAACATCCTGCCTACTCCGGTGTTCGCAAAATTCGCCGCCGCTCCCGCCGTTCCCAAGAGTTTCAAGACGGGGGATGCTGCGGCGACGTCTCCGGTCACATTGCGCAAGTATTCCGTAGTCTCTTTGAAGTTCTCCGCGGCCTTGGTTATGTGCGGGGCTGCTTCGGCGGCGTTCGCGGTGACGCGTTCGATATTTTCCGCCGCCTTGGTTATGTGCGGGGCCGCCTCAGCGGCGCTCTCGGTGACGCGTTCGATATTTTCCGCCGCCTTGGTTATGTGCGGGGCTGCTTCGGCGGCGCTCGCGATGACCTTTTCCAAGTGGCGCGCGGTCCGGCTCAGCGACGGAATCACCTTGGCAATCCCAATGGTCAAGGCGATACACAAAACGCCCCCTGCCGCCATCAGTAATATGGCGACGATATCCCGCGCGACAGCTGCCGATCCAGAGTCCATGTCTATCTGTGCCTCCTATCCCGTTTGTCTTCAGGTATGCCCAAATACTTCAGCAGAGCGGATGAGTCGAAGGGTTGGGTCTCAGAATTTCGGGGAAAGTGCCCGGACATACAAAGCGCCCGCCCCAGCCCGGCTTCCAGGCACGAAAAGGCGCGGGGCGCGTAGTTGAATGCACATCCACCATAAAAAGAGACGAACCGCCTCGTTGGAGCCGGCCGGGAAGCTGTCTATGATGTAAGTGCGTCATCAAACCCATGACCAACGCGGTGAAACTATTCATAAGGTTGCTCCAGCCTCACCGGAGCCCCCGCAATGATTCGGGCCGGTCTGGTGGTGAACTTGGGGCCACCAGGCGTGATTGACGTTGCTGGGGCGCCGTGCTAGGCTCAAGGAAGCTGCCTTTACGCTCATTTCACCATGGTTCATACCGCCTCCCAACAAGTATGCGAGGAGACCGGAAGGGAGCTAAGCTAGGCCGCCGGCATTCCCGGACGGAAGTTTCTCGATGGCACCACAGAATATAAATACCGCAGCCCCGGCTATCTCGCGGAAGACTACGGCCAATAATAAGGCAGCGATGGCAGCCAAACCATCGGTCCCCAAGTCGCCATTTCAAGGATAGGAGGATTCTCCATGAAATCTTACTATCCGATATTCCTTGACGTGCGGGGGAGACCGTGCAACGTGTTTGGCGGCGGAATCGTGGCGGAGCGCAAGATCGCCCAATTGCAGGATGCAGGGGCCGACGTCACCGTGATCAGCCCTGAAGCCACCGCCAGGATCCGCGCCGATGCCCAGGATGGCCGCCTACAATGGAAGGCCCGCGAGTACCAACCCGGAGACCTGGCAGGGGCGTTCCTCTGCATAGCTGCCACCAACGTGCGTTCGGTAAACCAGCGCATCTTCCAGGAAGCAGAGGAGCTGGGGGTGCCGCTTAACGTGGTGGATGATCCGGCCCGATGTACCTTCATCTCTCCATCCATAGTGAAGAGAGGGCCGGTAACCGTAGCTATCTCCACCGGTGGGACCAGCCCGGCTCTGGCTCGAAAGCTGCGAGACGCCTTGAGGGATGGCCCGGAGCTGCAGTGGGCCGATTTAGCCGGCATCCTGTCCCAGGCCAGAAGCCAAGTGAAAGAGCAGGGCGTGGTGGTCAACCCTCAAAGATGGCAATGCTGCCTGGTCCCGGAGCTGCTGGACATGGCCCAGGAGGGCCGGGAAGAAGAAGCGCTGAACTTCTTGCTCTACAACTTGCTGGACTGCAGCGCCCCAAACCTCTGCCCCAGCGTGGCGCAGTGCGACCCCATGGGTTGCGAACTAAACCGGAGAAACGCCAGGGATGATTAACCCTCTACACAACCGCTTGGCCCGTGCGCTGCTATGACGACACGCCGAATAGTGAAAGTAGGAAGCCGGGGAAGCTCTCTCGCCCTGCGGCAGACCGAGGAGGTTCTGTCCCTGCTGCGGCCGCTGTTTCCGGACCTGGAATACGAAGTAGTGATCGTCCGCAACCAGGCGGATATCAACCACGATGCTCCGTTAGCCGGAATGGAACCGGGTATGTTTGTAAAAGAGATCGAACGTCAGGTCCTTGACGGAATGCTGGACATGGCCGTGCATAGCTTGAAAGACCTGCCTACCGAGAACCCGGAAGGTCTGGCCCTGGGCGCTATGCTGCGCCGAAAGGACCCTCGGGACGTCCTGGTTAACCGTTGGGGTTGCTCCCTGGCAAAGTTGCCCCAGGGAGCGCGTATAGGCACAAGCAGTCCACGCCGCCGGGCACAGCTACTGAATATGTGCCCCCAGGTGGACGTGCTGCCTATGCGGGGAAACGTAGAGAGCCGAATTAGCAAAGCGACCGGGGAAGACTATGACGGCGCGGTTCTCGCCTCCGCGGGGTTAGCTCGCCTGGGTCTGAGCGAGCACGTAGCCGAGTACCTGTCCGCTCAACGGTTCGTGCCGCCGCCGGGCCAGGGAGTGTTGGCAGTCGAGATCAGGGCCGACGACCAGCCAATGGTGGAGATGCTGCGCCCCATAGACCACATTCTTACGCGACTGGCCGTCACCGCGGAGCGGGCTTTTCTGGGGAAGCTAGGCGAGGGCTGCCGGCTGCCGGTGGGAGCTTACGCCCGGTGCGAGGGTGAACTCATGATGATGACGGTGTTCATCTGTTCCCCGGACGGCCAGAAGGCCTTCCGTTGCAAACTGGAGGGACTCACCCTTGATCCGCTCCAAATGGCCAGCGACGCCCTCTTGGCCGTGGTGGAACGCGGCGCGGGACCGTTGCTGGAGGTAGAGTGGTCCGAGTTGAATTAGCGGCTGACCATGGAGCGCGGTATATATTGGGGCGCCGGAACACATCCTAAACCGGCGCGGTCAATCCGATGGTGCCTCCACGGCGGCCTCAGGCTAATTCCGAATAAAGGCTACAGCATCTAAAGAACGCCTGAACGTCAGGCCCCAGTAGCCTCTTCGGCCCTCTCACACCTGAAGCTCCTGGGTAAAGAGAAACGGCGGCGGCGTGGGACTGTCGAGAGTGCCGGGACTGCAATGAAGGACACCAGGAAGCAATCCTTAATCAGCTGATCCGGCAGCAGGACTGCCCGGATTCCGGCAAAAATATGGCCCCGGCGAAAATAGCCGGCCTCGCCGTAGCCTTGATCTCAGGAAACCTCGGGCATCCTGGTTAAGTGAAATATGTCGAAGGCCCCCCGAGCTAAAGCTTGGGGGGCCTTCGACATGATGGGCAGGTCCTTAATTCTTGCCGGGAAGAAACCAGGGCGACAAAGACGCCTCAGCTATCCCGGTTGCATCCGCGTAGAGCCGAGAAAGGATGCAGCCTCGGTGAAAATCTACGACCCGTAACGGACGGTGGCGTTGGGATCGCTGTAGGTAACGTTCTTGGTGGCCCAGAAGACCTCAGAGATCCGGTCCACAGTGGCTACCAGCTCTTGGGCGGCATCCATGTCCACGTTCTGCTTGTTGCGCCCGGCCAGCTTTTGAGCGTTCCAGAAGTGGGTATGAACATCGGGGTGGGCTTCTAGGTGAGTCGGGTTAAAATAGTCGGCCCACAGGATGCGCAGTTCCCTCTTGACCACCTCCGCATGTTCCTCTTTAACCGCCACGTACCGGGACATCTTACTGGCATAATCCACGACCGCCGCGGCATCGGCATCTGAGCCCGGACGCTCCAATGCTTGAATCCGGAGCACCATTTTTTGCACTGTTTGCGCGGCGACTTTCGCCGCTATTGGATCGTAAATCCCGCAAGGGATATCGCAATGGGCCTCGGCTGTTTGAGCTATCAACAAACCAAGCGGGTTAAACATCGGTCTCTCCTAGGATGTAGTATTCGAACCAGGCACCAGATTACAAGAAACGACGGGGCTTAGCAAGTCCCGACATCCGGTCGGCCCAGGGAGCAGCCTTTAGCGGCCGGCGCCTAAGCCGGGGCGGGATTGGCATGAATCCCCCGCCTTGTAACCGGCAACAACCGCCGCTTATAATGGGCCAAACTCGCCCGGAAGCCAAGGCCCGGTCTTCACCGGATCCAGGCCTTAGCAGGCTTATCGGAATTCTGCGGGCCTACCGGGCGGCCGCTCCCAGGTCAAATCTAACGCCGTCATCGAAATGTCCTTGTGCTGTTCATGATGTTCCGCAGAGGGCGAAGCGTTGCAAGGGGTAGCTTATGTTCCGCCCGATGACTCGTGTTACAGACTCGTAGCAGCAAAGTTTACTTAAGGGCGAATTAGGCAGAATATCTACCCATGGCCGGCGAGACAGCCCGGCGGGACCGGCCCACCCGGGCGGACGTTGGGCAGGGTCCCCGTTGGTCTCAACAGGCAACGATCGTATTGAAGGCCGCAGGAGGACCACAATGACCACCGCCACAGACAAACACCTCAGGATGAAGCACCGGAGCAGGGAGATTACAGAGGGCCCGGACCGGGCGCCAGCTCGCTCCTACCTGTGGGCTATGGGGCTAACCCAAGAGGACATGGACAAACCCTTCCTAGCCATAGCCAACTTGGCCAGCGACGTCACGCCTTGCAACATCCACCTGGACCGCTTTGCCCAGGCGGCCAAGGAAGGCATACGCCAAGCCGGCGGAACCCCGTTCGAATTCGGCACCATCACCGTCAGTGACGGCATCTCCATGGGCACCGAAGGCATGAAAGCGTCGTTGGTAAGCCGGGAGGTTATCGCGGACTCCATCGAGGTCGTTGCGTTCGGTGAGCGAATGGACGGCCTGATCGCCGTAGCAGGCTGCGACAAGAACATGCCCGGCTGCATGATGGCCATGGCCCGGCTGAACATACCGTCCATCTTCGTTTACGGCGGGACCATTATGCCTGGCCGGTTCAACGGGCAGGACGTGAACGTGCAGGACGTGTTCGAGGCGGTGGGCAAATACGCCAAGGGCGACATGACCCTGGAGCAGCTGCGGAGCTTGGAGAGCCACGCCTGTCCCGGGGAAGGGTCTTGCGCCGGCTTGTTCACCGCCAACACCATGTCCACCGCCATCGAGGCAATGGGTATGTCGCTCCCGGGAGATGCCTCCATCCCCGGTCCTGATCCCCGCAAAGTAGAAGAGGCCCAAAGGGCCGGACAAGCCCTGCTGCGGCTGCTGGAAGAGGACGTGCGGCCCCGGGATATTCTCACCAAGCAAGCATTCGAAAACGCCATCACCGTGGCCGTGTCCATGGGTGGGTCCACCAACCTGGTCCTCCATCTGATGGCCATCGCCAAGGAGGCGGGAGTCGGTCTTACGATGAACGACTTCGACCGCATCAGCCGCAACACGCCGTACATAGCCGACATGAAGCCCGCCGGGCGTTACGTCATGGCCGACCTGGACCGCTACGGCGGCGTGGCCCTAGTGATGAAGCGGCTGTTGGGAGCCGGGCTGCTCCACGGTGACGCCATGACCGTTACCGGCAAGACACTCCGGGAGAATGTGGAGGCTGTTGAGACCATAGAAGACCAACCGGTGGTCTACCCGGTGGACGCACCCAGAAACCCCACCGGCGGCTTGGGCATTATCTACGGCAACCTGGCTCCGGAAGGTGCGGTCATTAAGGTTGCGGGCCATCAGGAGAAGCTCTACGAGGGCCCGGCCCGGGTGTTCGACCAGGAGCAGGACGCCTTCCAAGCCATCCAGAGGCAAGAGATTAAACCCGGTGATATCGTAGTCATCCGCTATGAAGGTCCGGTGGGCGGTCCCGGCATGAGGGAGATGCTGGCGGTTACCAGCGCCCTCATGGGACAGGGACTGGGAGACGACGTCGCTTTGATTACCGATGGCCGTTTCTCCGGCGCAACTCACGGCCCAATGCTGGGCCACGTGTCTCCCGAAGCTGCCGTCGGCGGACCCATTGCCCTGCTGCAGGAGGGCGACATCATCACGTTGGACATTCCGGGGCGGCGTCTGGACGTGCGCCTCACCGAAGAGGAAGTGACCGACCGCAGGTCTAGGTGGCAACCCAGGACGCCCAATTACACCAGTGGAGTCCTGGCAAAGTACGCCAAACTAGTCTCATCAGCTTCAACAGGGGCGGTGACCGGGTAACCGGGTCTTCAACCCTAGATTGGGACCCCACCCGGCAGCTGACCGCTAACAGAACAAGGTGTTTGTCAATGCCTCCACCCATAACCGTTGGCGTCCTGGACCTCATGCGCCCCAACCTGGCGTCGCTAGTGCAAGAACGGGCCAAAACCCTGCCCGGTGTGCGTTACTGTGACCTTCGCATTGCCGTCCGGGAAGAAAAGGGAGCGGTGGCCGAAAACGGCAACGAGAAGGCCAGCGCCGAAGATTACACGTTCGACTTCGGCGTTCGCGTGTTAGCTGGAGGCAAGATGAGCGCCCCCGGCTATTTTGGCCGAATCCTGGGTTTTGTAGACGCCGCCAACATAGAAAAGGTGGTATGGCAGGGAATCGGAGAGGCCCACCGTCGCGCCCGGTCCAACGCTCGCATGAAGGGGATTGCCTACCGCCGGTTCGGACCTCTAGGCAAGAGCCTTGCCAGCACGGAGTTGGCGCCGGTGGCCATCATTCAGGACCGGGTCCCGGCAATTTACCGCATCGACCCCCGGGAGGTCCCGCTTTCGGACACCGTCAAAATGGCGGTAGACGGCTGTTTGGCCGTGCAAAGTCAGAGTTCAAACATCGGTTACTGCGCCACTTCCACCAGCACTTTCCTGTTGCGGGAGCTTTTTCTCAGTTCCGACGGGTCGGACATCGATCAGAGTTTTGCTCAGACCGAGGGGTTCGCCATCGCCATCTGCAACGGGGACAGCGGCGCTTTCGAGCACTACGACTCCACGGGACATCAGAGGGGTTGGGAAGTCTTGTCCGAGGGTTACAGCAACGGGCCAATCGTGTTACCGGGTTTCGTAGATTTCTGCAGCAAGCTTGGCGCAGACGCCTCCGAGGTGGCCCAAGCTCCGCCGTTAAAGCCGCCAGACCGGGAGACGGTGGTGGTTACCGATCCTCATTTCAATACCCTGCTGGTCCACGAGGTGGTTGGGCATCCCTCAGAGCTTGACCGAGCCTTAAAGTACGAGACGGCTTACGCCGGCCGGTCCTGGTTTCTGAAAAACCCTCGGGAGAACCAACTGGGCAGGCAGATTGCGTCCCCGCTGGTCACAGCCTTTTCCGATCCTTTGATGGAGGGCTACGGTTCTTTCAAGTACGATCACGACGGCACCCCGGCCCGCAGGGCCCACATCATCAACGAGGGGGTGTTGGAAGAGTTCCTGAACAACCGGCAGACCGCGGCGATAATGGGCGTCGAGCCCAACGGGTCTGCAAGGTCCACCGAGGCCCACCTGGCGCCCCTAATCCGAATGACCAATACGATTTTCGCTGCCGGAGACCAGGACCCTCAAAAGATCATTTCAGAAGTGGACTCCGGGTACTACGTCGCCGGCCACCGCACTCCGTCCATCGCCGAGTCACGAGAGAATTTCCGCATCACCGCGGTAAAGGTCTACGAGATCGAAAACGGACAACTGGGCCAGCTTTACCGCGACGGCGGTATCACCGCCGACTCCCGCGACTACTTCATGTCCATTGACGCCGTTGGCAACGACCTACAGGTCAATCCAATCCCCAACTGCGGCAAGGGTCAGCCTATGCAGGCTAAGCGGATGAGCAACGGCGGGCCCACTATGCGGGGTGTAGCCCGCATGACGGGCGCCGGGTGAACCCACGTCTCGGGAAGCATTCAAGGAAATCGCGATCATTGCGGTCCTGGCAGTGGGCTCTCCGGCGCCTGCCGGCGGCCTCTTGGCCGCGTCACGCCGGTCCGGTTACAACCTAGCAACTTGAAAGCCGTCGTAGAAAGCCTGGTTGACCGGCGGCTGGAGTCGTTTCAAGACGCCTTCAGAACAGTCGTCGAGAGACGGCGTCGAGAGACGGCATCGAGCCCTGAAGCGTTCGGTATACAGCATTAAGGCCATCCAGCTGGGACGGGTCCTTGATATCCCCGGCACTCCCGAAGACCTGGGGAGTTTGACCTGCCCGCGGCGCTATTGTTGGAGTCCGGAGAAGGGACCTGATAATTTGATTCTTAACCCAAACTTGCGATTGTTGAGATGATTCCTCTTTCCAAGCTACGAACCGCAGCCCGAGAAGCCCTGGCCTACGTCCAGGCGCAATCCGACGTGGCCGAAGCCGAGGTGTTCGCCTCCGCCACGGGAAACTTGACCGCGCGGCTAAACTACACCTCCCACATACCCAGCAACGGCGTGGAAGAGCCAAAATCGGTAGAGTCTTTTGGGCTGGGATTAAGGGTCGCGTTCCCCTCACCCGGAGGTCTTAAGACCGGGTTCGCATCCGAACCAGCAGACCTCTCCCTGGAAGGAGTCCGGCGGGCGCTGGACAAGGCCCGGTCGGGTGCGGTGCTGGACACCGAGTTCGTTTCCTTGCCCCGGCCTCTAAGCCGGTCCAGTCGGACCCCGGTGAGCTCCCATGACCCGGAAATCATGCGGCTCAATAGCCCAGGTCTGGTGAAAACCGGCTGGCGAATGGTGGAACAAGCCCTGGAGGTGTTCCAAACTTCCGAAGACCTGTTGAACCTGGCCGGTTCTCCCAAGGAGTTGGCTGGCTTGGGTCTCGTCCTGGGCGGCGACGTGGTCCTGCTACAGCAGCGGGCGGCCATTGCCTCGAGCCACATGCCCCGAGTCCAAACCGACGAATCGAGTCTTGTCTTGTCCTTCGCCACCGCCATGGTGGAGGAGCACCAAGCCAAGGGCAGTGGTTGGTCGGTGGGCAACCGCCTGGCCGATTTCACCGGCGCCTCGGCGGCTGAAGCTGCCCGGAACGCCATACATGCGTTGAACGGTCAACGCGCCCCCAGCGGCAGTTACCGGGTGGTGTTGGGGCCCCAACCCTTGGCTGAAATTCTAGAGTGGGTGCTGTTGCCCGGCCTGCAATTGGATATGTTCTACGCCGGAGCTTCGCCCTTCTTGGGCCGCTTCGGACAGCAGGTGGCCGGGAAACAGTTGAACATCTTCGATGATGGAGCAGCACCCGGATTGGCGGGATCCAAAGCAATCACCGATGAAGGTCTGCCCACGGGCCGGACCAATCTGATCCAAGGGGGCGTTCTGTCCGGTCTGTTATCCGACTACTACGGCTACCAGCGCATGCTGCACGACCCCAATGGCCAGACCAAGCTGGGCGCGGACCCGGGAAAGGTCGCCCCGGCGATTGCTCCACGCAACGGTTTCCGCACCGGAAACAGCGGCGGCCGCGACTTCAATTCGCCGCCTGGCGTCACGCCCACGAATTTGGTGGTGGAGGGCGCGGACCGCTTCAATCACCGTGACCTGCTGCGGATGGTGGGAGACGGCATATACATTGGACGCATTTGGTATACGTATCCGGTCAACGGCATCTCGGCAGGGGATTTCAGCGGCACCATAGTGGGAGATTCCTACATCATCAAGGACGGTAGACTGGCCGCGCCCCTGCTGCCCAATACTCTGCGGATGAACGATAACGTTCTACGTGTAATCAACAACATCCTTGGCGCCACCTCGGAGCGGCGGGGCACAGTGCGCTGGTCTTCCGACCAAATTACCTGGGCGCCAGAGATGGCGATCACCGATTTTCACCTGGAAGAAATCAGCGGGTCCATCGATGAAATCTATTAGCGATGACCCCAGGCCAGCCATGCCGCCACGGCCTATAGCCCAGCGTTTCGCCGGCATCGATGAGGTAACGGTTCCCAGCCCGCCATTCCCGCCGGAAACCCCGGCTGAGGAGTAGTGTTATGCCCGGCAGTGACATCCAGTTAAGCCACGCAGGCAACGTTGCCACCATCACCCTTAACCGGCCCGAGACCCGCAACGCCCTGACCTCCGAAATGATCGGAGACCTCGCCAAGGCCATCCAGTCCTGCCGCGCCAGCGACGTGCGGGCAGTGCTGCTTACCGGAGCGGGTGACGCCTTCTGCGCCGGTGCAGACGTTAAGATTTTCGTGGAGCAGTTGGAGAACGGTGGGCCTGAGGGACTTTCTCAACACATTCGCGAGGTAGCGAACGAGTTGCACCGGGAAGTGGTCTTGGGTCTCTTACGGCTGGAAAAGCCCGTCGTCGCCGCCATCAATGGAGTGGCCGCCGGCGCCGGCTTCAGCCTCACATTAGCCTGCGACGTGAGAATCGCCGCCAGCAGCGCCAGATTTCTTATGGCTTACGCCAACATCGGCGCTACAGCCGACGGCGGCTCATCCTATTTGCTGCCCCGGTTGCTGGGCGCCGGCAAGGCTATGGAGATTTACCTCGCCGCGCAGCCTATGAGTGCCGAGGTCGCACTGCAAACGGGGTTGGTCAGCCAAGTTTGTGACAAGGACAAGCTGGGCCAACACGCACTGGAAATTGCCAGCAGGTTGGCCCAAGGCCCCACCGTAGCCTACGGCCGGGTCAAGTCCCTGTTTCAACGGTCTTGGGACGCCGGGATCGAGGACCAGCTGGACGCGGAGACCCGGGAGATCGGCGACATTGCCCTCACTCGGGACTTTCAGGAAGGGATCAGCGCCTTTACGGCCAAGCGCCAACCATGGTTCCAGGGCATCTGAGCCGGGGCGCCGGGCCTGGCCCCAGGCGCCGTCAGGCAGCAGAAGCCAGGGGCCGGTTCACTTCAACTCAAGTACGGTAACCCCATCACCCCCCGGGCCTTCGCCGGGCGTGGCAGATAGCACCAGAGGATGGCGCTCCAGATACTCCCTCAATGCCTGGCGCAAGGCGCCAGTGCCTTTGCCGTGAATTATTCGGACTGGACTGACGCCATCCAGGGCAACGTCGTTCAACCACCCCTCCACTATTCTGACCGCCTCATCGACCCGCTGCCCCCGCAAATCTATCTCCGTGGACAGGTTGCGCCGAGGGGGCCGGCTGAAGAACACTCCTTGCTGAGCCGCCGGCGCGTGACCCGGAGCCGGGCGGTCCAGCTGGTACAGGGGCAACTTGGCCCGCATGGTCCCCAACAAGACCTCTACTTGGCCCACGTCATCGGGAGGGGTTATGACCTCCACCGGGCGGTCGATGCCGCGTATAAAAATCCGGTCCCCGCTCTTCAACCTTTCCTGCCAGGTGCTCCGCCGCACTTCTATTGGCTCCCAGCGGGGTGAGTCGATTTGGCGGCGGTCCTGCACCAATTGCTCCCGTAACTGGGCCCTTTCTTCCGCCGCGTCGCCGCTGTCACCGGACCGTTCCAACGCTCTTTCCGCCCGCTGAAGCCGCGTTAACAGGCCTGCGATCTGCCCCTGCAGTTCCTCGCGAGCCTGCTCCACTATTTCAATCTTAGAGGTCTCCACAGATGCGAGCTGCGCTTCTACCTCTGCTTGGGTTTCCCTTGCCTGGAGCAAGGAGACTTCGGTCTCTCGCCGAAGCATATCCACCAAAACTCGTTCTTCCTGAAGCTCTCTGACCAGATTGTCCGCAACCTGTTCATCGGGGGACAGCGACGCCCGCGCTTGCTCCAAGACGTCCGGCGGCAGCCCCAGACGGGCGGCTATGGTGAAAGCATAGCTGCGCCCAGGCAACCCCACCGTTACCCGATACGTAGGGTCCAAAGTCTGGTGGTGCAGGTCAACGCTGGCGTTGACCATGCCGGGCCGCTCTTGCACGTAGCGGGCAACACCGCGATGGTGAGTTGTGGCGACCGTCAGCATTCCCCGGCGTTGAAAGTGGTCCAGAATAGCCTTGCCCAAGGCTGACCCCTCTTCCGGATCGGTGCTGGTGCCCAACTCATCCATCAACACCAGCGAATTGGCAGTGGCCCGCTCCATGATGAACAACAGATTGCTAATGTGGGAGCTAAAGGTAGACAGCGATTGCTCGATGCTTTGCTGGTCCCCAATGTCCGCGTAAACTCCATCGAAGTGGGGAAACCTGGCTTCGTCGGCCGGGACGTGCAATCCAGCTTGGGCCATCAGGGTCAAGAGTCCTACGGTCTTCAGGGTGACTGTCTTGCCTCCCGCGTTGGGGCCGGTAATCAGCATTACGGTTTGGCCGCCGCCCAATTCCAGACTTACTGGAACAATAGCGCCGGTGAGAAGGGGATGGCGCGCCCCCGAAAGCTTGAGGGAGCGAATTTGGTCTCCCGAGTCGGGAGTAGGCCCGTCAATCCCAGGGCCGCCATGGACCGACGGCGGGGTAGCCCGAAGCGCCGCGGAATAGCTCCCCTTGGCCATGGCCAAGTCCAGCCGGCCCAGCAGGTCCAACGCCAAGATCAGGTCCTGGCCAACGTCGGAGGCTAAGGTTGACAGCCGCCGGAGAACTCTCTCCTCTTCCCGCTCTTCAGCCAGAAGGGCTTCCCGCCACTGGTTGCCCAATTCAATGGCCGCCAGGGGCTCCACAAATACCGTGGCGCCGCTATCCGAGACGTCGTGAACTATACCGGGGACCCGGGACCTTAGGTCGGCCTTGATCAGCAAGACCAAACGGCCGTTCCGTTGAGTAACGACAGGTTCTTGGACTAAGTCTTGCCGTTGCAACCTCCGAAGGTTGCGTTCCATGACCCCATTCAACCGATGCTGAGCAAGCCGCCCATCCTCGCGAAGCTGTCGCAATATGGGGCTGGCGTCATCCAGGACCTCTCCGGCGGGACTAATGGCCGACCCTATCGCCCGTTCTAAGGCGCCCAGATCGGGCAGGTTTTCCGCGACGCTAGCCAATAGAGGGAGTTCCTCGTGCCGGCTCAACGACGTCCGGTTATGCCGTGCTGCCTCGATTAACCCCCGGAGGGCGTGCAGCTCGTCTCCCCGCAACAGCCCGCCCAAGGCCGCCCGGTTAACGTGATGTCTGAAATCGATGTTCGGACCGAACTCCAAGGACCCGCCTTGGTCCACGTATTGCCGGGCTTCCGTAGTCTCCTGTTGGCGGCTGGCAATTTCCAGCAGGTTGGCCGAAGGCTCCAAGGCGAGGACCATCTCGCCACCCATAACAGTGCGGGCGTAACCGGTGAGCCGTTGCTTAATCTGATCGAATTCCAGGAGGCGCACAGATGGGAAAAAGCGCGCCGGTTCGCCGGCGGGGGCGATGTTTTCGCTCGGCGGATTTGGGTTCGCCGGCAGGGGCGCTGCTCCTGGGAATCTATCCATTAAATAAGTCCGGCCATGAAATTAGTCCGGCTGCCAGTCCTGTCCACCCGCGGGTGACCCGGGGGCTTTGGTCTCCGCCAGTGGTAAGGAACCGGAAGAGCTGGCTACGTGCGAGCCGGGGTCCAGTGCGTTCAGCTAAGGTGCTCAGCAACGGAGCAAGTCACCATTCCATCGGGTACAGCCTGCTTTCGCTAAGAATTCCGGGGGCCAAGTCCAAGGCATTGCGCTTGGGGTCCCTTATGTTCAGCAAGCGGTCGAGTATCTTGTCTCGGTGCGCATCGAGATACGGGCAGACCTTCAGGAAGCCGTCGACCGTAAATTTACCCCCGCCCAACAGCACGTAGTCCAACTGTCCGGCAAAACCGCCAAATTGGCTCCGCACAGCCTCGCAGGCCTTGTCGTACAGGCGGCGGACTTGGCCCTCCCTAATGCGCTGGAATCGCTTCTGCGAGGTGCCTCCCGCGCTGTGACGGCCCTTCACGTAACGGGTGTCAGTCTTGGCGGTCACCAGTTTTTCACCCTGACACACCGCCACGAAAAACCTGCCCAGCCGCAGCAAGACCACCCCTATAGTGTACTCCGTTTCCAACACGGCCAGCAGGGGCGTCACGTTCCAATCGGCCGATAGACTGCTCTCCAAAACGGGGAAAGGCGGCAGGATAACAAGAACTCGGGGCCCGGCCCGCAGCGCGATTAGCCCGGTGCCGGATTTGAGAATATCCCGGTCCAGCCGGGCCAACCGTTCCGCCCACCCTTTACCCTCGGGGCCGTAGCCGCCGAGGTACTGCAACCCGTCGCCTGGACGAAGGTAAACGGAGGAAGAAGGCTCTCCCGCCGGTGGGGCGCTGCTTGCCAGCAGCCGCTCCACGCGAGCCTTGCCCAGAAGTTGTCCGGGCTGGATTAAGGGCCAAAGAAGTTGTTCGCTCATACTATGCAGCTTGGCCATGCAGCTTGGCTGAGATTTTATCACAGCAGTTATAATGGACTCGTCTTAATCCCACTCACCTGGAGATAACATGTCATCCCAAGGTAAATCGATTCTGCTGGAGCGCCGGGACCGGATTTTGGAACGCATGGACGCTGGACATGAAGCCCTGGAGCAATCGCTGGAAGGACTGGCCTCGGAGGAAGCCTTCCTGGGTTCCCGGTGGTCGGTCTGGGAGGTCCTGAAACACGTGGATTCCCCGGAATTGGTCGATGCTCTGGAGAGAATCGCGGCCGGAGAGCAAGATATGCTGCCCGATTTCGGGAGCAGAGAAGAGCACCTTCGTAAAGACAGGGAGCGCTTGGAGGCCACTTTTCAGCGGCTGCGCCGCTTTTTCGCCGGTCTTTCCGAAGAGCAGCTTAGCAAGCCGGTCTGTCCTCCTAACCCCGGTAACAACTTTCCCGGCCTGAATATGATTGACTTACTTGAAAGTGTCTCAGGACATGAAGGGAACCACGCCCGGCAAATTACCGCCACCCGCAGGTACGTCGCCGAGTTCTCCGCTATAGAGCGGGGCGTGACCTTCGCCGGGCTGGGGCTTGGCGACCCTCCCCCCGTCCCCACCCAGCTACAAGAGCTCGTGTCTCACGCAGACTATGTAGCTGGATACGGTGCGGCGCTAAAGGCCGTGCGCTCCTGGACACGCGGCATCGAACTGGAGCTGCGAGAGGACAACGTGGAGGAGGTGCTGTCAATGCTGGGTAGAGAGGCCCGCAGCGGCCAGTGGCCTCTGGTGGTCTGCCTCGGTGAACCCGCTGAATCTTGCCCAGAGCTGATAGAGGCGGCCCAACGGCATTGCGCTCACATCACGGTCCGCCCCAGTGAAGGCGCTTAAGCGAGGTCGACGGGAATTTGCTGAAGGCGTCTGAGGATGCTTGCAGCGATCAAGCCGGCCAAAAGAGGCAGCAGGCCCCGAGAACCCAAACTGCCAAACGGGTCTGGTATAGCTTCGGACCGGGACTGGAAATCCGCCCAAGCCGAGTTTGCCCGCTGGGGGCGATTTTGCTACACTAGCGCAGAGCTTTCGCCCCAATCAAGGGTCAACATGAAGGCGAGGAAACGCGACGAAATAGTGGAAAGGAGTCACCGTGATTTACGAAGTCCGCACCTATAACTTGAAGCCTGGCCAGGTGCCTGTGTTCGAAGAGAACTTCGGCAAGGCCTTGCCCGCCCGGGAAAAGTACTCCAAGCTGGGCGCCCTTTGGCACACCGAATTCGGCCCGTTGAACCAAGTTATTCACGTTTGGCCTTACGAGAACTTGGAGGAGCGCACGCGCATACGCGCCGAGGCCAGCAAGGACCCGGATTGGCCGCCCAAGAACGACCCGGACATGTACATCACGATGGAATCAGAAATTTTTCATCCCGCCCCGTTCATGCGCCCATTGGGAGGCGACCAAGAGCTGGGCAATATTTACGAGATGAGGATCTACACCTATAAGGTGGGGACCATGGCCGAAGTGTTAAAGCGCTGGGAGGCTGCTGTCCCATACCGGGAGGAATACTCTCCCCTTGCGGCTGCCATGTACACCGAATTCGGCGGCCTGAACAAATGGGTCCACATCTGGCCTTACAAGGACCTGAACGATCGAGCCGAGACCCGCGCCGAGGCCACCAAAAGCCCCCATTGGCCTCCTGCCACCCGAGAGTTTCTGGTCACGCAGGAGAACAAGCTGCTAACGCCGGCTGCTTGTTCACCAATGCACTGAGCCGCTTATTCGGGCTTAAGCCGAGGGGGCGTCGATACCGGTCCCCGCCTAGAGGGGGAAATGCAATCTGACGAAGCGGACATCGAAGCCGTCAAAGCGGCCAACCAACGGTTCTACGACGCCTTTGGGGCCTTGGACATTCAACTGATGGAGGCCGCTTGGGAACCCTCGGAACGGGCGATGTGCGTCCATCCAGGCTGGCCCCCATTGGTGGACTGGGACCTGATTCGGAGTAGCTGGCAGCGCATCTTTGACAACACCGCCCTGATGCACTTCAACCTTCGTTACGTTAACGTGGCCCTTCAGGGCGACTGCGGTTGGGTCACGTGCGTGGAGAACATTACCACCGTTTTGCAAGGCCAGGCTAGCGATTTCGCTGTCCTGGCCACCAACATCTTCGTCCGTACTCCCCGAGGCTGGCGTATGATCGCACACCACGCGTCTTCCGGGGCATAAGTCCCCCGACCCTCCTTAAACAAGGAAACCTCTCCCCAGCCCGCCCATTTATCGTGAAGACGTCTTTGTATTCGTCACTTGGGTGAGCAACCCCCCTTAGCATGCCCCTCAATTGCCAGCTACGCAGGTCCGTCAATTTCGTCGGGCCCCGTCTGTTACAATATATCCTACGTTAGTTGGCGCGCTCAGGGCGTGACCGGTCTGCATCCGGCAGGCAATTGCGCCAGTCTTCCGTAAAGAACTCTGCGAAGGACTCCAAGTATGGTCAGGGAGCCGTCCACGCTAACCAAGACAGAAAGGCACCTGTGGAATGCCGTGGTCGCGGAGGCGTTGGCCTACCTGAGGTATAACGCTTACGCCCATAAAGCCCTGGAAGAGGGTCTCCCCGAGATTGCCCAAGTGTTTCAGGAGATCGCGGGAGCCGAGACTATCCACGGATTGAATCATCTGCGTGTGTCCGGCGACATCGGGACTACCCTGGAGAATCTACGCACGGTGACCGCCGGCGAAGCCCGAGAGATCAACTCCAAGTATCCTCGGATGATCCGGGATGCCATGGAGGAGGGCCGGGACGACGCCGTCAAGTCGTTTTCGTTAGCTTTGGAACGAGAGCGCTACCACTTGGATGAGTTCGCTCGAGCGCTGGAAACACTGAAAGCCCAAGAGGCCGGCAGGCAGGCCGACCACCCGGCCCCGTCTCTAACCGCAGAAGCTTCCCACTCCCATGCCGGATATACGGCGCCACCTTCCACGACGGAGCCCGGGACCGTTTACGCGGACCACCCAGCCCTGTCTGTAACTACAGAAGCTCCCCACTCCCACGCCGGATATGCGTCGCAGCCCTCTACGGCGGAGTCTCAGACCGTCTACATGGAAGGCGAAAACCTCGAAACGTACGTCACTGCCGCCATGGAGATAGACCGGGAACGCTGGAGGGTTGCCTCCCTGGGCCGCCTGAGAGAAGTGGTGTTCGGGGCCCAAGACGGCATCCTGAGCACTCTGGCCCTGGTCACCTCCGTCGCCGTTGCCGTGGACCAGACCTCGATAGTGTTGGTGGCCGGGTTAGCCGGAGGACTGGCCGGGATGATCTCCATGGCCACCGGCGCCTATCTCGGCTCCAAAGCCGAGCAGGATGTCAGGCAGGCTGAAATCGCCCGTGAGGCCGCTGAATTGGAGACCAAACCGGCCGAGGAATTGGCCGAGCTGACGGTCATATTTCAGCGGGAGGGCCGGAGCTATGACGAGGCTCGCCACCTGGCGGATGACATCAGCCAAGACAAGAACCTGTGGTTGAGCACCCTGGTGGAGAAGGAATTAGGGATCAGCCCCGATGAGACGGCTAGCCCGGTGAAAGATGCGCTGGCCATGGGCGGGTCCTTCGTGCTAGCGGCTTTCGTGCCCATAGTTCCCCACATGGTGCTGAACGGCTGGACTGCCATCGCCGTTTCAGTGGCGGCGGCGCTGTCGGGATTGTTCGTGCTGGGGGTGGGCAAAGGACGCTTGGTCCAAAAATCTGCAATATTGCAAGGCCTGGAGATCTTGGCCATCGGCGCGGTTTCAGCCGCCATCGGCTACGGATTGGGAGACGGGATACCACGGTTGTTCAACTAGCCCTGGCCGGTGGGGGTTCGTTGGTTGACCTCGGCGCCGTTAGCCAAAGTCCGTGAAGAACGTCGGTCTAGGGACGAAAGTGAGACTCATCAGACCCGGCGCAGGAATGCCTGGACCGCGGTGACAAAGTCGGCCGGATTATCACCTTGGACCAGGTGGCCGGCTCCCGATATTGTCACAGTCTCGCAGTCGGCTACGGTCTCCTGCATTCTCCGCATAGTGTCCTCGGAGAATAGGTCGCTACGGTCTCCGCGAACTACTAACGTGGGACAGTCAATCTTTTTGAAGCACTCCCACAGTTGCTCGGGCGTCAAACCGGTCTCGCGGCGATTCGGGTCACGCATGGCCTTGTCGTATTTCCACGTCCACTTCCCATCGGCGCGCTGACGGATGCTGTATTGCAGCGAACCCAAGACCTGCTCCCGGCTGCGGCCGGTGTACTCTTGGACTCGCTGCGCAAACTCGTCGAAAGAGTCCAACTCATCGGGCAACTGCTGAAACCTGCGGATTCTATCCCGGCCGCTCCGCTGCGTATCCGGGCCGGTGTCCACGATCACCAATCCCTTCAGTGTGCCCGGATGCTGCGAAGCCCACACATAAGCGTTTCGGCCGCCCATGGAATGGCCAATCAGGACGAATTCCTTTAGTCCAATGGCCTGAACAAACCCATCGATGTCCCCCTGTTGCGCCTCTGTCGAGTAGTCGCCCCCGCTATCCCAATCAGTATCACCGTGCCCGCGCTGGTCGAGGGCGATCACGCGATATTGTTCCGAAAGAGCCAGGCTGACGAAATCCCAACTGTGCGCCTGTTGCGAATTGCCGTGCAGCAGGAGTGCCGGAGGACTGGCCGCCTCGCCCCACTCCAAATAATGAAAGTTCAGTCCGTTTGCCAGGATAGTCTTATCGGTTGGGTGACTTTCAACGGTGAAAGGCACGCCCAATCCGCGGGCGGCATCATACAGGGTCAGGCCTGCTCCGGCGGAAGACGCCATATCTCTACTCCAGGCGAGTTTTCAACCCATGATACCCCCGATGTCAAGAACGGGAACGTCTTAGGGTCGCGTCGGAGCTTGTCTCATAAAGCTGAGTCCTTCAGCATCCTACCTTTGTGGATTCCCGCGAAAGCGGGAGTGACGGGTTATTGAGTCTGGGTCCCCGCTCCCCGATCGGGGTCGAGGACAAGCTTCGCGGGAATGACGGGCTGTTGAGTCTGGGTTCCCGCTCCCCGATCGGGGTCGAGGACAAGCTTCGCGGGAATGACGGGTTGTTGAGTCTGGGTTCCCGCTCCCCGATCGGGGTCGGGGACAAGCTTCGCGGGAATCACGGGTTAGTGAGTCTGGGTTCCCGCTCCCCGATCGGGGTCGGGGACAAGCTTCGCGGGAATCACGGGTTAGTGAGTCTGGATTCCCGCTCCCCGATCGGGGTCGGGGACAAGCTTCGCGGGAATGACGGGTTATTGAGCCGCATTCAATATTGGTTTAGTCGGTAATAATAGTAACCAGTCAGGTTGCGTCCGCCCAAAATCGTGAGTGGAGACTTCTGAGACGGGCTCGTATGTTTTCTTTCGGACCGCCCGATGCTATGATTAGACAGTCGAAAAACGCCAATTTCAAGCTTAGGAGCGGCTTTTCCAGTCCTCTCTAAGCCGGGAGACATCACAGCTATGACCACCGAAGCAATCAAGCTGGAACTTGAACCTCGTGAAGTGCTGGGCAAAAAGGTCGCGCAACTGCGGCGCGGGGGGATCATTCCCGTCCACCTTTACGGACCCGGCGAAGATTCCAGGTCTCTCCAATGTCAGGCACAAAAGCTGATTCAGGTGTTGTCACTCGCCGGAGGGAATACACCGATCACGGTATCTATCGAGGGAGAGCCCGGGGCCAAGCTTGCGTTCGCACGGGAAATCCAGTGGGACCCCAGACGCGACAATATTCTCCACGTGGACCTGTTGGTGGCGGAAGCCGGCCGGCCGGTGACGGCTCAAGTGCCTGTAGTTCTGTCTGGGGAATCGGCTGGGTCCCGTTCGGTGGGCGGCACGATAATGCTTCAGCTTCCCCAATTGGAAGTGCAGGCATTGCCGCTGGAAATACCGGCTCAACTGGAGCTGGACTTGGCCGTACTCACAGAGCCGGACAGTGTGATCCGAGTGGGCGACATCGCACTTCCCGCCAATGTCACTTTACTGGGTGATTCCGAAGACGTAGTGGTCCGTATCGAGGCCCCCAGGGAATCGGAAGCCACCCATAGACCCGAGACTGGAGGAGTCCCAGGGGAGCAGGAAGCGCCTGGCGAGGGGTGACGGTGGTGAAGTTAACTCCATCAGGCGACTTGAGGAAATCAACCTGGCGGTGGGCTCGAGGCCGCCCAGGCAATCCCCCGACCTCGAACGGTTCCCCGGGCCGGGGCCAAAGTGAGATGGGGGAGTAATGTATTTGGTCTATCTGGGCGAATCCGGCAACACGGGCAACAGCGTCAACGACCCCAACCAACCCCACCACGTCCATGTTGGCCTGCTGGTGCACGATAGCCAGTCCATCTCGATCAACGGGGAGTTCGACGCTCTCTACCGCCGCCACTTTGGGCATGCTCCCGGAGAGCCAGGCGCGCCCAAGGGGTTACGTCCTGGCGAACTTTATCAGGGAATCGGTCCGTTCTCCTCTTGGACTTTGGCCAAGCGTCACCAGCTGATACAGGACTGCCTCGACATCCTGATCCGCCGGAGGGCGCCATTGATCATAGCCTACGTAAATAAGCAGGACTTCCAGCAGGCGAATGCTTCCGGTGACGATTCCAAAACTCGGGGGCAAAGCACCACGGAATCCACCATAAACCGCCTTCTGTTAGCCCTGAACTTGTACCTGGATGAGCTTAACTTGACGGCGATGACCCATCAGCAACTTATTTCCACCGAATGGCGCATCAGGGACTTCGCCTTGGTGGTGGCCGGCGACGGCAGCTCGGTCCGGCCGGTATTCATGAATCAATTTCTCAAGTCTGACGACGGAATCGACGCCTCCGGACTGGTGGAGACTCTTTGCTTCGCGGACTCGGAGCATTCCGTTGGCACACAGTTGGCCAACATTTGCGCCTACTTTACCCGCCGCTGGCTGCAAAACCCCGCCGGCTCCCACCCCTACTTCACCGCACTTCAGGACCATCAAGTGGTCCAAGTGATTTATCCCGTGCAGTTGTGAGAGCAACGGGGCGTCTGCCCCGTCATGCCGGACCGGGGCCCACCTTATTTCACCGCTTCCAAAGAGAGATTTCCCCGCCGCCTCTGAGCTGTTCAAACCCTAGGCGCCATCGCCAAAGGCTGAATCCCTGGAGAGATCTAAAACGCTATCTCCCAGACCCGCCGCTAAAGGGCGGGTATTCGTCACTCATCAGGGAAAGGTAGACACTCAACCGAAGCTGCCAGCGTTGCATCCCCTCGATGAATCCGAAGAAGACTTCGGGGAACTTCCCCGTAAACAGGATGGCCCACCAGCTGATGAACAGGGCGACGATGGCGAGGACGTAGTAAACCAGGAGGAGTACCCCATGGGGCAGGCCCGCGTAGGTCCAGCCCAGGAAGAACTTGAGCAGAGCGTGCTTGCGGGACAGCCTGTCCGGGTACTCCACATACAGACTCACCGGGTAGGTAGGGTCATCGCTGGGGGAGAAGGGGGGATAGCGGTCTGTCATGTAGTACAAGAGATAGACGTTTACCCGCGCACACCACCTGTGGTAACCCACGACTAGGTCAAAGAGATTTCGCGGGTACCTCCCGGTGAAGAGGATGGCTAGGAAAGCTACGATGGTGACCAGCTGGGCCAGGATACCGTAGAAGTAAAGGATGATGCCGTGGGGCAGGCCGGCATAAGCCCAACCCAAGAAGGTTTTCAGTAGCAGGTGCGACCGGGATAGCCGCTCCGGGCGCTCTATGTAGAACTCCAACGGCCCCACAGCCCTGTTTTTCATTACAACACCACACCTTTCGCGATTTCCACCGGTTTCCGCCATCTGGAGCCGGGGGGAGGGACTCGAAGCCACGCCCCTTTGCAGGGAACGTCGCTAAAGTCCGTCGCGTCCGCCATTTCGCCGTCCCGACCAGCCCAGCATATCACGCGTCGAAGTTAGGATATTCTCCTGGCTCGTGCGTATCTTGGTGTTTTGTACGCGACGGGCAGATTCGAACCGTAGAATAGAGGGTTTGCAAACCTCCGCCTTGGCCCGTTGGCTATGCCGCCCCAAGTCTCACGCGGCGCCGGGACCGGGGTTTGACCTCATCAGGCTTACGTCCGCGACTCCTTCAAGACGGCGTGTGTGCCCGTCCCACCGCCTCGGCCGGGGGGGAAGCGCCCTCAATGAGCCGGCGCGTCCCCCACCGGCGGGCCTACCTTGAGACAGGCGGATCGGGGAGACAGGCGGATCGGGGAGACAGGCGGATCGGGGAGACAGGCGGATCGGGGAGACAGGCGGATCGGGGAGACAGGCGGATCGGGGAGACAGGCGGATCGGGGAGACAGGCGGATCGGGGAGACAGGCGGATCGGGCATTCTACAGGCACGTTTTGGAGGGCGCTAACGCAGGGGCCGGATAGCTACTTTACAATCGAACGAATGCAGGATTACAATCGGTTCCCAGGGAAATGGTGGCCCGGTTCACCATTTCCCGCATATTGTTTTCAGGAATGCCCCCCGGAGAGGGAATCATGCCTCAGCCCATTTATTTGTCACGGGACGGGCTGGAAAAGCTGCGAAAGGAGATAGATTATCTCCGGACGGTTCGTCGTCACGATGTAACCGAAAGCATCCAACTATCTCGGGAGCGGGGTGGGACCGTAAGCAACGCTGAGTACGAGGAAGCCCGCAATGACTTGGCGTTCACCGAAGGGCGCATCCTTACCCTGGAAAACCTGATAAACAACGCCATGATTATCGAGGAAAGCCGGGGCTCGTGGGACACAGTGGAGGTGGGCGCAACTGTAACGGTGCAGGACCAAGCCGGGCGGACCCATCAGTACAGCATCACCGGAAGCGCCGAAGCGGACCCTGCCCAGGGGAAAATATCCAACGTTTCCCCCATAGGCAAGAGCCTGCTGGGCAAGAAGCTGAACGAGGTCGCAGAGGCCAGCGTGCCGTCGGGAAAGATCAAATTCGAGATTCTGGCCATCGAATAACCCCCAGGACCCTGCCGTTTTCAGGCCGGGAGATAGCTTTGTGGGCAACCTTCTCCGGGCCCGGCTTAGAAGCCGCACCGCCGGCAAGTGAAAGCCTCAGGTAGAAATATTGGAGTCCGTATCACGCACTCGCAGAACGCCTCTGATTTGCGCGGCGGACTAGGAACAACGTGCCTGACCGAGAAGAAAGCCTGCTGGGCAGCCGGCAAGTCAAGTTGGAACGCCTCCGGCGGCAGGGCATCGACCCCTACCCTCCCCGAATGGCCCGAACCTGCGACGCCGCCTCCGCCATCGCCCGATTCGAGGCCGGGGAATCCGCCGAAGTGACGGACGGGGAAGACCTGGCGCTGGCCGGGAGGGTAGTGTCACTGCGTATTATGGGGAAGGCGGCGTTCTTGGACCTGCGGGACGCCTCCGGCGCCGTTCAAGCTCTGCTGAGGCGAGACGTCCTCGGCGGCCAGTTTGATCTGCTAAAAGACCTAGACGTGGGCGATCACTTGGGCGTCGCTGGGACCATGATACGCACCCGCACCGGCCAAGTAACCATCGAAGCCAAGCAACTGACCATAGCGTCCAAGGGACTGCGCCCCCTACCGGAAAAGTGGCACGGCCTTCGCGATGTGGAAACCCGGTACCGTCAAAGGTACCTGGACCTGATTTCCGATCCCGAAATAATGACGGTGTTCGCTCAACGCAGCAAGATAATCAGCGGCATCAGGAGATTTCTTGACGGCCGCGGCTTCTTGGAGGTAGACACCCCGGTGCTGGTCCCGGTGGCCGCCGGCGCCCACGCCAGGCCCTTCGTCACTCACCATCACGCTTTGGACCAACAGCTTTACCTTCGTATCGCCACCGAATTGTATCTGAAGCGCTTGATTATCGGTGGCTTCGACAAAGTATACGAGTTAGGAAGAGTCTTCCGCAACGAGGGAATTGACCAAGACCACAATCCGGAGTTTACCCTGCTGGAGAGCTACGAGGCCTACGCCGACTATAACGACGTCATGGAAATGGTGGAATCTTTGGTGTCCACGGTAGCCCTGGAAGTCCGGGGGACGACGGCAATACCCTACGGGGACCACCTTATCGACTTTGCCCCTCCTTGGCGGCGGGTCGGGCTCCGGGACGAGCTGATGAGCCGCAGTGGAATAGACATAGAGGACCACCCCGATCACCACTCTCTGGCCAAGCGGGTCGGCGGGTTGGGGCTGGCCGCGGGTCCCAGAGACAGCAGGGGGAGGCTGATCGATCAGTTAATATCCGCCTTCGTTGAGCCTCACTTGGTCCAGCCCACCTTCTTGCTGGATTACCCAGAGGAGATGTCGCCTTTGGCCAAGTCCAAGCCCGGTGTTCCGGGATACGTGGAACGGTTCGAGGCTTTCGCCGCCGGTATGGAAATCGCCAACTCCTATTCCGAGCTAAACGACCCGCTGGTCCAACGAGAAAGATTCGCCGCTCAGGAGAACATCCGAGAGCTTCAACAGGACGAGGAGGTGGACCGCGAGGACCAGGACTTTTTGCTGGCGTTGGAGTATGGAATGCCCCCTACCGGCGGGTTGGGCATGGGCATCGACCGGTTGGTAATGCTGTTGTCATCTCAGCCTTCCATCCGGGACGTGGTCCTGTTTCCCCAGATGAGGACCACTAAACCTGAGTCGCCCCCCGAAGAAGACAAAGTATCAACGGCTCAACCCTGAGCAGAGAATATGCTATCTATCGAACTGATACGGCGTGATCCGGACCAAGTTCGCCGGGCGCTGGAGGCTAGGGGCGAGGCAGCATCTTTGGCCGAACTCCTGACGTTGGACGCCGAGAGGCGGCAAGCTTTGACCAAGGGAGACAACCTGCGGGCGGAGCGCAACCGGGTCAGCCGGGAGTTGGGACTGGGCAGGGCCGCGGGGCTGGAACCATCCCCGGAAATCGTCCAAGAAATGCGCCAGGTGGGTGAGAGTATCGACCACCTGGAACAGCAACAAAATGGTCTGGAAGACCGGATCAACGCTATCTTGTTGGGGCTGCCCAATTTGCCCTTGCCAGGCGTACCCGAGGGAGAGGGAGAGGAGAGCAACATCGTGGTCCGCAGTTGGGGGGAGCCGGCCAACTCGGACTTTACCCCCTTACCCCATTGGGAGTTTGGGGAGGCCCTAGGCCTGATCGATTTTCAGCGGGGAGCCAAGGTGTCGGGCAGCAGGTTCTACACCATGTTCGGCTTCGGCGCGCAGCTGGAACGGGCCTTGATCTCATGGATGTTGGACCTCCACAGCCGAGAGCATGGTTATACCGAAGTTATGTTGCCCTTGCTGGTGAAGCAAGAAAGCATGATCGGCTCGGGAAATCTTCCCAAGTTCGCAGATAATCTCTATCACGACGAAGAAGACGACCTGTGGCTTATTCCCACCGCAGAGGTCCCGATAACCAGCCTTCACCGGGATGAAATCCTGGCTTCGGACGCTCTGCCCATCAAGTACGTGGCCCACACGCCTTGCTTCCGCCGGGAGAAGGCCGCCGCCGGGCGGGACACGCGGGGTATCAAGCGGGTCCACCAATTCTCCAAGGTGGAGATGTACAAGCTGACTACCCCGGAGACCTCGGCAGTTGAACTGGCGCAATTGGTGGCGGACGCCGAAGACGTGTGCCGCCGGTTGGAATTGCCCTACCGGGTGGTCCAACTGTGCGCCGGAGAAATCGGCTTTGCCTCCGCCATGACCTACGACATCGAGGTCTGGGCCGCTGGCTGCCAGGAGTGGTTGGAGGTCAGTTCCTGCTCAAATTGCACCGATTTTCAGAGCCGCCGCACCAACATCCGCTACCGGCCTCCGGATTCCCGTCCCCAGCTCGTTCATACCCTCAACGGTTCCGGTCTAGCGCTCCCCAGGGTGGTCATCGCTATTCTGGAAAACTATCAGCAGCCGGACGGGTCAGTCGTAATCCCGGCGGCGCTGCGCCCCTATACCGGCTTCGACGCCATCCCCGCGGCAGCTTCCACTTAGCAACGACCGGATGGCAACGACCGGTCACGGAGGCGCCCAGGGTCTTTTAGTTTTCGCGACAACTCCTGTTTTCCCAGGCACTTTGGGCTTGTCCAATGGCAGTCCAACATCAAGAACGTATGGATTCCCGCTTTCGCGGGAAAGACGGGTGAGCGCCGGGATGGATTCCCGCTTCGGACTCGGATTCGGACTCGGGCTCGGGGTCGGGGTCGGGGTCGGGGTCGGGGTCGGGGACAAGCTTCGCGGGAAAGACGGGTGAGCGGCGGGTATGACGGGCGGCAGACAATTAATAGACCCTGCGGAGGCGCCCTCGGTGCTTTCTCCTTATTCAACGATGCTCTACAATATGGCAAACTTTTCTATAGCAAACTTCTCTCAACCGCTGCGGCGCCGCTCCGGGTGGCGCCACCGCTGAGCTTTAAGCACCCAGCCAGGGAGGAAACCGATGTCTGGAATATGGCCCGGCAACATAAAATGCGTGGCTACCTTGACCTTCGACGTAGACGGGGTTACTTCATGGCTCAACCGTAATCCCGAATTCAAGGACCACCCCAGCTTGATGTCCATGGCCGAATACGGTCCCAGCGTCGCAACCCCCCGTATTCTGGACATGCTGGACGAGCAATCCATCAAGGCCAGCTTTTACGTTCCCGGCTATGTGGCTGAGACCCACGTAGACTTAGTCAAGGAAATCTCCCGCCGGGGCCACGAAGTAGGGCATCACGGCTACATGCACGAGCCTCCAGCCACTCTGTCAGCCGAAGAAGAGAAACGGGTGTTGGAGCAGGGCAGCAACATACTGAAGGAGATCACCGGACAAGCTCCGGTGGGTTACCGCTCCCCCAGCTGGGAGCTCAGCGGGCACTCTATTGAGCTTATGTCTGCCATGGGTTTCCTTTACGACACCAGCCTGATGGGAGACGACGCCCCCTACTTGCTGGACAATCCTGGAAGCGGAAAGCCGATGGTGGAGTTGCCCATTCACTGGCTGCTGGACGACGCCCCTCACTTTGTTTACGCACCCGTGGCCAACCGATTCGGCCCCATGCGCAATCCCGACGAAGTTTTCGTAGCCTGGGCCGAGGAGTTCGACGGTCTTTACAGGTATGGCCGTATGTTTAATCTCACCATGCATCCCCAATACATAGGCCGTCCGGGGCGGCTTCTGATGCTGGAGCGGCTCATCGACCATATCCGCAGATTCCCCAACGTAGAGTTTATGCGCTGCCAAGACGTGGCCGAGATGTGGGCCAACCGGTAGCTCCCGCCTGGCCGCCTAGAACCCCGCCAATAAACCCGGACCAGACTCCCCCCTCGCCGGCAAAGCTCCGGGGACTGCTCGGGGCAGCCGGCAGGACAGCCCACGCAAGGAGGAGACATGCCGCAACCTCACGACCGGGGCGGATGGCCCAACACCGACGCCATTGACCCAACCGAGCACCACTACATGGACTGGGAGCTGCGAGTGGATGCTCTGCACATGGTCCTGGGAGCGAAAGGGGTCCGGACAACCGACGAGATGCGCCGGGCCATCGAACGCCTGAACGCCGAACAGTACGAGTCTCTGAGCTATTACGAGAAGTGGACCACGGCTTTGGAGTTCCTGATGCTGGAGAAGGGCATCCTCAACGCCGGTGAGGTCGACCGTAAGGTGGACCAATTGGACACCCAAGAAGACCGGAAAGAATAATGCCAGAGAAGACAATGGAAGAGACTTCCACACCTCCCAGGTTCAGCGCGGGAGACCGGATCAGAGTTCGGGTCGGGTCGCCGCCGCACCACTTCAGGACTCCGGAATACATTCAGGGGAAACCGGGCGTCGTGGTCGCTCTATACGGCGCGTTTCGAAACCCCGAATCCCTGGCCCACGGGGGAGACGGCCTGCCTAAACAGCACTTGTACATGGTACAGTTCGATCAGAACCAAGTTTGGGACAAATATCAAGGCCCTGAACAGGACAAGCTCTTGGTCGACATATACGACCATTGGCTGGAACCGGCGTCAGCTTAGGAGGTTTTTTATGTCCACCAACGTTGAAGCTCACGGTCATGAAGCCCACGGTCATCCCAACGAGAGCGCCCAAGAAGACGGCGATTCCGGGTACTACGCCCGCCGGGCCCAAGCCATTGAGGCGTTGCTGGTCGAAAAGGGCGTCTGCACCGCCGACGAAATTCAACAAATGCAGGCCGCGGTGGAAAGCCGTTCCCCGTCGGATGGAGCCAGGGTGGTTGCTCGGGCTTGGAACGATGCGAGCTTTAAAGCCCGTCTCCTGGCCGACCCCGAAAGCGCTCTGGGAGACCTGGGCTACAGGCTTCCCGAAATCACTCCCAAGCTGACCGTCGTGGAGAATACGGAGAGTGTGCACCATCTGGTGGTGTGTACTCTGTGCTCCTGCTATCCCCGCGCGTTATTGGGCCGCCCGCCCGACTGGTACAAGAGCTTGGCTTACCGTTCTCGCGCGGTGGCAGACCCCCGAAGCGTGATGCGGGAGTTCGGTCTGAACCTAGAGGATAGCGTGGAGGTGCGGGTCCTAGACAGCACGGCCGACATGCGCTTCTTGGTTTTGCCCCGCCGGCCTGCGCAAACGGAAGGTCTGGAAGAGGGAGAGTTGGCCCAGCTTGTAACCCGAGACTGCATGATCGGCGTTGGCCTAGCCCGGTCCCCGGAGCCGTCTTCCCTGGACGAGTCTAGCTAGCTGCCAGCTCAGGTCGGGTGACTTAACAAATGGTCCGAGATTCCGGCCAGCAGGGTCTCGACTTCGGGAGAATGTTGGTGATTGATCAAGCCGATTTGTAGGGGAGTGATAGAAATATAGTTGTTCTTGAGGGCCCAAATATCGGTGCCGTCAAGGGCGCCGCCGATGGGGCGGTTTCGGGCGATACGATACCGCTTGTCCTCTCCATTGCCCTCTTCGCGCACCGACTCCCCGTAGGACCTGTTGCCTAACTGGGTGAGTTTCAACCCCTTAATCCGGTCCGCCGGCATGCTGGGCAAGTTAACGTTCAGGAACAAGCTCGATTCAGGGGTATTGTCGTTGAGTTTAAGTGCCATCAACTCAAGCAACCGGCCGGCCGTCTCAAATTGGGGATTAGTGACAGAACCCACCGAAATGGCTATGGTGGGATACCCCCTCACGAACCCTTGAATCGCGGCTCCCACGGTGCCCGAGACCAGTACGTCCCAGCCCAGATTCGATCCCGAGTTTATCCCCGAGACCACTAAGTCCACCGCTCCCACCACGTGTTCCAACCCCAGAATGCAACTGTCGCCCGGTGTTCCTCCCACAGAGTAGGCCGTGACCGGGTAGGCGCCGTTGGCGTCGCCGGACAGCCGCGAATCCACCGGCTCCGGCGTAACCCGGAGGGAGGAATGAAGGGTTAATGAAGCGCCAACGCCGCTCTGCTCTTTGTCCGGAGCAACCACGAAGACCTCACCCACTCGCCGCAGGGCGTTGGCTGCGGCCCAAAGTCCCGGGGCGGCTATTCCATCGTCGTTAGTAAGGAGTATCTTCAACTACGGTCCCACTACTCCTCACCGTGAGCCATGCCGGTGGCGTGGAAGATGGCGTGCTTTATTTCCACTCCCACTACGACGCGCCGAAACTCCGCGGATGCGTAAACGCTGTCGCCAAACACGTTGTCACCTAGATCGTTGGATATCTGCTGCGTGGCGGCGGTGATGTTCTCCGGGGTGAGTTCCTGGCCCACCAGGGCGTTTTCCACAGACGAGGCCCGCACTGGCGTGGGGACCAACCCGCCCACAGCTATACTAGCCGCGGTGCACCTTCCCCCTTCCACGGTAATTACCACGGCGGCGCCCACCACGGCGAAAGAGGTTGCCGGGTGGGCCATCTTGGCGTATTCAGCATGCTGGTTGGGTCCCAGGACGGGCACTTCTATGGCGACGAGTATCTCGTTGTCGGCCACAGTTGTCTCCAGCACACCGGTAAAGAACTCCGAGGCCGAGGCGGTTCGAGCGCCCGTCCCCTGTATTAAGAACCGGGCGTCAAGGGCAGTCAGCGCCGTTGGCCAGTCAGACCCGGGATCGGCGTGGGTCACGTTCCCACCAATGGTGCCCCGGTTCCTCACGTGAGGGTCCCCGATGCCGCCCGCCACTTCAGTCATCATTTCGCACGTTTGGTGCAGTTGGGCAGAGGTCTCTATTTCACGGTGGGCGGTCAACGCTCCGATGCGGATGGTCCCGTTATTGACTGCTATACCTCGCAGCTCGTCGATGCCCCCGATATCTATCAATAGGGAAGGCCGGCTCTGGCGAAGCTTCATCAGAGGGATGAGACTGTGCCCCCCGGCCAGCAGTTTCGCGTTCTGGTTGGAATTCAGCAGCTGAAGCGCCTCAGCCACCGAACTAGCCTTTTGGTAGTCGAACTCCGTCGCGAACATGGTCTATTCCCTCTTACTGCTGGTGAATCGCTCGCCAAACCCGTTCCGGGGTCAGCGGCATGTTCAACTTGGTAACTCCCAGGGGCTTCAAAGCATCGATAACCGCGTTATAGACCGTTATCGTGGATGCAATGGTGCCGGTCTCTCCTATGCCCTTGACCCCCAATGGATTGTGTGGCGAGGGTGTAATCGTAGACAGGGTTTCGATGTCAGGGACCATGTTGGCCCTGGGCAGAGCGTAGTCCATCATGGAGCCGGTCAAAAGTTGACCGTTTTCGTCATATGCCGCGCCTTCCCAAAGGGCTTGGCCGGTACCCTGAACTACGCCTCCATGGACCTGGCCTTCCACTATCATGGGATTGATCTGGAGGCCACAGTCGTCCAACGCGACGTAGCGCTGCAAATGGACACTCCCATTGTCCGGATCGACCATAACCACCGCCACGTGAGCGCCAAAGGGGAAGGTGAAGTTGGGTGTGTCGTAAAAGGTGGTGGATTCGAAACCGGGCTCCATGCCCTCGGGCATGTTCCAGGCTACGTTGGCCATTAGGGCAACGTCTTGGATAGTCTTGCTTTGGTCCGGGGACCCGCGGACAAAGAACTTGCCGTCCTCGTACTCAACGTCCTCTTCGGCAGACTCCAGAAGGTGGGCGGCTAGGGCCCGGCCCTTTTCCTTCAATTTGCGGGCGCCGAGCAGCACGGCTGCGCCGCCGATAACAGTGGTGCGGCTGCCGTAGGTGCCCCAGCCCATGGGGGTATTGGCGGTGTCGCCGTGAATTACGTCCACGTCGTCCACCTCTACTCCCAGCTCATCCGAGACGATCTGGGCAAAGGTGGTCTCCTCCCCCTGGCCGTGGGGAGAGGTGCCCACGTACACACTGACTTTACCCGTCGGTGAAAACCGGATCGTGGCGCTTTCCCAAAGGCCTCCACCGAAGCCGACAGCTCCGGCGACTTGAGAGGGGCCAATACCGCAGATTTCGCAGTAGCAGGTTACGCCTATACCCATGTACTGGTCGAGTTCCCTCAAACGGGCTTGCTCCTCCCGCAATTGCTGGTAGTTTACGTGGTCCAACACCTTGTCGAGGGCCACCGGGTAATCACCGCTGTCGTAAGTTATGCCCATGGCCACGTCGTATCCGTCTTCAAACCTGGGAATAAGATTACGGCGGCGCACTTCAACGGGGTCCAGGTCCAACTCAGACGCCAGGAGATCCACCATGCGCTCGACCAGGAAGGTGGCCTCGGGCCTCCCGGCCCCGCGGTACAAGTCGACCGGAGTAGTGGTGGTAAAGGCTCCGTACACATCCGCTCTAGCGTTGGGAATAGTGTAAGGGCCGCAATACATCAGCCCATGCAGTATCGTTGGAATACCCGTAGCCGCAGTGGAAAGGTAGGCCCCCATGCCGGCGTAGACCACCGACCGGATGCCGGTAATCTTGCCGTCGCGGGTGGCCGCCAATTCCACGTGTTCCACGTGGTCGCGCCCGTGGAGAGTGGCCTGATAGTTCTCAGAGCGAGTCTCGGTCCACTTAACCGGCCGGCCCAATTTCATCGAGCAAAACGCCGCGATCATTTCATCCGCATAAATCGGGGTCTTGCTGCCAAAGCCGCCACCCACTTCCGGCGCGATGACCCGTATCTTGTGTTCCGGTACACCGGTAACCAAACAGGTGACGAACCGGCAAATATGGGGATTTTGGCTGCTGGTCCAAAGGGTCAACTCCCCGGTAGCACGCAACCAGGAAGCGAGAGCGGCCCGGGGCTCTATGGTGTTGGGGATAAGCTTTTGCTGAATGATGGTGTCTCGAATTAGGACTTCAGCGGACTCGAACGCCGCATCCGGATCGCCGCCGGTGGCCACCCAATGAAAAGCCTGATTGTTGGGCGCGTCGTCATGGAGCAGCGGCGCTCCATCTTGCAACGCCGCCTCAGGGTTTATCACGGCCCCTAATGTCTCGTACTCAACCTCAATCAATTCTAAGGCGTCTTCGGCCCGATAGCGGTCCTCGGCAACCACAACGGCAACCGCGTCCCCCACGTACCGCACCACGTCTGAGGCGATAGCGGGATGAGGCACCTGTTTAACGTCGGAATCGGGGACTATCCAGGCGCAGGGGATGGGGTTGAGCGTCCCGCTTAGGTCGGCTCCCGTATAGACCGCCAGGACTCCCGGCGCCTCCGCGGCAGCGGCAGTATCGACACTTCGAATCCTTGCGTGGGCATGGGGGCTGCGCAAGATAGCGGCATAGACCGTGCCCGGCAAGGTTATATCGTCAGTGTAGGTCGCTTGGCCCGTGATCAACCGGGGATCTTCTCTTCTACGAATTCCGGAGCCAAAGATTCTGGTAGTCATGGCCTACTCCCCCATCGCTTCGGCTGCCGCCAGCACCGACTTTACGATATTGTGATATCCGGTGCAGCGGCAAATATTACCCTCGAGCCCTTCTCGGACTTCTGCCGCCGTGGGGTGCGGATTGCGTTGCAGCAATTCCACCGAGGCCATAATCATCCCCGAGGTGCAGTAACCGCACTGGAGGCCATGGTTATTCCAAAAGGCTTCCTGAATGGGGTGAAGATTGCCATCTTTGGCCAGTCCCTCAATGGTGGTAACTTGCGCCCCATCAGCTTGAACCGCCAAACAGGTGCAGGACTTGACCGCGTTCCCATCCAACATGATCACACAGGCGCCGCACTGGCTGGTGTCGCACCCTATTTTGACGCCGGTCAGTCCCAATTCCTCCCGTAGAAAGTGGACTAACAGCAGTCGAGGGTCGACCTCTGCCCGCCGGTTCTGCCCGTTCACATTGACCTGTATCGGAATCTTGGCCATATTACCCCCCAACGGGCTGGATTTAGGTTGATTACACCGAGAATCTTACGGGTTGGACCCAGCGGAGTATATACTCGCCCCAACCGGGAGTCAACGTAATGGGAAGTTGCGCAAGTCGCCCCGGTAGCCCTATCATGCAACAAATTCTCCAGCTTTCGTAACAGCCTCCACGCCCCTTTTCGCGAAGGCTGAAGAGTGGACTTATTACTCACCCCCGGAGGGAACCCATGTTTCCCCAGACAGTGTTTCCTGACACTGCCCAGATAAACTCCCAAGGCCAACTGACCATTGGAGGATGCAACACCCTCGACCTGGCGTCCCAATACGGGACACCTGTGTACATCTTCGACGAGGAAACGTTGCGAGCTCGCTGCCGCAGCTTTATCCGGGAATTTCGGCAACGCCACCCGGAGTCCCAGGTCTGCTACGCCTGCAAAGCCTATATTAATCCGGCGTTGGCCCGGATATTCGCCGAAGAAGGGCTGGGGTTGGACGTGGTGTCCGGGGGTGAGTTCGCCATAGCCCGCAGCGTGGAGTTTCCCCTGGAGCAGGTCTATTTTCACGGGAACAACAAAACCCCCGAGGAGCTCTCCGAGGCGGTGGAGTATGGCATCGGGTACGTAGTTGTGGACAGTTTTCACGAGCTGGAATTGTTGAACCAAGCTGCTGCTGCTGCCGGCAAACCGCAGGATATCCTGGTCCGGGTCTCACCCGGTGTCGACCCCCACTCTCACGCCTACACTACCACCGGGATTTTGGACTCCAAGTTCGGCTTCTCGATTCAGACCGGCCATGCCCACGACGCGGTCCGGCGGGCGTTGGCCAGCAGCCACCTACGGCTGCGAGGTATCCATTTCCACCTGGGTTCTCCAGTATTCGAACTGGAACCCTATGGCGTCGCCATCGAGTTGGTGCTGCGTTTCGCGGCGCAATTTCGAGAAGAAGGTCTTGACCTGCAGCAACTAAGCCCCGGGGGAGGCTTTGCCATCGCCTATACCCGGGACCAAACCCCGCCGGAGATAGGGGAATACGCGGAAACGATAGTGTCCGCCATGACGGCTACCTGCGGCGAGTTGGGCATGGCCACACCCAGGCTGATCATTGAGCCGGGCCGGTCGATCATTGGCCCAGCGGGGGTGGCGCTCTACCGTGTGGGAGCCATCAAAGACATTCCCGGAATACGCAAATTCGTCAGTGTCGACGGCGGCATGGGGGACAACATCCGCCCCGCCCTCTACCAAGCATCCTACGAGGTGGTGGCGGCGGACAAGGCCGACCAACAGCCCACGGAAAAGGTTACCATTGCCGGTAAGTATTGCGAGTCTGGAGACCTGCTGGCGTCAGACGTAATGTTGCCGGAGATGGCAGCAGGCGACCTAATCGCCATACCTGCCGCTGGGGCCTATTGCCCCTCCATGGCCAGCAACTACAACTTGAACCCCAGGTCGCCCATGGTCTTGGTGAAAGACGGCCAGAGTCGCCTGATTCGGCGGCGAGAAAGTTACCAGGACTTGATGGTCTGCGACGTGGCGTAAATTCCCCGGCCCTCGTGGACTCGGGCTAACCTTCACACGTTAACTTCCCGAACGACCCCAGAATTTATCCCAGCAATTACAGATAGCTCGAGAATTTTCTAAGGCCTGAATATGTGGTGGGTGTACGGTCAAGACCGGCTGCTGGCACAGTTGGAAACGAGTTTAGAGCAAGGGCGCCCAGCCCACGGGTATATGCTGGTCGGCCCCCCCCACGTAGGCAAAACAACCCTCGCCCTAAATATGGCCCAGGCTGTAAATTGCGTTCATGGCCCCGGAATTCCCTGCGGCAGTTGCCTGCAATGCACCCGCATCGCCGGGAGTAATCACGCCGACGTGCGGATTGTGTCGGTAAATCGGGGGAATGCCTCCAACCCGGAACGCACCATGATCGGCATCGACGAGGTCAAGGACGTGCTCCGCCAGGTGAGCCTGAAGCCCTTTGAGGGGGCCTACAACGTAGTCATATTCGAGTCAGCCGACTCGATGAGCGAGCAGGCGGCCAACGCCCTCCTGAAAACCCTTGAAGAGCCGCCCCCGCAAGTGTTGATACTCCTGTTGACCGCCAGCGAAGAGGCATTGCTGCCTACTATTCGTTCGCGCTGCCGCCCTTTACAGCTATTACCCATGCCAAAGGACGCAATGGTGGACAAGCTGATAAATGAGCATGGAGCAACCCCAGACGAGGCAGACAATCTGTCCAGGCTCTCCCGCGGTTGTTTGGGCTGGGCGATAAACGCCTTGGCCGGCGGTGGCGAGTTACTGACACGGCGGGAAGACCAACTGGACCGCTTGAACGAGGTCTGCCAGTCGGGACTAGAGACGCGTTTCGGTTTGGCCGGAGAGCTAGCCAACCTATATTACCGGGACCGTGACGCTGGCAAAGAGTGGCTCTTCATCTGGCTGCGATGGTGGCGGGACCTGTTATTGATAAAGGAAGGGGCCGAGCAGTTCATTCAAAACTCCGGCCGCACCAGCGAATTGCGCTTACAAGCGAGTTTGTTGAGCACCGGCCAGGTAGTTGATTTCATCAAGAGCATACTGCGAACGGTGGAAGCCCTAGACCGAAACGCTAGACCGCGGCTGGCACTAGAGGTTTTGATGCTAGCCTTGCCGACCGCGGCGGTCCCGACTTGAGCAGCAATATGGGGATATTGGGAGAAGGTCTCCGTCAAGCGGGCCCTGTGGCTCTGCGCCGCCGTTGGGCGGGTCCGAAGCCGTTGCAGCCTGGAAGCCCGCCCGGTTTTCCGCCTCGACGAGATTAAGGGTGTTTGCAGCAGCGATCTTGGAGATGTCCAAGCGGCCGTCTAAAGCATTAACCTCGAATCTCTCATAGCCCGACGTTCCAAGGGATGTATGGACGCCACTCCTCCAAGATCGAACGGTTCTGCAGAATAAGATAAGGGTTGGGGTCTGGCATCCTCGGTTCCTTCACCAGATGCATACTGGCTTCGACCGGAGTGCGGCCCGCTTTGCGCAAGTTGCACTTGGAGCAAGCCGCAACCACGTTATCCCAAGCGTGGCTCCCGTTCTGCCTCCGGGGAACAACGTGGTCCAAGGTGAGGTCTTGGTTTTTTTTGCCGCAATACTGGCAAGTAAACCGGTCCCTCAGGAACACTTCCTTCTTGGACAGCTTGCGGGGCAGGAAAGGTCTTTTTACCAGGTACACCAAGCGGATTATAGAGGGGGCCTGAAATGAAGCGGCGACCGTATGAAGTTGTCCCTGGTGGTTCTCCAAAATCTCAGCCTTGTCTTTGGCCAAGAGTATGATGGCTCGCCGCACGGTGCAAACGTTGATGGGCACGTAATTCAGGTTCAGCACCAGCACCGGAGCCCGTATTAGCCATGCTTCCTTGGCAGTAGAATTCCCCTTGTCAGGGGCCTGACTCTGCCCATCTCTCACATGCTGGCCCGTTTGTACGTTGTCGACTGGCAATGCCACCTCGACCTTGCGGCTGGAGAACCTTCTTGCCCTACCCCATCTCCCGCTGCCCGTCCCGCCGAGACCTAGCCCGAGCGGCCATGCCCACCTAAACTGTTCGCTATGACCGCCGCATGCCGATATCTTAACGAACATTATAGCAGTACGTTGCAGGAATTTGCCCAACGCCGGCTGAAGACGGCAGAATCATAGATGCAGGGTCAGCCCCAAGCCTGGGGCCGGCTTTGACCCTGACCGGTGTGCCCCGGTCCCGGTGTCAGTTGGCAAAATCTTCGACCTCATTGTCCCAATCGCCGGGAATTAGCCTAGCGCCGCGAATTACCACGTCGAAGTTATCGGCCAGAAAGACTCCCAACGCAGACTGGTCGATGCTCTCGTCCACTCGGTCCGTATACTTCTGTACGCCGGTAAGCAACCCTGACAACAGCAAGAATCCTATGACGATGCCAGCCGCCACGCCCGCGACACGGTTGACCAACCCAACAGGCGGTAAGTACCGCAAAAAGGCACTGATCATGAAGTTGGCTGCAGCGGCGACTATGAATAGCCCCACGAAAATGAGGACGAAGCCCCCGATGGCCTGGGCGCCTTCGTTGTCAGTCAATCCCGAGAACATGTTGCCGACGTCTTCAGCGATACGACTGGAAATGGCCAAACCCGCGATAACCGCCACCAGGGGAATCACGATCCCGAAAAACCCCGCCGAGAAGCCCCACGCCGCCATCACCACCCACACTAACAAGACTACGACGTCGATCCAGTTCATCGCCTCCCCCCTATTTCTTCCGAAACCCCAACATGCGCCAGAGACTGCCGGTCAGCCGGCTATACGTTCCCTGGCAGACGCGCCCACAAAGATTTACTCAGACCATGTCGCCGTAGGAATACCGGGACCACGCGCCACTAGCCTCCAAGCCAAAGCCCAAGCCGGCACCCGTCCCAAAGGGTTTAACACCCTACTTGAGAGGGCGCGGAGTGACCTAGCGCAAGCCGGCTTCGAAGCCAAAGCAATCCTAGTAGCGCCATCCCGCCAAGCGCGTATCCGCCCCAGACGTCGCTGGGCCAGTGGACGCCCAGGTACACCCTGGAGGCTCCAATGGCCGCGATTAATACGCCGGCGCCCACTTGGAGGGCGCGGCGGACCCCCAGTTGCCGGACCAATCGTTCCGACAGAAAAATCAGCAAGCCGCCGAAGATAATGGCGAAGACGGCGTGGCCGCTGGGAAAGCTCATCGTAGTGGGCTCCGCCCCCGCACCAAAGTATTCAGGCCGGGACCGCCCTACTAGCTCTTTCAACAAGAACACCGACAGCATGGGCACGGCGCTGATTAGAACAATTATTGCGTCGCCACGCCGCCGGGCCAAGGCCAGGCACGCGGCAAGCCCCGCGATCAGAGTTGCAGCTACTGGCCAGTCCCCAATGATGCTGACGGTCTGAGCCGCCGCATAAAGCCATCCCCACTGGTTGTCCTGAACTCGCTCCAAGACGCCGCGGTCGCCCGGGAAAGTGGCGTAAACGCGGGCCAAAAACAACACGGCCAGAGTGAGCCATAGGCCCCCAACTACCCAGCACAATCTCCACCGAAACCGTCTGTTTAAAGAATTCACTAGTTGGATATGTGGACCCAGTGCCTGTACTGTGCGGGGAAGTCGCGAGGAAAGTGGTCTGGAGACCTAGCCTCGGGTTATTGGATACATTATACAATACGGTCGGCTTGCCGCTATGAACGTAGGATGCGACAGGTTTAGGCCTTTACACCTCACTTCAAGAACTGTGATGCTTCCAAATCATGCCAATCCCGTTAGAAATTACCCCCCGCTGCATTCCGGCGCAAGTTGGAGTACAGCGGGCGATGAGCGGCCGGTAGACCACGGCGATGGCGAACTCGACCCCCGGCCTCCAGCGAACGCTGGAATCAAAAAAGCAGGGGTGCGGTTCTTGCTTTCAGTGGACTATGTCGCTTCCACCGCACCGCCCGCTTGGGGAGTTGAGCAAAGTCTCTTTTCCCTAGATAGCGCACCGGATAGCCGGGTTGCGCGGGTTGCCGTCTATTGTCATGGTAATGACCGGGAAGGATACCATCCAAACGCGATTGCCCTGCGGACCCCAACGGCCAAGGGCCGCCGGCTTTATTACCGGTGCTATAATGAAGTCAATTTGGCCCGACGAGGGAGATAGCTTAGCCATTTGGTTAGCGTAATCGCGATTGACGGGCCTGTAGCCTCCGGAAAAACCGCGGTGGGCCGCGCTTTGGCCCTCCGGTTGGGATTCAGGAGCCTCGACACCGGAATCATGTACCGGGCAATAACTTGGCTGGCGCTAAAGCAGGGAACCCCCATTGACGACGAAGAGGCGTTGGGCACGTTGGCTGAGCGACACCGGGTGATCCTGGACGGCGCGGACGGCGACCACGTTAATATCGGAGGGCATCCGGTGGGCCCCGAATTGCGAAGCCGCCCAGTGAACAACCAGGTGTCTTTGGTAGCCAAGGCGCCGGCCGTGCGCCGAGCGTTGGTCCGGCAGCAGCGATCTCTGGGAGCAGCAGGGAACATCATTATGATAGGCCGCGACATCGGGACCGTGGTGCTTCCCGATGCAGACCTGAAGGTCTATTTGTCGGCATCCCCGGACAATCGGGCCACCCGGAGGTGGCGAGAGCTCCTGGACCAAGGCCACACCGTTGAGTTTCAGCAGGTTTTGCAGGAGACTAAGGCCAGAGACGACGTCGATTCTCAGCGAGAAGACTCCCCCCTCATGCCTGCCCGTGACGCCTTCCTGTTGGACACCGACGACCTGGGAGTGGCCCAGGTGGTAGAGCGAATTTTGGCGCATATACAAACACTGTCGAAACCGGTTGAAGCATGAACTTGCTCTACCGGCTGGGGCGTGGGGTCGCCCGGTCTTGCTTCAGCAACCTGGGCCGGCTGGACGTCACCGGACGAGAATGTGTGCCACCCTATGGACCATTGATTGTGGTGTCCAATCATCTCGCATTCTCTGACTCTCCCCTGCTGACGGTCAGCATCCCCCGGCCCGTATACTTCATCGCGAAACAGGAATTGTTTGCTCACTTCATCACCCGAAACGTGTTGAAGGGAGTACACGTGTCCCCCTTCAATCGCTCCGGGTCGGCGCTGGGAGCGGTCCGTCTCTTGCTCCGCATGCTTGCCGAAGACAAGGCCGTGGTGGTTTTTCCAGAGGGGCATCGGAGTCCTGACCATACGCTGAAGGAAGGGATGGCGGGAGTAGTCTACTTGGCCCTAAAATCGCAAGCGCCCATACTGCCGGTGGGGCTGCACGGCACCGAGAAGATACGGGGCTGGCGAATGCCCTTCCCGCTGACCCGGTTCACCGCCAACATCGGTCAGCCTTTTACCCTACCGTTGATAGAGGGGCAGCCCAGCAGGGAAGTAATGCACAGCTTGCTAGCGATCATAATGGGCCGTATCGCGGAACTGCTGCCTGAAGGATACCGCGGGGTTTACTCCGGCCAAGCCGCGCCCGCCCCTCAAGGGGCCGGGGCAAATACGCTATCCTTCTAAATCGGAGTCAGCCTGAATTATTCTCAAGCACGTGGACGCAAGAAGTTTGCCTTGAGATTGACCGAAATCATGACACCGTAATAGGCCGTGGGCATGGGTCGCGTCGCACTTCACGAAAAGACCCATTGCGGCGAGTCCGATGTAGGAACATATTCGCGCAGACCCATGGCGCGTCGAACTGATAAACCGGAGGCCCCTGGGATCTTCCCACTTGCTGAGTCTGATTGGGAGCACAGTATGCAGTACGCGTCGAAGTTTGGGATATACATAAACGCCAAGGAAAACCAGGTGGTGCGTATCAACTCACCCTACTGGTTCCCCGAGGAGCCGGAGTGGGCCTTCTTGACCCCGGAGGTCAACGCCACGTTGCTGAACATTAGGGAAATGGCCAAAGAAAAGGGGGTTTCGGTAGACCCGGAGACCATCACCTGGGGGACCATCCCCCTGCTCGACTAGGCGGTTGCGGAACCTGGCCGTTTGGGACTATCCCCCTGCCCAACTAAGCCGTTGCAAACCCTGGCCCCTTACCTCGTCTTTACCGGAAAGGCATGCCCCTCTTCGACGAAATTAGTCAACTACTGGTTCGGCGTCGGATTGGGCGCAGGGTTCAATAGCTCGTATCCCAGCGTAACGGGCACAACCCTTATCAACTCCTCCACCGTCCACTGGCCGTCTTTGTTAATACTCTTCACCGGCTCCGGCTCGTTGAGCAGGCTTATCAGTCCCTCGGTGACGTGGAAAACGTGACCGTTTACGTGGGCCGCCTCGTCGGAAGCGAGCCAAGTCACCATAGGGGCGATATCCTCCGGCAGCCCGCGCAGGGTGCTGGAGGCCCCGCTTATGCCCCGGGAAGCCCGCAGCTCCCGCGCCTCTTCAGGCACACTCACCGTCATGCGAGTGGCGGCGCTAGGCGAAATGGAATTGGCGGTAACACCGTACCTGCCCATGTCACGGGCCACGACCCTGGTGAAGCCCGCAATGCCATCCTTGGCCGCACCGTAGTTGGCCTGCCCCGAGTTTCCGTACAGGCCCGAAGTGGAGCTAAAGGTAATTATCCGGCCCGAGCGTTGCTGACGGAATAGGATGCAAGCATGCTTGACGACGGCGAACGTGCCCTTTAGGTGAACGGCGATAACGTCGTCCCACTCCTCCTCGCTCATGTTGAAGATCATGCGGTCTCGAAGAATTCCCGCAACCGTAACCACGATGTCCAGCTTGCCGAAGCTGTCCACAGCGGTCTGTATGATTTTCTCGCCGCCCTCCATGGAGGTCACTGACTCCGTGCAGGCCACGGCTTCTCCACCCGCCTCGCGTATGTCGGACACCACCTGGTCTGCTACTGACGTGTCGGAGCCGCTGCCATCCACGTTCACTCCCAGGTCGACCACCACCACTTTGGCGCCTTCCTCCGCCATTAGCTTGGCCACGCCCTGGCCGATGCCACGGCCAGCACCGGTAACGACCGCTACTTTATCCTGCAACAAATTGGGCATTAGAACGCCACCTCGCCTGAATTAATTCGTGGTCTACCATTCCGTCGATGCGCGGTCATTTCTCGCGATCGCACTTTAGAAAGCACCGAAAACATAAACCGCTGAAAACGCCGGGAGCGGACACTTTACCCCGCAGCGTCCTCACGCCGGCTGCTCCGTTCCCACGTCAAAGTCAAGGTCAATTGGGCCCGCTTGCCCACGAAGGGAGGCGTGGTTAGGCTCAGTCTGCCATCTATGAACCGGAAGAGTCGCGTCTGTTCTTGGCCACCCCAATTGGGGAACAAGCTCCCCTCTACCCGATGGGTCAAGCGCCCCGCCTCCTCGTTCACTTCGTAAGCGCCATAATACGCCACGTAACCTTCAAAGGCTGCCTTGATCTCTTCGGGCGTTCCCTTTAACGAGTTGCCGGATTCAAAAGGCTGGCGGGCTTGCCTGTGCATCTGCGCGCTAAAGTGCCCTCCGGCGGTGTACACCAGCAGACCCTCCGGGTTGGGGCCGTAGGGGTAGGTGACCCGTCCGTCGGACCAATTGCCGACGCAAGACATCAGATTCCAAACGCCCACAAGCTGGTCTTTGTCCGGTGGACTGCCTTGGGGCAGACCGCCGGGAGCCGCCGTGCCGGAAGCTGGCGAGGAGACGGTCCCTTTCGAGGTTGACTTGGTCATGCCGCCTGGCTTTAGCCTATTGACCCGGCTGAGCCGAGGGGGCGGGATTGGAAATGTTGTGGGTCAGAACGTCACGGGCCAACGGAGCTAGTTGCTCCATTGACCATTGACCTTCGGGATTGTAGATAGCTTGCTGGGGCCTGGGCTGGGACATTAGAGACACAGTGCTGCCGTAAACCAGAAAGGTCTGGGCGTTGATGTTGGCCGCATAGTCGCTGGCCAGGTAACAGACAAAGGGCGCAACGGCGTTGGGGTCCATCTCCTGCAATGCGTCTTCCCCGGATATGGGCGCCACACCCCCCCTTGCTCTCAACTCGGCGGCAGTATCGGGGATGGCGCCGATCATCCGCGTGTTAGCTCTAGGGGCAATGGCGTTGGCCGTTACACCATAGCGGCCCATGTCCCTGGCAACCACCTTGGTAAAACCGGCTATGCCGGACTTGGCCGCGCCATAGTTGGCCTGGCCGGAGTTGCCCACCAGGCCCGATTCAGAGCTGAAGGTGATGATCCGTCCCGACCGTTGCTGCCGGAACAGAATGCAGGCATGCTTCACCACGGTGAAGGTGCCCTTCAGGTGAACTGCTATTACGTCGTCCCACTCCTGCTCTGACATGTTGAATATCATGCGGTCCCGCAGGATGCCGGCACAGGTAACCACGATGTCCAGCCTGCCGAAGTTGTCTATAGCGGTCTGGACGATCTTCTCACCTCCGGCCATGGAGGTGACCGACTCAGTGCAGGCCACTGCACTGCCGCCGGCGTTATTGATCTCGAGGGCTACTTGCTCAGCGATGGACTGGTCGAACCCGCTGCCATCTACGTTTACGCCAGGATCGACCACCACTACGTGGGCCCCTTCTTCGGCCATCAACTTGGATACGCCTTCGCCGATACCCCGGCCCGCGCCGGTGACGATGGCCACCTTATCCTTCAAGATGTCGGTCATCGGACCTCCTTGGGCGCTGGGAAGTTAGGATGCGACTGGCGGGGAGTCATACACTATCGGGGGTCACGTCAACGGCGAGACCTGTGAGACGTCCTAAGCATCGCGGCGGGGCTAGGGCATTGACGCAGACCCCGAGGCTAGGAACCACGGGACGGGAGTACGACAGTCGCGGAACCGGGAGTGGTCCTTTGAGCCTCGGCGTTCTCCAACCAGATTTCACAGTCCACCAAGTGCTCGCCTTCTTCTTGATACTTCCTGGTGACGGCGCCTTTAGCGGTAACGGGGTTCCCCGGAGAATCCATTCCCCTATACTGACAACTCAGACGCCTTAGCCTGCCCAGCGGCCCCATCCACTGGGTGACCAACTGGCCTAAGAACGCGTTTTTCAGCGCTCCATGAATGATCAGCGAGTCCAGGCCTATACTCTTGGCGTACTCCTGGTCGTAGTGGATCTCGTAGTAGTCGCCTGAGGCGCCCGCATACTGAACCAACTGCCTGGTGGTGGGGTGCTTGGCCAGAGATGGAAGGTCCATCCCCTCGCTGACGTCGTCCCAATACACTTGGTCGGCCATGGAGCAAGCCTCAGTAGCGGATTAGAGTGCTGGTTTGCGTGGCTGCCACCTGGTCCAGCTGGTTCCGGTACGTAGCCACAATGGTCATAATTATCATCACGCCCAAGCGCCCCGTGCGTTCCACGATGTCCGCCAGTTGGGCCACGGCGGTGATGCGGTCGCCGGCCCTCACCGGCTCGAAGTACTCCCACTCGCTGCCCCCGTCCAATACCCGTTCAAAAGGGATTTCGAAAGGGAGGTCCATGCGGCTGGAGGCGACGGACCGCAGGAACGTGGGTGGGGCTATCAAGCCGCCGTACGGGCCTTTCCGAGCGCCGGCTTCGTCGTTGAATAGGGGATTTTCGTCCCCGATGGCGCGGGCGAACTTTATGATCGCCCCTTTTTCGATCTCTGTCGTCACCGGGGCGGTTTCACGTCCTATGGCCTGCTGCCGCATCTCTTCTGTTAGTACGGGCGCAGATGTCGACAATGAATTCTCCCTAGCTATTTAGCAGGCCAAAGTCTACAGGCAGCCGCTTTTGGTGTCAAGAAGCGCCGAAGCTGGCGCGGCGTTCGAGTTAGCCTCAAAATCGCCCGTAAGGGGACAGGTTTTCAGCGGCGGCCGCCGGCCGCGGGGCGCACTAAAGGTTGGACACGCCTCTTCGATGGGACTATAGTTTTGGATGACACCCGCATGCCCGCCTATGACTTGCTTCCGAGGCGAAGGCTCAAGCTGATTACAGGCGCCGGGGGCGTCAGGGAGGCTGATTATGCACTTCGGTTTCTACCTTCCCAACTCGGGACCAACGGCGAGCCCGGATTCTCTGGCCGAGATAGCCCGGCGGGGAGACAGTTTGGGGTTCCATTGTTTGGTGGCCCCCGACCATATCATTCAGCCTACGCGTATTGAATCTCCGTACCCTTACAGTGTGGGGGGCGGCTTTGGTGGTGGGACCAGAAGCGTCGGAGAATGGCCTGAGCAGATCACCACCCTAGCCTTTCTAGCGGGCGTCACCCAGCGGATCCGCCTGGTGACCAGCGTCATGATCGTACCCTACCGGAACCCCATTCTAACCGCCAAGATGCTGGCCACCGTGGACGTGCTCTCCAAGGGCCGCCTGACCGTTGGTGTGGGAGTAGGCTGGATGGAAGAAGAGTTCGAGGTCTTGGGGTCGCCGCCATTCGCCAGGCGAGGCGCGGTAACCGACGAGTACCTGCTTGCCTTCAAGGAGCTCTGGTGCAGCGACAACCCCAGCTTTGAAGGCGAGTTCTGCCGGTTCTCCGATCTCACCTTCCTGCCTAAACCGGAGCAAAAGCCCCATCCACCCATCTGGGTAGGCGGCCAGAGCCGGCAGGCCATCCGCCGGGCCGCCCAGTTGGGTGACGCATGGCATCCGGTGGGGGCCATTCCAGCGGCGCCCTTGGAGCCTGAGGAGTTGTCCGGGCACATCGCCTTGTTGCACCGCTATGCCGAAGGGGCGGGCCGCGACCCGGAAAAGATTGAAGTGGCAATGAAGGCGCCGCTGTACGACACCGCCATGACTCCGGCCAACGGCAGGCGACGCTTCGCCGGAGCGCCCGATGAAGTGATCCAGGACGTTGAGATTTACTCAAGGCTCGGCGTCAGCCATTTGATCTTCGACATCAGAATGCCCGACCTGAGCCAGTCGTTGGAGCGCATGGAGTGGTTCGCTACTGAAGTGATGACTCCCGCCGCCGCCCTCTAGATTGGGGTTATGTGGATTTGGCCCGCCGTGATTCAGCCAACCATACGGCGAAAAGGAGGGAATGATGAACCTGGAGGACTTGGAGCGCAGGATCAAAGTGATGGAGGACATAGAGTCCATCAAGCGGCTCAAGCACCGCTATTGTGCTTACTGCGACGATAGCTACGACGCCGACGCGCTGGCCGACCTTTTTACGGAAGACGCGGTGTGGGACGGAGGGATCCGAGGCTACAACAACGGCAGAGAAGAAATCCGCAGCTTCTTCAAACAGGCCCCCCAACGGCTGCCCTTTGCCATCCACATGGTGATGAATCCCGTCATCGAGGTGGACGGCGACACGGGCAAGGGTACGTGGTACCTTTTCCAGCCCTGCACTTTTGCCGACGGCGACCGCGCGGTGTGGGGAGCGGCCCGCTATGATGAGGAGTACGTGAGAATCAACGGCCAGTGGAAGTTCCAGACACTGAAGCTGACCTCCCATTTCTGGACTCCCTTCGATCAAGGTTGGGCCAAGACCCAGTTTGTCTAGGGGAATTGGGGGAATCAATTGGCTGGTTGGTGGATGCTTGGCCGGAGACTGCGGCCTTGAAGCAGCTGGTTTCACTTTGCACGACGCAGCAGCCTAATCGATGATTGTCCGGCGATTAGGCGATAAAATTAAGGGCAGTCCGCAAAACTTAGTCCAGGAGGCGCCAAGTTGACAACCCTAAATGACAGATACGAAACCGGAGTGTCGATGCGCGCTTTAATGGCGGGCGGAGACGTCAGTCACTTCAGTCTGCCGGGAATCGATCAGCTAGCGCCGGACTTGAAGCGCATCATTGACGAGTCCCTCTTCGGCTCCATCTGGAGCCGGCCCGGCATGGATGTTAAGCTGCGCTGCGTTTGCACTATTTCAGCTCTGATGGCTCTGGGGCAACTGACCCTGCTGAGGCGGCACGTCGAGCGCTGCCTTAATCTGGGTTTGAGTCCTGAGCAAGTGGTGGAAGTGTTTATTCAACTCACCTTCTACGTCGGTGTTCCCGCGGTGGAGGCCGCCATGCGCATCGCAAAAGAGGTCTTCGAAGAGCGGGGCATCCACTTCAATCCCACCCATGATTACGACACAACCAGGTCCATAGAAGACCTATACAATTTGGGGGCGGAAACGTACGAACAGCACGTTGGAGACATTTTCGCCTACTACACGGACCACCCCGCGGCTGCAGATATGCAACGGCTGGTCTACGAATATCATTGGGGCGCCATTTCCAGCCGCCCAAATCTGGATGCCAAAAGCCGCGCCGTTTGCGCCTTGTCTGCCATGACCGTCCAGGGCCGCCACGACCGGCAAATCCGAGTCCGTATAGAAGGCGCCCTCCGGGTGGGTGTGACTCCGGAAGAAATCATGGAAGTGTTTATGCAGGTTATGTTGTATGGCGGCTACATCGCCACCAGCACAGTGATGCAGATAGCGGGGTCGGTGTTCGCTGAACACGGCCTTTCCCCGGAAGCCAGCAGTTAGCCCGCGATTGAGCCAACCCAAATTAACGTTCCTGAGGCCATTATGAAGTTGCAGTTGGATGACGGGGCAGAGATCTTTTTCATAGTGGATGACTTTACCGACCCTTGGACCACGCCGGAGACCGTCGTGCTGCACCATGGGATGGCCAAAAGCCATAAGATGTGGTTTGGCTGGGTGCCCATTTTGGCCCGGCACTACCGGGTAATCCGCTTCGACATGCGGGGCATGGGACAGTCTACCGTTCCCCCGCCCGGTTACCCTTGGTCCATAGACAACTTCGCCGGGGACCTGCTGGAGGTCCTCGACAAACTGGAGCTGGACAAAGTACACCTCATTGGGGAAACGGTGGGCGGCTCCATTTCCATGCGGTTCGCTTCCCTTCACCAGGAGCGTCTGCTATCGCTCACCACCTGTACCTCTCCCACCACGTTCGACAATCACCATGCCGAGAGCGCCGACCTCATCGACCGAGAGGGTATCGTGTCTTGGGTGGAACGCACAATTGGCCAGAGACTGGACCCAGACATAGTGGACCCCGCTTACATCCGGTGGTACGCGACGCAAATGGCGGGTACTCCGGCCCACGTGGTCAGCGGGTTCCAACGCAGCGCCCCAGGGGGCGACCTGCGCCCCCTGCTGAAAGACGTGAATATTCCTGTCCTAGTGCTGGCCGCAGCCAGCTTGAGGGAGGAGCTCTTGGGAGACTTTCGGGGAGCCGCAGACCTATTCCCCAATGGTCGCCTGGTGGTGTTTCCCGGAATCTCCGGGTTCGTTCAGCACATACTGCCCGTACCGTGCGCGCGGGTGTGGCTCGACTTCGCAGCAAATCTGAGGTAAAAGCAGCGCCGCAAGAAACCTAGTGACCCTGGCGGCAAACCAAATATGGCAGGAACCGCAATGGCGCAAACAACGGAAAACTCTCCGGACCCCAGTAGCGAAACTCCTACTGTGATCCCGTCCGAAATTCCGCCCAATATTCCAACGGACGAGCGCATCGTCGCCGTTTTGCGGCATCTGGGCATCTCCAGCGCCCATTTCGCCGGCCGGGCCGCCGCGGACTGGACGGGCTTGGCGCAATCACACCCGGACGCCATTGCCTCGCTCGCGTTGATCTTTCCCTCGGGCTTCGACCCGAAAGTCCTGGCCTCGGTCGCGCCGCGGTTGCTGGTGTTCCGGGGCGATCAGGGGCCATCCGCAGAAATGGTGGAGCGAAATCTGCTGGCCCTGCCCGAGGCAACGCTAGTCACTCTTCCCAAGTACCACAGTCCCAATAACTACGCCGACGTGGCCGTTGAACGCGGGGAAGACATCCGGCGCGGCTTGGGGGAATTCCTCGACAAGATGGAAGAGCGCAAGACGACGGCGTCCAATATCGCGCCAGTCCAAGCCGAGGGAGAAATGGCCGGGATCTCCTACCGGGTCCAGGGGTCGGGGCCGCCGCTGGTTTTGCTGCCCTTGGGCGCGGCCCCCTCACAATGGGACCCCCTGCTGCCCAGTCTTACCGAAAACTACAGCACCATAACCCTGGGCGGCGCCGAGTTGGGATTGGTGGCCAACTTGGAATACCGTGGGCGCACCCCAGGATATCTCGGGGCTGTGGCCGCTCTTTTGGACCAAGCCAGAATTCAGCCCGGAGATACGGTGTTGGAGGTCGGCTGCGGCACCGGAGTTTTAGTCCGTTGGCTGGCCCGGCGCACCGGTCAACGCAACCGGATCCTGGGCATAGACGTCAATCGGTTCTTCCTGCGCGAGGCCGCTGCCCTGGTCAAGAAAGAGAGCTTGGAGCAGGTCATCCGGTTCAAAGGGGGTAGCGCAGAGGCGCTGCCCTTGGCTGACAACAGCATTGACGTGGCCATGTCCAGCACGGTGATACAGCGGGTCGACGCGGAGCGGATGCTGGCTGAGATGCTGCGGGTGACCAAGCCCGGGGGCCGAGTGGCGGTGCTGGGCCACGCCCACGACATGAACCGGTGGGTTAATTTACCCCTGAGTGCCAGGCTCAAGTCCAAGATCGAGTCTCCTCCCTGGGGTGACGACCCAGGTCACCCGCTTGGGTGTGATGACGCCACGCTTTACCGCCTATTCAACCGGCTAGGGCTGTCGAATATCGCGATGTTCCCTTACCTTTCGACCTTCACTGATGGACCCCGGTTGCAAAACCTGCAATACAACGTCCTTTCAACGCTCAGCCGCGATGAGGCGGAGGAATGGCGTAGCGCGGTGGCCCAGGCTGAAGCGGAAGGTGCATTTTTCCTCTCCACGCCGTTTCATTGCGCCGTGGGGACCAAACCCTAATGCCTCAAGCAAGTTCTTCGGGCCTGTATTGCGGTATGACCGATCATGGGACCGTGAACGGGCGAGCCTTCCCTTTTGCCCTGAATCTTGGTCTCCTGTATTATTAGACCTTCTATAGAAGTATCGTCGGAGGCAGGTCATGGAACTGAGAAACGTAGTAATAGTGGATGGGGCCCGCTCGCCCTTCGCTAGGGCCAGCCGAGGCAAGTTGGTGGCTACTAGGCTGGACGACGTGGGGGCCACCGTGCTCCGCGGGCTGCTGGAACGCAACCCCAAGGTCGATGACCACATGATAGAGGACGTGGGCCTGGGCAACGTTCTGGGCAAGGGCGAGTTTATCGACCTGGGCCGGGTGGTCCGGCTGGCCGGCCTCCCCATGGAGATCTCGACCTTCAACTCCAACCGCCAATGCGGTTCCAGCATGGAAACGGTGCATCGGGTTGCCCAATCGATCATGGTAGGCGCGACCGAGTGCGGCATCGCCCTAGGTGCGGAGAGAATGGCCCGAACTATCGGCGGCGACGATGGCGAGCCTCAGAACCGTGTGACTGAGCCTCGGTTCTTGGCGCCCAACGAGCAGCAACGACGCATGGCCCCCGACCACTACGATAACTTCTCCGTTCCCTTCCCCGACTACATCCTGCAGTCACCGCCCAAGGTGTCAATGCTGCAAACAGCGCAGAACGTGGCCGAGGTTTATGATCTCGGGAGAAGCGACTTGGACGAATACGCGGTCCCTAGCCACGCCAAAGCTCATCAGGCTTACGAAGCCGGCGCTTTCCGAGACGAGATCATACCTTTGGAGGTGGAGGAGCCGGTGTTCGACGACAAGGGGAACTGGCTCCCCGAGGAGTACGGTGGGACGATTGTTTTCGACCGGGACGAATGCATTCGCTCCAGCACGAACTTTGAGGCTCTAATGAATCTTAACCCTGTGCCTGGGGTAGTTAGCTACGGCGACAAGGAAATCGTCATCACGCCCGGCAACTCCTCACCAACCAACGACGGGGTCAGCGCCGTGCTGCTGATGAGCGAAGAAAAGGCCCTGAAACTGGGCCTGCATCCCCTCGCCCGGATTACCGGCTTCGGCGTCGCCGGGGTCAAACCTCAACTAATGGGTTTGGGGCCGGTGCCGTCAACCAATAAAGCTCTCAAGCACGCCGGCCTCGCCATGGAACAGATCGACCGGGTCGAGTTCAATGAGGCCTTTGCCGCCCAAATCATTCCCAGCGCCCGCGAGCTGGGGATCCCCATGGAAAAGATCAACGTTAACGGTGGCGCCCTCGCCATTGGGCACCCGTTGGGAGCAACCGGGGGGCGCTTGGTCCTAAGCTTGGCCCACGAGCTGCGCCGGTCCAACTCGACCTACGGCTTGGCAACTCAGTGCATTGGAGCCGGGATGGGAATAACAACGGTTTTGGAGAGGATCTAGAGCCGAATCTCAATTGCAGCTCCGGCACGGACCACTGAAGAACCCGGCGAGGGCAGACAGTTGCGCCTACGACTCCGCTGGGGCCGCCCCACAGCCCTGAGGTCTTAGGCGATGGTGGCAAAAAGCAACGTGCTTGGCCGGAGTGCGCCACGCCGAGGATAGGTGACCCCCGGTCATACAGCGATGCTTCTCCATGCAGGGGAAGCATCGCCATGTTGTTGAGATAATCGGAGAGGCACTCCGGAGGGGCGTCGGCCGGGTCCCGGTTTAGCTCCGGCGCCCAAGTGCCCGTGCCGACAGCACCCGCTTCCACGGCTGACTGAGCCCGCACTCAAAATACTCCTCGGCGCTGGACCAGTGATAGCACGCCGCATGGTCCGCCGGCGATTGCATTCGGGTGGGCAGCCGAGGACCCTCATTCCGTGGCTAATGACCCAATCCCCCATCGGTCGAGGCTCCAGAGGCGGTAATAAGTTGGCGTCGCTTCAAAGTTCCATTTAAGTTCCATCGGAGTTTTGGCGGACTTCCGGCTCATTACTGTTATCATTGGACCAACGGGCCTAAACCACTAACGGCAGGTCCCTTCAATAGACTGGCGATAGACTGGCGATAGGCCGCCAGGTCGCTACGTTGGCAAGCAGTGACCAAACCTCATCCGGCCTTTCCCGGAGCGCCTAACAAATGCACGTGCTGGGGACCCCCGTAAGCGTCCTGGCCAGGAGACTCCTGCGCGTCCGCGTCTGGGCCATAGCAGGCGTGCTGATCCTGGCCGTGGGCTGCGGCTCGGCAGCGACTCCCACAATACCCGAGGACGTTGAGTTTGGCGGGCCGGAGTTTTCCGCCATAGTGGTCTCCTCCGACTTGGCCGTCGGCGACGATAACCGGCTATCCTTCGGCATCGTCAATAGGGATGGAATGCCGATGCGGGCCAGCCAAGCGGAGCTGCGGACCTACTATTGGCCCGAAGGCCAGGATCAGCGCCAGCATAAGGCCCAAACCACTGCCGAATTCCAACAATGGACCAGCAGCGCCGGAGGCATTTTCGCCTCCAAAGTTTCCTTCGATGCGGCGGGGATTTGGGAGTTGGAGGCCGACCTAGTTGCCGATGGGACGGAGATCACGGCGTCTTCCAAATTCATGGTAAAGGAAAACAGCGACACGCCAAACATCGGGGACCCGGCCCCGGCCAGCGTCACCCTCACCGCCTCCGCCGTAACGGACCTGAGCCACATTACCAGCGACCCGCAGCCTGACCCTGGTTTCTATCAGTTATCCGTGCACGAAGCGTTGGCGGAGGCCAAGCCCTTCGTGGTGGTGTTTGCCACACCGGCTTTCTGCGTAAGCGCTACGTGCGGGCCGCAGTTGCAGCAATTGGCCGAAGTGAAAGACCGTTACGCAGGCCGGGCTAACTTCATTCACGTGGAGGTATTCAAGGACCCCCACCTGATAGAAGGGACTCGTCCATCAGCGGAAGGTCTGGTCCCGGCAGTGGCGGAGTGGGGCCTGCCCACCGAGCCCTGGACGTTCGTCGTCGATGGTCAAGGGCGGGTGGCGGCCAAATACGAGCATTTCACCCCGGCTCCAGCAATAGAAGCGGCGTTGCTGGAGACGCTGGGAGGGGCCTGAGACAATTCAACCATCGGTACCTGCCTTGCCTCACCAAATCAAGCCCGGTCCCGCCATGGCTGGGAAGGGCCTGAGCCCATTCAATCATTAATGCCGGTGGCCACCAAGCGGCCGTTTTTAGACTCGTAGAGCACCACAACCGATTCCCCCATCGCCTGATGCAGGCGAAGGTGGGAGCCATCTTTGAACAATGCCCGTTCGGTGGTGAAGGTCCACACTTTGCCGGCATCGTCCCGCACCCGAAGGAGTTCAATCTCGGTGGGGCTGCGGTCCACCACCTCCAGCACTCGCCCCTGCACCATCCCCGTATCTCCGCTACAGGCAAGGGCAGCCATCAGCACCAATGCAATAACAATTAGCCCTCTCACGTGAACCGGAACACGCGCACGGCGGCGACGGCAGTCACGCCGGCCCAAATGGCTAGCGCTCCCAGGTGGCGCCACGTATCCCAAAGCGACGCGCTATCGATGGCCACTTCGCGCAACGCCTCCAGCATGGGCGTCAAAGGCAACACCTGCGCTGCGTGGGGCAGCACCCACGGCAATGTGGCGGTGGAGAAGAAAGCGCCGGCGAAAAACATCATCGGCAGCGCGACCGCGTTCCCCATTCCGGAGGCCGCAGCCGGGCTACGTGCCCAGGCTGACAGAATAAACCCTATGTTCAAGAAAACCACGGCGCCCAACAAGGAGATCAGGAAAATCCAGACCAAGTTGCCCTGAACGTCGGCGCCAAACGCGAAGATACCCACCGCCAGGAGGATGGCAACCTGGACCACCACCAACACCAAATGGGCTGCGATCTCGCCCGCGAAGTATTTCCAAATAGGCAACGGGGTAACCAGCAGCCGCTTCAAAATGGCCTGATTTCGGTAGGTGCTGACGCGGACCGCGATGGATATGATGGAGTTGGTCATGATCCCGAGAGCGATCAGGCCCATGAGAACTTCATCGAAGTAATCCGCCTCCGGAGCTTCAATCACTTCGGTGATTACTAATTGGGGCGAAGTCCCGGATAGCCCATCCCGCTGAGTCTCCGCCACCAGGCTGCGAACTAGTCCATCGACCAGTTGGTTGCGCTCCCCGCCTCTGGTGTCATAGACCAGCCTGACAGCTCCCGGCGGCGGCGACCCGGCCTGAGAGTCAGGACCGCCAAGTTCCTGGCCGTCGAAGCTCTGGGGAATAACAATTAGATAGTCAAGGTCTTTATCGGCCACCTGTCGGCGGCCCGCGGATTCATTATCCGGGTCCCGTTTCGACTCGAAGTTCTCGATCTCCGCCAGCTTCTCCCTCAACAGCTGGGACCTGGGGCCCCCGGACAGGTCCACCACGGCCAGGCTTCCCCGGCCCACGCTATTGATGTCGAAAAGCCCGAAGGCAACTACCAGAAGCAGGGGGAAGATAATCGCCCAAAAAGTGGCCTGCCGGTTACGAGCCAACATCTTGAGGTTGGCGGCAGTAAGGGCCAGCACAACTAGTCCTGCAGCTCGGCGCCGGTCAGCTCCAGGAAGACGTCCTCAAGAGTTACCGGCGTGACCTCCAAATGCTCCAGGCTAATTTCGCTGCGCACTATCTCATCCAAAATCGCCCCCAGAGCCCTGGGGGTGTTGCGCAACCGCAACAGGTAGGCGTTTTCCTCCACGGCCTGGACGAACTCAATACCCCCGTTCAGCGACGCTATCTGGGCCTCGGTCAGCGGGTCCGCCACCACCATCTTTACCGTATACGCGGCGTCCAGCCTGCGTATCAGGTTGCGGGGCGAATCCACCGCGAGCAATCGACCGTGGTCCATGATGGCCAAACGGTGGCAAAGCGCCTCCGCTTCCTCCATGTAGTGGGTGGTCAGGACCACAGTGATCCCGCGCTGGTTCATGTCGCGGACCATGGTCCATAGGTTGAGGCGGGCTTGAGGGTCCAAGCCGGTGGTGGGCTCATCGAGGATCACAAGCTCCGGGACATTGACCAAGCTGGCCGCCAGAGCAAACCGTTGCTTCTGGCCCCCTGACAGTTGGTTCACCCGGCTGGCGGACCTGTCCAACAGCCCCACTTGCTCCAGCAGGGCCTCGGGCCTCTCCCTCTTGGAATAAAAACTACCCAGGAGGGCCAGGATCTCCACAAGGGTGAGGTGGTCGTGGTATGAGGATGACTGCAGCTGGACTCCAATCCGTGCTTTGACCTGGGCGGGCTTCCTCAACACGTCCAACCCCAACACGGAGACGCTGCCCTCGGTGGGTTTCCGAAGCCCCTCGATGATCTCCAGCGTGGTGGTCTTGCCAGCGCCATTTGGCCCTAACACGCCGAATATTTCACCGCTGTTTACGTTAAATGATATCCCATCTACGGCGGTTAGGGGCCCAAACCGTTTAACCAAACCCTCTACGCGGATCGCTTCGTCCATGGCAGCGTCGAGGATGATACCATAATCCTCCCGCCTTTGCCGGAAGACACTGAGTTTCCTGAGCCGAGACTTTAGATTATTGACTCCGACGCCACATCTCAACGACAACGCAAACGGGCGACCGCGAGAGTTGCCCCTACGCACGGGCCCCTGTGGCGGGTCTAGGGGCCCGCCTCATGAAGCTGAGTTCTCCAGCGTCCTACCTTTCTGGATTCCCGCTTTCGCGGGAATGACGGGAGCCAGGCGAGCTAACCCAGAAACGGGAACATTGCGAGCTAACCCAGAAAATGAAAAGGCCCTGCCTCGCCTTGGGCCTCGATTGACAAGCCAGAATCGCCATGTTACGTTCCGTGGCGAATTTCGTACGCCAGGCTTGGAATAACCGAGGGTTATTAACGGCAGCAGTGACTGTTCAGAGTTGGTGAGCCCAATTCGCCGAAAGCCCCCGAAAGCCGTTTCACAACCGTCATCCTGAGCCTTAACGGCAGAGATTAAATCCTTAATCGAGGGCCGTCGGACACTCGGGTCCCCTCAGGTCTGAACTGTTACCGTCGGCAAGCCATCTGGCGGGGTGTGCGCCGTTAGTTGTAAGATAGAAGCATATCCTCCTTCGCAGCGCCGCCATAGGTCCATTGGGATGATCACATTCAGGCCCGCGGCTGCGGGACCGGCCCTCAGCGCACGCGGCGTGGGGGCCCAATGGCCGTAGCAGAGACCGCTGAACCTCTCTCCAAGACCAGAAGAGTTTCACCATGGTTTCGGGGACTATCCGTAGCAACAGCTATATCCGCACTAGCTCTGGTTGTGCTGGGAGGCGTGGTCAGAGTCACGGGCTCGGGATTGGGCTGCCCCGACTGGCCGCTCTGTCATGGTGGCCTCCTGCCACCATGGGAATTGACGGCAGTTATCGAATATACCCACCGAATTGTAGCGTCGCTCCTGGTGGGCCCGTTGGTGTTGATAACGGTTGGCTTGGCTTGGATCGGCTACCGGCGAGAGCGATGGGTGGTAATCACGGCCACGTCGGCTTTGCTCCTGCTCTTGGGCCAAGCGTTGCTGGGCGGGGCAGCCGTGTTGAACGAGTTGCCGGGTTCGATTGTGGCTGCGCACCTGGCACTGGGACAGGCTCTGCTGGTATGCTTGATTCTAGTGGCAGTGTTAGCCTACCGGGGTCCGCCGCAAGCGCCGCGCGGCTGGCAGCTACCCAACGGACGGACCGATCGTTTCCCTGTCTTGCTACTGGCCGCCGCCGCCGGAGTGTATGGCCTCCTGATATCCGGTTCTATAGTGACGGTCACCGGAGCCACCGGCGCGTGCCTGGATTGGCCATTATGCCAAGGCGATGTCATTCCGGAGCACCGTTTGCAAGCAATACACATGAGCCATCGATGGGTGGCCGCAATCATTGGACTATTCGTCATGTACGTTCTGCATTTAGGGATACGGCAACGGTACCGCCCCTCCTACATTAGACTCTTGTCCACCATCGCAGCCGGGTTGTTTGTCGCACAGGTCCTGGTGGGCGCCGGCGCGGTTTGGCTGGATTTCTCGGTGGAATTCCGGGCCCTCCACTTGGCGATGGCCACGATAACGTGGGCGGCCATAGCGCTATTAGGATTGCTGATGTTAACAAGCGACCGCAGTCAGCAGAGTGAGCGGGCACATGCTTGATCAATTACGCCCGGTAAGGTTTGGACTGGACAGGTCCGCGGTGGCGCTGCGGGTAATGTCCGACTATCTCGCGCTGACCAAACCCCCCATAATTCTGCTGCTGCTCGTCACGGCAATCGGGGGCATGTTTGTAGCCGGGCGCGGCAACCCTTCAGTTCAGGTAATTCTTCTGGTGTGTGCGGGCGGCTCATTGGGGGCCGGGGGAGCCAACGCTCTCAACCACTATCTGGACAAAGATATCGACGGATTAATGACCCGGACCGCCCAACGGCCCGTGCCCAGCGGCCGCATCTCCCCCGTTATGGCGTTGTCCTTCGGCATTCTGCTTAACGTGGTGGCCTTCATCATATTGGCGGCTTGGGTCAATGTTTTCGCCGCGGCCCTGACCCTTGCAGCAACTCTGTTCTACGTATTCATCTATACCGGATGGCTGAAAAGGACCTCTTCTCAAAACATCGTAATCGGGGGAGCCGCCGGGGCCATACCGCCCATGGTGGGCTGGGTAGCAGTCACCGGCAGCCTCGACCTGCCTGCTTTGTATCTGTTCGCGATAATATTCTTCTGGACCCCTCCCCACTTCTGGGCTCTGTCGTTGCTGATCCAAGCGGACTACGAGCGGGCCCGTATTCCCATGCTGCCCGTGGTGGCGGGCCGGGAGCACACCGTTGCGCAGATATTCCTCTACAGCCTCGTCCTGGTCGCATTGACCCTGGTGTTCACCACAACATCGGCGGTCGGCCCCATCTATCTGGGGATAGCGACGGCGCTGGGCGCTATATTCGTGATCATGGCTTGGCAATTGAAAGGGGACCCATCGGCACGCCACGCCAGGAAGCTCTACCTCTACTCTCTGCTCTACTTGGCCCTGTTGTTCGTGGGAATGATCGCCGACAGCGCCGTCAACATCTAGCTCCCTCTGCCCCCTTCTACCGAGTTACGCAGAGACCAATTGATCCTACAGGCGCCAACGCCCGTTCCCTGACTCCAGCAGCGGCTGACGCGCTCCCCGGAAAATCCAGCGGGCCCGTCTTGGAGAAAGCTCCAGTCCATTTGTGATGGGCGTGATTGGCCGCTTATGAGCCCGCCTCAGAAGTCTCCACTCACGATTTTGGGTGGACGCAACCTGACGGGTTACTATTACTAACCGCCTGAACCAGTATTGAATGCGGCTCAATAACCCGTCATTCCCGCCTTCCGTCATTCTCGCGAAGCTCGTCCCCGACCCCGTCTGGGGAGCGGGAATCCAGACCCCTCATTCCCGCCCTCCGTCATTCCCGCGAAGCTTGTCCCAGATCCCGACCGGAGAGCGGGAATCCAGACCCGTCATTCCCGCGAAAGCGGGAATCCAGAAAGGTAGGATGCTGGAGGACTCAGCTTTATGAGAAGCTGCCTCCGGTTTGTCCCTAACCGGGAGTGGTGCTAGGATGGGTGCAGTCGACGACGGCGGAGCTAGGAGCGGCAATTATGCGAGCGGAAAGTCATGAAGGGCCCGGGTTGAAGTACCTGACGGTGCTGCCGGACGATTACGATTCTGAGCGGAGCTATCCCCTGGTGGTCATGCTGCACGGGTTCGGGGCCAACATGCAGGACCTAGCCGGCTTGGCCCCGGTCATAAACTCGAGAGGGTACGTATATGCTTGTCCCAATGCGCCCATAGCTTTCGACCTGGGCTTGGGGCGGGCCAGCTACGGCTGGACGTCCCCCAGAGGTGAAGCAACCCCCGAAGAATTCCAGACGGCCGAGAGCTTACTGGGCAATTTCTTCGAGGAAGTGACAGAGCAGTTAGGAGTGGCGCCCGGGCAGGCCTTGCTGCTGGGCTTTTCTCAAGGCGGCGGTATGACCTATCGTTGCGGACTCTCCCGCAATGACACGTTTGCCGGCTTGGTGATTCTGAGCGCCTCGTTGCCCGACCCCAAGGCGCTGGAGGATAAACTGCCCGAGCCCAGGACCCAACCCATCTTCATGGCCCACGGCCGCCACGACCCGCTGATACCCGCGGAAACCGCGCACAACGCCCGACGGTTCCTGGAGGAAGCCGGATACGCCCCAGAGTTTCACGAATATGACATGGCCCACGAAATTAGCAGGGAATTATTGCGCGACTTGACACCCTGGATGGCCAACGTCTTGCCGCCGCTAGAGTAACGTCCACCCTCGCGGCCCGCGGCCGGTCAACGTCGGAAAACCACGCCGGAAAATTATTGGCGAGCGTCCGGATGGTCCCATAATCGCCCGCGCTGGGGGTTCGATCACGTCCCACAGCGGCGTTTCTCCAGACTCTCAGTTTTCAATACAAGAGCGTCGCCGTGCAAGCGGGCGGGGCGGTGTTGTTGGCCTGCGCCCCCACACCCGGGCTACTGCGCAACTGTAATGGCGCCGTTCATCCTAGTGTGCAAGGTGCAAGTGTAGGGGTACTCTCCCGGCTCGTCGAACTTCAAGGCAAATGACCGGCCCGGGGCAATGAACCCGGAATCAAAGCCCTCCGCAACCGCACCCTGTGAACCCGAGGTCACCGTGTGGGGAACCCCATCGACGTTGATCCAGTGCAGGGTCTCGCCCACTTTTAGCTGGACGTCTCGATGGGTAAAATTCTCGATGGTCAGGGGCACTTCGCCTTCACGCGGCTGGTCGAGCACCCTGGTTTCCCGGAGGTCGGCCGCGGGCATCACCGGGGGAATGTTTGGGTTCCACATGCCAAACACCCCCAGCGGATTGTCAACCCAAACGTAACTGTGCATCATCCAACCGTATGATGACAGCCAGGCGCCCCTTTGCTCCTGGCACTCCTCTTCGGTCGTGGAGCTGGCGCCAACCGTTCCGCCCAAGCACAGGTTGTAGTGAATGTGCCAGTTATCCAAGGGTCCAGCAAAACCCTCAGGATGCCTTGCTCCCACCAATGGTGTGGGAAGGATGAAACCCGTGCCGACCAGCTCCCACTTCTTGGCCTCATCTTGTGTGTACAAGAGAAACTCCGGCTCCGCCGGGTCGAAGACGCCATCGGCCATGCGGCCTGGGTGAACGAAGTGAGCGCCCATGTTGGGGAATTCTCCGCCGACCTTTACATATCCGTCGGACTTGGCTAACCCCACGTTCCAGTATTTCGCCGTTGCCTCCCGCAAAGTATCCAGCTGCTGCACCAGCTCCGCCAACTGTTCGCCAGTCATCTTGAGGTCATCCGGCGGCGGGCTCCCTTGCTCGTGCAACTGCTTCAGTTGGGTATATGTGAGATTGGACCGCACCTGATCACCAAGGGGTCCTTCCACCAGAGTGGCGATCACCTCGCCCCCCACTTCCTCGAAAAAATAGTGAGAGAACCCGTAGGCCCCGCCAGGCCTGGAACCCTCCTGGAACCGGGGCTGGGCCGCGTCGCCCTCGCCAACCAAGCTAGCCGGTTCCGCCGGGACTTGCTCGATCACCGAGAAGCCTGACGGAGCGGCCTGGGACCCGCCGCAGGCAAGTATCGCCGCAACTACCAGAGCGGCAGCCCAGATTAGCGCCCTACTATTGGAGCCTACTGTACCGAACACGGCTAGCCTTTATCCTCGTTGATGCGGCGGTCTTTTGTGATTTTATTATAGCTTGCCTCCTTGCACCACACCTAGACGAGCGTTATCATCCTAACGGAATCCGCCAAGCCCTCTGTAGACACCACCCAGCAGCAGTAGCGGCAAAGGCGGGCCGAAGGCAAGGAGGCTGATTGGTCGCGGAGAACCTGCGAACACCCCTGTACGCCACCCATTTGGACCTGGGGGCCCGGATTGTGCCCTTCGGGGGTTGGGACATGCCGGTCCAATATTCGGGCATCTTGGCGGAAGTCAACGCGGTGCGCAACGCCGCGGGCATATTCGACGTTTCCCACATGGGCCGGCTGTACATCTCAGGAACCCTTGCGACCGAGTTCCTGGAATGGGTGTTAACCAGCTCCGTGGAAAGCCTGAGCGTGGGGCGGGCCCGGTATTGCTTGATCTGCAACGAAGCGGGCGGCACTATCGACGACACTATCTTCTACCGGCTGGCCGAGGACCGTTACTTGCTCATCCCCAACGCCGGCAACCGGCAAGCGGTGCTGGCCTGGTTCCAACAGTGGATAGACGAGAAATTCCGCGGCGGTTGTACGGTGGAGGACCGCACCGGCGCCACCGTCTTGATCGCGTTTCAAGGACCGAATACGCCGGAGGCCATGGACCGTCTTTGTCTCATGAATAACGGCGCACCGCCGTCCGCCCTGCGCCCATTCAGCTGGCAAGAAGGCACGCTTGCCGGGATACCTGCGTTCATCGGGCGCACCGGGTACACCGGAGAGGACGGCTTTGAGACCATAGTCGCTATCAAAGACGCGGAGTTAACCTGGCACACCCTCTTGACTCAAGGAGGGCTTCCCTGCGGCCTGGGCGCCAGAGACGTCCTCCGGCTGGAGGCGGGCTTGCCCCTCCATGGACACGAAATTAACGACCAAACCAGCCCCATCGAGGCCGGACTGGGACGCTTTGTGAACTTGAACAAAGAGTTCGTGGGAGCCCCCGCGTTGCGCCGGCAAAACGAGCAAGGGACAGCGTACACTCTGGTGGGCTTGAAATTGCCGGGCCGCAGCGCTCCCCGCCAGGGCTACACCATCTTGGACCAGGGCAGGGACATTGGCCGCGTCACCAGCGGGAGCTACTCCCCCACCCTTGACACCAGCATCGCCATGGGCTACGTTTTGGTCGATTACGCCAGTCCGGGCAGCGTGGTGGACTTGGACGTACGAGGCCGAATCGCCCCGGCGGAAGTGGTTCCGTTACCCTTTTACACCCACCCCAGGAGGTAGCAGGAAGCTTGAATCCCAACGACCGCAAATATACTCGTGAACACGAGTGGGTCAAGCTGGAAGACGAGAACCCGGAACAGGCCGTGGCCGGTATCACCGATTACGCCCAGGACCAACTGGGCGATATTGTCTACGTGGAGTTGCCTAAGCTGGGGTCCACTGTCACATTCATGGCCAAGATGGGTGAGATTGAGTCGGTAAAGTCGGTCTCAGACCTGTTTTCGCCGGTGAGCGGCGAAGTGATCGAAGTCAACCAGAGTCTGCAGGACCACCCCGAGATCGTTAACCAAGCGCCCTTCGGAGAGGGCTGGCTAATCCGGGTTCGGGTTACCGACGTCTCCGAGATTGACGGCCTTTTGACGTCCGAAGATTACGAGTCGTTCACCAGTGGGCTGCCGTGACCGAGCCCCGGCAAGTCCAGACCGAAGCTGCCGGCTCCGGCTTCCAGTCCCACTACATTCCCAACACCCAGGAAGAACAACTCCAGATATTGTCAGTTCTGGGTTTGGACACCATCGGCGAGTTGTTCCTTGACATTCCAGAGGAATTTCGCAATCCCACTCTGGACCTGCCAGGGCCGCTTTCCGAGTTGGAAATCAAGCAGGAACTTGCCGGCCTGGCATCACGCAACCGGCCATTAGACAGCGGCCCATCCTTTCTGGGGGCCGGCTCTTACCATCATTTCATTCCTTCGATCGTTAGGGCCATCATCACACGGGGAGAGTTCCTGACCGCCTACACGCCATATCAGGCCGAGGCTAGCCAGGGCACACTCCAAGTAATCTTTGAGTTCCAGACGATGGTCTGCAACCTATTCGCCATGGAAGTGGCTAACGCCGGCATGTATGACGGGGCCACCAGTCTAGCCGAAGCGGCGCTCATGGCCTGCAGGGTTGCCCAGCGCAGCAAAGTTGCCCTGGCCGACACTATTTCCCCCGCCTATCAAGACGTGATCCGCACCTATTGCCTGGTCCAGGGAATTGAGGTCGTCAGCGTGCCCGCCCATGCCCCTGAAATAGACGGCCAATGCGCTTGTTTGGTTGTCCAGTACCCTAACTTTTTGGGATACGTCGAGGACCTGGCCGGGCAGGCCGCAAGGGCCCACGAGGAAGGCGCACTCCTCGTCGTATCCGCCAACCCCATCGCATCGGCCATGTTCCAACCGCCCGGCCACTACGGCGCGGACATCGTCACCGGCGAAGGCCAGCCCTTGGGAATACCACCCAGCTTCGGAGGGCCCTACGTGGGTCTCTTCGCCACCAAGCGAGAGTACGTGAGGCAGATGCCTAGCCGTCTCGCGGGCCGCACCGTTGACCGCAACGGAAAGACCGGCTATACGTTAACGCTGCAGACGCGGGAACAGCATATCCGCCGGGAGCGGGCCACCAGTAACATCTGCACCAACGAAGCCCTATACGCCCTGGCGTCAACGGTCTACATGGCCGCTATGGGCAAACGGGGGCTGCGTCAAGTGGCCGAATTGTGTTACCACAAGGCCCACTACGCCGCTTCACAAATCGCCCAGGCGCCCGGCTTCTCATTACCAGTGCAGGGGACTTTCTTCCAGGAGTTCGTGGTCCAATGCCCCAAGCCGCCGGCGAGTATCAATCAGAGTCTCTTGGAGCGGAATATACTCGGGGGCTTGGACATCAGCGGCTTTGCCTGCAATCTCCCCGCGGGGGGAGACGCCACAATGCAATTGAACAATGCAATGTTGGTCTGCGTCACTGAAATGAACTCAAAGGACGACATCGATTCGCTGGTGTCGGCCCTGGCGGAGGCCGCTGATGCCTAGCGGCGGAGGCAGAGACACCGAAAAGCTGCTCATGGACCGCAGTGTGTCCGGCCGCGTTGGGGTGGTGCTGCCGGGTTGCGATGTTCCAGCGCAGGCCCTGCCCGACGCCTCGCTGCTTCGGGGGGAGCTGGACCTTCCCGAGGTTTCCGAGCCGGAGGTGGTCCAGTACTTTACCGCACTTAGCCAGCAAAATTTCTCCATCGACACCAACTTCTACCCTCTGGGTAGTTGCACCATGAAGTACAACCCCAAGGTCAACGACGAGGTGTCTCTGTTGCCCGGGTTCGCCTGGGCGCATCCTTCACAGCCCGCGGGCATATCCCAGGGGGCTCTGGAACTTCTTCACCGGCTCCAAGGCTTCCTAGGGGAGCTGACCGGCCTTAACGCCGTGAGCCTGGCCACCCTGGCGGGGGCCCACGGGGAATTGGGCGGAATGTTGATGATCCGGGCTTACCACGAGGCCAGGGGTGAAACTCACCGCCGTAAAGTAGCCATCCCGGATAGCGCCCATGGGACCAACCCCGCTTCAGCAGCTATGGCGGGATTCGAGGTCGTGGAGTTGACCTCGGATGGGAATGGAAACGTAGACCTGGAGGCGTTGCGAGAGATCTCCGGCTCAGACCTGGCGGGAGTGATGATCACTCTGCCCAGCACTTTGGGCCTCTTCGACACCAACATCCTAGAGGTGTGCCGGGTGGTGCACCAAGCCGGCGGGTTGGTCTACGGCGACGGGGCCAACATGAACGCGCTCCTGGGCCGGGTCAAGCTGGGCGCCCTGGGGTTCGACGTGGCTCACCTGAACCTCCACAAGACCTTTAGTACTCCCCATGGGGGCGGCGGCCCGGGCGCCGGGCCGGTGTGCGCTGGGGAAGCGTTGTCACCCTTCTTGCCGGCGCCGGTGGTGGCCAGAGAAGGCAACGGCGCTGACCAGACTTACAGTTTGGCGATTCCGGGACAGACCGTCGGAAAAGTAAGCGGGTTCCACGGGAACTTCGGAGTTTTGGTCCGGGCCTACACCTACATCCGCACTCTAGGCGCCGACGGTATGCGGTCCGTCAGCGGCAATGCCGTTTTGAACGCCAACTATTTGATGCAAGCCTTGAAGGACACCTATCTCTTGCCCTACGACCGCCGCTGCATGCACGAGGTGGTGTTCTCCGCCGATTGGCAGAAGGCTAGGGGTGTAAGCGGCCTTGAGATCGCCAAGCGATTACTTGATTACGGTTTTCACGCCCCCACCATGTATTTTCCTTTAATCGTCCACGAGGCGCTGATGATCGAACCGACCGAATCGGAGCACCGGGAGACCCTGGACGCGTTCATCAATGCGCTTGTAGAGATAGACCGGGAAGTCACCGAGAGCCCAGACCTGGTGCGGCAATCACCCCACACAACTCCGGTAGCCAGATTGGACGAAGCCAGGGCCGCGCGGCAGCCGCACCTGCGGTGGACTCGGGCAGGTCCGTAGGCTCGGGGACCGGAACGTCTTCCCTGGATGGCTGAGGTCCAGGGCTCAGGAGCCGGTTTGCTCCGCCTCCAACGCTTGCGCCAAGACATCCTGGGCAACTCGCACCTCGACACCGGACCGCTCCTCCTGAAGTAACATGGCTACCCTGGAGTCCCGGTCTCCCCAACCCCGGTTCATTGCCTCCGTCAATTCCTGCAAGGCCAGGTTGGCCAGCCGCATGGGAACGTCGAACTCCCTACCAACGGCCACCGCCAGGTCCACGTCCTTACGAGCGAGGCGGAGTGCGAAATCGGGCGGGTCAAATTTTCCCGGCAGCAGGTGCTCGGCAAGCCCCTCGAAAGTACCCCGCCGCCCTTGGGCTCCCCGCCGGACCGCTTGCCAGAGCGCCAGGGGTTCCACTCCCGCTTTGACCCCCATGGTAAATACCTCGGCAAGTGCGGTCTGGACGATATATCCGGTGCAGTTGTGCACCAGCTTAGCGATGGCCCCACATCCGATGCCGCCTACGTAATAGGCCTTGTCGCCAATAGCGTCCAACACCGGCTTGCATCGCTCGTAGGCTTCCAGGTCCCCGCCAACCCAGATAGCCAAATTACGCGTCCTAGCTCCGTTGGGGCCGCCGCTGACGGGCGCGTCCAGCACGTGAATGTCCCTGGAGGAGAGCTCATCGTGAATCCGGCGTATAAGCCCCGGCGTGCTAGTGCTGAGGTCGAGGTACGTTTTACCGGCAGTTAAACCCTCGGCGATGCCATCTTCGCCCAGAACCACAGCTTCCACTTCCGTGGGACCGGGCAGGGACGTGAAGACTATGTCGCTGGCCTCCGCGGCCTGCCGGGGCGTGTCCGCCCAGGTGGCCCCCGCCTCCAGGTGGCGAGTTGCCGCCTCGCGCCGGATGTCGTGGACTATTAGTTCGTGACCGCCCAGCAAGGCATTGTAGGCCATATGGCCGCCCATGGTGCCCAGGCCGATAAACCCTACTTTCATGTTTTCCTCCCGTCGGCGGGCTTCCGCACTGCCCGCCTGGTAGTTTTTCCCATTATCGGTTTGCCGTCTTAGCTCCGCAAGCGCCGCAGGACGGCCCGGATGGGCTAGCCTTGCTCACGAGGTATTGCGGTTTTCATTGCCGTACCGGTGGGGTAATATATGACCAGCAACCGGACGGCAAACCGGGCAACGAGGACGGCTCGCCATGCTGGAGCAGCAAGAAAAACTGTGGGATTACAAGGCCGTGGCGCCGGGTCAGACCGGCTCTCCCACGGTAGTGCACCTCAAAGATGACCATATCACCCGATACGCAAGGGTTGCCCAATGCCGGGACGCCCGCTATCAACAGGGCGACGGACAAGAATACGAGGGAGCCTTGGTGGCTATGCCAACCATGGTGCTAACCTATGCGCCGTTGCTTCGGGACGATATCGCCGAAGCCAACGGGTTCGTGGCCTTAGAGGAAGCTAAGACGGCCCCCAGGCAGACCCCTTTCGCCAAATGCGAGATCCGCTGGCGCCATCCGGTGCAAGCCGGAGACACCATAACAGGCTCCAGAAGTGTGTTGGAAAAATACGAACGCAGGGGCAGCAAGTTCGTTACCTTCCACGTCGAAGCCGTAAACCAACTGGGCCGGTTAGTCGCAGAGTACGATTACACCTGCATCTTTGAGTACGCGCAGGGACAAAAGAAAGCTCCTGAGGACCAGGGCACGGCAAAAGCGGCTCTGCCCGGCCAGGACGCACCCGGGCCGGGAACCCGTGCGGCCCAACTGCTCCGTTACGATGAAATTTCCGTCGGGGACCCGCTGGCGAGCTTAGCCATCTCAGAAAGCCAGGAAGTTATCAGCTCGAAGAACGACTTTCGGCTAGCGGGGAGAGTTCGCGCCGTCAACATTCATACCGACGAGGAATTTGCGCGGCAGAACATCTTCGGAGGCAGGGTGAACGCGGGGCCGTCCACCATGTCCTATGTCGACCAGATGTTACAGCTCTCTTTTCCGCTCCGGGCCTTCTATGAGGGTGGAAGTCTCCTGATGCGGGCAATCGAGCCTTTCCGGGCCGGAGACACCGTAGTCTTTCAAGGAGAGGTAACGGCCAAGCGTCAGGAGGAGGGGAAGAGCATTGTCGAGTGCCGGGTCAAAGGCCTCAACCAGCGAGGAGGCTTGGTTAGTTTGTCCGACGCAACTCTGGTGATGCCTGGCTGACTTCTCCAAGCGCCTCAACCCACGTAGAGGGGCCGGATAAACTGGCAAGAAACTAACCCCGGCCCCGCTGGCGGCGGAGTTCTCCGGCCTCCCTACTGTGATTCTCAACCCGGTCTATTATCTGAGCATCCCGTAGACCCTCTCCGGCCTCACAAACACCGTCACGGCGTCCTGTTGGACCATGGCTTGGTCGTACTCTTCCCAATCGGGGTGGTCTTTGTCGCCACAGGCGCGGAACACGTCCCTGAGCAGGACTCGATACTCTTCTGCCGGTGTATTGCGGTAGTCCAGCAACTGCGCCTGTCCCTCAACCACCGCGTAGCTGCGCCAGTCATCGCTGACCGCCAACACCGTGCACCGCGGATCACGCCTGAGGTTACGGGTCTTCGCGGATTTTCCCCGCACAATTACGAAGGCGGCGCTGTCTCGAAAGACACCGCTGACCACGATACTGGTTTGCATAGCTCCATCGGACTGATACGTGGTGATGACTCCCCTATGGTTTTTCTCCATGAACGGACGGACATCTTCAAAGTTCATTACAACACCTCAATTTACGGCAATAAGCTCCAAACGTGGGACACGAAACGCACCCGTATAGCGTATTATAGTATCGTAGCGAGACGGTAATAGCCATTGAACATCAGATTGAACATCAGGCCGGCCCATGGCCAATATGTTTTCTGACGGCCGCCTAATGATAGCTGACTCTAGGATTTACTGAGGCCAGACCTTGCCGTGGTTGGTTGTGATATTGTCAATTTTGGGTGGCGTAGCAGTGGCAGGCCTGGTGTGCCTGGTAGTTATCCTGCTCTTGAAAGACCGGGAACCCTACGCCAGCTTCCTCCGATTGAGTACTCGCCGCAAGTTGTCTTTTTTCCGGCTATTGATTCAGGACAACCGGGTCCCCTTCCAACTCAAGCTGTTGTTGGTGGCGGCGTTGGTCTATTTCATAAGCCCAGTGGACTTTCTTCCCGGTATAGTCGTGGACGACGTCGCGTTTGCGTTAGTTGCGCTGGTGATAGTAATAAAGTTTATGCCCCCCCAAGCGTTGCAACACCTCCTGGAACAAGCGGGGGGAAGCGGCTCCGCCGGGACTTCGCCCACTGACGGCGTGGGGACCTCAGCTGAATAAACCGGCCAGGACAGGACCATAAGGACATGGAAACAATCGAGCTGGGCAAAACGGGCGTAATGGTGTCCGAAATCGGTCTGGGCACCTGGAAATACAGCGGAGGAGACGGCCCACTTCGCCGTGGCATCGAGCTGGGCGCCACTCTTATCGATACCGCCGAAATGTATCGCACCGAAGATGCCGTTGGGCGGGCGATCAAGGGGATTCGTGATGGGGTGTTTCTCGCCACGAAGGTGCTGGGCAGCAACCTGGGCTACGACCAAGTGCTGAGGGCGGCGGAGGCGAGCTTGCGCCGGCTGGAGACAGACGTCATAGACCTGTATCAAATACACTGGCCGAATTCCCGGGTGCCCATAAAAGAAACCATGAAAGCCATGGCCACCCTGGTGGATTCAGGTTCGGTGAAGTACGTCGGGGTCAGCAATTTTTCAAAGAGGGAGTTGCAGGAGGCTCAAGCAGCCATGCCCAACGTGCCTATGGTCTCCAACCAGGTGCTGTACAGCCTGAAGCGCCGGGAAATCGAGCGGGAGTTGCTGCCATACTGCCAGAACAACGGTATAACCACCATAGCTTACACTCCGCTGGCCGACGGCTCTTTGGCCGCGAGACCGCGCATGCGGCCCGACGGCCGTTCCCAGGTGCTGGAGAGGGTGGCGGGCGAGGTGGGCAAGACCATGGCCCAGGTAGCCCTTAACTGGTGCACTTCCCGGCCCAACGTCATTGCCATCCCCAAGTCCAACAGCATCGGGCGTACGGAAGAGAATTGCGGCGCTTCCGGATGGCGGCTATCGTCGCAACAGGTGGCGGCCCTGGATAAAGCGTTTGGGGCCGGCAGCCGCTAGCAGCCGCCCCGCGACAGCCAAGAACCTGCCGCTTTCGTACACAGGCGTCGGCAATTTCACTTGGCGGCGATTTCCTCCCGGTGTTCCCTCCGGTCCGGGCCCATCGCCAAGGCCGGAAGTATAGCTGCCAATGACACTGCCGCGGCCACCCGGAAGAACGTGTGGAACAGAGACAACCCGGCTTCATTCAAATGGGTGTAGTAGTCGCGTACCCGCGACTCAATTTCAGAGGCGGCGTCCCCGGCTGCCGGCAGCGGCAATTCCAAACCGGAAGTCAACGCCTGAAAGTGTTCCACTCCCCAAGCAGCCAAAGCGGCCAACCCCAGAGTCATCCCCAGCATTCGCGCCACCACTGCCAGAGACGCCGCGGTGCTTCGGTAGTCCGCCGGCGCGGAACCGAGGATCCGGGTCATGATGGGTGTATTGTTCAGGCCGAAGCCCAGCCCAGCGATCACTAAGTGCAGGGTCAGCCACGGTTCCGAGACGTTCAGGCCCCAGGTGCTGACCAAGAATAACCCCAAGGCGGTAAGGCCTAGACCCGCGGCAGTTACCGGCCGTATACCGGCCAGCTCCAGAAGCTTCCCGCCCAACAGCGCCCCCAGAGGGATGGCCGCGGTCATTCTCAACAACCACATGGCCCCGGTTAGAGAGTCCTTCCCCATGACCGTGTTCGCCATAAGCGGAACGGTGACCATGGCTATTATCAACGAGACCCCCTCCAGCAGCTGGGCCACGTTGGCGGTAACGAAGGCCCGGGACCGGAAGAGGACGGCGCTGAGCAGAGGTTGCGCGGCCCGCCGCTGTGACACCACCAAGGCCCCAGCCAGCAGCAATCCAGGCCCGCCTATGAGAAACGGCGTGGCTGAGGAGAGGGTGAAGACTCCTTCTCGAGAAAGGGCGAACGAGAGGACCAGCAGGGTGGCCGCTAGCAGTGCTCCTCCTAGGTAATCAACTCGCCCTTCCCGGTTTGGAACATTGGGCAGTAGGTATAAGCCGAGAAACAGGAGCCCACTCTGGGGCAGGTTGAGCCAGAATATCCACCGCCAGTCCAGAACGGCGATGATCGCCCCTCCGTAAGCGGGTCCCAACATGGAGCCCGCCTCAGCCGCGGCAATCACTATTCCCAGCGCCATCCCCCTGTGCCGCTCCGGCAGCGCCGTGCTGGCCACCGCCAGGCCGATGGGCGCCGTGGTCCCTCCTCCGATGGCCTGCACCACCCGGGCGCCCAACATCCACTCCAGGCTGGGGGAAACGGCCACAAGGGCGGAGCCTATGCAGAACAACACCAGGCCCCCTTGGTAAATACGAGAGTAGCCGTACACGTCGCCCATCCTGCCAATCAGAGGCATCGCCACCGTGTACCCCAACAGGTAGGCGGTGATGATCCAGGAAGCGCGGTCCAACTGGGCAATGGGGATTTTGAGGTCCAGCATGAGGTTGGGAAGAGCCGTAACCACCACGGTTTGGTCCAGGGCCGTTACGAACGCCCCCACGCCGATGACAGCGAGCACCACATGGGCAGGCAGCATTCGCCGCGAGGCAATCATCGGGTTTCCGAGCCTATTCCGGAGGAGAGATCTCTACCGGAACATTGATGTCGCTCAGGGTCAGCTGCCGAAGCGTATCGGGTTGGTCCGTGGGGACAACCATTCCCCAGATGAGCGCCTGAAGCAGGAAATGAGAGGACTCCTCCAACCATAAATCAAGCTTAACCTCAAAGCCCTGGCCTGCGCCCGGAACGAGACCTGCCAGGGCTTGTGACTGGACCCGTCCCTGAATATGATGGGTATCCATATCCATCCGCCGTTCGAGTCCAACCAGGGTGGGCTGCTCAACCGCTTTAACGATGTCAGCCAGGGTGAGCCCCAGATTGCGGGGAACGAACGGGAGACTCTCGATCGCCACTTCCTGCCACTTGCCGGTGATAAAGTCGGTCATATAGGCTTGGTCGCCTATGGTCACCACACCGACTTCTACGAATGAGCGAGGGAGAACGGTTTCTCCCTCTACCGTGATGCGGACTCTATCCGGGATGGCCACTACACCCGACGCCTTGTGCATTACCACAAGCCCAGGAATGAGGTCCGTGCTCCCTTTGAGGTGCTCTAAGACAAAGGCCCCGGACTCGAGTTCCGAAAGCTCAGTCACGACGGCTTGTAATACCTCCCTGGCGTCAAACGGCGCTACCGTGGGTTCCGGCTGGGGTGTGTTGCTGGGCTCGGAACTGCACCCCAGCGTCATGAACGTGAGAAGCGAGCCTAGGGCTGCGGCCACCAGAAATATCAACACCCTCTTCGGCGAAGAGCGTATCTCGCAGCCGTAGAGACGGGGCCGGGTGCTTCCTACGTCCATCTTCACCCCCCGGGTGCAGGCTGCTCTAACCTGCGGCGGCCGTCTCAGTTCCAAGACCAAAAAGCCAAGGACCCTCCGGACAAGTCCCGGGGAGCGTTACTTCCGTCAGCGTCCAGCACGAAGATCCGGTCACCGCTGGGGGCCTGTCCGTTTTGCTGGCCCGAAGACGCATCCCGGGTGCCCGCGAACACAAGCCGGGCGCCGTCCGGAGACCAAGGGGAGTTGGAGTACGCGAACTGGTCGAAGAAACTTAACATGGTGAATTCGGCGCCCGAGGGCTGGAACCGCATTAGCAGCTTGGACGCGCCCCCGAATTGATCGGTGGTCATCCACTCAAATCTCCCCTGGTCAAAGTCTACACCGACCCAGGCAATTGTTTGCCCGGTGGGGGACCAGAAAAACGCCAGGATGTTACCCTCTACGACAGTCCTGGCCTCACCTCCATCCGCCGGAACGACTCGTATCCTCTGGTACACGGTGGTTGCCTGGTTTAACTGATCGACCACGGCTATCTCTTCACCGGTCGGCGACCACGCCAACGCCGCGAAGTCCTCCACGGCCAATAACGACTCACCGTTCTCCGGGTCATCCGTAGGCGCCACCACCAGGGAACTTCCCGTCTCAGCTTCCCGCACGTAGGCAAAGCGAGCCCCATCGGGAGACACCCCCGGCGTCCGAAAAGAAAGGGGTGAGGTGAACAGCGTTTGAGGCGGCAAATCGAAAGGAACTTTGGCCACTTTGACGTCCTCCCCATGATGTATTAACAAAGAGCCGCTATCTGCTGCCCAATGGAAATACATCGGCGGCTCCGTAACCACCTGGACCGGAGCATCCTCGCTCTGGGTGTCCTTAACAAACAACGCCAACCCATCTTCAGTGCTCGCCAGGAATGCCAAACGCCTGCTGTTAGGAGACCAGTACATATAGTGTGGCGCAGTCCGAGCCACCAACTGCATGGCACTGTTTTCGAACGGGGTGGTGAATCTGTTGGTCTTGGTGTCTATGACCACGATGCTCAACGTGTTCTGCCCGCCGGACGTCCCCACTCTGGACGCCGATATTTCGGTCCCATCAGGGGACCAGGTAGGCCACGTGAAGAAATATTCCTGGTCAAGTGGCTGGGCTAGCAAGCCACTTGGCCCGCTGGAAGCCTGCTGAAATTGCCCAGTCAGCGAACGGAGGTCACCCCCGTCCGGATTCATGGTGAACAACTCTCCCGACGTACTCACAAAGGCAATCCGATTCACGGTGACTCCTGGTTCCGGGGCGCTAGCGGGGGTAGCAAGGCTTTCCGGGGTTTCCTGCTGTTCTCCACAGGCCAGCAGGGCGGTGCATGCTAAGATGACGGTTGCCAAAGCCAGCCGGCCCCTCCATGAGGCACGCCAGCCGCCGGATAAACCCCTAGTCTCGTGGACCACGTGCAAGCCTCACTAGGTTGTCCGCAAGTCGCCACAGGATACCACTCCGGACAACCGCCGGGCAACGCGCCTGCTCTCGACGGCGGAGAGGTTCCCACGGCGCCGTGGAGAGTGGCGTCAGCAAGGGTAACGAGTACGAAGTCTGAGGGAACGCACATATCCACCACCCGTTACCAGTAGTCATACCACGGCTGGCCGTGCCCAAAGAACACGTTGTGGAGAATTCTCTTTTCCTCGTGGATAAGCTTTGTCATTTGCGGCGCTCTCGTTGTGTCCCGGTTGACAAGTGCCAACATAGCGTGCAGTTCAATCTTCCCACGACGACACCGAAGCCATTACCCGGCAGTGCTCAACCGCAACCTTAAAGTTATCTACACTACCTAGCCCTCCCTCCATGTTAGAATATAGCCAACAGAGGTCTTATCAGGTTGCGCGGGACTAGTTCTACGCCTTATCAACAGAGTTATTACTACTATTAGATTATCCTGAAGTTTCTATGATTGACACAGTTAGAATTAATATCAGCGCTGGGAACGGCGGTAATGGCTGCATGAGTTTCCTCCGCTTGAAATTCAATCCCCGGGGCGGCCCGGATGGCGGCGATGGCGGTGCCGGAGGGAGTGCTTTCATTAGGGGTGACCCTTCGCTCAATACCCTCCTCCACCTTAAATTTAATAGCACAATTTACGTCGAGTCCGGTGCTCACGGCAAAGGCAAAGATAAACGGGGCCGCGATGGCGAGGACTTAACCCTATCCGTGCCTGTGGGTACCCAGGTGTTTCTGCATGCGCGGGATGGAGAGCGGACCCTGATTGTCGATGCCGTGGATACTTCCCCTCATCTCGTTGCCCAGGGTGGCCGGGGTGGCTGGGGCAACGCCCACTACGTGTCTTCCACCAACCGCGAGCCCGTGTTAGCCCAAAGAGGCGAACGTGGCCAGAAAGTCGTTCTTTTCCTAGAGTTGAAGCTCCTAGCTGACGTTGGGTTGTTGGCCCGGCCGAACGCAGGCAAGTCGACCTTACTCTCACGATGTTCGGCAGCGAAGCCGAAGGTAGCCGATTATCCCTTTACCACTGTGGAGCCCATTCTCGGCGTGGTGTCGAGTCATGGGCGAGAGTTCGTAATGATGGAAGTGCCTGGTCTGCTGGAAGGAGCTCACCGCGGCGTGGGATTGGGGCAGCAGTTCCTTCGTCATGCGGAAAGAGCCAAAATATACGTGCACGTGATCGACGGTCTGTCCGAAGACCCGGCGGGAGACCTGATGATGCTAAACCGGGAGTTGAGCCAGTTCAGCGATTCCCTTGCCGCAAAAAAGCAGATCATTGCAGTTAACAAACTTGATGTCACCGAAGTTCGAGAACGCAGAGAGGATATCTCCAGGGAGCTGAGTGACGTCTGTCAGCAGGCAAAGAATGAATTGCCAAGTCAGCCGGATGAGCCGGTATTGTTTATGTCTGCGGCAACCGGCGAGGGCGTTCCCGAACTGTTGAGTAAGATTGCCGAATCTCTAGCCGCGCTGCCCCCGGCTGTTAGCGATACTGCGCCGGTGTATGCGGTGGCTAGTCCACGTCGCCCGGTAAGGGGTGAGGCGGTGTATAAGGACCGTGGCGCATTCGTGGTGGAGTCCGAGGAATTGGAGAGACTGGCGGCGCTGGCTGACCCCAAGGACCAGCGAGTGATAATACAACTCTGGCGAGAGATGACACGAAGAGGGTTAGCCCGGCGCTTGGTTGAAGAGGGTATTGAGCCCGGGGACACCATCCGAATTGGCGGTGTGGAGGTGGAGTGGTTCTAGAATGAGGACCGGTATTCTGGGGGGTACGTTCGATCCAGTGCATTATGGGCACTTGAGTGTAGCTGAAGAGGCTCGCCATCGCCTGCAGTTGGACCGGGTATTGTTTCTCCCAGCCGGCCGGCCATGGCTGAGAGATGGGCAAGCCCTCACCGCCGCAGACCATCGAGTGGAGATGGTCCGGTTGGCGGTGGCCTCCAATCCCCATTTCGAGGTGTGCGTCGACGAGATTGAGAGGCCAGGACCCACCTACACCATAGACACCCTCCGGAACCTTGAAGCTCGGTTGGGGCCCAAAAGCAGCCTGTACTTCATCCTGGGTTCGGATGCCATGGCCCAGTTCCACCGTTGGAAAGAGCCGGAGAGGCTGTTGGAGATAGCCCGGTGGGTTGTTGTGAAGCGTCCTGGGTATCCGGACTTTGACGTCGCGGGGGTCGCCGGTAAATATCCCTCCGCGGCCCAGGCGGTCAATCTGCTGCCGGTGACGGCCATGGGTGTCAGTGGCACCGAAGTCAGAAGGCGGGCGGCTGCAGGGATTTCCCTCCGCTACCTAGTCCCCGATGCTGTCGCCGACTACATAAGTCAGGAAGGGATATACGACGTCGGCTTCCAGGGAGAGGAAGACGGTCCTATTGCTGACGACGTGTCTGGTTCGTCTTGCCCTTGCGCTAGGCTCCTAGAGCTCGCTTTGGAGCGTGGCGCGCTCAAATACGGGCGATTTACTCTGAGCTCCGGCAGGCATAGCGATTATTACTTTGACGGAAGGCTCATCAGCCTTGATCCGGAGGGCATCCAACTTATCGCGCAGGCGATGCTGCCCCTGTTACGCCTTGCCGGGGTTGACGCAATAGGCGGACTTACTCTGGGGGCTGACCCCATCGTAGCCGCCATTTCCTTGGCGAGTGGCCTTGAGGGGAATGGAATACCCGGATTCATAGTTCGCAAAGAAACTAAATCTCACGGTACGAGCCAAAGCATAGAGGGGCCGTTGCCCGAGGGCGCACGAGTGGCCATAGTCGACGACGTTTGCACCAGCGGTGGGTCTCTGTTCCAGGCCATCGCGGCCGCCGAGTCGGCGGGCTGCACTGTGGTGAAAGTCGTGGCAATCCTGGACCGGATGGAAGGAGGATCCCAGGAATTGCGGCGAAGAGGCTACGACTTCGTGCCGTTGCTGGCGGCCAATGCGGAAGGAAAGATAGCGGTAGTGAGTCCGGACCTTGGCGGATGAGGCGGTACTCTTAGCTCTACTCTTGCCCGGGTCCAAACATCTGCGACAACGCCTCGACACGAGCGGTTCCCGTCGCCGGCGGTTCTAGGTCTAGTTGGGCGCCTGCGATAGCTTGCCCTGGCCGCACGTAGGCGAGACCGATGAACGTTCCGGAGGCAGGATTCCTGGCCACGGAGGTGACTTTACCCACTGGCTTGCCAGCCTGGGTAAGGACCGCCCCCGGCGAAACAACGGCGTCAGGGCCGAATAGTACCTTCACCAAGTGTTTCTGGACCTTTTTATACGAGTCCAGCCTGGCTATGACTTCCTGCCCGATGTAGCACCCCTTGGTAAAGTCAATGGAGCCGATAAGCCCGGCTTCAAGAGGGTTGTACTCCTCACTCAGGTCATGCCCCTGGGCGGGAACCCCGCTGTTGATACGAGCTAGCTCGTAAGCCTCTTCCCCCATGGGCGTGGCCCCAGCCTCAATAACCCGTTCCCACAGCCCCTGGATTTCTTCGGCAGGGCAGATCAGGTAATAGCCCGGCAGGTCTGACATAGCGGAGCCGACGATCCGGACCCGATAGCCCAGCAGGTCCGCTACCAGGGTATGATACGGCGGCAAGTCGCCTACTGATGCTCCGGCGGCTGTGCGCAGGAATGTCCGGCTGGCCGGTCCCCAGAGGGCCAACGCGCCGGAAGAAGCGGATATGTTCTCCACCGTGATGTCTTCCATGATGGTGTACTTATCTAGAAACTGGACCACCTGCTCTGACATGCCGGGGCTGGTCAGGAGCAAGTAGTGGTCGCCGGCGTGCGCCACAATGATCACGTCCAGGATGCGGCCCCGGTCGGTGGTTAGGATTGTGGTGGCGCCCTGGCTGGGTTCCAGCGCTATCACGCTGTTGGTGGACAACCGGTGGAGCAGGTCCAAGACGTCGCCGCCGGTCGCTGCCAGGAGACCCAGGTGGGATGCGTCGTAAACTCCGACGCCCGTGGTGGCGGCCTGGTACTCGGAGAGAACGTCGGCGTACGCCGCGGGCAACTCCCAGCCATAGCTTTCCACGAAATTGCTGCCAGCGGCGGCTGTGGCGGAGTATAAGGTCGAGCGTTGCAATGCCATGGCGCACCCCAACTCAGGCTAAACTAAAAAGCGCCGCCTAACCTCTGCGCTAGGCGGCGCTGATGCTCTAAAGGGCCGGTAGGTTAGACGCCGAAGGATGTCCCGCAGCCGCAAGTTTTCTTGGCGTTGGGGTTGGTAAACATGAATCCCTTGCCATTCAAGCCGTCGGAGAACTCCAATTCGGTACCCACTAGGTAGATGTAACTTTTTTTGTCTACCATGACCTTGACGCCGTGCTGCTGCACTATCCTGTCGGTCTCCAGCTCTTTGTCCGTTATGCTTAAGTCGTAAGTAAGCCCGGAGCAGCCCCCGCCCTTTACTGCTACCCGGACGCCCACTGACTCATTCATTCCGTCTTTGGCGGCAAAATATCGTATTTTTTCCGCGGCCTTCTCGCTGATACTCACCACCAACTCAGTTCCGTTTTGCGTGATTGGCATAGCCCCCTCCGAGAGACACAGACACAGTTCCGTTACACTAAGTATACTTCGTATTCTAGGGACGGCCGCGCCGTAAGTCAAGAACAGGGAAGTTCTGGAATTCCCACAACAGGGGCTATGTGATGACGAGGCCGATTCAGCCGTGGTTAGCCGGTGGCGACTGACGCCAGTGTTTCTAAGTCCACGTTTTGTTGCAGCAAATAAAGAAAGCGCTGGATTTTGTCCCAGTCGCAGGCGGTGGCCGAGTCGAGCAGGCCGCCCAGGGCCTCCGCTGTGTCCATAGTATTCCCGTCAACCAGGATCATTGGAACGCCGCGCTGGAGGGCCTCAGCCCTGGCATATTCCGCGGGTTCTTGCCCTCCGGTTAGCACAAGGCAACGGACGCCGGAGCTTAAGCTGGCCATTTGGATATCGGGCCGGGTTGCTCCGGTGACTACGGCTTGGTTCGGGTACCGCCCAAAGTGAGTGGGTCCGGCGTCCATGATATTACCCCCGAGCAAGAACCGTTCTATCCGAGCGCCGCTGTTTTCCGGCTCTTGGACCCACCGCCCGTTCAAGTGGTGCGCGATCTGCGCGATGGACACTCCAAGCATGGTGCGGTCTTCCGCCACTGAGCCGAGGAACGGCAGGCCCTGGGCCAGTAGCTGCTCAGCTACTTCGGAGTTCACTTGGCCGGTCCGGTATGCGGTCACCCCGTTGATGATTATCCCGGCCAATCTCGCACCAAATGGCCGGCAGGCTTGACCAATTGCGTCTGGACTCAAGTTTTTGGCGTACTTAAATAAAAGCACTACCCTGGAATCTAGTGACTCAGCGAGTTGAAGGGGGAATGGTGATGATTCTCCGTGGGACGTGGCGAGATCCGGGCTTTCCAGGAGCACTGAGTCCACCTGGCCGCTTAACTGCGTTAACCCGGACCGGACCTCTTCCAGCAGGGACTCCTGCAGCGTTGCAACCTCGCCCGACCCGTTACCGGCGCGGGGAGGCAGCAAGCAAGTAGCCGGCGGCACCGGGGAACCCGCATCGGTTAGAGAGTGGTCAGAGAAAAACGTCGCGTCGGGGTCTTCTTCGCCGACCGGAGAGATAGGCTTATAGTAAACCCCTTTTTTGCCTGCCGCGGCGAGGCTTAGCACAAGGGCCCCGGCTAAAGAGGTCTTGCCTGAGCCGGGGCGGTCTGCTGCGATTTGCAAGACTGCCAATGGAACCCCCTGCGTCCCTTTCCGGCGGCAATTTTATCATACGGACGGGCGGACGGGCGGATGCGGCCAAACTGTTTGACCCCGAGCGCAGGACCCTGCCCCTAGTCCACCACGTCCTTTTCCCCGGTGTGGGCCGGATCAAACCCGGCAGGGAAGATCGTTGTGCTATCGTATTTGGCCAGCAGCATGTCGGAACGGTGCAGGCTGGTCCTATCGAACACGGCCCCTCGCAAGTCTGCCGCCACGAACATTGAGTCACGGACCATGGCCAACGTGAAGTCGGCGCCAACCATAAAAGCCCGGCTTAAGTCTGCCCCGTTCATGTTGGAAGACTGAAACCTCGTTCCAGCCAGCGTGGCGTTGCGGAAGTCGGCCTCGATCATCGTTGCTTGGCTCAGGTCGGCATTGGTAAGATCGGCGTTCAGCAGAGAGGCCCTCACCAGCCGGGACCACCGCAGGTTGGCGCCGGTAAGGTTACAGTTCTTGAGATCGGCCCAGAAGAGATTCACGTTGACCAAAGTAGCGCCGGAAAGGTTGGCGCCGGAGAGGCTGGAGTGACCTAAGTCGGCCTCGCTCAAGTCAGCCCTCGTCAGATCGGCTCCGGCCAAGTTGGACCGAGAGAGACGGGCTCCGGACAGGTTAGCCCCGCGAAGTCGAGCGCCGCGAATCCCGGCTCCTTGCAGGTCCACTCCGGACAGACAGGCTCCTTCCAACTCTAGGGCCGTCTGCGGGTGCTCCTCCCGCCACTGGGCAAAGGCCGCCGGACCGGAGCGGGCGACGAGCAGGTGCTCCACGTTGGCCAAAGTCTTTACTCCAGGAGATCGGACTTGCTCCTGCATAAAATATGCAGCCCCAGGCGTCGCGCCGGGCTGCACATTTTACTTTCGCCGGCTGGCTAAGAATGCGGCAACGGCTTAATTAGCTGTCAGGGCTTCCTCGATCTCGAAAATTTTCTCCGCGATGGTCATCTTCAACTCGTTGACCTTCGACAGGTCTGGAAAGCCGCCGTCTTCTTTACGGTCGAAGATTTTCTCTCCGTCCAGGTAGACTTCCAGGCGTCCCCGATGGTTGGGGGTGAGCTTAAGAGCTATATCGCCGGGAGCATCTGAGCGCCAAAACTCGTTCGCCAGCCACGTGGCGACGGGGAAATATCCTCAAGACGAACAGTAAATGATCTCGACTTCTACTTTTCCGAACTCTGCGCCGGGCATAACTCTCCCTGAATAGCCAATTCCGAATGTATTTATACTAGTTAAACTTGGGGCCGAATGCAATCAAGCCCAACCCCGCCTCTAAGGGATGATGGCGGCGCCGGTGCCGATGGCAGTGTGGTCTTGATCTTGGTTTTCGCAATATACGTCGACGGTGATCAGGGTGCCTGTCTCAGTTGGTTCTTGGCTCCGGACGGCTCCCCGCACGGTGATGGTGTCGCCGTCTTTGACCGGGCGCAAAAACTTGAGATTGACAGTCCCGGTGTGATTGAAAACGTCGGGGCCGAAAAACCGGCGTAGGCTTTCCGCGACGAATGCCACCGACATTCGGCCCGAAGCCAAGGTGTGGTTGTAACCTAGCCGTTGCCGGGCAATCTCCGGGCTGTTGTGAATATTCTTCCGGTCCAGAATCCCACACGCCTCGAACCGGTTTATGCTCTCTTGAGTAATTTCTTTAGACACAGATGGGATTTGCTGATTCAGCTCTAGCTTTGAGATTGCCATTTCTTTCCAACCTCGTCGGGTTTTTTCATTTGGTAGGTCCGCAGCTTTTCCAGCAGCCGCCCGTCTTCGTCAACGGCCGTAGCCTCGATGACCATGTATGGTTTGTCCCGCCGCAAGTACTTGTTGGCCACCCGTCCCGTAACCCGGATGGTCTTCCCGGGTATAGGCGGGTTGAAGAACTCTACCTCGTTGCCGGCGTTCACTCCTCCGGTATCGTCCTCATACACCATGGCGAAAGCGGTGGCGTCGTGCTTGACCGCTAAGGTAGGAAATGGCGCCTCCGGGTCGTCCACCGCACGGCGGAAATTCTCCACCATTTCTTCAGTCAGCACGTATTCGTAAGACCCCAGTTCCTCACCGATGACCACTTTGTCGTACTCGAATCGCCGTAAGGGTTCACTACTCATGGGTTGCCTTCCCGTATACAGTATGTGACCAGCCGACCTTACACGTCATCCTATACGTAGGGGCTGCCGCGGGCAAGGGACTGGAGAGTCCACATCAGACGAGGTCGGTCTGGCCTCCGCAGGAAGGATATCCTATAATGGGGTCGTTAGCCCACCCCATAGCTGGATAATGATGGTATGGACCTAATTTTTGAGAGGGGTGACCCGCAGCATCCCAAGGGGCATGCGCTTCTTTACTTTCGGGTTAGCACCGAGCCCGACAAAGTGTACGCCACCTACGTAGTGACGCTGCCGGTCAAGTCTGACCTCACCAAATACGTGCCGCCCTTCTTGGCTTCACATTTAGGCAATATGCCGCTTAGTGATTTCTCGGCCTTCGCCATGCCGCCGGTGCCGGAGCCCGTGGAGAGCTACGAGGCCCTGGAGAGGTTGAGCCGGTCGCGGGATGACGATCTTGTCTCCGGGACCAGCATGTTCTCCTTCGACCTTCCGAGGATGATGGAAGCGGTCACAGATGCCGTACAGAGCTATACCGAACTCTATGCCCAGTACACCGGCGGTATCTCCACTATCGAGGCTAGCGGGGCGGCCGAACTGGAGACCGCGGGCCGGCGAGAGCCCGACGACCAGTCTTTAGACGTGAATGAGGTCCTATTTGGCCTGATGAGCGAAAAGGATAAATTGGGCGAGCTGTCCCGCCTTCTGGGGAAGCTGCGGTTCGCGGTGGAAGGGCAGGACGGACGTGAGGTTGACGAAGCGGTTGCGGAGATTAACGCCCTCGGCCGCCACTTGCCGGACAATTTCCAAGTGCCAAGCCTCTTGGCCGTGGCCAGGGACGCTTCGCAGCGGGGTTCCCAGTTAGCCCAGCTTTACCTGGACCGCTGCTTTCGCCTGTCCGATGGAGACTTTAGGAGCGCGGAAGCCCTTGACGCCCAAATTCGGTCTCTGACCGGCGAAGCTTAGCATCGCCCCGGATTAGGTTAGGGCCGTCCGAGCCGGATCTTTGCGGCAGTCCGGCAGTGGACAATCTCCGTGTAAAGCAGGTTTGATGACAGCGTCGGCCTCCCGGGGTCGATTGTCATTTTCTCCATACTGTTAGAATAAGCTTCCCAGACAGCCCAAGCACCCCAAGCACCGAGGGTAAGTCCAGCCTCGGAGGGACGTAGTCGTTGGCGTACCTCTCCCACCTCAGCCTCACCAATTTCCGCAACATTCTGGAGCTTGACCTAGACCTGCCCCGCGGCGTGGCAGTGTTCTCCGGTTCCAACGCCCAGGGTAAGACTTCCTTGCTGGAGGCGGTATATTTGCTGGCCATTGCGCGTTCTTTCCGGGCTGAGAACGAACGTGAAGTGGTGAACTTTCGTGCGGCTGATCTGGGCGGACAGGGGTTAGTGGGCGGCACCATCGAGAAAAAGGGAGAGCGCCTCCAAGTCTACGTGGGATACCAGTGCTCTCCGGTGTCCGACGCAGAAGGCCGCCCAACGAGAGGGCTAGGCGCTAGGGACGGCTTCGTCCGCAAGCAGATTCGGGTAAGCCGCATGCCGCGCACCGCGGCTCAGCTGGTGGGCACGGTTAACGCAGTCCTTTTCACCGCCGCTGATATTGACTTGGTGCAAGGGCCGCCGGCCGGCCGCCGCCGTTTTCTGGACGTTCTCACCTCCCAGGCAGACCCCCTCTATCTGCAAGGGCTGAAACGCTACCAAAAGGTTGTACAGCAGCGAAACAAACTGCTGAAGCTACTCCAAGACGGCCGCGCGGGCGCTGATGAGTTGGCCTTTTGGAATGACGAGCTGGTCCGAGAGGGTTCCTGGATCACGTGGCGGCGCCGGGCGGTTATCAGGGAGTTGGCCCGTTCAGGCGCCCAGCACCACCTGGAATTAGCGGGTCCTGGAGAGGAATTTACCCTGGCCTACCAGCCCAGCGTGCCCGCAGACGGCAACCTGGAGGACGTGGAGGAACAGTTCCGCCAGTCGCTGGCGGCAGCCGCGCCCCGGGAGATAGCCACCGCCAGCACGGCGGTGGGGCCCCATCGGGACGATTTCGGCCTGCTGATAGACGAGGTGGATATGGGCACTTTCGGCTCTCGTGGGCAGGCTCGCACCCTGGCGCTGGCCCTGCGATTGGCGGAGGCGTCCTACTTGAACGCAGTCCGGTCTGAAGCGCCCATCGTTCTATTGGACGACGTGTTGTCGGAGATGGACTCGGCGCGCCGCAACCGGATATTGGATAAAGCCACCCAATACCAGCAATCACTGATTACCACCACCGATCGCGAGCCCCTACATGCGTTTTTCGGTCCGTCGGCCACCTATTTCCGGGTGGCCGACGGCGGAGTGAAGCTATGCCCGTCATCCCGGTGAACCCGGATATGCCCGCGCCACCGGCAGCCTCCGTTATTACCGTAGCCCCCGCCATTACCAAGGAAGCACTGGATGAAATAGCCCTCAGTGAAGCCGAATATGGTCTGATCTTGGACGTGCTCGACCGCGAGCCCAATTCGGTGGAGTTGGGTATGTTCGGCGCTCTCTGGAGCGAACATTGCGGCTATAAGCATTCCAAGCGGCTGCTGCGCTTCTTTCCCAGCAACTCCCCACGGGTATTGTCCCAGTCCGGCGCTGAGAACGCTGGGGCGGTGGACATTGGGGACGGCTTGGCGGTGGTTTTCAAAGTCGAATCCCATAACCACCCCTCGGCGGTGGAGCCAATGCAGGGCGCGGCCACTGGCGTAGGCGGCATAGTGCGTGACATCCTGGCCATGGGCGCCCGGCCCATCGCATTGCTAAACTCTCTCCGGTTCGGCCCTCTGAGCGAACCCGAGAGCAGGCGCCTGTTTCAAGGGGTGGTCAACGGCATCTCCTGGTACGGCAACTGCATCGGTGTTCCCGATGTCGGCGGCGAAATCTACTTCGATGACTCCTACGCCCAGAACCCCTTGGTGAATGCCATGTGCGTCGGCCTGGTCAGCAAGGAGAGGCTGGCCACAGCAGCGGCGGGCCAGGTTGGCAACGTCATGTTGCTGGTGGGCGCCGGCACGGGCCGGGACGGCATTCACGGCGCTTCCGGACTGGCCTCGCGGACCCTGGACGAGGAACAAGAACTGCGTCCCACCGTCCAGGTTGGCAATCCGTTCCTGGAGAAAGTGCTCATCGAGGCTTGCTTGGAGGCTCTGGACACGGAGAAAGTTCTGGCGATACAGGACCTGGGGGCGGCCGGCTTAACTAGCGCCGCCGTGGAATCGGCGTTCCGGGCGCGGCGCGGCGTGCTGTTGGACGTCTCCCGCGTCCACCGCCGCGAAGAGGACATGACCGGATATGAGGTGATGCTATCTGAGTCACAAGAGCGCATGATCTTGGTGACACGCCCTGACGGCCAGCGGACCATTGAGGAAGTCTTCGAGAAGTGGGACGTGCCTTGCCACGCCATCGGCGAGGTTACGGCCCAGACTGACGCCCGGGTATTCGACGGGCCAAGCCAAATCGCCAACGTTCCTATCGGCCACCTGGCCACCCCGCCCCTGTACCGCTTCAACGGCAAGCCGGACCCGGAGTACAAGGACCGGCAGAAGCTGGCGTTGTCCCGGATTCCCTTGCCTCCCGAGGGACCGGCGGAGGTCCTGCTGAGATTGCTGGCGTCGCCAAATATCGCCAGCAAGGAAAGCGTGTATCGCCAATACGACCATCAGGTGCAGACCAATACAGTGGTGGGGCCGGGCAGCGATGCGGCGATATTGCGTATCAAGGGCTCCGGGAAGGCAATTGCTTTGTGCATCGACGGCAACGGCCGGTATTGCTACTTGGACCCATATCGGGGCGGTCAAATTGCGGTGGCCGAGGTGTGCCGGAACCTCTCATGTTCCGGGGCGGAACCCGTGGCCCTAACCGACTGCCTCAATTTCGGCAACCCCGAGAGGCCGGAGGTATACCACCAACTAGAGTGGTGCATCCGAGGGATGGCCCGTGCTTGCCGAGTCTTGGGCGTGCCGGTGGTCAGCGGTAACGTGAGCCTGTACAACGAGACCAGAGATCGGGCCATTTATCCAACCCCCGTGGTGGGCGGGCTTGGAGTCCTGGATGACGTGACCCTTCATACTCAATCGTCGTTCCCCGACGAAGGCCTGGCGGTAGCCTTGCTGGGGCGCAATGATTTGCGCGGCCGGGCAACGGACTTGGCCGGCAGCGAGTACCTGCAGGTGATTCACGGACTGGTGGCGGGCCGGCCAGCGGTAGACCTCCGCCGGGAGCGGAAGGTTCAGGGACTATGCCGGCAGATGATCAGGGAAGGCGTTGCCGCTTCGGCCCACGACTGCTCCGATGGAGGTATCGCCGTGGCCCTGGCCGAGTGCTGCATCCAGGGAGGTGTCGGGTTTCACGCCCAGGCTGATCTACATAGCCGTTGGGATGGGATGTTGTTTGGTGAAGGTCAATCACGGATCCTCGTGTCGTTGCCGCCGGACCGCTGGCCGGTCTTGGAAGAACTGGCCGATATTGCCGGTGTTCCCATCCTTCGGCTGGGAACTAGCGGCGGCAGCAGATTGGCCTGGGGCTCCCGGCTGGACTTGTCAGTCCGGGACATCAGTGATGCGTGGCGGAGGGGCTTGACTTAACCGGCGCCCCGCGGCTGCGGGTCTCCTGGCCTCCAGTATTATGAGTGTTATTGAGGTTCCCGCCGTTCCACATAGAAACCTCAATAGAAAGCTCACGGACCGGCCAAGGCGCTTGCCGAGCCCGGGCTCCTGCGTTGACACCCAGTAGGGGCAAGCGTAGCATGGCCCTAGCTTGGCCCCAAGGATGCCGTGAGGCTCGCCCCATTTTTGGCGTGGCGGAGCGCTTCCAAGGTCCAGGCAGGCATAGTCCCCCGCCAAGTATGCCGGAGGCGTTGAGTGGACGGTCGCCCGCTGCGCGTGTTGTTTTTGACTCCCTACTTTCTTCCCTACTTGGGCGGTATTGAGCGGGCCATCGAGCAGCTAACCCGCGAGATACAGAAGTCTCCGGACGTGGAGGCGGTGGGGGTGCTCACCACCAAGTACTCCTTTCCTCGGACCCCGGAGCCCCTTTGGGCGGACCGGGAGACCACGGCCGGCAATATCGCAATATTCCGTTTGACAGGCTACCCCCGGCGCTCCATTCCCTTGTATTCGGTGCCATTGGTCTGGTTTTCACCTTGGGGGATTCGCCGGTATCTGAAAGAATTCAACCCTAACGTCGTCCACTTCGTTGGCGACGGTTGGTTCTGGGGGCACTTCTGGACTTGGCTGTGGTTTCGGCGCCGGGCCCGATTCGTATTCACCCCGTCTTTCCACACGCTGCCTCTCAGCCGCTGGTGGCTGCGGCCCATAAACGCGTTCATTTGCAACGTAGTGGACAGAGTCATTGCCCTTACCCAAATGGAGAGCGGGCTAGTGGGCCGCGCCTATTTGACGCCTGGGAGTAAGCGAGGTGTCATCGGCTGGGGCGCGACACCCCCCGAATCCTCCGGTGAGGCCGTAAACCCTTCCGCGTCTCTCTTGGGGGCAGGGGCAACAGGAGACTCCGGGCAACTGACTATCTTGTGTGTGGGCCGTCTGGGTCAGCACAAGGGCCAAAGTTGGCTTCTGGGCGTATATCGAGAAGCCAGACCGCATTTTCAGCATCCAACCCGGCTGGTCCTCATAGGCAGAGACGAGGGCGACCAAGCAAGTATTGCCCAAACTATACGGGCTGCCGGCTTGGAAGATGAGGTGATAATTACAGGCGAGGTGCAGGAGGACGAGCTTATTGCTTGGTATTCAAAGTCCCACGTGTTCGCCCTGTTTTCACACTACGAAGCTTTTGGCTTGGTCTACTTTGAGGCGATGACCCACGGCCTGCCAGTGTTCACTCACGACGTGGGGGCCAACCGAGAACTGCTGGTGAAGGGCGCCGAGGTAGTCGCTCGGTTCGACCGGCGGGCCGCCGTGGAAAAGCTGGTCAAGTTGGTCAACGACGACGGCTACCGGGCCGCCCTGGGCCTTGAGGCCCAAAGCTATGCGTTGGCTGAGTTCACGTGGGCTGCCGTGGCAGAGAAATATTTGGAGGTGTATGCGGCCACCGAGCCGTAAAGATGGGATGTTGCCGACAACCCGGATATGACATTCTGTCATTGAATCTGTCACGGGGATATGTTAGCAAATGGCATTGGGCACGGTGCAGTTGGAGAGAACTCCCTGCGTTGAGATCAAGCTCTACTGGTGTAACTATGCAAGATCAACCACAGCGACTTAGAGTCGCCGAGTTTTTCGCTGGAATCGGACTGGTGCGAAAGGGATTAGAAGCTGAAGGGTTCGAGGTAATATTCGCGAACGACATAGACGAGACAAAAAGGAGAATATATGAGGCGAACACTGAGCCAGTGAAGTTTGTCCTGTCAGACATCAGGCTGCTGGCGGGGTACGATGTGCCGGATATCGAATTGGCCGTGGCGTCTTTCCCTTGTACCGACGTTTCGGTTGCTGGTGGGCGCGCGGGATTGGAAGGCAGAAATTCGGGATTGATCCACGAATTCCTGCGTATTGTTGAAGAGATGGGCAGTAGGAAACCGCAAGTCATAGTTCTGGAGAACGTTCTCGGATTTGCTACTTCAAACGAAGGTGATGACCTCCGAGTCACCATAGCGAAGTTGAACTTCCTTGGATATGTCTGCGACATCATCGTGTTGGACGCCGCCAGATTCGTACCTCAGAGTCGGCCTAGGTTATTTATAGTCGCGTGGCTTGGAAACCCCGTTGGACCAGAGCTTTTCTTCGCATCGGATGTTCACCCAACTTGGACACTCCGGTTCCGGACACGGAATCCACAATTGGTTCTTCGGTCCTTGCAGTTGCCCCCGTTGCCGCATTGTTCCGAAACGCTCGCGGACACGGTAGACAAATTAGATCAGCACGATTCCAGGTGGTGGTCCAGCGACCGTCTCGAAAAGTTCGTGGATTCGCTGTCCCCTATCCAATCTGCACGGCTGATGACGCTGAAATCGTCGCCTTTTTTGCATTGGGCTGCAGCCTATCGCAGGACCAGACATAGCAAGGCTGTGTGGGAGATACGAAGCGACGAGATTAGTGGTTGCCTCCGAACGGGAAAAGGCGGCTCTAGTCGGCAAGCGTTGGTGGAGGCAGGGCGCGATGAAGTTCGAGTTCGTTGGATGACTGCCCGGGAGTACTGCCGTCTTCAGGGCGCCCCTGACATCGACTTGGGTGGGATTACGGAAAATCAAGGAAGATTCGCGCTTGGGGACGCAGTTTGTGTACCTGCGGTCTCTTGGTTGGCGAGAAACGTTCTGATTTCGCTACTCTCAGTGATGAATTGTAGAGAGTCTGTTGTGGCGTCAAACGAAGGAACCTATGGTTCAAACGAACGTAAACTTTGAGCCTCCAGAGGAAGTGGTCGCTATTCGGCAGGAGTTAGAGCACGCACTCAATTCCCTCGACGATACAGGGAAGCGAGTCGGAGACGCGAAGGCTGGGGTTTATGCTTTCTACGATTATGACGGAGAACCGATTTACGTCGGTCAAACGGCAGAGAAACTCAGAGTGAGAATAAGGAGACATCTCACTAACCAGCGGACTGACGCAGTTGCCATGAATGTCTTAGACCCGTTTGAGGTGGCCGAGGTCGAGATGTGGCCGTTTTGGGACTTAGAAGCCAACCCATCAAAGGATGTGCTTAACTCTGCTGAATACACGGTGTACTTTACGGTGTTGCAGAATTCCACATTTGAGGCGGTGTTGAACGAGGCCCCCGTGCCCCCTGCTCCAACTATTGCTTTGCCGACTTCAGTACGAACAAGGATAGTCCCTTCTCCCATCTTTGAGCGGCGTAAGCACCCCGACATTAGAGTCGCTCGAAGAGCCACAACCATCGCCAAATTGGCGCAAGTAATCAGCGAACGCCAAGTGAAGCGCGGTTTGAGAAACACACTCTTGATTCAAGCGAAGAGGTTGGAATATTTGGCCGCGCGGCGCCTGGAGGAATTGGCCAATTCTGGTTAGTCGGAGCCAGAAGGGAAACGATGGCCGATAACGTATCCCCACGGGAGCGTAGCAGGACGATGGCGGCGGTCAAGAGCAAGAACACGTCTTGCGAATTGCGTGTCCGCCGGGCAATACACCAGGCTGGATTTCGATTCAGGTTGTATCGACGGGATGTTCCCGGCAACCCGGATATTTTGCTCCCACGGTATCGCATGGCAGTTTTTGTTCACGGGTGCTTTTGGCATTGGCATGGTTGCAAACGGTCTAGAATTCCCTCTACCAACACAGAGTACTGGACCTCAAAGATCAGCCGAACCATCAAGCGGGACCAAATAAACCGCCGAAATCTCGAATCGTTAGGCTGGGAATACGTTGTAGTGTGGGAGTGCGCCCTTTTATCTGCAACTAATGAGTTGATAGGCCGGCTGGACCTCTTGAGGGAAGCGCGCCGGCAAGGGTCAACAGAATGCCGGCCGCAAGCCTAGCTGACGTGAGGGCCTTGTTTGGCCAGAGGAGTGGAAATGGAACGGAGCGAGCTTCAAGAGGCAGCCCGCAAAATACTCCTGGGCAACCTGCGGCGAGGCGTGGCCGATTGGAACGGGAAAGAGTTCAATTTCGTTTGCCCTTCCCTTACCGGCTATCCGTTTCAGTGGTTTTGGGACTCCTGTTTCCATGCCATCGCCTTGCTTCACCTGGACCCAGAGCAGGCCAAGGCGGAGATGCGGACGCTCATGAGCGGAGCCTTGCCCGACGGCTTCATACCGCACATCATTTTTTGGGAGATGGAGAAGCAACCGGATTTCCTGAGCCGTAATATCGTGGGCCGCACGTCCGATTACTATAGCGCCACCATGCAGCCGCCCATCATAGCCTACACCGTAGAGCGGGTGTACCAAGCCACCGGCGACCAGGAATTCTTGGACGAGGCGCTGCCGGTGTTGACGGCGTTTTACCGCTGGCTGCGGGAGGTCCGAGACCCCGATGGCGATGGGCTAATCGCCGTGATCCAGCCGGAAGAAGCGGGGACCGACTGCTCTCCCAAATATGATGACGTTCTGGGGCTCGAGGAACTGTCCAATCAGGGCTTCATAGCCGCGTTGAAAAAGGTCTACGCTGCTTATGAACCCATGCGGGGCGACGACCGCCGGATCCTGGCGGCGGACATCTTCCACTTTGAGGACGTGCTAGTCAATTCCATATACGCTATGGGGCTGCGCGCTCTGAGCCGGCTCCTGGGCGGGGCGCCCGAGGCTCTTGAGTTTCAACGGGAGGCGGACAAAACTCGGGACGCACTACTTTCAAAGTGCTGGGACGAGGAAGCCGGCGCCTTCTTCGACTTATCGGGGGTGTCCGAGACTCCGGTCAAGGTAGTCACCATCAGCTCACTGATGCCCTTGGTGCTGGAAGACTTGCCCAGACCCATCGTAGAGCGGTTAGTGAATGAATGGCTGACGGCGCCGGAGCATTTCTGGACGACCTACCCGGTGCCCTCGGTGCCTGCATCCGACCCCAAGTTCATGCCAGGGAATCCCCGAGGCTTTATTTGGCGGGGGCCAACTTGGATGAACACCAATTGGTTTCTGTCCCATGCCCTGCGAGGCCATGGCTACCCGGAGCTGGCCGCTGCCATCGTGGAGAAAAGCGTGGAGTGCATTCGGAAATCGGGATTTCGAGAGTACTACCACCCGTTTAACGCAGAGGGGCTTGGCGCCAGAGATTTTGGATGGTCCACCCTGATCTTGGACATGTAGCGGGAATCAGAGGCGTTGGTCGCTGGCGGCCCGGAGCGGACCGGCTTCCAGTTCCTTCAGTTTCAGTCGCGGAGGTGGAACAGCCGGGAGAGAAAGCCCGCCGGCGCCCTGGCTTCAGCGTCATCTTCCGCGTTGACGTCGCCGTATTCGTCGACGAGTGCGTGGGGGTCTTCCGAAGCGTCGGCGTCCCAGTGCCGGACGCCATCCACCGGTTGGGTCGCCGTGGCAGTGTCCCCATCGGATTCGGCAACCTTCCAGTGTTCGTTCAACACCTGATTCACAACCGGATGAGTCCGGTCAAGATTGAATGTGCGGCGACGGCGGTTTTGCCCGGAAACCTCGTCCCGCCATGAGTGCCAGCCTCGATGGAACAAATTGCCTTCACTGAGGCCGCGGAACATCTTGCTTACGTAGCCACGGGAGTAGACTTGGCTCCACCGCTGGGTAATTTCAGCGTAGTCGCTCTGTAACCCCTGCTCTAGCGCCTCGCACACTTGCCCAACTAGGAAATTGAACGCTACGTGGCTGATGCCTTCCCGGTGTTCCAGCGTATCCGCCATCACAATCAGGTCGGCAATCCTTCGGACATCCTGCTCGTCGTTGGACCCCTGCGGTAAGTTCAAACTGGCAGAGGTCTCGGCCAGTTTTGCTTCTAAAGCGGAGGAAATGGGTTGGGCCGCCTGGACTTCCGTTGCTTCCTCTGCCTCCTCTCCGCTTTCTGACTCGCCGGATTGTTGGCTCACTGGTGGCTGCTCAGCCTCGCCGGATTGTTGGCTCACTGGTGGCTGCTCAGCCGAGTCTTCCGGTTCCGTAGCTGGCTGTAACTCGGTGGCGGGCTCCTCGCCGGCCGTCACTCGCCGTACGGCCGGGATCCGCCGCCGGCGGCCGCGAGCCGGAGGAGGTTGACTCTCCTCGGGTAACTCAACCGGGGCTTCTGACTGGATTTCGGGCTGGGCCTCAACCTGTGTTTCAGACTGGACACTAGCTTGGGTTTCAGAAGGGGGAGGCTCATCGGCCATGGTAGCCCAATCCACCAGGCCGGCGGTGGTAAGCCGGATGTTGCCTTCCTGGGCCACCCTCGCCATAAGCTTCTTAAAACCGGAGTAGCCCAGTTGTTTTTCGTCAAAACTGGGGAAGCGCCGCATTAGCCTTTGTTTGATGGAAGTCAACAACGGTGTGCCGCCTGCCGCTCGCTCTGTTCGAACGATTTCCTCGATTTCCCGGATCACCACCGCCAAGTCCGGACCGCCGTTCCGGGCGGGCTCCCGGCCGTTGGGTGCGGGGGCGGGTTCCACGGGAACCACGGGAACCACCGGGTCAACATCTTGATCGTACAGAATCAGTCCATCAACTTGGTCGGCCAGCCGGCGAGACGTAGCCCAAGAAACTCCGATGATGACGACGTGTTTACCCATGGTGCGGAGGGTGTTGACCACGTGGATGAAGTCGGAATCACCCGACACTAGGACAAAGGTGTTGATGTTGGGGTAGGAGTGAGCACACTCAATGCAGTCCGCGGTCATCTTAACGTCTACGCTGTTTTTCACCCGGGTGTGGCGTTGCGGGTCGGAGGACGTGGAGGTCCCCCAGGGTAAACGGGTGGGAACGTAGACGGGCTCGATGCCTGCGGCGTACAAGGCGGGGGGGTCGTTGATGAACTGGCTGGCCCCTCTCAGCTCGGGGGCCCGGGTAACCCAGTCCGCATAGGCCTTGGCGACTACCACCCGGCCTAGGTTGGACACTTCTTCTTTTAGCGCGGAAACGTTGGGCTGACGGCGGCCTGTTGCCAGGCTAATCTTAAAGTTTTCCCAGTCGATGAACAGGGCTACGTCTTCGCCGCGGGTTATGGGGTCAGCCATTCGCCAGTTACGTCCCCCGTTGCATACATCGCCGGTTGGTCACGGGTTTAGTTTAAGCTGCCCCCAACTTGTAGTCAAGATTACGTGTTGGGGGTTTGGACCGTTTCCCGCCAGCGGATTCGCCCCAGCGAACCCACTGGCGGGGACAGCGCGGTGAGCCGGCTGCCGGGAGAGGTTAACATGTGGCTCCCGCCCAAGGTATACTTGTTGCGAAATGGATGGCGGTAGAGTAATCATCATGGCGTTCACCCGAGTAGCTTCCCCACGGCAGCGCCTGTCCCAACACCCGAACTGTGGTCTTCAGATGGGCCAAGGGCGCGGACTGCCGATTTTTCTCGCTGGCGTCCCGGCGCCCGCCTAGGAGGAGGGCATGGGGTTGGTCCTGAGAGCACATCTCCGTATTTTGTTGGCGCCCGCGTTACCGGCGGTCTGCATTGGCTTGATTGGCGCGGCAGTCCTGATTTCTTTTACCGGACTGAGACCGGTTTTTGCCAACGGGGTTACGAGCCTGGTGGTGGAGAATGCGCCGGCGGGTCCCTATGAGGTGCAAGTGGGCATTTTCCCCGGAAGGCCCAAGATGGGGATTGTGCACCTTAGTATCAGCATGACCGACGCCGAAGCCGGGACCACCATCACAGACGCAGTTGTAATGGTTATGGCGAAGGGCCCCGAAGGGGTGCCCATATTGGGCCCGTTTCAGGCAATCAACACTCCCCAGAATCCCCATTTGTACGAAGCTGACGTCGATCTGGATAGAAGGGGAGTATGGATCGTCACGCTGGATATGGACAGTCCCCTGGGAAAAGCCGACCTCGACTTCGCAGTGGGCATCTCAAACACCGGAGGCCTGAATTGGGCCTACGCGTTAGCAGGCCCTATTCTCATCGTGATATTCGGGACCTGGGCCTGGCGCCGCTCGCGCGGCCAGCAGACGCGCCAATGATGAAGCACCCCGTATGATGTCTTAAGGGTGAGGCCGGGGTTGTAAGGAAAGCTGGGATGCAAGGCACTGAAAAAGTCAACGTCTATATAGACGGCAGCAATCTGTATCACGCGCTAAAAAGCGGGGCAGGGCGCACAAACGTCGATTTCGGTAAATTTGCAGCAGAGCTAGTAAGAAACCGTAAATTGATCAGAGTTTACTACTACAATGCACCTGTAGACCAGACCAAAATGTCCGGAAGTTTATAGAAGCCAGCAGAAGTTTTTCCAGATGTTAAGAGACATAGACTATTTTGAGGTTATCCTAGGACGCTTGGTTTATCGGGACTGGCCGAATCAACTGCCATATGAAAAGGGCATAGATATCAAGATAGCTACCGATATGCTTGTTCATGGGCGCCGTGGTAACTATGACGTGGCAGTTTTGGTCACTGGCGATACAGATTTCGCAGACGCCATACAAGCCGTGAAGGACTTAGGGCATCACGTGGAAGTTGCCCTGTTCAACGTGAGTGGTTCTCAAAGGTCGAGAGAGGTCGCGGACGGTGTGGTCGTCATTGATGACAATTTCCTCTCGGGCTGTTGGCGAGAATAACAAACAGGGGGTTGCCAAGCGGCAACTCCCTGTTTTTCATTACCTTAGATTGCGATGCAAGCTAAGGGGGGTCATTAATAATTCTTGTACACTACTTCGCATTCTATGTCAACGCTTTTGATTCGAGGTAAGAGTCCAGACCGGGTCCACCCATGAGCAGGCAGAGGCTTGGGGTGCATTGAAAAACCCGAAATGCCAGGCACTAAAAAAGTCGATGAATGTTGGCGCAGGAACGTGAGGGCATTCGTTCAGATGGATAACAGACTTTATTAAACCAGGAGTGGCGCCATGCCAGAACGCCGTCCCAGATTAGAGGGGAAAGTAGCCATAGTCACCGGCGCGGGGTCCAGCGGCCAAGGAATCGGCAATGGAAGAGCCGCGTCGATCTTGTTCGCCCGGGAGGGAGCTAAAGTCCTGTTGGTGGATTTCGTCGAAGACCGCGCCCGGGAGACCCTCGGCATTATCCAAGAAGAGGGCGGCGAGGCCGCGGTGTTTGAGGGCGACATGACCAAGATCGATGACTGCCGGCGTATGGTCGAGGCCGCCATGGACTACTACGGCCGGCTGGACATTCTGGATAACAACGTGGGCGTGTCTCAGCGTGGGACCGTGGTTGAGGTTAGCGAAGACGACTGGGACCGGGTTATGACAATCAATATCAAGACCATGATGCTTGCCGGCAAGGCGGCCATTCCCCGGATGATAGAAAGCGGAGACGGCGGCTCCATCATCAACATTTCTTCCATTGCCGGCCTGCGGGCCCACAGCAGCACCCCGTACAGCACCTCCAAAGCCGGCGTTATCGGCCTGACCTTTTCCATGGCCGCTGATCACGCCAAGGACAACATCCGGGTCAACTGTATTGCTCCCGGGTTGGTTTATACTCCAATGGTGGCGCCGCGGATGGACGCCGATCTGAGAGAACATCGCAGGAGTTCGGCGCCCTTGGCCACTGAAGGGACCGCTTGGGATATCGGGTACGCCGCTTTGTTTCTAGCCAGCGAGGAAGCCAGGTGGATCACCGGAGTTGTGCTGCCGGTGGACGCCGGCTTGCTTACCGTGACCCCAGCCACTTTTACCCCGATGCAACAACAGTCGCAGTTTTAGATGCCCGGAGCAATCAAACGGAACCTGCGCCGGTGCTCAGTAAGGCGCGCGCGCAAAGTGCGACGGCTTTTCGTCAGCCCAGAGGACGCTTTGCCCAGATACACAAGATGCTGCCGAAAGTATAGACCATAGATGCCACTCACCGGCGGTCCCGCAATGTCGGCCAGGTTGAGCAGGGGGCTGGCTTCCAACGCTGCAATCACCTGCCCCTGGATACCGCGGTCTAGGTCGAAGTCAAAGCGGTGTGGGTCGGGTGCGGACATTGTCCGCGTATATTACAGCAAGGAGCCCACCATGAGCAAAGCCAAGAAGAAACCCAGGGGCCGACCATCGAAACTAGAACCACCCGAGCGGATTGACGCCGATCCGGAAACCATCGCCGCCGTGGTGCTCCAGTCTAAGCCCAAGAAGGCGTGGGCGTGGCGTTTCAAGAAGAAAGCTAAACAGCCCGACCGTCCCGCCAAGCCCGCTTAGCTTGGCTTTTGGCACACAAGTATATAATTCCCATTCATTAAAGCCTCCTACTGACTGTAAGGGAGTACACAGGATGCAACTCGCCCCGGTACGCCAACCTGGTGCGCGACGCGCGGAAGACCTTGGAGCAACTGGAAAAAGCGGGAGAGGTACGGATCGTCGCGGGCAACCCCCGCCTGGTGTTGCCGCCCGGAGCACCCGAGGGCTGACCGTCGTTTGCCCATGCAGGGACCGTCGTTTGCCCATGCAACTCAGGCACAGCCCCACGCCTACCCTACCCCCTCCCAACCCGACCGACCGCACCGTACGATCATGCACTGCGGGTCGTCGAGGGGACAGGCGGCCGCCACCTGGTACTGCCGCCCTGGCAACCCGGTCACTGACCGTCGTTTGAGGGGACGCTCTAGGCACAGCCCCACGCCTGCCCTACCCCTACAAGGGGGGGGCTTTGCATCGAAGCCCACGCCTGCTACAAAACTCGCCATTTTGCATTAGAACTCCTGACAGGCACTTGATGGCAGTCCGTTCCAACGTTAACTGCCGGAAGGCCGAGGCGCATCCTTATCCGTGATGACCAAGTCGCCACCTTCTGAGTCGTAGAGGGTGGTGTCGTAAGTAAAGACAGCGCGCGGGCGCCCAACCGCGTCCAGAAGGGATCGTATCTCCCCTACGAGCCCGGGCGGCTCATTGTATTGTAGTAAGATGGTTCCGTCCGGCAATTCGCTGCGCCTTAGCCATTCAAGACCCATGTGCTGCGTCTGGGCGTGATGGGATAGAGACAGTTCAAACGTGACTTCGGGGATCTCGGATGGCCGCGGTGGCTCTAGGGTCTCGCTCGCACCGCACTGGCATCGCCACGACAACGGGTTAGCGGTGACACTCACCGCGATTCCCGCGACGGTCAGAACGCTATCCATATCGACTCCTATTCCATTTGTCGAGTACCGCGAGCCCACGGACAATGAGGTTCTGTCTGTAATTGCGTGCGTATTCTTCGGCGCTGGGATGTTCTTTCTAGGGCTCTATGTAGGCTTCGGCACAAAGCCGCCACCGATGCGGCTTGTCCCAATGGGGACTCTTGCACTTGGGGCATACGCGGGGTCGTTCCGTATTGTGCAGACTTCTGCTGATCCACTCGTGCCCGCACCGGCAACGATAGGCCGTGACTGTGGTTGTGAACGCCCCTACGCTGCTTTCGTCAAGGTGGCCAACCCCTTCCGCCAGAGGATCTGACTTTGAACCATTCGGCTGCATGAGAGCTTCCCTAGGAACTTGTGCGACAGTATGATGGTAAGCCAAAAACGACTGGTGGGCCAACCTCTTCAAAGGGTGGCTGCTTTCCGGTCGGCATGACGGAACTTATAGGGCCTGTCCCAGTTCGCACTCTTACACTTGGGACACACTCTGGGCCGTTCCTCTTGCCGCAGGTCCTTGGCCACCCACTCATGTCCGCACCTACAGCGATAGGCGGTCACCTAAAGCGAACCTAACTCCGACTGTTGTTCGACCACGTTTGTCAACTCCTTCACCTAGGTTCTTGCAGTATAGGTTCGTGGTAGTGACTGGTCAACATCACTACCAGTATGCTATACTTCTAGTAATCTGGGAAGTCATAAGCCCCCCGAGGAACGAACCGGCCAAAACAGAGGCCTCCGTTCGGGGGTTCCGGATGTACGGTGATCATCAGGGCCGGCGACGCCTTCTCCCCTCTGAGGGGTTGAATGTACCATTCAGCCAATCCACGAAGTATTGTGCGCATCGTCGGTAGTCGTCATCCCACGTAGACCGCTTGTACACACCTTCCTTGACTGCTTCCTCAAACGCCTCTTCATATCGCCCTAGCGCGGCGTTGACTTCGGCAAGTGCTTTGGGGCGGAGTTCCGGCATGGCTTTCTCCTCTCGCAGGTGTCTACCGGTTGGCTACGTCAATTTCAGCCGTGCGCGGATGCTACCATAGGCTATACGCTACAAGCAAACGGAACCATCAAGAGCAATCAAGAATATAGGACCCTGCTATGAGATTGGAAAACAAAGTCGCGTTCATTAGCGGAGGGGCGAGAGGCATGGGCGCCGCAGAGGCCCGGCTGTTTGCCGGCGAAGGCGCCGCCGTGGCCATAGGGGATGTGCTGGAGGAGGATGGCAGGTGGGTAGCGAAGCAAATCTGCGCCCAGGGCGGACGGGCTATATTCGCGCCCCTAGACGTGACTAGCGAATCTCAGTGGACTAGCGCCATCGCGGCCACCGTCAGCGAGTTCGGCAAGCTGGACATATTGGTGAACAACGCCGGCGTAAGTGCCAGTGGCAGGGTTGAAGACGTCACTGTTGAGTCCTGGGACCGTGTGATGGCAATTAACGCCAAAGGGGTTTTCTTGGGAACCAAGGCCGCTATTCCTGAGATGCGCCGGGCCGGAGGCGGCTCCATCATCAACATCTCCTCCCAGTTGGGGTTGGTGGGGGCGGACTTTACCAGCCCTCAATACCCCGCGTCGAAAGGCGCAGTGAGGCTGCTGACCAAGTCGACGGCGATTCAGTACGCTGGGGAAGGCATCCGGGCCAACTCGGTGCATCCTGGACCGATTAACACCCCGATGACCGAAGGCCGCCGGGATGACCCGGAGGTTTACCAGTTGATGATGTCCAGCATTCCCTTGGCAAGGTTCGGCGAACCGGACGAAGTGGCTTACGCCGTGCTGTTCCTGGCCTCGGACGAGTCTTCTTTCATGACCGGCAGCGAGTTGGTTATCGATGGTGGCTGGACGGCCCAATAGGGCAGAGCGCCGCGTCAGGGCGCAAGCAAGATCTTACCCGTGGTTCTTCGGCCCTCCAATTGGCGATGGGCTTCCTGAGCTTCGGATAGCGCAAGCTCTAGTCCGACGTACAGCTTCACCTCGCCGCTCAGCACCCAGCCCAGCACTTCGTCGGCCCGTTGCAGCAATTCCTCCCGGGTGGAGGTGTAATCACCCAAGCTGGGCCGGGTGAGGAACAGCGAACCGTTGCGCAGGACGCCTGTGTCCACCTCCGAGACCGGGCCGCCGGCCTGCCCGTACAGCACCATGTATCCGCGGCGGCCGAGGCAGTTCAACCCTTTGGCGAAGGTAGTCGCGCCCACTGCATCGAAGATCATGCGCAACCCCTGCCCGGCGGTTGCTTTCATCACCTCGTCCTCGAAGTCCTGTTCGGTGTAGATAATGGTCCGGTCGGCCCCGGCGCCCGCCGCCAACTCCGCCTTGGCCTCGGTGGAGACAGTGGTGAACGCATAGACCCCCAGCCGCTTCAGCAGTTGGACCAGCCACAGACCCATGCCGCCGGCGCCAGCATGGACCAGCACCTGGTCTCCCGGGTTTAACCTCGCGATGCCAAACACCAGGAAATGGGCGGTCATGCCCTGAAGCATGGCGGCGGCGGCGGTGGCAAATTCCATCCCTTCCGGCAGCCGCACTAACAACCATGACGGCACCACGTGCCGCTCCGCGTAAGAACCGGTGTGCATCGCGTAGGCCACACGGTCGCCCACCGCCACCTCGGTGACTCCTTCGCCCACTGCCGCGACCACCCCCGCACCCTCCCGCCCCGGCGTCCAAGGCAGGCTCGGAGGCGGATTGGTCCCTTTGCGGCTGGACACGTCGGTATAGTTGACGCCGATGCTCTTGACGTCGATCAACGCTTCCCCCGGCCCTGGGCTGGGATCGGGCACTTCCTCGTACTTCAGTACGTCGGGGCCGCCGATGGCGTGAGCTCTAACTGCCTTCATACTTGACCTCGCTTGATGGTCCTGTCCGGGCCGAATTCCCTGCGAGTAGGGTACAACAACTGTCCCTCCAGTGGGGAGGGGTCCGGGATTGAACTTCCATGGCAACACCTTAACTTGGTGTTGCACTTCGTTTGTGAATTTAGCGGATCCATAGAGCCTTGCCGCCGGGAGTTTGTCATATGGCAGGGTGTGGTGGATTTCCGCTTTCGCGGGAATGACGGAAGCGGGGGAATGACGAAAGTGCGCCGATGACGGAAGGCGGGAATGAAGCACGCGCGGGAATGGCGGAAGCGCGGGAATGACGGAAGCGCGGGAATGACGGAAGAAGGAAAAAGCCCTGCAGCAACCGCCTGGGCAGGTTTACTTTACGGGGCGTCTATGGTTAATTAACAACTAATAGCCCAGATGCAAGGAGATTCTAAGCCCATGAGCTTTGAAGTCATCAAAACCGACCAGATAGACCGGGTGGCCATAGTTACCCTCAACCGGCCCGAGGTGCTGAACGCGCTTAGCCTGAAGTTGGTCAGCGAGCTGGACCGGTTCATAACCCAAGCCGAAGAAGACGACGGCATTGGCGCGGTGGTGATTACCGGCGCCGGTGACCGGGCCTTCTCCGCCGGGGCCGACATCCACGAGAACCGGGAGCTAACCGCAGAGCAGCTGGAGGAAGTCCAGGCAACCCGCGCCGAATATACCTGGCGCCTGTTCACCAGCGCCAAACCGGTCATCGGCGCCATCAACGGCCTTTGCTACGGCGGCGGCACAGTTATGGCCACCAGTCTGGACCTACTGGTCGGCTGCGAAAAGACCAGCTTCCGCTTTTTGGCAGTGAACTACGGTCAGATGAACGCTACCTGGAGTCTGCCCAACCTGATCGGGTTGCCCCGGGCCAAGGAGCTGCTCTACAGCGGGCGCGAGGTGTTTGCCGACGAGGCTTACCACATGGGCTTGATCAACCACCTGGCGCCGTCGGAACACCTAATGGACAAGGCCGTGGAGGTGGCCGCGGGCATCGCCAAGAACCGAGCCGAAGGCGTGGCCAACATCAAGCGGATGTTGCTGGAACACAGCGGCCAGTCCATGGAGGAGCAGTTTCGTAACGAGCAAGACGCCAGGAACGGGCGGTTCCGCGGCTTGACGGTAGAGGAGGGCTTCAAGGACTTCCTCGACCGCAAGGGGCGGAAACCCGCGGTTTCCTAAGGATGGTCCGAATCAGTCCGAGGATTGCGGCATAGTCAGATAGGGAAGATGGTCGTGTTGGCGGCTTGTTCAGAGGTTCTCTAGGCCTTCCTGGGGACCGGGTTACCGGGGACCTGCCTACCGGTTAAAGCCCTCAACTTCCAGCGGTTGGTATTGTTACGCGTTGCCTTGCTTCTCGGGAGGGTCATTGTGGAACGTGGTCAAGCGCCGCGGCTGGGCCGGAGAGGCGAGAAACCCGACGCCATCGCCCCCGACGGTTCGGAGATACGCCTAGTCATCGACGCCCGGCACGCCGCCACGCACAGCAGCCTGGTGGAGGTAACGCTGGCGGCGGGCCAAGTTTCCCGCCCGGTGCGGCACCGGACCGTGGAAGAGGTCTGGTACGTCCTCGAGGGCTGCGGGCGAGTATGGCGGCAGCCGCCCTCTGGGGGCGCTGCAGCAATGCCACCGCTAAGCGTATCCCCCGGCGACGCCCTGACCATTCCCGCCGGTTGGGGCTTCCAGTTCGCCGCCGGTCCCGACGGCCGCCTGCGCTTCCTGTGTCACACCGTGCCGCCCTGGCCTGGCGCAGAGGAAGCCGTCTCGGTGGAAGCCGGCGGTCTCGGCGACGCGACGGTGTGACCCGCGGGTTGCCACCCGTTGCTGTTGGACTAAAGTTCCCTGACGCCCTTGCTTCGGCAATCAAGGGCGATAGTGGCCGTTGCCGGTCAAACCGGCCGGACTGTCCGGCGCAATATTAGGACAAGCACGTCGTGATGGGAGTCAGCTTCCCGGAAATCAACCAGGCCTGCCCGAGTTCCGGCCTTATCAGGCATGACGGCAAAAGGGCTTTTTGGTTGAACGACCTGGGAATTAGGTGTAAACGAACCGGCCCCAGCATATGGCCGTTTAAGGCACCCAAACGTTGAAGTCCTCGAAGCTGGGTGAACCCTGGTGATTCAGGAAGAAATCGCCCATGGCGCTAACCCAGCCCGAATCCAAGTTGTGGCCCAGGTCGAGGCTGGCGACCAACTGCCCGTTGACCAAAAGCCAGCCGGAGTCCCCGAAAGCGAGCAGCAGCAGGTGGTTCCTGCTGCGGAAATCTGCTCCCGCAGCTGATAAGTAGCCCTCCGCCACTGTGGTATATTCGTCATCGCCAACGTCGTGGGTTTTGTGGAACCACCATGCGTTATCAGCCAGTCCGATAACTTCGAGCCTACCGAAGACCGGGTTCCGGATTATGAATCCATAGTCCCAGTCGGAGCCTTGGGGGTTAACGAACTCGGCTTCCACCATCAGGTCCCGCGTCCGTATTCCGCTATTGTGCGCCGCGATTAATCCAGGCTCCTTTTCCAACTTCCCGTCGGCTGGGCCGTAGCGCTTGCTCAGTCGGTTGCCCCGGAAATTCTCGAACTGGGTGACCGCGCCAGCTATCTGGTTGCCCCTAATTGCTCCGGTAAAGATCGCAACGTCGCCTGCTCCGGTCACCCCTGACAGGTCCAGCGACGAGACAAATTCGCCGTTGACGAAAAGCCAGCCCCGTTCTTCGATGGCGACGATTCTCAGGTGGTTCTTGCCCCCGGCGTTGGTGTCGAAGCTGGGGATTGTTCCTCCTCCTACCTGGACGACCTCGTCGGTTGGTCGGTCTTTAGAAAACGAGGCCCAACGACGGTCGCTGTCGACTTTTAGGTAAATGAATGGCCCGGCGGCCTGGTTGCGAAGCATGAAGCCGTAATCCCACGAATTGAAAGCTGCCGAGTGCGGGTTAACAAACGTGGCCTCAACTGCCACGTTGGCGATGGAGACGTTGGCGTACTCGGTCTCGATGAAACCGTCCGCCGGGTCGTGGCGCAGTTCGCCGCTTATAGGGCCAAAGTCGCTGGTCCGCCCCGGAGTGGGCGTGGCGGTCGGGCGCTGGGTTGGCGCCGGCGTTGGGACGGGCCGGCCGGCCCGCAGCGTGGGAATTTGCTGCCGCACCGTCTGCTCCGATATGGCGAAGCTCAGCCCTTCTATGGGTCTCCCACTCTGCGATTGTTCGTAACGGAAGGTGTTTATGCCCAGGATTTCGCCCGACGTCGAGAGCATGGGACCGCCGCTGTTGCCTGGATTGATGGCCGCGTCCGTCTGGATCACGTCGCCGCGGTACGCGGGGGCGTAGCGCACCGCTGACACGATGCCCCGGGTTACGGTGGCCTCGCCCGGCAGCCCCAAGGGATAGCCCATAGCCACCACTTCGTCGCCGGGTTGTAGTATCGCGGCGTTGCCAAAGGGCAGACTCTTGAAGCGACCGCAGCAAATGCTTACCACCGCCAGGTCCCGTACTTGGTCCGTCCCTAGAACGGAGCCGGTATAGTTGGCCAAATCGTTGACAGTGACGGTGACCTGCGCCGAGCCTTCGACAACGTGATGGTTGGTGATGATGTATCCGGTCTGGCCCTGCGTCTCGAAGATCACCCCGGAGCCGGTGCCGGAACTGCTTTGAATTCGCACCACGGCGGGCCTGATCTGCTTGATCATGGTGCTGAGCGATGCCGCCGGGTCTTTGGTCGGCGTGGGTCTCGGTGCAGGCGTCGGGGTTGGCTGAGGAGTCGGTGTAGGCCGTGGTGTAGGCGTAGGTCTAGGAGTAGCCGTTGGCGCCGGGGTTGGCGTGGGTGTAGGCACAGGCGTAGGTGTGGGGGCCGGGGTAGGAGTAGCTGTCGGCTCCGGAGTTGGCGTGGGAGTAGGGGTAGGAGTAGCCGTTGGAGCCGCGGCGATGGTGGCCGCCATGCGGGCCTCGACGGTGGCGTTAATGTCCGGGGTAGGGGTGGGCGTAGCCGTGGGCAGCGCGGCAGCCACTGCGGCCTGCACCGTTGCCTCGATGTCCGGCGTGGCTATTGGGGCTGGCGGTGGGCTTCCGGCGGCGCAAGCTACCGCCAGCAGGGCCGCAACAACCGGCGCCAACACGCGCCAAACATTCATACGCCATTGTTTCCGGCAGCCAACAATCCAGGAAATCTCCAAGCCCGGTAAATTCTGACCCAGGCGGACTTACGACAGTCCAGTCTTTTAGGGATACTCTGAACAAGGCCGTCATAGTCTGGATTGTCATAGCCGAGGCAACGATGGGGGTGAGAACCGCCTCACGAGGCTTGTTGGGCCGGGCTTGGTCCCGCTGATCGCACCCTGCGGTGGCCGATGCGGGCTTGATACTGCCGGAAAGGCCGGTCCGGAGCTGTTGGCTCGCGCACTACGCCGCCAGATGGCGCTGGGCCGTCAGCAGGTTGCCCAGTCCCAGTAGCATCGCCAGCCGCTCCGTGTTCTTGACCAGTCCGCGGTAGCGAACCCTGGCGTATCCGAACTGCCGCTTCACCCTCAGGAAAGGGTGCTCCACCATTGCCCTCACCTGCGCTTTGAGCCTCTCCAGCACGGCCTCCTCACTCCCAGGCTCCAAGCCCCTGCGTTTCCCGGGTCGCATCGCCACCTGCCAGTCCACCTCCCGCTCCCGGTTCTCCTCCCGCTTCCCAACCCCCTGATACCCGGCATCGCCCCACACCACCGTCTCCCCGCCGTGCAACAGATTGTGCGCCTCCGTAACGTCGTGCGCGTTGGCCGCCGTCGTGCTCATGCTGTGCACCAGCCCCGTTTCCGAGTCCACCCCGATGTGCACCTTCATCCCAAAATGCCACTGGTTCCCCTTCTTGGTCTGGTGCATCTCAGGGTCCCGCTCCCCAGACCGGTTCTTGGTCGACGACGGCGCCTCTATGATGCTGGCGTCCACGATGGTCCCCTCCCGTAACCGCAGCCCCTGCGACTCCAGGTGGGCGTTGATCTCCTCGAACAGTACTTTGCCCAACTCGTTCCGCTCCAGGAGATGGCGGAAGTTGAGGATGGTGGTCTCGTCGGGCAGGGCGTCCGACATCCTGAGCCCAGCGAACCGCCGGACCGATTCGGCCTCGTAGAGCAGATCTTCCATGCCAGGATCGCTGAGGTTGTAGCAGAGTTGCACACAGTGTACCCGCAGCATCACCGCCAGAGGGTAGGGTCGGCGGCCCTTGCCTGCCTTGGGGTAGAAGGGCTGGATGCGTTCCTCCAGATGCTGCCAGGGAACCAGGAAGTCCATACGTTCCAGAAACAGTTCCCGACGAGTCTTGCGCTTCTTGCCCTGGAATTCCAGGTCCGCAAAGGTCGGTTGGTCCATCTCTGCTCTCACCCACGTCCGGATTCGGGTCTGCCAGCCTTACTATGCCATATCACCCAGAACTTGTTCAGAGTATCCTTAGTATAGGCTTTCCGGTTCCGAGGGTACACCGCCGAATTTCACAAGTAACGTCCGGAGTTGGTGGGGTAAATTGGTCCAAGTCGCTTTCAATACCGCGGCAGGGTCTTTGAAAAGGCGGGCGGCTCTTAAGACCACTGCCGTACCGCAGAGACAACTCAGGGCGCAACTACGAGCTTGCCCCTACCAACGACCTCACCCAGGGGCGTGGGGCAGCCCTCACGGTTGACCCCGACGGAGAATCAGAACGCCATTCAATGACGCTGAGGAACTGTTCAGACTTCAGGAGTTTTGGGTGTTTCACGGCCGGCAATTAGAGATTTAATCTCAGATGTTGGCGCCCAGGCCGGTGGTTCTCTAACGTGTTTCGGCAAATTGGACTCACCAACTCTGAGCATTTGCGACGCGGACCTTAACTTGACGGCCCATACCAACACACCTATACTCGGATTATTAACAATCGAATCTGCAAAGGCTGGGAAGGGGAGTAGTAGTCTTCCAGCGGGGCCAAGCGAGCCGGGTATGGTGCGAGCCGGCGCCAGGCGCAGAAGAACGAATGGACCCCGGAGCCGCAGGCCGATCACCGGCAAGTCCTGGGACTACTTGAAATCGGGTCGAGCCGGCGCTAGGTTGGAACGGATGGGCCCCGTTACAGGTCCACGGCACAGGGGCATGTAGACTTAAGCCCCTCCGCCGGGTGAGATACTGGCATCGCTCCGTCTACCCTAGTGGTGAGCGGGCCGGAAATTAAGGGTGGTAACGCGGCCAAAGCCCGTCCCTTTCGGGGGCGGGTTTATTTTTTTGGTTTCGTCTGAAACGAGTGAAACGAGGAGACATGTACCATCCGAGCTTGGATGAAGTCAAGGCGATGGCCGGCAAGGGCAACCTGGCGCCCATTTACCGGTCCATAAACGCGGATTTGGAAACCCCGGTCTCCGCTTACTTGAAGATAGCCCACCCGCCCTACTCCTTCTTGTTGGAGAGCGTGTCCGGGGGCGAGCGGATTGGCCGCTACAGCTTCATCGGCACAGACCCTTACCGGGTGATTAAGACCGGCCCAGGCCAGCCGGGCGGACAGGTAGACCCCCTGACCTTGGTGCAAGCTGAAATGGACCAGTACGAGCTGATACCGGTCCCCGGCTTGCCCCGGTTCCACGGCGGCGCCGTCGGCTACCTCGCCTACGACACGGTCAGTTACTTCGAGCCCCGGGTGCCGGTCATGCCCGCGGACCCCCAAGGACTGCCCGAATCGGTGTTTACTTTTGTGGATACCCTCTTGGTGTTTGACCACCTTCGGCATGATATCAAGGTGGTCAGCCACGTCCGTCTCAACGGAGACGTTGATCGCGCCTACGCTGAAGCCACTGAAAAAATCGACGATATGGTGCGACGCCTAGCTCAACCCCTGGAGGTCCCTCCGGACTTGCGAGGGCTGGCGCAGCCCGCCCCGGATTCCGGCGAAGTGGAGTCCAACTTTACCAAGGAAGAGTACGCTGAAGCTATCAAGAAGTGCGTAGATTACATTTACGCCGGAGACATAATCCAGGTGGTTAATTCCCAGCGGTTTTCCCGGAAGACCTCCGCCCACCCGTTCCAGGTGTACCGCTCCTTGCGCAGTGTAAATCCATCTCCGTACATGTACTACTTGGACCTGGACGGCTTCCAGATCGTGGGGGCGGCTATCGAGACGGTGGTCCAGGTGGAGGACGGCGTCGCCGCCACTCATCCCATTGCGGGGACCAGGCCCAGGGGCCGCACCCCGGAAGAGGATGCCGCCCTGGAAGAAGAACTGAAGTCCAGCGGGAAACAGCGCGCCGAACACATCATGCTGGTAGACCTGGGACGCAATGACATCGGCCGGGTCAGTGTGCCGGGCACGGTATCGGTGACCCAGCTCATGGACGTGGAACGCTTTTCCCACGTCATGCACTTGGTGTCTCACGTAGAGGGACGGTTAAAGCCCGGGCTCACTGCTTACGACGCCCTCCGGTCTTGCTTTCCAGCGGGAACGGTCTCCGGAGCGCCCAAAATACGGGCCATGGAGATCATTGCCGAAATCGAAGGAGAGAAGCGGGGCGCTTACGGAGGGGCCGTGGGTTACTTAAGCTTCTCCGGTAACATGGACACTGCCCTGGTCCTGCGGACCGGTATCTACAAGGATGGCGCTATGTACATCCAGGCAGGTGGGGGAGTTGTGGCGGATAGCTCCGCCGAGGACGAGTACCAGGAAACCAGGTACAAAGCGGGCGCCATGTTGAGAGCCATTGATCTAGCGGAGGGTAAGGAGCGCTAGGACGAGGGAGCCCTCCGAATACCGTGTTAAGTCTTTCCGAGCCGGTTCCGGGGTTCCAGGCGCCAGGAAACAACTTATGGAGGCAGCGGCATGTTGAAGTCTTTTTTTCACACCGGATTCGTGGTCGATGACTTGGAAGAATCCCTGCAGTTCTACGTCAACGTGTTGGGAATGCGACTTGCGGGGCGCATGGAACGCCAGGGGGAATTCGTAAACCAGTTGCTCGCCTTTCCCGACGCTCACGTCAAGGGCGCTTTCGTCGACAAAGGTGAGGGGCATCAACTGGAGCTAATCCAGTACATCAATCCCGTGAGCGGACCCGGCGGCGTCTCGCGCAACGACTTGGGCGCCACCCACTTGGCCTTCTTTGTCCAAGACATCGATACGTTCTACGAAGCAACCCGTCAGCGGGGATTGCGGTTCAACAGCCCGCCGGCGGCCTTGGCCGACGATCACGGTAATTTGCAACGAAAAGCCCTTTACGCCCAGGACCCAGACGGCAATTGGCTGGAGTTTGTGGAGACGTTCTGATGTTGTTGATGATAGACAACTACGACAGCTTCACCTATAACCTGCACCAGTACCTGTCGGAACTGGGCGCCGAGGTAGTTACGGTGCGCAACGACAAAACCTCCCTGGAGGAAATGGAGGGATTGGCGCCGGAGGGCATCGTAATCTCTCCGGGTCCCTCCACTCCCCTGGAAGCCGGCATTTCCAACGACGTTATCCGCCATTTTGGACCAAAGCTGCCCATACTGGGCGTGTGCCTGGGGCATCAGTGCATGGGATACGTGTACGGGGCCACCGTCGACCGTGCCGGAGAAATCCGCCACGGGAAGACCTCCATGATCCACCATGACGGCAAGGGAGTATTGGCCGGACTTCCCAATCCCTTCGAAGCCATCCGCTACCACTCCTTGGTGATATACCCGGACACGATGCCCGACTGCTTGGAGGTCACTGCCTGGACTGAAAACGGCTTGATAATGGGGCTTCGTCATAAGGAATACCCCTTGGAGGGAGTGCAGTTTCATCCCGAGTCCATTATGACGCCCATGGGAAAGCCGTTGCTGCGGAATTTCTTGAACCAGTTGCGTGGGAACACCGCCAGCTATGATTCGTGAAGCCATTGGCGCCGTGGTCTCCGGTCGCTCCCTGGATATGGAGACGGCGGCCGCCGTAATGCGGGAGATAATGGAGGGAGACGCCACGCCAGGTCAATTGGGGGCGTTTCTCACCGCACTGCGGGTCAAAGGAGAGACGGTAGAAGAGATTGCGGGTATGGCCACGGTCATGCGGGAGAAATCCCTCAAGGTGAACGTGGAAGGCAAGGTGGTGGACACCGTGGGTACGGGTGGAGACGGCCAAGACACGTTCAACATTTCCACCGCTACGGCGTTCGTCGCGGCGGGGGCGGGATTGAAAGTGGCCAAGCATGGCAACCGGGCCGCGTCCAGCACCTGTGGCAGCGCGGACGTACTGGAGGCCTTGGGAGTTAAGTTTGACCTGCGGCCCGAAGGTGTGGAGCGGTGCATCAACGAAATCGGCATCGGGTTTATGTTCGCGCCCGCATTCCACGCCGCCACTCGCCACGCGGGTCCCGTTCGCCGAGAGATCGGCATCAGGACCGTTTTCAACGTGTTGGGGCCGCTGACCAACCCGGCAAACGCCCAGTATTCATTGGTCGGGGTTGCTTATCCAGAGTTGGGAGAGAAGGTTGCTCAGGCCCTTCATATTCTGGGTGCGCGGCATGCTATTATCGTCCATGGGGATGGAGGGCTGGACGAAATTGCGCTTTCCGGCGCCACTTCCGTATGGGAGTTGCTGAATGGCGATCTGCGCACCTGGACCCTTGAGGTGGCGGACACCGGGCTCCCGGAGCAGTCCATAGCCCAGGTCCAAGGAGGTTCAAAGGAAGAAAATGCAGCCACCATGCGGCGGCTATTTCGGGGAGCACCGGGGCCTATTCGCGACATTGTGCTGGTCAACGCCGCGGGAGTGCTGCTGGCCGGTGAGTTGGTCTCGACTCTGCCGCAAGGCATCGCCGTGGCAAAGGAAGCCATCGACAGCGGTGCGGCCTTGGAAAAGTTAAACGCCCTTACTGAGCTGAGCCAGCGGTTGGGCATGGAGAGCTGTTAGACACGTGGAGGGCAAGCAAAGCCGAATGCCGAACATCCTTGACGAAATCGTGGCCGCCAAGCGCCAGGAATTAGTTCTCCGCAAAGAGACCGTCCCTCTGGACGCGCTCCAAGAAGCTATCGCTGGCCAACTACGGCCTTTCAACCTTTCGGGAGCCCTCCTGGGCGGCGGAGTTCGTCTCATCGCCGAGGTAAAAAAGGCGTCTCCATCTCGGGGACTCCTTTGCCCCGATTTCGACCCGGTGCGGCTGGCGGCCATTTATGCCGGTAACGGCGCCGCCGCCATATCCGTACTCACCGACGTCAGATTTCAGGGGGAGCTGGAGCACCTGGCCCAAATCAAAAAGACCGGGGCTTCCCAGCGCTTACCGGTGCTGCGCAAGGACTTTATCTTCGACCCTTACCAGGTGTACGAAGCACGCTCTGTGGGCGCGGACGCCCTGTTGCTTATCGTGGCCATCCTGTCGCCTCAAGAACTCAAAGAGTTGCTGGAAGTGAGCCACTCGCTTTGGATGCAGTGCCTGGTGGAGGTCCATGACGAAGAGGAATTAGAGACTGCCCTTGCTGCCGGCGCGGAGATAATCGGCATCAACAACCGCGACCTGCGCACCTTTACCACCGATCTGGCTGTAACCCGCCGTTTGGCTCCTTTAATCCCTAGGGGAAAGCTTGTGGTCAGTGAAAGCGGCATCCACAGCTCAGATGACCTGCGCCAGCTGGCGCGGGACCGGGTCAACGCCGTTCTGGTTGGGGAAGCGCTGGTCACCGCCAACGACGTCGCGGAAAAGGTGCGGGAGCTCACGGGGCAAACCGTCCCCTCGGTGGGTTCGTGACTCGGGTAAAAATTTGCGGCATACGGCAGCCGGCCGATGCCTTAGCGGCGGCTGAAGCAGGCGCCGACTTCATTGGTATAGTCTTCGTGCCACGTCGCCACCGGCGGTTAGACTGCGACGCGGCCGCTGGTGTGGTGCGCGCCCTGCGCACGGCCGACGCGGACCCGGGGTCCAACGCACCCAAGATAGTAGGCTTGTTTGCCGGACAGCCCCTGGACGAGGTGAACCGGACCATCCACTCCTGTGGGCTGGATATGGCCCAGCTCTGCGGGGAGGAATCGCCGGAATACTGCCGGCGGGTGGACGCGCCGGTTATCAAGGTAGTGCACGTGGCCGGCGGCGCAGCCGGTTCTCAGGCAGCGGCGTCTTTGGCCGAACAAATCGCTGACTATGGCGATGCGGGATTCCTGATTACCTTGGACCGTCTGGTGGAGGGAGTTCAAGGGGGCACTGGACAAAGCTTCGACTGGGACGTCGCCGCTCAGCTAGGTCAAAGAGGCCTCTCCTTCATCCTAGCCGGTGGGCTGTCCCCGGACAACGTGGCTCAGGCCGTGGCGGACGTGCAGCCTTGGGGAGTTGACGTGTCCAGTGGCGTAGAGACCGGAGGCGTCAAGGACCGCGATAAGATTCAAGCCTTTATTCACAATGCGAAAAGCGCGGATAGTTAAAGGACAGTTAAGGTAACCCACATGGGAATGAGGCCTACGTCTAAATTGCCCGATGAACGGGGCCGGTTCGGAGACTTTGGCGGCAAGTTCGTACCGGAGACGCTCATGGCCGCTTTGGCGGAGCTTGAGGCTGCGTATGAGGCGGCCAAAGAGTCTCCCGATTTCCAGGCTCGCCTGGAGCACCTGCTGCACACCTACGCCGGCCGGCCTACCTCCCTATATTACGCCGAAAACCTCACTCGCCACTGCGGCGGAGCGAAAATTTACTTGAAGCGGGAGGACCTGGCCCACACCGGCGCTCACAAGATTAACAACGCCCTTGGCCAGGCGCTCTTGGCCCAGAATATGGGCAAGGACCGGATCATCGCCGAGACCGGCGCCGGTCAGCACGGGGTGGCCACTGCCACCGCCTGCGCCATGCTTGGCTTACACTGCATCGTCTACATGGGCTCGGAGGACGTGGAGAGACAATCGCTAAACGTTTTTCGAATGAAATTGCTGGGCGCGGAGGTCATCCCGGTGGAATCGGGCACCCGCACCTTGAAAGACGCTATCAACGAGGCAATTCGAGACTGGGTGACCAACGTGGACACCACTCACTACCTTATCGGCAGCGTCGTGGGCCCACACCCATACCCCATGCTGGTCAGAGACTTCCAGGCGGTCATCGGCAGGGAAGCCCGCAGCCAGATCTTGCTAGCCGAGGGTCGGTTACCGCACTACGTACTGGCGTGCGTGGGCGGCGGAAGCAATGCCATTGGAGCATTCCATGAGTTCCTGGCCGACGAATCGGTGAACTTGGTGGGAGTCGAGGCTGGCGGTGAGGGGGTAGAAACCAGCAGGCACTCGGCCTCGCTCAGCGCCGGACGGCCCGGCGTGCTTCACGGCTCCATGTCTTATTTGCTTCAAGATGAGCACGGCCAGGTCAACGAGACGCACAGCATTTCCGCGGGATTGGACTATCCTGGGGTGGGGCCCGAGCACAGCTTTCTCAAAGACTCCGGCCGGGCCGAATATCTCTCCGTTAACGACGACCAAGCCCTTGAAGGATTTCACTTGCTATGCAGAACGGAGGGAATCATACCCGCGTTGGAGCCCTCTCACGCCGTCTTCCACGCCGCCCATTTGGCCCCCCAACTGTCCGCCGGAGAGGTTGTTCTGGTCTGCCTCAGCGGTCGGGGAGACAAGGATATTCAAATCGTAGCCAAGGCTGCCGGCATGTAGCCTCGAGCTTGGCGCGGTAATCTCGAATCCATCCGGCCAACGCCAACCCAAGCGGCCCGTCTATCCCCCTCCGGCGGTCCCACACCATGCAGGCGGTCGCCTTCCTCCAACTTAGGTTAATCGTCCAAGGCAACCTCTCATTTCCTTCTGTGTCGCAACCCTTGGCTATCCATCAATCGGGGACCTATCTCTTCCTGTGCCGCACCCCAGGCCATCGATCAATCAGGGACCTATCTCTTCCTGTGCCGCACCCCAGGCCATCGATCAATTAGAGACTTATCTCTTCCTGTGCCGCACCCCTAGCCTCAGTCAGCTCGGATTTGCCAGTAGCTAGAGGATTGAGCTAACGAGGCTACCCCTGAATTCTGTAGCCTGGTGATCTGCTATGAGGAGTGACCGCCCCGGCTGCTAGCCAAGACGGGACCGTTGCGCCGGAACTAACCGGAACTAAATGGAAACGCAAGCTATCCCAGGCTGCATCCGTGGAAAGATCGGCGGTATGTCGCAACGGCCGGGCGCTGCCAAAGCCGCCGTTCGCTGACGGTTCAACACCAGCCGGCACCGGGATTAAAGGTAATCGGAACTGACCCTGTGCCTCCATGGTTGACGGTGCGCCAAGGCCCGGCAGCTATTACGGGCAAGGGGCAAGAGGCGGAGACACCAAGTGGCCGGAGGTTTTATCCTCCGGCCATCTTAACGCGGTCTTAGTTGACTGTTCTTATTGGATGTTTAGTTCATGATTGGTATTTGCAGGGTGTCCTGCTCCGTGGCGTAGGCTGGGAAGGTCGTGTCCCCGCCTAGCGGGTTGGTGCCGTGGCCGGTGGCCGTGACGTCCACGGTCTCGGCGTCACTGGCCAGGACCACGTTGTCTCCGGCTACCGATACGATCACCACCCTCCATTCCCAGGTCTCTCCTGGGTCTAGCACGCCATCGTCCCTATCGTCTCCGCCGATGAACTCCTTGGAGTCGACGGTGAGGCGCTGATTGGTGGGCTCCACGTCGACGTATACGTCACGGAGAGAAGAGTCACCGGTGTTGGACTCGGTAATGGTTAGGACCTGGACCACCAACCGCAACACCATGGTGTCAACCTCGGTGAGTGCAACGGCGGTGTTGGGATGGAGAACTGTAACGGACACAGTGGCGGTTGCCGCCACCGCGGCCCCGTCCGGGGCGGTGCCGGTTACGGTGATAATGCTGTCCACCAGGTCCGCGTCCAGCCGACCGGATTCACAATCATAGGTAACTTCTTGCTCCGCCTCTAGTGGTGTTTCCAGGTCCATGCTGCAGAGCGGCGAGGAGTCGTCAACAACCGTCACGTTAGTGAGTTTGGTGTTCCCTTGGTTGGTAACTGTTACGGTAAACTTGGCTGTATCCTGCGCTATGATTTCTGGTTCATCCGTAGTCTTAGTAACGACCAGGCCTACGTCGAAGACAATTACCTCAACCTCAGCGGAATCGGTCAGCGTCTTCCCCACGCCCACCACCTGGCCCTTAACGTTGGCCACTATGCGCGTGGGCCCTATTTCATGCGTGCTCGAGCATTCGTAGGTCATGGTTGCACCCAAGGCCATGTCGCCAACGAACCGACCGCACTCGCTGGCCCCTTTCACCCTGACATCCACCTCTCTCAGCGAGGTGCTGTTAGGGTTGCTGACAGTTATGGTGAACTCAGAATCAGTCCCGATGCGCTTCTGTTGGAACGGCGGCTCCATCTCGATGGAAATTGTTGTCTCTTCGATTGTAAGGGACCCCTTTGCGGTGGCTTCAACCGAGGCCAGTTCGGGCGGCACTCCGCCAACAACGGCGGCGGTGACCTTAGCTACGTTGTCGGCATCCTCGGTGGGGCTCATTGAGCAATCGAAGGAAGTGGTTTCGTCCACCGCCAAAGTCATAGACTCGAAGTTGCGCTCACAGTCGGTGTTCAGTGAATCAGTAACCATGATGCTAGACAACTCGAAACCACCGTTGTTCTCTATGCTGATAGTGAAATTAGCGTCTCCACCCTCGTATACATTCTGCGTATCAGGATCGATGGCAATTGCAACGGAAGGGGGTTTCAACTGAATCTGAGATGGGACGGCCGCCGTAAGGACCGGATGCTCCCCGTCACCTGCAACGCTGTGGGACTGGCCTCCGGAGTAGAGGACCTGGACCGACAACACCGAGTTTACAGCGTCGTTTTGGTCGACGGTGTAACTAACGCTGGGCGCCTCGAAGGCGGAGCCCAACGCGATCAGGGGAATCTGGGAATCCTCGTCGAATCCGACGATATCCACAGTTGCTCCGTTGGGAAGCGTAATCGAAAGCTCTCCGCCCTCATAGTTACAGGCGGTCTGATCGGGAGGAAGATCCGGAAGCGACAAGATGAAGTTGTAGGAGAGCTCCTCACCATGAGAGACTTCAGCGACCTTGGCGCCGGTTCCATCGGTAACTTCGACCGAAAGTGAAACGTTGGTGAAGTTGCATGCGGCGGGATCTTCGTGACCCAATGCGAACTGACCACGAAGCGTGAGCGTAGCTGTAACCGCCACAATAATCGCTATGAAGATTACTAAAGGGACCACCCTTCTTTGAGTCAACTTCATCGATTTACCTTCCTTGCTGATAATATGCTCGAGTCTGGCCCTTAACCAGCGGTTACCATAATACCATATTGCATCAAATAGCAAGTGTTTTTAGCAACCTAAATCCGTCATCTGGGAGTCAGCGGAGGGGTTGGGGAGGCGGATAGCAGCTGGTGGGGAGCACCGCGGGGAAACAAGGGCTTGGTCTGGACGGCGCGCTGTGTTCGAGGCCCGCCAAGCCCTAGCATGGAGTTGCCTTCATTTCATTTTATTGCGCCATAGTAATAGCGTGATTGCTCCGGGGGGCCACTTGTAAATATATCAGAAGGGGACGACGGATAAATGCATCAGAAGTGGACGACGGAAGGAAATAGGACGGAAGAGACGAAAGAAGGGAGACGAAGCAGATTCCAGAAGCTATGAGTCACGGCAGCGGAATCCCTGTTCCGGAAGGCTTGCTCGAAATGTTGGGCCCGAATACCAGACCTCCCGCCGGGCCCGGTTGCTGCGAATCTGTCTGGTGTGGAACAAGGGAATCAACCAACTGGCTTGAATGCTCCGGAGGCCGGACTACTGGAGGCCGGGCTGGAGGAAGGAAAACCGGAGAATCCAGGACTGAGCGGCCTGCACAATGGGGTCAGCTAGCATTGTGACTAAGCTATCTAGGTTGTTATAATTGCCCGGTTCGCCCAGACCCGCACTCACGGAGGTTGGGACCATGGACCTGGGACTGCAGGATAGAGTGGCCATTATCACCGGAGGGAGTGAAGGCATCGGCAAAGCCGCGGCCCTCAGCATGGCCAAGGAAGGCGCCAAGGTGATAATTGTGGCCCGCCGGGCCGACGTCTTAGAGCAAGCGGCCCAGGACATCAAGACCGCCACCGAAGGTGTGGTGCTGCCTGTTGCCGCCGACGTCACGGACCGCGACGCTGCTAACAGGGTGGTGCAGACTGCCCGCGACAACTTCGGGCGAGTGGACATTTTGGTCAACAACGCGGGCACCGCTTTGGCTATGCCGTTTGAGAAGGTAACCGACGATGAATGGGAAGGGGACTTCGACTTGAAAGTGTGGGGGGCCGTCCGCTTCATTCGCGAGGTTATTCCTCACATGCGAAATGTTGGAGGGGGACGCATCATCAACGTCACCAACCTGGGCGGCCGCACGCCGGGTCCGGCGTCTATGCCCACGTCGATTTCCCGGGCCGCCGGCATCGCTATCACCAAAGGTCTGTCCAAAGATTTGGCCGAAGACAATATATTGGTTTCCACTGTGTGTATAGGCTTGGTCAAAAGCGGGCAGCATCAACGCCGATACGAGAGCCGAAAACAATCTGATCCGGGGTTGACTGAAAACGCTTTCTACGACCAGATGGCCCAGACGAGGGGAGTGCCTCTGGGCCGGGTGGCGGAGGCCGAAGAGGCGGGGGTCGTGATTGCGTTTCTGGCCTCGGCACGGGCCAGCTATCTGACCGGAATCGCCGTGAACCTCGACGGCGGCGCCTCTGCGGTGGTGTAGCGCTCCTTGCTGGGAGGACGGCTTGAGAGCGGTGGCTGGACCCTGTGCGGCGACTCCCCCTGAAGCCGCCAAGTGGGAGGTCGGCCCCGTTTGTTACTCGCGGCCGTTTCTTGGCCTTTTGCGGCGGCGTTCCGGAGCGATGGCGCTAGTTAAGTGGACCTAGAGTGCTGGGAGGACGGCTTGAGAGCGGTGGCTGGACAACCCTGTGCGGCGACTCCCTATGAGACCGTCAGGCGTCCGACAGGCCTGGACCGTTACTCGCAGGCGGTTCCTGGCTCTTTTCGGAGCGATGGCGCTAGTTAAGCGGACCTAGAGTGGTGGGAGGATACAATTGGCTGAATTGCTGGCCGGCAACATGCATATGCCCCAGCGGGTTTTGTTGGGACCCGGTCCCAGTTCCGTCCACCCGCGGGTGCTCCAGGCGATGACCATGCCGGTGGTGGGTCATTTGGACCCTGCCTTTTTCCAGGTCATGGACGATGTCTGTGCCATGCTTCGCGCCGTTTATCACACCGAAAACGTCATGACCTTGCCGATATCCTCTACGGCCACCGGCGCCATGGAAACGGCGTGTGCCAACATCATCGAACCGGGAGACACCGTGGTAGTTTGCCGCAACGGCTTTTTCGGCGACCGCTTAGCGGACATTGCCGAGCGTTGCGGAGCGGAGACTCGAGTGGTGGACGCCCCCTGGGGTAAACCCGTGGACCCGGACGCCTTGGCGGCCGAGCTGGCCAAGCATCCTCGGATTAAAGCAGTGGGTATCGTCCATGGTGAGACCTCCACTGGGGTGCTGAACCCTCTGGAGGAAGTTGTCCAACTGGTCCACAGTCACGACGCCGTGCTCATGGTGGATGCGGTTACCTCCTTGGGAGGGCATGACGTCCGCATGGATGATTGGGGGATCGACGTGTGTTTCAGCGCGACCCAGAAGTGTCTTGGCGCCCCCCCGGGCTTGGCGCCCATAAGTTTGGGGCCCCGGGCGGCGGAGATCATCAACAAACGCAAGACCAAAGTGCAGAGTTTCTACTTTAGTTTGCAGGACCTGGAAAGCTACTGGTCCCAGCGGAGGGCGTACCACCACACCGCGCCCATATCCATGACGTACGCTCTGCGCGAAGCCTTGGTGATGCTCATGGAAGAGGGGTTGGACAACCGGATTAATCGTCACGCCCGGGTTGCGGCGGCTCTCCGGGCCGGGCTGGGGGGACTGGGAATTGGGTTGCTGGCCGATCCCCAATACCGGCTAAATCCCTTGACCACCGCCGTAGTGCCGGAGGGGATCGATGAAGCCGAGGTACGCCGGCAGCTGCTGCACGACTATAACATCGAGATTGGCGCCGGGTTGGGGGAGTTGCGCGGCAAGGTGTGGCGCATAGGGATGATGGGGGAATCGGCCAGGGAGAGCAACGTGTTTGTCCTGCTGTCGGCCCTGGAGTTAATCCTTTCTAACCTGGACTACGAGGTCGCTTTCGGCTCCAGCCTTTCGGCTGCCCAGCGGACGCTATCTAGCGGCGGCTAGGGCGTGCCCCCGGTGGTGACCCCCTCCCAGCCGGTGATCGCCGTGCTCGCGCTCCAGTCCAGGCTGGCCGGGCCCCTAAGGGTGTCCTTGGCCCCCAGCAGCACCTCGCAGTCGTACACCAGCCCCCGGTTGGTCCCGGGGTCCGTCACCGCCGTCCCGCCGGCGCAGGTGGACACCGCCGACGGCTGGGCCGGGGTGAAGGTGGCGCTCTCCCCGTCCCCCGGGGTGATGTCACCGTAGGAGCCGATGTCCCGGTAGTACTGGGTCAGCCCGCTTACGTTCTCTATCCGGTCGTCCGCGAATTCGTCCGCCGCCGCCGCCGCAGTGATCCGGCTCTTTAAATTCGCCAGGGTCTGGGCGGACTCAGGGTCCGACGCCGGAACCCCGTAGCGCACCGCGTGCACCACGTCGTCCTCGTCCGTCTGCAGGTCCCACTGCTCCACCACCTGCCACGACTCCACCGCGATGGCGTTGTGCGCCCCCATCGGCGCCAGGAACACTACGCTCTCCCGGTCGCCTATCCGGTCGGTGAGGGATTCCTCGGCCTGGATTAGGACTTCGTTATGAGATGCCTCGAACCCTCCTTCGCTCGGCAGGAGACTAACTCCGAGAGACTCCCCTGCAGCCTGTGCCAGCCGGAAGAGTTCGTATAACCTAGCTTCTGCGACCGGATCATAGGCCACTGTGCCGGAAGACCCGCCAGACCCTACAAGGTATTCGGCTACACTATAGTCTGCGAAACAGCTTAAGAAGAGGTAATCGGTTGACAAGCCGCCTCTGGCGAGATCTCCGAAATTGACCTTGGCTGTCTCGGGAAACGCAGGCCCGATCGCCTCTAATATCTCCATATACCGGGTTTCCACCTCGGCGGGAGTGGGTAGTAGATCAGCATCGTTCAGCTCCAGCCAAAAACGTATGGTTGCTTCGCGGTTCGGGCTACGCCCCGCCATTCACAGCGGACAGAATCGCTGTTCGCAGTTTCACGAAACCCCAGGTGAACAGGCGACAGTTCTGATTCGCTCAACCCCTGCTGCAACACGGTTTCTACGCTCGGAGTTTCGGGAAATACCGATGGGGCTTCACTGGGCACCTGTGAAAAATATTGAAGCCGCTGGCATCCCTGACCCGGTAGATACTACTGGGAGAAGTCTCCTGATAGGAATCACTGCACCCGGCCGTTGCGAACAGACCTAACGAACCAACGGCAAGGACGACGGCGATAATCTGGGGTTGCGCAAGAAAACTCGCCACTTCTCCGTCGGAGGACTCGATCATTCGACATTCGTGGGCTCCAAGCCGTATTGATCGCCGTGCTCCCCCACCAATACGCGCTTATCCGAACCATCCGCCGCTATCGTATAAAGCAGACCGGCTTCGTTCGGATCAGTGGTAGAAACTGCGATTCTGGTGCCGTCAGCAGACCAGGCAATATCCGAGCCTGAATATAGGTTGGCTATCTGGCGAAGGTTAGCGCCATCGATGTCGATCTCATGAAGTCCATATATGTTTGTATCTGGATTGACGGCTGTGAACCGCAAGGACCGGCCGTTAGGGGCCCAGGAAAGGTTTCTCAAGAAAGGTAAGGAGTCGGAATAACGCCACTCAATCACTTTGTGGTGAATCACCCCGGTGGGAGAGGAGACATATAGCGATTCAGTTTCTTCCTCGTTCGGTATGCCGTTTACTTTGACGCCGGGAGATTTGCGAGTGAAAGCGATCCATTGGCCGTCCGGGGACCAGGCTGGGTCGGTCCTGCTCAATCCCAGGAGGCTAACTAAAGACGTTCCGGCGTGGTTGGCGTTCGCGGTATACACGGAGTCATCACTTCGGAGGGCTAAGAGCCTATCCAACAACCTTAGACAGAATTTGATAATTTGGTTATGCTTCTTCCCAAAGTACGGCCACAGTATGGGAGGAGTGTGATGTGCGAACTAGGGATACTCTGAACAAGTTCTGGGTGATATGGCATAGTAAGGCTGGCAGACCCGAATCCGGACGTGGGTGAGAGCAGAGATGGACCAACCGACCTTTGCGGACCTGGAATTCCAGGGCAAGAAGCGCAAGACTCGTCGGGAACTGTTTCTGGAACGTATGGACTTCCTGGTTCCCTGGCAGCATCTGGAGGAACGCATCCAGCCCTTCTACCCCAAGGCAGGCAAGGGCCGCCGACCCTACCCTCTGGCGGTGATGCTGCGGGTACACTGTGTGCAACTCTGCTACAACCTCAGCGATCCTGGCATGGAAGATCTGCTCTACGAGGCCGAATCGGTCCGGCGGTTCGCTGGGCTCAGGATGTCGGACGCCCTGCCCGACGAGACCACCATCCTCAACTTCCGCCATCTCCTGGAGCGGAACGAGTTGGGCAAAGTACTGTTCGAGGAGATCAACGCCCACCTGGAGTCGCAGGGGCTGCGGTTACGGGAGGGGACCATCGTGGACGCCAGCATCATAGAGGCGCCGTCGTCGACCAAGAACCGGTCTGGGGAGCGGGACCCTGAGATGCACCAGACCAAGAAGGGGAACCAGTGGCATTTTGGGATGAAGGTGCACATCGGGGTGGACTCGGAAACGGGGCTGGTGCACAGCATGAGCACGACGGCGGCCAACGCGCACGACGTTACGGAGGCGCACAATCTGTTGCACGGCGGGGAGACGGTGGTGTGGGGCGATGCCGGGTATCAGGGGGTTGGGAAGCGGGAGGAGAACCGGGAGCGGGAGGTGGACTGGCAGGTGGCGATGCGACCCGGGAAACGCAGGGGCTTGGAGCCTGGGAGTGAGGAGGCCGTGCTGGAGAGGCTCAAAGCGCAGGTGAGGGCAATGGTGGAGCACCCTTTCCTGAGGGTGAAGCGGCAGTTCGGATACGCCAGGGTTCGCTACCGCGGACTGGTCAAGAACACGGAGCGGCTGGCGATGCTACTGGGACTGGGCAACCTGCTGACGGCCCAGCGCCATCTGGCGGCGTAGTGCGCGAGCCAACAGCTCCGGACCGGCCTTTCCGGCAGTATCAAGCCCGCATCGGCCACCGCAGGGTGCGATCAGCGGGACCAAGCCCGGCCCAACAAGCCTCGTGAGGCGGTTCTCACCCCCATCGTTGCCTCGGCTATGACAATCCAGACTATGACGGCCTTGTTCAGAGTATCCCTAGAACCAATGGGTCCCGTGGACGACGCGTGGCGTATTCCTGAGAGCATGTGGCAGCGTATCGAGCCTTTGCTGCCCCAACAACGCCCCCATCCCAAGGGAGGACGCCGGTATACCCCAGCCCGCCAGTGTATGGACGGCATCTTCTACGTGTTGCGCACCGGGCGCCAGTGGAAAGCCCTGCCCAAGGGCTTCGGCGCCTCCAGTACGGTCCATCTGCGGTTTCAACAATGGCGGGCCGCTGGTGTATTTGAGCGGCTATGGCAAGAAGGGCTGATTGAATATGATGCCCGCCACGGCCTGGACTGGGAGTGGCAAGCGATGGACGGAGCCATGACCAAGGCGCCCTTGGGGGGAAAAAGCTACAGGACCTAATCCCACTGACCGGGGCAAAGGGGGCGCCAAAAGGAGCTTGCTGACCGAGGGCCATGGGGGTCCCATTGGAGTAGCCGTGGACGGAGCGAACCGGCACGATATGAAGCTGGTAGAGCGTACTTTGGAAGCTGCCATGGTGCAGCGGCCTGAGCCAACTGCGTACCAGCCCCAGAATATGTGCCTGGACAAAGGGTACGATTATCCCGAAGTTCGAAAGCTGGTGGCAGCCTGGGGATACACCGGCCATATCAAGAGCCGTGGAGAAGAACGGGCAGAGAAGAGAAGCATCCCCGGCTACCGGGCGCGTCGCTGGATCGTGGAACGAACCCACAGTTGGCTGAACCGGTTCAGGCGTCTGCTGATCCGCTGGGAGAAAAAAGTGGAGAACTATGTGGCTATGCTTCATTTCGCTTGCGCCTGGATTACTTTCCGCGCCAGCGGGGTTGTTGGATAGGCTCTAAGTAGCCTCCGTCCGGAGACCACTTAGGCTGGTGGGGTGAGACGAACAGGTTAGGAGCTGCGCCCCGCACGTTCGAGCCGTCGGCGTCCATCACATAAACGTTGAAAGCCGCACCGTCCAGATCATCCTTCTTCGAGGCGAATCCGGCCCGGTTGGAAGTAAAGGCGATGCGCGAGCCGTCGGGCGACCATGCTGGGGCCAGGTCTGACCCGTCGTTGTCGGTCATCCGCCTGTAGCCGGAGCCGTCAAGTTCGGCGATGGCGATCTTATGTAGCCGATCGCCCTTGGGGGCGTGCCGCAGTGTGGCGAACGCAACTTTAGAGTCTCTTAAGTCGGGAGAATAATCAAATGCAAGTGTGTCGTCAGGTGGAGCGCCCAAGGGAATCCATCTTGTCAGCCTGGCGCCATCGGAGCTGACGATATATATGTGATGGCTGTACCCTCCAACGTGAGCCAGCGACTGGTCTGCGCTACGGTAGCCGAATACCACGGTTTCTCCGTCTGCGGTCCAACTAGGCCCAAAATGCTTTTGATTAGCGAGCGGACCAATCTGCTGACATATCCCGCATTCGAGATCAATCGCGAACTGGCCGTCGCAGGCACCTCCGACAATCGTAGCTATCGTCGAGATAAGGAAACTGGCGCCACCCACCACTAACGTCCCGACCCTAGGAGACCTGATGAACATCCTAACTGTGCTTAATCTGGTTGTCATGGGATGGTTTGATCCAGGGCGTAGATGACCGTGACATCTAGGGGGTGCGGCGAACAATCAGGTCCGCTTGGCGGTGGATAGTCCATAATCGATCCCGGCAGATCAGGATGCACACCTTGACAATAGCGCTGTCTATCTAGACCGCGTCGAGCTTGACGCGCACTATCTGTTCTTGCTGCAGATGTTCGAATACCCTGGCGAGCACTCCGTTCTTGGCCCAGCGGTTCATGCGGGTGTAGACGGTGTGCCATCTGCGGTCCGCGTCGGAGACAGCTCTGGGTTGGGCAGCTCCACCATGGGCTCCTGGTCGCCGCTGCAGCCACATCCGGACACCACCGCTAGGCACAGCAGCGCAAGCACCCCTAGGACCAACGGACGCCGCCAGCCGCCGCCGGTGTTCATGGGACGGCTCCTCCTTCCGGCTCGCAGGGCGGCCTGCCGCTCTGCCGGACCCATATTTCCGCCCACCCATCCCCTATGCAGCCCCAGAAGTCGTTCCCGGCCAGATTCAAGGCCGTCAGGCTCTCCAGCGCGCCCAACTCCGGTGGGATGCTCCCGGTGAGCCGGTTGTTACTCAAATCTAAACTCTCCAGTCCGGTGAGGCCGCCTAACTCCGGCGGGATGCTCCCGGTGAACAGGTTGTCGCTCAAGTCCAAGCTCTCCAGTCCGGTGAGACCGCCCAACTCCGGCGGGATGCCGCCGTTCAGATTGTTATCGTTCAGGGACAGCTCCCGCAGCTCCTTGAGCGCGCCCAGCTCCGCCGGAATGGGACCGCTCAAATCGTTTCCCCCGAGAAAGAGGACCCTCAGGTTGCCGAGGTTGCCCAGTTCCGCGGGGATGCGGCCGCTCAGGTAGTTTTCTGTGACATCCAAGATCTCTAGCTTGGCCAGGCTGCCAAACTCCGGCGGTATGCCGCCGGTCACCGTATTGAACCGATACTCAGCGCCGTTCCACATTTGCAGCTTCCGCAGCTCCGTCAGCCGGCCGAGTTCCGGCGGAAGAAGGGTCAGGTCTATGCCGCCGAGGCCCAGCTCACGCACGCGCGGCGGCGTGCCGTCTATCACTAACCGGTCATTCCAGGTAGTGCTCCTGCTGGGGTCCCACCACTCATCCCATGAACTCCCGCGCAAGCGGAGGAGGCTCTGAGACCCCAACAGCATCAGCGTCTCGCAGTCCTGGACCAGGCCGGCGTTGGTTTCCGGCTCTCCGGCGGTGAAGATTGCGGAGCAAACCGCCGGATCCAGAGGCGGTCTTTCATACTGGGGCGAATTCCAAGCCTGCATCTCTCCTCCCAGAACCCTCCGATCCACCAGGATGCGCAGGTCGGACCCGTCTCGGGCCACCGTGAGGAGTTGCCCTCCCGATTCCGGGTGTTGCCGGCCGCCCTCTGCATAGTAGACTGCGATCCTGGACCCGTCCGGTGACCACGCCGCCAGGGTAAGCCACGGGCTACTGCGAACGATGTCGAAGAACAAATCGTCTCTGAGGTGTTCGCCAATCCTGCGGAGGTTGACCAACCTGCGCAGGCCCGTGCCGTCGGTGTGCACCACGTATACTCCGTCGGTGACGAAGGGAATTTCCGACCCGCCGGGCGACCACGACACCCGCGAGATCGTCTGCGAATACTCATCAGACCGCCCGCCCCACACCTTTCGCAGCCCGGTCCCATCCGCCTTTATCCTGTAGATCATTGACTCGTAAGTCGTTGATTCCCGGTCATTTACCAATGACTTCTCGACGTTTACCAGGGCAAACGCCAGCTCTTCGCCGTCCGGAGACCACGTCGGCGCGATCCAACTCTCTGTGTACGCCAATATGCGCCGGTCCGACCCATCAGCCCCGATCGTGTACAGGGTGCCACCGCCGCTGGGATCCCGCGTCTCCCCCCCAATGAATGCCAGACGGCGGCCGTCAGGCGACCACACCGGAGGCTGGAGGGACGACTTGCTCCAAGAAGGATTTTCATATCCCATCACAACTCCCGCCACGTCAGTTACGTCCGAATCGTCCGGAGACATCGTGTGAAGTCGCAGGGTGCCGTCGTAATCTCCAAATATATTCGAACTCATAATGAAGGCTACCCGGTCCCCATCAGGCGACCACGAAGGGCGGCTGTCGAACCCTCGATTCTCGGTCAATCGCTGCTGCCCGGTCCCGTCGATGGCAATTGCAGCAATCTCGTATCCGAAGAACAATCTCTCGTATTCGAAGACCCCACTGGAGCCGGCCTCTTCGACGTATGGATCATCAAGAGTATACTGACACGAGCCGTAGACAATCCGGGACCCGTCCGGCGATAGGTCGGCATGAAAGCCATGCGGGAACCTATAACGGCGCCCCGAACCGTTCTCCCAATACCCGGGATTGGCGTCAACGACGCTTTTCAGCAGGGTGCCTTCGCTGTCCACCGTCCAGATATTCTCAAGAAAGTCGAACACCAATTGGGAACCGTCGGGGGTCCAATGGAGGAAATGATGGCGGGATCCCAAATTTGTGGGACCACACGGACGGTCTGGCATTTCCGAGTTAGCGGCGCTCATGGTCGGGGCCGGTACGGTAGGAGGCGACGTGGGATAGACCGAGTTAGCGGTGGAGATGGGGACTGGACGTGTGCTTTCTCTAGTTGTGGAAGGCGCCGTCTCACGCGTACCTACCGCAGGGCCGGACGGGGCTTGAGTGACCGTCGCCTCCTGCCCGCAGCCGAAGCTCAGCGCACCTGCCGCGAGCAGCAGCGCCGCCAGGACCGGGACTCTAACCCCCCAGCTCATTACGTCGTCCCTCCTCCACAGGCCCAGAGATTCAGGACCGATAGTGGAGCAGCTATCCCGAGGATCACTGGGACAAGTGCTCCCCTCGCCAACTTCACCGCTTAGTCCACCGCCTCATAGATAGCGTAAAGCGCCGTGACATCTAGGGCGAATCGACAATTGGGTGAAACTCGGCTGAGGAAATAGGGCAGGAGCTTATTAGAGGAGGATAGAGTGTAACCCTGAGAAGTGACGTGCGGTGGAGGGGATTGGCGTGGAACGTTGTGAGTTGAGCGCTGCTCAGTGGCGTCGGATAGAAGGCTCTTTGCCCGGGCGTCCCGGCTGGGTTGGCGTTACGGCCAAGGACAACCGGAAATTCGTAAACGGCGTCCTGTGGGTGCTGCGCAGTGGAGCCCATTGGAAAGACCTGCCACCTGGGTACGGCAACTGGAAAAGCGTCCACAAGCGATTCACCCGCTGGGCCAAGACCGGAATCTGGGAGAAAATCTTCCAGGTGTTGCTGGATGACCCGGACAACAGATACGTGATGATTGATTCCACCATAGTCCGGACCCACCAGCAGGCAGTCTGCGGGAAAGGGGGGGCCAATGTGAGGCTGTGGGCCGCTCCCGGGGTGGACTGAGCACCAAGATTCATCTGGTGGCCGATGCTCAGGGCCGGCCGGTGCGCTTCTCTCTCACCGGCGGTCAGAAGGCGGACGTTTCTCAAGCCATACCCCTGCTGACCGGCCTCGAGGCCGGAGCTGTCATCGCTGACAAGGGGTATGAGAGCAACCGCGTGCTGGCCTTTATCAGGAACCAGGGCGCCGAAGCGGTCATACCGCCCAAGTCAAACCGGAGGGAACCTTGGGAATACGACCGGGAACTTTATAAGCAAAGGAACCTGATTGAACGAGCCTTCAACAAATTGAAACAGTGGAGGCGAATCGCAACCAGATACGACCGCAGAAGTCTCTACCTCCTGTCGGCCCTGTATCTGGTCTCCTCGGTCATCTGGGGTTAGCAATTGTCGATTCGCCCTAGGGGGTGAGGCGAATAATTAGGTCCGCTTGGCGCTGGATGGTCCATAATCGATCCCGGCAGATCAGGATGCACCTTGACAATGGCGCCGTCCATCGGGACCGGGTCGAGCTTGACGCGCACTATCTGTTCTCGCTGCAGATGTACGAATACCCTGGCGAGCACGCCGTTCTTAGCCCAGCGGTTCATGCGGGTGTAGACGGTGTGCCATTTGCCAAACCGAGGAGGCAGTCCCCGCCACGTGCAACCATGCTCAGCAACATACAGGATTGCATTGAGCACCTGGAGATTTGAAATGGTTACGTTGCCGCGATGGACTGGTAGGAGCGATGCGATGCGTTCGTACTGGGCTTGTGTGAGTTCCATGCGCCAACGATATCGGATTTAGGCCAATAGTGTGAACAGGCGGCTAATCCGATTCCGCCTGGTAGGCTTCGTCCAAGACGTCAACCACGTGAATTACGCTGCCGGACATGCCAATCGAGGGTAACGCCCGCTCGATCTGCATCATGCAACCTGGATTGGCGGTAATCACCTGCTCCGCCCCCGTGGCGGCGATGCGTTGCAACTTCCGGGATAGAATTCTACCGGCCAACTCACCCTGCACCACGGCGTATAACCCCGCAGCGCCGCAGCACGTGGAGGCTTCCTCCATCTCCACCAGTTCCAGCCCAGGTATCGAGCGCAGTATCCGGCGCGGCGCCGATGCAATCCCCTGGGCGTGGACGAGGTGGCAAGGGTCCTGGTAAGTCACCTTACGGTTGACCCGCCCTTTAGGGACGTCGAAGGGAAGTGAAACCAAGAGTTCGGTGATATCCTGCGTCATATGACCGAATTGCCGGGCTTTCTCGGCATATTCCGGATCGTCGGCCAGGAGTTGGTGGTACTCCTTCATGGCAGACCCGCACCCTGCCGAGGACACCACCACGCGATCTATTCCCGCGGCCAGGAACACGTCGATATTTTTCCGGGCCATAATGCGCCCGTACTCCAAGTCTCCCCCGTGTATATTCAATGCGCCGCAGCAGCCTTGGCCCATGGGCGCCACCACGTCACACCCGTTTCGGGTGAGTACCCGCACCGTCGCCTCCATTGAATTCCCGTGGACCAAGGGCATCACGCAGCCTGAGAGAACGCCGACGGTCAGCTTGGCCGGGGAACCGTTGGGTAGGCCCCGTGCGCGGTGAATCCGGCCGGTGGGGCTGAAAAAGCGGCCTCGAAGTTGGGGCAGCTGGGCTTCCAATTGGGCTACGTGGCCGGGTAACAGACGCAGCACCCCCGACCCGCGCACCAGCTTCTGCAGCCTGGAGCGCTGGTAAGCCCGGACCACGTGGGCGCCCAAGCGCAGACGCTTCGGATGCGGCAACCCGGCCCGCAAGAAAAGGCGGCTAACTCCCATTTTGGGGCTGGAGCGGCCACCCTGGGTCAACAACTGGTATCGGGTCTTTTCCATAATCCGGCCGTAGGGGACGCCCGAGGGACAAACCGCCTCGCAGGCTCGGCACTGCAAGCAGGCGTCCCAGTGCGACGCCACGATTGGGCTGATTTGCAGCCGGCCCTCGCTCACAGCCTTCATGAAAGCGATGCGTCCCCGCGGCGATTCGGTCTCGAGTCCGGTCTCCAGGTAAGTAGGGCAGGAACTCAGGCACAGCCCGCAGTGGACGCAACGGTACATGTCGGCCTCGGCGGGAACATCCACGCCGCTGAATCCTCCCTGCGACAGAGAAGGAAACGATGGCTCAACCGCTGTTAAAGGGACCTGGGGCTTCGGGATTTGCGGATGCTGTCCGCCGGAGTCGGGCACTAAAGCCCTCCCACGAACCGGCCTGGGCTGAGGATGCCCAGCGGGTCGAAATTCTGCTTGATTCGGCGCATGACTTCTAGGCCCTGGGGATGGGGTCCCCAAACGTCGATCTGCTTTTTCAGAGGTAGAGGACAAAATTCCACCAGTGCGGAGCCTCCTTCCCTTCTCGCGGCGTCTTGGGCTTCGGCGATGGTGTGTAAAACCTGGGAGTCATCAATCCCATGGGGGCCTTCGAGAACCGCTTCAGACCACCAAAACAGCCGGACAACGCCAAAGCCCGGATCGGCTATTATCGCGGGAGGAGTACCCGCGGGAGATTCTTGGCGGAGTCCCGTGATTGCCCTAGCCAGCGAAGCCGGAGGCAGGTTGAGCTTGATCGTCAAATCCGGTTTATCGCCCTCGCCCCAGCCCAGGTCGTTCAGGGATTTGACCAATTGAGCGCCGTCATTCTCATCAAGCGGGGATATCTCGGATGCCCCCGACTCTCGAAGTATGCGGGTACACTCTTCCAGGCGGCGTTTCAACGCCCGAGGCCGACCGGAGAAAAGCGCAATCACCTGAGCTTCACCAGTTCCGGTGCAGGGTAGGACAGCGCCTCCAAGCATGCCGCTGAGTCGTCTCGACGCTTGTCTATCAAGGACTTGGACACCTTGGGGGGTGCATATCTGCTGGAGCAGCGCGGTTCCAGCGCTTAACGCCCCGTCAATAGTCGGAAACGCCGCCACCAACGTGCCCCGCTCAGGGGGCGCGGGCGCCAGCTTGAAGGTTGCCTCTACTATGATCCCCAGCGTTCCCAGTGAGCCTGTGTACAGCTTGTTTAGGTCATAGCCGGTGACGTTTTTTACCACCCGGCCCCCGGCCTTGGTCTCTTGTCCCCCGGCTCCCACCACAGCGATGCCGATTAACCAGTCCCTGGGTTGTCCGTAGGAGTGGCGCAGTGCCCCCGTGGCGTTGGCCGCCAGCAATCCGCCGATGGTGGACCTTTCGGCCAAGGGCGATTCCAGGGGCAAGAATTGGCCCCCAACCGAAAGTTGCTGCTGCAACCGGTCAAGGGTTATGCCCGCCTCCACGGTGGCTGTGAGGTCGGCTGGTTCGTAGTCCAAGATGCGGGATTGGCAGCTTGTGGCTAGGACCAGGCCTACTTCCTCAGGCACGTTCCCCAGATTCATCTGGGCGCCCCCGCCTCGGGGAAACACTGGAAACCGCCGGTCCGAGGCCCAGCTCAATAGTTCGGCGATGGACTGACGGTCAGGAGCCTCGACCGCGGCTTGGGGTATGACGCCGTCGACTGCGTACTCGCTCAGCCGCTCTTGAGGCAAGATTGCGTTGGAGTCCACCACGTCTGCTAATTGTTGGTGCAGCGAAAGAGTCAAAAAGTTAACCCGGCCTTGTGATTTGACGCTGAGGCGTCCGCGGTGCTCTTGACCGGCCACGGCATAAGAGTATCTGAAATCAGGGGCCCGGCGAAAGTGCCGGGCGTGTAGCTGGGATATCGCGTACGGCACATGGACCGCGATAAGATGTTCTTCACTTTCCCCGCTTGCTCCGGTCTTGGCCGCCGCGCACTAGCCGCCAGTAAAAAATGAGCATGGAAAACTTTAACCCTTTTTCTTCTCTCAGGGAAGCGCACCGGCGGCCTGGCCAAGATGGGGAGCAATCGTGGCAGCTAAGACCGGCATGGGCGAGTGTCAAAATTGTAGCCACCGGCCACGTGGGCCGCTGCGCCAGCAACCACTCGACGTCTTGGATGCAGTGGATTATTGCAGTACTTTTGACCAAGCAGCCTAGTATATATATCGCCGGGGTTTTTCATCCCGCTACTCATCGCACCCGGGAGATTGATCAGCGCTTTGATTGACGAGAGACTAACCCGATTGGCGGCTTCCGCCGTATAAAGAATCAGTACCGCCCTTACGTGGTGTCAGAGGGGTATTTGTGGTTATCATGTTTAGAGGGATCCCATATTGGAGGGCAGACAATGGAGACACGGACTAGGCCGGGACCGCAGGCAGCTTGGAAACCAACGGCAGTCGGGACGCGCCGCGGCTTTGTCCCGCAGCTTGGCGGGTGGCGCGCCGCCGCCGTTATGCTGGCGGTACTGATGACAGTCCTGATGGCCTGCGGTGGAGGGTCCGGTGGTTCGGATGGTCAGCCGTCCACGGCCTCCGGGGGCTCTGAGGTGGCCGGGGTTGAGAATCTAGCTCCTGACTTTGGCTTCACGCTATTTCAGGGGCAGGAAACGTTTGGCGCCACAGAATTGACCCTGCATCAGTTGCTGGGGAAGCCGATAGTCCTCAATTTTTGGGCTGGGCTGTGTCCTCCATGCCGGGCCGAGATGCCGGATTTGCAAGAGTTTTACGACGAATACAGCGACCGTGTTATCCTGGTGGGAATCGACCTGGGACGGTTCACCGGGTTGGGGTCCGTAGACAATGCTAAGACCCTCCTGGATGAGTTGGATATTACCTATCCTGCGGGGTACACCACCGATAACACCGTGATTTCCGGGTACAAAGTGCTGGGCATCCCGGCCACCGTATTCATCGACGCTGACGGAGCAATCTTCAGGGTCTGGGGCGGAGCCTTGAACGCGGACAAGTTGCGGGAACAGACTAACGCAATGTTGAGCCAGTAGCCCGCTCCATCATTGGCTGCCGCTCCCTCTTTATGGTATTAGGGTATAATGCATTTGTCTTGGACACGCGGGGCTGGGTGTTGCTATGGTGGCCGGGTTGGCGGCCAAGGTTGCGCCAGTTCTGTCCCGCGCCGCAGTCGGGGTGTAGCGCAGTGGTTAGCGCGCTACGTTCGGGACGTAGAGGCCGGTGGTTCGAATCCACTCACCCCGACCATATTCCACTTCAGAACAGCCGCTTCATGTGGTCCGTTGCTGGCGACTTGTCTCCGGAGGAGCTTATGAGTCGCCTGGCAAGAACCGCGCGCAAGGTATCAGGCGAGGGAATTGGCGGGTAGTTTGGCTGCCGCGGCTGGCCCGGAATGACAACGGGGCCGCGACGGTGGCCTAAACCGATCAACAAAGGCAGCCTGCCTCCACAGAAGCTTCCGATTCATGAAATCGTCTTCATGAAACCCTCCGCTGATTTGCTGGCATGTCCGTTCCGGGCAGGATGCCCGTGCTCGCGAAGTCTCTGTTGCCTCTTGGAACCGGCTGCCGAGCCTGCAGCCCTGCCATCCACCCAGGCCTAAAATCGTCCTGGAGCCTCACTAGCCAAGCTCAGTCTCTTAATGAATTTAGCATCGTGTTGCCCTGAAAGCCTGGTCGACAAAGCGAACTGTCGGGGTTACCATTCGCTCGTGACCCTTGGTGCACGCGCTTTGATAGCTTGGACGCCGCTTGAGGAGACGAAACTCTGAGGAGGCGAAACTCATCGAATTCACGACACCATACTCTTGCCCCAAAGGGCTCACCCACGGGCTCGCGGCAGCCAAGCCGGCAAATAGTATTACAGATAATATTAGCGAAACGGGAGGAGGTTGATTTATGCCTTACTACACCTACATCGCGCTGCAAGACGATGACAAGATATTAATAATGACCATGGACGCCGAGACCGGAAAGCTAACGCCGCAATCAGAGGCGCCTGTGCCTGGTGGGCCGGCCCTCTTAGCGATTAGCCCGGACCGGTCGGTCCTCTATGTTGGGAATAGGGGTGTTCCGGAGATATCCAGCTGGCGCATAAACCAGGAGGACGGGGGACTTACGCAAAACGGGACGGTGTTGCCGGAGGACGCCCCTGTGTTCCTTTCTACCGACCGCAATGGCAGATATCTACTCTCCGCTTGCTACGGAAGTGGCCACGCGGCGGTACATCCCATCGGGGATGACGGATCGCTGGGAGGCCCGCCCATAGAATGGCTGGCGACGGACACCGGCGCCCACGCTATGCAGACCGACCGGTCCAACAGATTCGCCTTCGTGCCCCACATTGCTCGCTTAAATGACAACGTGCTCGAACCTTTTAAGGAGTCCCATGGCCCCAACGCAATTTTTCAATTTAGGTTCGACGAAAACACCGGCCACCTTACCCCCAACTCCCCTTCCAAGGTGGAGCCCGAAGAGCGTCTTGGCCCTCGCCATTTCTGCTTTCATCCAAGCCTAGATATCGTCTACTTTTCCGATGAACAGGGCTGCAGTGTGACGGCGTATCACCTTGACACTTCTGCGGGCACACTGTCCGCTTTTCAAACCATTACTACCTTGCCTGAGGGTCACACGGAGAGAAACACCTGTTCCCAGATCCAAATCTCTGCTTCGGGCAAATTCCTCTACGTTCCCAACCGCGGCCACAATAGCATCGCCAGCTTCTCCGTGGACCCTTCCAACGGACGGTTGACGGCCACAGGGCACGTGTCCACGGAAGCGGTGCCCAGCTCTTTCAGTCTGGACCCGGAGGGCAGGTTCATGTTTGCCGCCGGCTCGGCGTCGGGCCGTCTCGCCTCGTATAGAATAGACGGGGAGACGGGTCAACCTTCTCCACTGGAGAGCTATTCCATAGGAAGGCGGCCCATGTGGGTGTTGGTGACAAGGCTTGGAGAATAGTCCTGAGTGCCGGCGTAGCCGGAGTGGGAGCGGCGCCCTGAGATACGAGAAAAATGCGCTTGAGAAAGGTACGCTCAAGGTCTCTGATATTAGGATGCTTTATTCACTCCGGCGTTTGTGACGTAGTGGGGAACGCTTTTACCGGAGCTTAAGCATTTATGTCCACCTTCGGCGATATTGAACGGACGTTCGCAGACCTATACGAGTACCGGTGGGCCATGTTGGCGGGGATACTCGTGGTTGCCTTCGCGATCGGCGGCTTCGCCTACTGGAAAGGGGTGCACCGTTGGATGTGGCAGCGGCGGGTCCCGGTGGCCATAATATCCACTCCTCCCCTGATTGTGATGATCTGGCTGGGCTGGTCCCTGGGGTCGCCTTTATTCACCAACAAGACGGTAGAGGAGGAGTTTCCTCTCTCTTTCTCCGCCGTCATGCCCGTCAACATGGAGGCAGAGGAAGCGGAGACCATCATGGTGGGCATGTCCAAGATAGAACTGATGGTTGATGAAGCGATGCCGGAGTTAATGTCAGATGCCATCGCTGTACCTGAGGCTGCCGCATCGCCCGTAGCCCTTAGAGTTGGAAACTTTAAAGACGCCGACAGCTTTCATAGAGGTAAAGGACAGGCGACCATCTATCGTGGCGCGGACGGTTCTCACTTGTTGAGGTTGCAAGACTTGGACGTCACCAACGGCCCGGACCTGCACGTGGTCCTGTCGCCCCATGAGGACCCGGACGAGTCGAGCCAGGTCAAGACCGAGGGTTACTTGGACTTGGGCAAACTAAAGGGCAATCGAGGAAACCAGAATTACCCCATCCCTGCCGACGCGGACGTGAGCATCTTTGGCAGCGTGGTGATCTATTGTAAGCCGTTCAGCGTGGTCTTTAGCGTGGCCTCTTTGGAGGGGGCGACCTAAGCTCTTTGCAACCTTCCTCGCCTTCTTGGCGTCGGTCAACGCTGCATTCATCTGAGACCAGCTCTTGTTGTCCCTGTTGCCCCTGTTGTCCCTGTTGCCCCTGTTGTCCCTGTTGTCCCTGTTGCCCCTGTTGCCCCTGTTGTCCCTGTTGTCCCTGTTGTCCCTGTTGTCCCTGTTGTCCCTGTTGTCCCTGTTGCCCCTGTTGCCCCTGTTGAAAGAACTCGGCAGGCTCTGGCACCGCCGGGAAACACTACCAACCGCTAAACACATCACAAAAAATCAGGTGCGGCTGATCACCGCACCTGATTATGATGCCTCACCATTGCCTCCACTTATTCGGCCTTCGCGGCCTAAGGGGCCGGCCCGTCGTCACCGGGCTCGCGGCCTGGCGTCTTCTATAGCGTGGAGCCGCCGGCTTTCGTAGGTCCTCCGCTGGCTACTCAACCTTGGTCTGCGTGCCAACGGAGGGTTTACAAGGGAAGTTCCACGCATGATTCCACACAAACAAGGGGATCATGGCCACCTCCACCGGACCGTTCTTCCCGGCCCCGAAGACTAGGATGATTTTGTTCCCCTAGTCTGACCCCAAACAAGCCGGCTATGCCCGGGGCGTCTGGTGTCTGATTTCCATGCTATCTGATTGCAGGAGTACTGTCAAATCACGATGTGGGCCTATAAATAGTCCGATCTGGCCAATATCGGCTTGATATAGGGCTGTATACGTAACCCGGATGCTCAAAACCAACGGGTGCACCACGCTATAACGAGGGATATTACGTATTACACTAGTTTATGCCGAGTTTAATTTGTGAAACTAGTCACAATAGCTTTATGGCAACGATATCAGTGTGAATATTGGCACAATGTTGACAATCCTGGTTAATATGCTTAACCTTGACTCAGATGCCGACTATTTAGATTTGGACCCTTTTGAAGACGGGTATTTCGGTCCCTATGGCCGGTGTTGCGTTCCTAATGACGAACGAGCACCGGCCATGGCCCGTTATGTCGGAAGACCGGTGGTTGACGCAGACGAAACGCCGTCTTATCGAAAGACGGGCGGCAGTGGTTAAATCGTTGTAAGGGGGTGACAGCATCAGATTGGGGGCCGATGAGGCTTGGCGCGCCTGCGGTCTTCTCCGGATTTAGTAAGGCCTGGTATTGCTTGCGAGCTAGCAAGAGGTACAACGGAGGTGTGGAATGTACCAAAACATTTTAGTGCCCTTGGACAAATCGCAGGAATCCGAAGGTGTGCTTCCCTTGGTGCGAGAGCAATTAGCTTCTGAAGGCAAGGTGGTCCTGTTACACGTAATCCAACCCGATCCGGAAAGAACGGCCTTCGGAAGCAAGCACGAGGACGAGATGCGGGACAACGCGATGTCCTATCTCCAGGGGTTGGTCGCCGGCATGGGAGAGGGATCTGATGAATGGCGGTGTGACGTGGTCGTTGCCCAATCTGCGGTAGACGGTATCTCAGACTACGCCGCTAACGGTGAGGTCGACCTCATCATGATGTACACCCACGATCGCAAGGGGCTAACCAAGATGATCAAGGGTAGCGTTGCCGAGAAGGTGTCGACCAAAGCTAGCATAGACGTGCAAGTGTTCAAGCCCAGCGAGGTGGCTAACGTATAACCAGCCTCATGTTCCCGCGGAGAGTCTCCGAGGCTTAAACGGCCTTCACCGCCCGTGTCCGGAACTCTCCGTAGGGGTCCTGTAAATCGGATGGACCCGCTAGGAGGGGGGGCCGCAGGTCGCCGCGGTACAGGCCTTGAAAGTAACCCCTCCGCTTCCCGCCTTACCTTCGTCACTGGTGGACAGGGAGGTCGAGGAAAGGGCTGGTCAACGCTGAACTGACCGGCCTAGGCTAAACACTGGTGCCAGGGTTAGAAGGCACAGCTCCCCGGCGCAAGGAACGACCTTGTGTAGACCGGCCTCTCTACGACGCAGCCCGCATGTACGGAGTGCAGCGCTAGAAGCCCGCTACCCCCGGAGGGCAAAGTGGGCTATTATAGCCCCCACGACTTCCCGGGTGTCAGCGTAGCCAACAACCGGGTCTGTTGGCGCCTTGGCAGAGCGGATCCGGCAATTGCTTGTGCTTGCTGCGGTAACGTAGGCCCCCTGCCGGATACTCGCCGGTTGTCCCGCTAGCGGTGACCCTGATGGGGCAAGGCCGTCGGGTAAGCCGGCCTTGCCGAGTACGGGTACGCTTGCCATCCGTTACGGGGGACGTAACCTTTGGGGAAGTTGATGGCATCCTGGCCAGGGCTCTCTATTGATGATGGGCCTGGGGGGAGATACAAACTACAGCCTAAACCCATGGGTGCATAGCCCGGGCTAAAGGTCGCGCTAAGCGCCTGACGAAGAGAAGGAGGTCCCGTGCCAGTTATCACCGTTAATGGCCCCATAGGCTGCGGGTCCGTTACCATTGGCCGCATGGTTGCGGAAAAGCTGAATATCGAATTCGTCGACAGATTGGTGTTTACCCAAGCGGCCACTATGGTGCGGGCGCCGGTTGAGGCCTTGATCAACAAGGAGCAACGGGTTGCCCGATTCAGAGACCGTCTGGGGAGCTTCGTGCACAACATGCTGGAACGCTCTGCCGTGAGCGGCCACATGTATGCTTCCGGGCCTTGGCCCCCGGACGCCTATGCGGCTCTAGCTGTTGAACAGGCCGCGAAAACTGCCACCGTGCCGGATAAGGAGTTTATAGACGCAACTAGCACTGTGGTAAACGACCTGTACCGGGCGGGCGACGTGGTAATCATTGGCAGGGGAGCCAATGTGATTCTAGGTGGTCTCCCCGGCGTGTTACACGTGGGCCTGATGGCCCCTGACGTGGTGCGGACCGAAACTCTAATACGCTGGGAAAGCATGGAGCGTGAAGAAGCGGAGATCCTTGTGGAGGAGCTGGAGCAGACCCGGGTGAAGTATTTTCGCAAGTTTTTCAAGGTGCATCCCAGCGAGCCCAGTCTTTATCACATGATCTTAAACATGGGGAAATTGCATCCTGACACCGCTGCCCAAATCATTGTCCAAGCGGCTGAGGACTTGGAATCCATCGGCGAGGGCACCGGCGACCAACTCGATGCCTCCGAAATTCTCTTTAGCGGCTGGGGTGAACAGGGAAAACAGTAACCGTCCGGCTATCTCCGTCTGCCTGCAAGGTCCCGGAACTAAGACCTGTCTGTCCTGGGCCTTCCTGAGGGATCTTCTCGAATTCGGAAGCAGCCCAGGCTCACGTGGGCCGTCCATCACTGCAGTCTACATCCGCTGTCGCAGCGTCTAACGGCATGCAGCTGGAGGAGTCCGCCTGCTGACCGGCTCTTAGGATGGGCCGCTCCAAGTACCCGGCGCCGGCGAAGCCTAGACGCTCCACCAATCGTAGTTGAATTTTGGGGAGCATGGCATGTTCCAGTCTATGCGCCTCCCCATTCGACCGGCACGGGTCCATTCCCACCAACCGCGTCACAAGCCACTCGGCCAACCTGTGCCGCGCGGCGATGTCCTCCCCTAACCTGGGTCCACGCTGGGTCAGTTGAACCCGATCACCCGCACCCATCTCCACCAGGCCTGCTTCTGCATTCGCCGCGCCATACCGGCAGCTGCGGACACGTAAGCTCTCCAGCTGGCGGTTGTGGGGAGAGAGCTTTGTGATGTGCCTGGGCATTCGGTGATGGCGGGGAACCCCAGGCCTTCACGCGTCTTGCAGAGACAAGACAGGCGGCTTTTCGTTGCCGGGGACAATCGTTCCGCTGTGGGGTCCGGCGTCGTGGATGCGGCCGGTTTCAACTTGCTTGTTGTGAATCGCAGTCAGGTCTCCCGGTAATGCGTGTGGTCCATGCCTTGGACAGGGCTGGGGTCGGACCGCGTGCCGGTTTCGGCTAGATAGGCTCGAGCCGGGCCTTCCCGCCGTTACGCCGCAGGGTCTAATGTCAATAATTCGACGCGTTATGTATTGATTATAATAATTAATGCCCGTTACATCGGCAATATACTACGCGATTTATTTCACAAATACGAAATCTATTGACATTACAGTTCGTGATATCATATATTACTGTACACGGATTACATTGAGCTGGTGAGGAGAACACCCGGCCGTTAACATCACTCACGCGGGTTTGGACGTATCAAGTCTATCTCCGGGAGGTGTAACATGGTGACAGCGCTATTGGTCGAGGAAGTCGAAGTTGTAGACAGCGAGGTGGACGTCGACCGCGAGACCACTTTTGCTTGGTGCTACAGTGTGCCGTGCGCCGGCGTAAAATATTACAGCTACCAGAGGGAATGGTCTCCCGCTGATGGGTTGGGAATGGTGTCGCCCTTGGGCATTTTTGACAGCGTTCGCGGCGGATACTGGGACTGGCTGTTGGAGGCCTGAGGCTACCGCTCAATGGGGCCCGCGTTGGCATCCCTGTCCATTATCGGGAAGCCTTGCCCCGCGTTAGCATCCCTGGCGGTTATCTGGAGGCTTTGCCCTGCGTTAGCATCCCTGTCCATTATCTGGAGGCCTTGCAATGTAAAGCCGGGACGCAGGCAGGTATCAAAGCGTCAAAGCACGGAAAACACATATAGGCAGAGTTCTGAGTAATTGGAGAAAGGCGTAAGCGATGTTCGTAATGATGGCATGGGGGACCGTTAGGACTGGAGCGTGGGACCAGTTCCGGAAACATTACGTTGAGAAGGTGGCGCCGCAAACCGGGGAGATGAAGGGATTGAAAGAGCGCCAGCTGTGGCGCGGCGCCACCGACTCTCAGGAATCTGTATCGTGGAGCTTGTGGGATAGCCTGCAAGCCTTGCGTGACTATGAGACCAGTGAAGCCCGCCGTGATCTTGCCCAAGAAGCCGCTCAATACTACCAACCCTGGGCTTACTCCACGGGAGAGTTCTGGGTGAAACATTTTGAGATCATTGCTACCTCCACGCGCAGCAGTGATTCCTCGTCCGCTTAAACAACCAACGGAGGCATGTCTGATGCACGTCATGATAGCTTGGGGAAAGCTCCGGCTGGGGGTCTGGGACCAATACGAGAAGTTCTACAGGGAAAAGGTGGAAACGACCGTTGACACCGTCAACGGACTACGAAACCGCCAGCTATTGCGCAGCACTGAAGACCCCGACGAGGGAATGACCGTCAGTATGTGGGATACCCAGGAGGACCTGCTTAACTACGAAAGGAGTGAACTGCGGCAAACCCTGGCTGCGGAAGTGGAGCATCTGTACCGGGGAGAGTTTTGGGTCAAGCACTTTGAGGTGAAGGAGACCAGCTCTTAGAAACTATCTCAAAACGGTCGCTCTCTGGCGCCATCGATTAGCTGGAAGCCTGGGCCTATGGATTCCCGCTCCCCGATCGGGGTCGTGGACAAGCTTCGCGAGAATTGCGGATGGCCCTCTGGGCCGCGGATGGATATGAAAACGGCTCTTTTCATGGCAATGACGGTTTGGATGGTGCGCCAAGTTTTGAGATAGTTTCTTAGTGGTCCACAGCTTCTAGTCTACCCGCTGTCCGCTCCGGTATAATCACCCCTAGCCCCGCGGTCGGAAACCCCCGCCAAACCCGCCTCCAGCGCCCGCTGGAGGCGCTACAACGTCCCCATATACGCATAAGAGACCCCTCGGAGAGATGGCTGAGCGGACGAAAGCGCCGGTCTCGAAAACCGGTATACCTTCTGGGTATCGTGGGTTCGAATCCCACTCTCTCCGCCACACTAACGTCCCTTACCGCCCCGTAAAGTCTCAAAGTTCAGCCCTGTCATAGCTTATTATGTGATACTAGGGGCTTGACTCGTCCCGGACACCCCCTTAAAATACTGGTAGATACCACGCTTTGTGTGGGATTATATGTGGTACTAGAGGGCGGATGGGCAAGCTCAGCGCGGCCGCGGTAAAGGCCCTTGGTAAACCCGGCAGGCACGGCGACGGAGACGGCCTCTACCTCAACGTAGCCCCCGGCGGCACCAAGGCCTGGGTCCAGAGAATCGTGGTCCACGGAAGGCGCCGGGACATAGGGCTAGGGCCTTACCCCACGGTCAGTCTGGCCAGGGCCCGGGAAATCGCCCACGACAACCGCAGCGCCGTGGCCGCAGGCCGCGACCCGGTGGCCGAGAAGCGGGAGGGCCGGGAGGCGGCCCGCAAGCCTGTCCCGTCCGTGCCCACCTTCGCCGAAGCCGCCGCCCGGGTGATCGAGCTGCGCCGCCCCACCTGGAGCAACCCGAAACACGCGGCCCAGTGGCGATCGACACTGCAGACCTATGCTTTCCCCCTAATCGGAGACAAGGCAGTGGACGCCATCACCTCCTCCGATGTTATGGACGCCCTTACTCCCATCTGGACCGGCAAGCCGGAGACCGCCAGCCGGGTCCGCCAGCGAGTGGAGACCGTCATGGACTGGGCAGTCGCCCAGGGCTACCGGCTGGACAATCCGGCGGGGCGTTCCCTGCTCAAAGTCCTGCCCAAGACAGGGCGGCTGAAAGAGCATCACCGGGCCTTGCCCTACGCCCTCGTGCCGGGGGCGATGGATCGGGTCAGGGAGTCCACCGCCAGCATCTCGACCAAGCTGGCCTTCGAGTTCCTGGTCCTGACCGCGGCTCGCTCCGGCGAAGTACGGGCGGCCGATTGGAGCGAGCTCGATTGGGAGTCGGCAACCTGGGAGATACCCGCCGCCCGGATGAAGGCGCGGCGCCCCCACCGGGTCCCACTACCCGGCAGGGCTGTCGAGATACTGCGCCAAGCATTGGAACTAGTCGACGGCCAGGGGTTGATATTCCCCGCCACACGTGGCGGCAGGCCGATGTCCGAGATGGCGTTCACCGCCTTGCTGCGGCGGCTCCAAATCCCCCGCCGTGCCCCACGGATTTCGGACTTCCTTCAGAAACTGGGTTGCCGAGTGCACTGCCGCGCCCTGGGCGGTGGCCGAGGCGGCCTTGGCCCACAGCGTCGGCAACAGTACTGAGGCGGCGTACATGCGGAGCGACCTTTTCGACCAGAGGCGGGCGCTGATGAGCGACTGGGCAGATTACGTCACCGGCGGGACCGGTAGGGAGGAGAACCATGGCTGAAAAGTCTTTGGAACAGTTCCTGAGCGACGTGTTGAACGGCAGAATCCCGGCTGTGGCCCGGCTCGCTGATTTGCCGGCATGGTGGAGGCGTACGCCGCCAGGATTTGCCAGGCAGGAGTTGCTGGACAAGTACTTCGACAAGGCCAGCGCCGAAGCGTGGGCCAACGAGGGATTGCGTGCGCTTCTACGGTACTTGTTGGAGAGTTTCGTAAAGCCCCCTCCGGACTTGGTCGAGTGGGCCGTCGGACGATGCGCCTACGGTGACCCTCCCCCAAAGCGCGGCCGGCCGGAAGAGGTAGACGATGACAACCTCGTTACGGCGGTTTTCGCGATACTGCAGGCTAACGGATACTCTCGTGAAGCCGCCATCTGCTTCATCGCAGACGAGACCTCCCGCGGCCAGGAAACCATACGGTCCAAAATTCGCAAGTTAAAGTTAAAACGAGGGCTGCCGCTCCGTATTGAGGCAGCAAGGGAGTTCTTGCGCCGGTAACAATTCGGACTATTTTTTCACCCTGACAACCCCCGGGCGTTGATCGTACCCTTCATTCAAGTAAAGATATGAGGGGTACTTTTATGGCCGCCGCAACTACGGAACGCCTGCTGCGTCTCAGCGAGGTCCTGACCCGCACCGGGCTGGCGCGGACCACCATCTACCGCAAGATGCGAGACGGGTCTTTCCCCGAGCCGCTGAAAATCGGAGCCCGCGCCGTCCGCTGGCCGGAGTCCGAGATCACCGCCTGGCTGGCAGCCCGCCCCAGA
>CBDCYT010000013.1:0-126806 GCA_965224325.1 Dehalococcoidia bacterium
GTCGGCTCCGGAACTCGATGAAGGAGACGGGGAAATTGTGGCCGGGACGCCGGACCAGTCCTTCCCCAACGGTTAAACCCCTATGGTTGGATACTGGGGCGAGTCGCCTGACCCCCAAGTGAAGTAAGAGCCTACGAACATATAACCTGAGCTCCTGCACTCGCCAAGTCGAGCCGTCCATTTACGCCAATCCGGCTTGTTACCCCGACCAGGTTCGATGTTGATCAGACCGGCGCGTTGACCGCCGCCGACCGGAGCCTCCAGGCAGCCATCCACACTCCGCGCAGAGTTGCTGACTGTATGGTGGCTCTAAGGAATAGACTTTCCTGTAGGCTCTTGCCATAGCGTCCTGCCCAATCAGTTAGTAGATGTCAAGGAGGGCGGCATATCCTTCGTTGGAGTCCCTAAAGGGAACGTAATTCCGGACAAAGTTCCACGATTCTACATCAGTCGAGTTCGTGCGAACCACGTTGTGCACGTTTAATTCGAGGAACTGGGTTAGCGATTCATGACCGATGTAGCTGTGCGATAGTTCGTGGGGAGAATTGCCCCGTAGATGACCATTGACGAGGTCATCCGGGCTTCGTAAGTCCCTTTGTCCTCCATGTAGAGTTTGCCACCTGAGCCAGAGGCACCTGTGCGGAAACCGTACCATACGCGTATGACGTCTCTGGGCAAGGGGGTAGCCATGAAGTCTTCGAGAATAGGTAGCGCCAGTTTGACGGATCGGACGGTCTCCATAGCCTTGGTCTCCATGACCTCTTTTGGGTAGACGGAGACTATGGGGATAGTCCTGCCGTCAATTGAGGTGACGCTACCTGTAGAGTAATACCGTCCGTTGATGACCTCGCTGGCCAGCGTCGAGCATTCAAGCAATTCGATCTTTGTTTGAATTTACTTCTAGATTTGGGTGTTTCGCGGCAGTCTTCTCCGGTGGTTTTCCAACTCCACTGATATGTACCACTCCAGCTTTGAGAGCAATGCGCTTACAGCCAAAGAAACAATGGCAGCGTCAGTCTCGATCGCCTGCGATGTGACTGTAGGAGACGTTGCCGCACTAGAAGCATTGACCACTTCGGCGAGGGCCTGCAGCATCGAGTAGCCGAACTCTTCGGAAGGCTCGACCTGCGTGCCCTCATGCCACTCGTTGAAGCTGGTCACCAGCAGCAAGCAGTGGTCTCCAACGAGAGTGAGACTACCCTGGATGAATTGGGCGAACTTCTCCGGTGACCGCTCGATGATATACGGGTTGGGGTGAGTGATTTTGGTGGCGTCGAACCCTGGCATTGCTGCCGGAATGAAGTCCACCCCGGCCTCCGCCGCCGCCGTTTGCCACCGGTTGTACATCTGGAAGGACCGTTCGATGAAATGGTCCGACACCGTCGGATTGCTGTAGTGCATGTTGTACGCGAAGAGAGCATCGTATGGCGCGATCCTCTCGATCAATTGGGGTGTGTTCGGGTCTTTCCAGTAAACCTCGTCCGCTACTATAAAAAGCTCGTGTCCAAGATCGCGCAGTTCAGACCTCAGCTCGCTGACGGCCCCGGGTATGTCGCCGGAGAACGTCCGAGTCAGGTAGATCATCACGACCGGCTTGTCGTCGATCTTCAGATAGGACGGAGGATCGAAATACTCCTGAGCCAGATACTTGAAGTCCGATATCAGGGTGGCCCGGTTCGCCGGGTCGATGAGGTCGATCGTTAGAGCTCCGGTCGAGCTGTCAGTGGTGTGTTCCAGCCGTCCCAGGGTCTCGTAGAAAACCGAAAACGAAATCTCACCGATTAGATCCGCCTCAAGGAAGCGGTCTCGCAGGGTCTTGTCCTCCCACGAGCCGGGACCCCACCAGCTGATGTTGAAAAAGTCGATCCCGAAACCGGTGGCCTCGTCTATATGTTGATTGATGGTGACCCGGTCCCGCGAGTCATAGTCTCCACGGACCGGTGTGTGTCCGTCCGACCCTCGTCCCAATGTGTCTTTGAGGAGTACCAGGGGTAGTAGTGGGCGCCGACCAGGATGTTGTCCTGCGCGGCGATGTTCTGTCGCTTTCGTGTATAGGGGGGTGTGGCCGTCGGCGTGGGCTCTGGCGTGGGCGCCACCGTGGGGAGTGGGAGCGCGCCGTCGCGGTTGGCGCTAGCCTCGGGAACCCTGCTGGCGTCGGTGTTGGAGCAGGAGTGTCGGTTGGCGTTGCGGTTGGCGGGCTAGTCGGCACACTGAGCGTCGTCATAGTTGGTAGCGACGTAGCCTCGAGCGGCGGGTCGTCATCGCATGCCGGCAACAGAGCGGCGGCCATCAAGCATAGCAGTCCAATGCCCACGATCCGATGAGCGATTTTTCGCAAGCCTTAAATGTGCCGGAAGTGGACGCCAATGTGGCTTGTTCCTTCATAAGCATCGGATGCCCGGTTCTGACTGCGATACACGTAAGCCGAAAATGGTGGGCTTAAGCGTACTGTACTGCGAACTTTTCGCTGGGAGGTAGAGTTATAGAAATCTGCAGGCTTTCAGGCGGCCGCTTGCTGGGCGTCAGCGGTCACCTCGCCGGCGTGCCCTCGTCTAGGTCCGCGCGCTCCGGCCCGGCAGCGCTCCCTGACCCAGGCCTTTTATCATGGCTAACTATTTGCCTACGCCCGATCGCGAGTCGGCGTAGCTGCTTGGGGGCGGCATCCTCGGCCTTCAGGCATCCGGCACGTCCACCACGGCAGGCATACCTGCGTAGAACTCCACCCGATAGTCATAATCGGCAGCGTCCAGACTGTCGGGCAGGTCGACCGTGAGCGTGCTGGATCCGTCGTCGTTGTTGACGACGCTAACTGCCTGTCCGGCTACGGAACGCACCTCTGGCCCTCCGGTATCGTAGGTGTACGTCCCCGCCCGGAGTGAGAGGCTCAGGTCAACCGTAATCCGGTTGGGGCCGGGCAGGAGTAGGTGCTGGAATTCGCGTGATGCGGCTATGGCGGCTTCATCGGCGTGGTGCATGGGATTCTGCACCGCGATGTTCCATCCGGCGCGCCCCTGCTGCAGTTGCACCAACGCCGGCCTGTCAACGGTCACCGTTAGGCCGTCGGCTAATGCGACCGTGCCGGCCGCATAGAAGGCCAGTTGCACCAGGGCTACATCTCCGTCGCCGTAACGATGACCCTGCACGGCAGCCGTGTTGACGATATCGAACCGCTCCTCGATGCGGTTCATGACGGCGGGCATATCGGCGGCGTCCACGCCAGGAACGAGCAGATAGGCGTACTGGCTTCCAGACCCCGCGCCATCGGGGTTCCTACCGTGGTCGACCGCCAAGTGGAAGACCTCGCCGGAGCCGGTGTCGCGGGCGTCGCTGTCAATCACGCTTTCGCCGCCTCTGAGCAGGATAGTGGTGTTCCCGGCGGGCAGTATGACGTAGCCGGTCCGGTCCTGGTGGAACCAACTGTTGGCGGTAACCACGAACGACGTATCGGTATCCGCGCCCGCACGAATCACGGAGTCTCTACCCGCGGCATTCAGCCGGTAGGTGATTGCCGAATCCCAAGCGGCTTGATCGAGGGTGGTGATGATGGACTCGGCATCGCTGCGGTCAGTATTGCGCACCCGTCTGACGCTGTTGCCCAGGGCCAGGATGTGGTCCTCGGTGAAGAAGTAGCCCTTGTTGGCCGCTGCCGAGGTGTACGTGTTCTCGCTGGCGTACCGGAAGGCGGCCAGTCCGTAACGGCCGTTGGAGGCCACTCCGGCGAAGTGGTCCGGGTTGAACCGGTTGGTGTCCGACTGCTTCGGAAGCCGGTCGGTGCGCAACTCCTCGGTCAGGCCGGGCAGCGCGTGCCAGTCCCAGCGGAGGCGGCTGTCGTTGTATTCGCCGCCGTCCACCTTCACCAGCAGAACGCCGCTGCCATTGTGGAACCCGCGATTGTTATTGAAGCTTTCCGCCCCGCGCGTGCGGGCTGACTGCATCTTGACCGACGTGAAGTAGGGAGCCTCGTCTGCGCCGCCGTGGCGGTGGACCATGTAGTCGCTCGCCCAGAAGGCGGTGTTGCCACTGTATTCGTGTCCGCCGTTGAGCAATGCAGTACGGAAAGCAGCCAGTTCGGTCTTGCGCGCAATGGCAGTACCCGCGCCCTCCGCATCGAATATCGCGTCGATGCCGCCAGCCAGGCAATCGGAGCCGAACACCGCGACACTGTCCTGATAGTAACTCCGCCCGACGGTTTGGAAGTCTATGCCGTCCTTGTAGATGACCCGGGGGTACGCGAACAGGATGAAGTCCGCAGCTTGGTCATACGGCCGGTCACTCACCTCCCATCGCGTATCCGCCAGGAGGTTGACCGCCTCGAAAGGAGTCCCGGTCATCCACGGGAAACCGTAGGTCGCGAATGCAAGGTCCTGGCGCAGGCTAACGTGGTGGGAGATGCTGCCGTCAGGCAATATGCCGGACTGGCCGTAGCGCTTGGCGAAACGCACGTTGGTCTCCAGCCACGCCTGCAGGTCCACAAAGCTGCCGCTGGGCTGCCATTCTGGCAGGATACTGGTGTTCTCCGATGCGAAAGGCTCGTAATCGCCGTACCACCAAGGCAACTCCGTGAGCGGACGGTTGTAGTCGTACCAGATAACCGGCATCGCCGCCCAACTGCGCATTCGGTGGCGACGGTTGCCGTCGGCTCATGCGCCGCTCGACTCAGCCAACCGGTGCGGCAGGTAATAACGGGAGTGGGCAGGCATACGCCACGCTTCGGGGAGGTCGAAGTTGACCCGCTGGAGCAGGTGGAACAGCCGCTCCTTGGCGTCGCTGGCTCGTTGCGCGTCGTTATGCAGGTCAGCCACCAGGTCGCGGTAGATTAGCACGGCAGCGCCGCTGATCGGATCAGTGAAGCGCCACTGGTGGATACGGTCGGCGCGGGAGAGCGCCTCGGAGTTCGCGAAATCGTCCAGCGGGAAGTGGTCGACGTAGGCGATGAGCGCCAGATAGATCGCGTTACGCAACCGGCCTCTGTCCGCGTCCCGCCCCGATGGTCCATAGATATGGCTCTCCAGGTAAGCCTTCCCCATCCCCCCGATCCGCTGGGCAGCCTCCTCGAGGTCGTCGCCGAGCGCCGCTGCGCCGATGTTCAGCCACGCGGTCCGGGTTGCGGTATTGTAGAAACTCATCCCAGTGAACGCGCCGTTGTTCGCCTCCAACTCGGCAATCAGCGCAGTTACCTCGGCATCGGAATAGTTCCGTCTGCCGGTCAGGCGGCTATGGCTTCCCACGAAGTTAACTACCTTGTCGTAGTAGATATCCCACTGGGTCTGCGCGGCCACGGTCACCGGCGCGGTGAAGCGCGCCATAACCGTTGAACCCTGGAGCAGTTCGACCCGCAAGGGGTAGTTGCCGGTACGAGCGGCCTTCCCGCTGGCAACGCTGAACACCCCGAACAGCCTGCCGTCACTGTCCCGCTCGTTGCGGAGCTGGAACATACCGCCGCTGTCGTCTTCGATGATGACGAACTCATAGTCGTCAGGGATGGGCGAGCTGGCAACGTTTTTCGGTGGGAGGTTCAAATATAAGGGGTCCAGTTTGGCGGGCCTAAGTGCACGGTAGGTAGTACCGTCTTCGAGATGTGGCTGGGCAACCTTTGATCCCTGATAGCGTGACCATTATGGATAGTTCGAGCCCCTTGCAATCCGGACGGTCAGGCAATGTTGGGGGATTTCATGCAAAAGTCGAATAGATGGCGAGGCACGGGGGTAGTGCCCGCTTCACTCTTAGGCTTAAATCCCACCAATCGTTTCACCATAAATCCTCCCTTCAGCAGGCCCTATTTCCCTGGAGACAATACGCCCGCTGGGTGCCTGATGACCTCAAACGGATTCATCGCTTCGATAGCGCACCCCTTGAAGATTTCCTCTGCCTGTAGCTTGGCTGCACTGTAGACTGGGTGATCATCGGTCCACAGGGGATGGCGGACGATGCCCACTCTGTTAAGTATTTTGTGGTTGTGCGCCACCAGGCCATTCAGTTCGACCGCGTCTTCGTATCCGAGATTCTTTAATATCACGGGGACCGGTGCATTAATGCCAAAGCAGAGCAATTGCCACGGATTGACGAAGGTGCCCCAAGGAGTCGCAAGGTCCACGATGGCGTGGGGATCCAGCGCAAGTCGGGCCATGTCAATTGCCAACCGCCAGTCCAGCAATCCATGATAGGAGAGGTTGTAGAAGTCGCGCAGACACCGGTTGCACGATGTGTCGCACTCGGCCCCGTGTAGCCCGATGGCCCATCGCTCGCCGTTGCTATCCTTCTTCCTGATATCGCCCTGAAGCAGCACCTCCTCGAAGTTGTCTGGTTGCCCCAGCCACCAGCAGTAACCGGCCCCATTCTGGAGAGTGTCCGACAGGAACGCTTGTCCCACCACGCTCCCGTCCGGTTGGCGCGTTGGTCGGAAACCGGCATTGAACTCCTGCGTATCCACATCCATCAGCCCGGCGGCGGAGCTGCGGAGGAAAAACGCGAAGGAATACCATGCGGCCCTCCCCACCGGGGTCTTAGGGTCCGCGAACACGCCGGGCGGCCAAATCTGCAGTCCTGCCAGCAGCACGTCGGTCCGGCGGCGGGAAAGCAGGGATATTGGATGAATGGCACCTGAAACGGATATAGGGCTTCCTTGACCCGGGTGGATTGCGTAGGCGCCAGCAGATCTCGGATGGCCAGGAATCGAAGCCGGCTGAAAGGCAAATCCCCCTGATCCATCGTTATCGTTGACGGAAAGAATGTCATCGCTGAAAGACAGGACGTCACAGTTGCCAACAGAAGTCTCGGTTCCGTCGTTGACTCCCCAGGTGAGCGTTGGCAGCGTTGACCGGGGTGTCCACTCGAAGACGCCAGTGTAATCCTCGGGTTGAAAGTCCGTGAAAAACCCTGTCGGTTCCCGCGCGTCTATGGGCGTACCACCATCGGCCCCACAAACTTCGCAGGGCCGCACATCGGCCATATCGTTCCGGTACTGGACACTCTTGCAATGGTCACAAAGCGCCAGCGGCCTGGGGTTGGCGTCGGGCAACGGCGGGCTGAACCCGTTGCCCAAGCGTACGCCGTTGCCATATGGATAAAGGGTCGCTACCCCGCGGGCAGTATGCACTGCCTTGTCCTTTACAATTTGGGAGCCGGGGGCGAACTGAGAAATCGCGATGTCCAGGCCACGGTCAATAGTCCCACTTTGGGGCGGCCACGGATTCGGCGAGTATCTGCCGCGAGTAAAAAGCAGCCGGGCATCGGTGGGGAAGCCGAACATGGGCAGCAAGCCCGCGTGGGCCAAACGCTCGCTCAGGGCCTCCTGGCGATAGTTGGGATCGTCTATGATGGCTGATATTTCATCAATTAGTGGCCCTCTCGCGTAGGCCATCATACTTCCGCAAAACGAGTCTCCATCGGCGCCGGCCCACGTAGTGCCCACACGCAACGCATCGAGCATACCCAGGATGGACACTTCATTGGATAGCGAGTTCAACCACTCCCTGACCGCTCCGGCTCGCCCGGCCCACTCTGCCGCAGGACCAAATTCCCCGTGGACGCTATCACGGAACTTGTCGTCCCCGCCTGTGCCAAGGTGTATGAAGGCCAGCCTCAGCAGTTCCTTAACAAAGACCCGCTTGAAGATTGTTTCGCTTGAGACGTCGACGTAGGGAGGGGGTGGTGGGTCACCAGTAATTTGCTCCGGCCTTTGGTAGTAGTAATCATCGTGACTGCGGCCCCGGCAGAAAGTGACCGCCAATGAGACGCCCGCACCGCGCCGTCCGGCGCGGCCAACCCGTTGCTGGTAGTTGAAGCGGCGGGGTGGCATATTCGCCATTACCACTGCTTCCAGCGCCCCGATGTCAACGCCCGCCTCCATAGTTGTCGTTACGCTCAACAGGTCCACACCTTCCACACGGCGCAATTCCCTTTCGCCTCCGATGAACACCTCCTGGAACCAGCGCTGACGCCTAGGCCGGTCTCCGTCGTCGGTTTGTCCGGTCAATTCCTCGCAGTGGAGTCGGAACGCTGGGCCGGATTGTTCGGCCAGATAAACGTAGTAGTCGAAGTCTTTCTGGCTTTCGCTCTGGAACAGTCTCGTATCCTTGCAATTGGGGCACACAGAGACAAGACCAGTCGGGTGGAGGAAAAAAGCGTTGCACTTGGGACATAGCCACCCCAAACTCTTTTGGCTTGCCATTGGGTCCTTTACAACATACAAGTTGTCCGGGTTTAGTCCCAGGTAGTTGTCCCCCCCGACCTCAATACCAGCTCCCGTAAACTGAGCCTTTACCAGGTCCACCTGTGTCTCAGCATCTCTTAGGTACCTTTCGACATACCGTGGGAATTTGGTGTTGCTGCCTCTTTGGAACCGGTCGGCATAGTTGTGTCGCCAACGTATTCCAAGAAGGCGAATTATGGTCTCTGTTGCTCCAATCACGTCTTCTGTCGGGTTGTCGTATGGAAGGTAAGTGACCCATCCCACGCCAAGGCTCTCAATAGTCCGAACAGAGTGTTGGAACAGCGTGAACATTAGCTCTCACATCAGAGCGGAGTTGATTCGGGCATCCAGGTGTTCGGCTTCCTGGGGCAACCCGGGTTTACGTTGAGGAGTTGGCTGAGACCAGTCATAGCAATCTATCCAACTGTGCCTTTCCGTCTCATTTCCGACCTGAATCGAGTAAGAGTTCTGGGAGTAGCCGTTCCCTCCAGGATTTAACCCCAATCTGAGAAATTCGAGCTTGACCTTATCCCTAATTGCTGTCAGCGGAACACGGCCTGGGAAGTCCTCAATCATGCCTTGCACAGTTGTAAGTGCTGCAGGATTAGCGCTTGGCATATTCAGGAGCCAACTCATCAACTCTTGATAAAGTGACCTGCCCCCAGTAGTTGTACCACTTGCTATGTTAGTCCGACCAGCACCGGGACAAGGTTCTCGGGCAGGATGGTCTCCGGCGCCGGTGGCCTGTAGCCCAGGGAACTGTGCGGCCTTATGCGATTGTAAGTCTGGCGGTACTGCTCGGTCAGCACCTGCACCTCCAGCAGCGTGTAAAACACCTCCCGGTCCAAGAGTTCGTCTCTCAGCTTGCCGTTGAAGCTCTCCACGTATCCGTTCTCCCACGGCGACCCAGGCTCGATGTACAAGGTCTTGGCCCCCACTCCCCCTAGCCACTCCCGCACCACCCTGGCGGTGAATTCCGGCCCGTTGTCCGAGCGGATGTGCTCCGGCACTCCTCGGGCCATCATCAGCCCGGCGAGGGTCTCGATCACATCCGAGGACCGGATGCTGCGGCCAGCCCGGATGGCCAGGCACTCCCTGGTGTACTCGTCAATGATGGTCAGCAGCCGCACCGCCCGGCCGTCCCAGGTCCTGATGTGGACGAAGTCATAGGCCCACACGTGGTTCTCACTCTCCGGTTTCAGCCTGACGCACGACCCGTCGTTCAGCCACAGCCGGCCTCTCCTGGGCTGCCTGGCCGGTACCTTGAGCCCCTCCCGCCGCCAGATACGCTCCACCCGTTTGTGGTTCACCACCCAGCCGCTACGCTGGAGCATCGCGGTGATCCGCCGATAACCGTAACGGCCGAACCGGGTGGCCAACCCCACAATGTCGTTGGTGAGGGCCTGCTCGTCATCCCGGACCAACGGCTCACGGCGATGGGTCGAGCGGGACTGCCCCAGCACCTTGCAGGCCCTCCGCTCTGATACCTTCAGAACCGACCTGACGTGTTCGACACAAAGGCGGCGACGGGCGGGGCTCAGAAGTTTCCCTCAGCCGCCTCCTTGAGTATCTGGTTGTCCAGGGTCAGTTCGGCCACCGCCCTCTTGAGCCGGCCGTTCTCCGTCTCCAGCTGCTTCAGGCGCCGCGCCTGATCGACCCGGAGACCACCGTACTCGGCCCTCCAGCGGTAGAAGGTCTGCTCCGAGACGCCGATGCGCCGGGCTGCTTCTGCAGCCGTACTTCCCGCGGCGATGACCACCTCCGCCTCCCTGAGCTTGTTGATGATTTCTTCGGACGTGTGCTTCCTTTTGGCCATGTCTCAACCCCCTTTTGTCCAAAATCCTAACATTGATTCTGGATCGACTTTCGGGGGTCAGGTCACTTTCCCCTCCATCCCTAATATTGTCCAAGTCCGGCAAGACTTCATCCCTTAAGGATTGGATTAGCTCATCGAATTCGTCCTGCCGGTACAAATTTCTTAAACGCGGATTCGACAAGGCGCCCGCGTCCCATGCGTTGAGTAGGTACCTACTTACCGTATCCAAGAACCGTTTTCTATTTACCTCAGGCAGCAGGTCAAGTTCGTGAAGACGTAGAACCAGAGGAACTTCCGGCACATAAATAAGTGACATTCCGGGTTCAGAAACTTGGTCCAGGAGGTCTGGATGGCGGTCCAGATATAACCGGAGAAATTCGTCCGAGCAGCGCCTTGCGAGAAACGCCAATAGTCCGTGCGTAGCCGTATAACGCGTGAGGTCATCGGGATGGGACTGGGCGACCTCTTGAAGTTCATCTAATTTACCCATGACTTCGTGAAACAGAGATCTTGGTACTATCGTAGCTCTTTGGATGCCAACGTCTCCGCACGTGATTTGAGCGATCAACTTGTTTGGGTCGCTACCTGCGACAAAAACGACGAGGTGCTCAGGATTGTCTGCCAAAATTCCTGCGTATGCGTCGCCGATGGTCGGATGCCTGAATTGCCAAAACGCCTCGCCATTTATGTGCGAGAGGTGAACGAAACTACCGGCGAGCGAGGTGGCCGCAGAGGTGCATCCGGCCAAATCACTGCCGAGGCGACCGATGGCGTGCTTTTCTAATGGTTGCAATTCTATGGGGCTTTGTAGGTGTCCCATGCGCAAAAATATCAACGCCAATATTGCAAGGCTATGAGTATCCAGCCCTCTGATTGTCTCTCGGAGAAACTGCTCTCTCCTTTCAACGAACCCGTGAATCGAAGATTCGTAAAGCTGTAGGGATTTCGTGAATGCTATGTCTCCCAACCTCCGGGCGGTTTCAGGAACGAATCGTTGGTGTACCGCTATTTCCTCAAGGAAGGGTTTTATGGTAGTTCGAAAGGAAGTGGGTTGGTTTCCAAGCTTGATGTGGTTATACAGAATTTGCCCTCGCTCATCTTCAGACAATTTGCGCACGTCAATGACTACTTGGCTTTCATTCAATAGCGGAAACGCTGGTTCTTTCAGCCTGTCGCGGACTCGGTTGTAAATGTAGTCGCGGGAAGTTAGCACAATCTTAGGAAGCCTCTGAACAAGCTGGCAACACGGCCATCTTCCCTATCTGACTATGCCGCAATTCCCGGACTTATTCAGGCCATCCTTAGCTCCACGCCTAACCATAGTTCGTACGGTCGGCCAAGCCCTACTCCAACTGTCAACAAGGGCATCGTCTTGTTGCGTGACGCCAAATGCATAGTCAATCCAGAAAAACTGCGTTGATTGGTGGGTGTTCCAGTGATCGATAACCTGTGCAGGATCGCGCAAGACGAGCGTGGGGGCGTTCCAATTGTCCAATGCTGCCATCGCTAGAAGCGATGCGATGGTGGTCTTCCCGGAGGCTGGTTCACCGATAAGAAGGACGAATCCGTTGTTGTCCAATGCTGACGCTGCCTTCTGGTAGGCGTCAGTGACGACGACTTTGCTGATGTCTTCGCGCATTGTCTCCAAGATCGCTCCCGCTTGGGCGTACGCGCGTTCGTCTAAAATTTCGCTCAGGTCTCCCAACCCGTACACTCGTGGGACGAGCATGCGCAGGCGCTTATTTTCGACGATTTGCCTAGTCAGCCATGTTGCCTCGAATATACGCACGTGTTTGACGCCGGCGTTCTCTAACATCTTGACAATTCGTTGGTTCGAGGACCCCGAGATGGTGGCGTTCGTCATCAAAATGTATGAATCGCAGACGCCCTGCTGGGCGAGCGCTTTTGCCTTTTCTGCTTCCTCTGAGAGACCAGACGGCGTTAGACGACTGACCTGACCCCCGAAAGTCGATCCAGAATCAATGTTAGGATTTTGGACAAAAGGGGGTTGAGACATGGCCAAAAGGAAGCACACGTCCGAAGAAATCATCAACAAGCTCAGGGAGGCGGAGGTGGTCATCGCCGCGGGAAGTACGGCTGCAGAAGCAGCCCGGCGCATCGGCGTCTCGGAGCAGACCTTCTACCGCTGGAGGGCCGAGTACGGTGGTCTCCGGGTCGATCAGGCGCGGCGCCTGAAGCAGCTGGAGACGGAGAACGGCCGGCTCAAGAGGGCGGTGGCCGAACTGACCCTGGACAACCAGATACTCAAGGAGGCGGCTGAGGGAAACTTCTGAGCCCCGCCCGTCGCCGCCTTTGTGTCGAACACGTCAGGTCGGTTCTGAAGGTATCAGAGCGGAGGGCCTGCAAGGTGCTGGGGCAGTCCCGCTCGACCCATCGCCGTGAGCCGTTGGTCCGGGATGACGAGCAGGCCCTCACCAACGACATTGTGGGGTTGGCCACCCGGTTCGGCCGTTACGGTTATCGGCGGATCACCGCGATGCTCCAGCGTAGCGGCTGGGTGGTGAACCACAAACGGGTGGAGCGTATCTGGCGGCGGGAGGGGCTCAAGGTACCGGCCAGGCAGCCCAGGAGAGGCCGGCTGTGGCTGAACGACGGGTCGTGCGTCAGGCTGAAACCGGAGAGTGAGAACCACGTGTGGGCCTATGACTTCGTCCACATCAGGACCTGGGACGGCCGGGCGGTGCGGCTGCTGACCATCATTGACGAGTACACCAGGGAGTGCCTGGCCATCCGGGCTGGCCGCAGCATCCGGTCCTCGGATGTGATCGAGACCCTCGCCGGGCTGATGATGGCCCGAGGAGTGCCGGAGCACATCCGCTCGGACAACGGGCCGGAATTCACCGCCAGGGTGGTGCGGGAGTGGCTAGGGGGAGTGGGGGCCAAGACCTTGTACATCGAGCCTGGGTCGCCGTGGGAGAACGGATACGTGGAGAGCTTCAACGGCAAGCTGAGAGACGAACTCTTGGACCGGGAGGTGTTTTACACGCTGCTGGAGGTGCAGGTGCTGACCGAGCAGTACCGCCAGACTTACAATCGCATAAGGCCGCACAGTTCCCTGGGCTACAGGCCACCGGCGCCGGAGACCATCCTGCCCGAGAACCTTGTCCCGGTGCTGGTCGGACTAACATAGCAAGTGGTACAACTACTGGGGGCAGGTCACGACCATCGGCCTTCGCTGTGAACTTGCACTGGATCACGAAAGAGCCTTCAAGGTCTTCGTAACGGCCGGGGTTCCACGTCCCTCTGAACGCGCCGTCTCTGCCACCGTCATTAGAATCGGCAAAGGATTCCAAGGTCTGGCCGAGGATTTCACCGCCGATTGTGTGGCACAACTGTTGGAAGCTACGCCATCCGAGTTTATGCAGGTCGTACATCATGGAGAAATCATCGGTCAGTTGCTGATTGCCTGTCAAATGAGGTGGGCCCGGGAAATAAGACAGGTAGCCAAGTGAGAGTCCCACTCCTAAACTAAGGGCAACTGTAGCTGCTGGGAAGGAGTGGGAAATGTCGAAAGGCGTCGCATAGCCTCACCTCCGGGGAAAGTTGGCATTCGGCACGCTCGGACACCAAGGTTTCCAAAGGAAAAGCCCCTGCCTTGCGAACAGGGGCTTGGCAACCTCTTCCATCGGGTGTAGTCGGGAAGACGGCCGATTACACCGTCACCGGGAACCTGATGAGAAAAGTTCTTGATTTTATCCAGTTAGGTGGGCCTGGATGGACTCGAACCAACGACCTCGGTCTTATCAGGACCGCGCTCTAACCGCCTGAGCTACAGGCCCACTGTAGAGGGGGGTGGCGTTTGCCACTGCCCTATTATATAGATTGGCTAGGTGCTCGACAATCATGTAGAGCGACAAGGCAATCGCGGTTTAATTCAATCCCACCTTTGGATAGCGTCTATTGGGGGTTTGCACGGCGCAGAGACTGCCCGGCTGCAACGATTTATTCGCATATATTTGATGCGCCGCCCCAAAGGTCATGGACTTTGAACCTTGCCGCCGAAATCTGAAGAGCTACTTTCTTGGCGATTGCCCTGTGTAGAGTGACCAGGTATTCGACAACGGTTTGGGGGGTTCGATGCGCGAGTCCGCCGCCGGAGCTTGCCACTCCCGTACAATCCCCGCCGAACCCGCTCGACGTCTTCCTGTCGCCTCACAGTACTTCACCTTCGCGCTTCTCCCACCGCATCTCCCCTCGGCTGCCATCCTTTCCCCCAGCCTCTTCCCGCAAAAGCCTGACCGCCCACCCAGCCGACTTCGCGGCCAACACCGGTGAGTTGATGCTCAATTTTGAGCAATCCGTATGCGTCTGACCGCCTGAAGCCGTATGATGGAGCGAGCCCGCGATGTTTGGGCCGGCGCCGGATGTCCGCAGCGCGATCTGGACGGGTACTGCTATTCGCGCCAAGGTGGGAGGATTACTCGCTCAGAGTGCACGACAAATAGCGTCGTTTCCTCCGCCACCGCCTCCCGCGACCTTGGCGAAATGGCGACAGGCTGCGTTCCCGTTTCTGCGTTCCCGTTTCTGCGTTCCCGTTTCTGCGTTCCCGTTTCTGCGTTCCCGTTTCTGCGTTCCCGTTTCTGAAGGAACGACCCGTTTCGGGATATATTATCCGGCGCCCCACGAGGCGGAAGTAAGCCAGACAATGGAAGAACAGGGGAAAAACAGCAGAAATTGTCGGTAGATTGGTTGATAATCCTGTCTTAATCAGCTAGGTGGGGAAGATATGAAGAGCACCGCAGACGTAGTAGTTATTGGCGGCGGAGTCATGGGTTGCAGCATCCTTTACTATCTGGCCCAGCTGGGGACCACAAACACGCTGCTCTTGGAGATGGACGTATTGGGCTCGGGCTCCACCGGGCGGTCTCAGGCCATCTGCCGGATGCACTACTCCAACCCCGTCACCGCCCGGATGGCCTGGGAAAGTCTCAAGATCCTTGCCAATTTTGAAGAGGCCGTGGGCGGGTCCTCGGGTTTCGTCGAAACCGGCTATTTGGTGATAGTTGAAGCCGTCGAGCGGCTGGGATTGGAACGGAACGTGGCCATGCAACAGGAACTAGGCATAGACACCAGCCTGGTTTCGGCCGACGATTTAAGGGAGCTAGCTCCCATGATGGCCGCGGCTGATGGAGAGGCCTTGGCTTGGGAACCGCAGTCGGGTTACGCCGACCCCTATCTCGTGACCAGTTCATATGCGTCCCGGGCGAGAGAGTCGGGCGCTGAGATCAGGATGAAAACCCCGGCACTGGGCATCGAGGTGTCGGGAGGGCGAGTGAAGGGAGTGGCAACCAAGGATGGCTTGATAGAAACCGATGCGGTCGTGGTTGCCGCCGGGCCGTGGTCGAGGCGCGAGTTGGGCAAGGTTGGGATTGATCTCCCTCTAATCCCCGTACGTCACCAGATTGCTTCCCTGGCCCGGCCCGTGGAGAAGCTGCCCCATCACCCCACTGTGGGAGACATTGCCCATTCCTGTTCGTTCCGTCCCGACGGCTCCGCTATGACTCTCGTGGGCTTCGGCGAGGACGAGGAAGTGACTGTGGACACGTACAACCAGGGCGTGGACATGGATGTTGTTGCGGATACACTGGGCAAGCTATCCAACCGCATGCCCGCCATGGCTGATTCTTATTTCAGAGGCGGCTGGTCCGGCCTGTTTACCACCACTCCCGATTGGCACCCCATCCTGGACCGTGTTCCGGAGATCCAGGGCTTGTATTGCGCCGTCGGGTTCAGCGGCCACGGCTTCAAGTTATCTCCCATGATCGGGAAGACCATGGCGGAGCTGATAGTGCTGGGTAATGCCAACTCTATCGACATCTCTCCCCTCCGCTATAGCAGGTTTGAAGAGGGCGCCTTGATGTCCTCCAGCTACCGTTACCGGGTGCTCGCCTGAGATCAACGGTCCGTGAGGCCGGTTGCCGGACGTGTTTAAACTATTGTTTACACCGTGCGCTTATACTCCATAAGTGAGGCTGGGCCCGGGGTCGGCGGGAACCTAGAGTCGTGAAGGTGCGGTCCGCCCAGCCAAAATCTAGGCTACTTCGGACACGCCGGAGCGCGGCCGTGTGGGCCTGGATCACACTCAGACGCCGGATTGTGCCGGACATGCCGGGGCGCGGGCCATGCTGAATTGGGGCGTTAGGGGCCTACTGGCCGTCTTCTTGACCCTCGCGGTGTTGGCTGCCGGGCACGGCGACTTCCGGCCCTCGGCGTTCGACTTAACGGTAGCGCCTCACAAGTACAGCTTGGTGCGCTGGGAGGTGACCCACTTTCTTGACAAGTGGGTCCACAAACTCTCCGACTTGATGCCTTGGACCAATGAAGCGTCCCGCGAAGAACGGATCCGGCAGAGCCTGGAATTTTTCCGGCTTGGGGAGCGCCTGAGGGATTTGGAGCGTGAACTGACGGCTCCCGGAACCGCCAACGGAGTCCCCGGCCCTCAAGAATCTGGCTCTGGGCTCCAGGCAGAGGCGGTCCGCGCCGAGATAAAAGCCCTGGAAGAGCGCCGCCGGAGCATGCAGTCCACAGTGGAAGAGACTATTGAGGCTGAGATTAGCGCAGTTCTGTCCCAAGAAGGATTTGCTTCGCGAGTCGGTATGATTCTTCCTCCGGTGGACACCGTGTTTTCCGAATCTCCCGCAGTGCTGGTGTTGTCCCCCAGGGACCGCATCCAGCGCCTGGAGACTGTTCTGATGCGTCCGGGTCTGGACAATGAAACAAGGACCCAAATCGAGGAACAGGTATTCCAAGAGCAAGACCTGGCCGCCTTGGTGGAGAATACCGGCGGCGTTGCCGTCTATCCTAGCGTGGTGTCCCGCTCACACGGTTTGCACCATGCGCTGGTGGTGGCGGCCCACGAATGGCTGCATCACTGGTTTTTCTTTCAACCTTTGGGACAGCATTTCGAGGACAGCCCTCAGATGATTACCTTGAATGAGACAGCGGCCACTCTGGGAGGCCAGGCCATCGGCGACCGGGTTTATACCGCCATCACCGGGCAACAGTTAGTAAGCCACCCCGCGCCGCCGTTGATGTCCGAGTCCGAGGATTTCCATTTCAACGACGCCATGCGACAAACCAGACAGCGGGCCGAAGAGTTGCTGGGCCAAGGGAAGATAGAGGAGGCGGAGGCCTACATGGAGCAGCGCCGGCAGCTAATGGCTGCCCACGGATACTACATTCGAAAAATCAACCAGGCGTTTTTCGCGTTTCACGGCTCCTACGCCACCAGTGCGGCTTCCGTAAGTCCCATTGACGGCCAGTTGAGAGAGTTGCAAAGCCGCAGTGAGTCTGTGGAGGACTTCATAAAAACCGTTGCGCGCTTCAGCAGCTATCAAGAGTTTGAGGACCACTTACGAGCCATGGGGACCGTGTCCCCGGCTTCGAGTAACAACCTCAAACCCCGCGTCCGCTGACTTGAGCTTGTCTCATAAAGCTGAGTCCTCCAGCATCCTCCCTTTCTGGATTCCCGCTCCCCGATCAGGGTCGGGGATAAGCTTCTCGGGAATGACGGGTTTGGATTCCCGCTCCCCGACCAGGGTCGGGGACGAGCTTCGCGGGAATGACGGGTTATTGAGCCTCATTCAATACTGGTTTAGGCGGTTAATAATAGTAACCCGTCAGGTTGCGTCCGCCCAAAATCGTGAGTGGAGACTTTTGAGACAGGCTCTGACTTGAGCAGCCCTCCCGAATGCGGTCCGTCAATACCTTTTGACACCTTTGGCCGTATACCCGAAGGCCCGTAGCGGCGTCCACCGTGAACTGGTCCAGGGTGGCAGCCAACCTCACACCCAAGGGGTGCGTTTGGAGCGGTCCTTCTCTGAGGTGAAGCTGGGCAAGCCTTGGCGTTCCAGCACAGCCGCCACCAGCCGCTTGAACGTCATGCGGTCGGAGGTGTGCACCACCGCCTGTTCGTGGGCCTCGGAGATGGCCACGGGGTATCCCTGGCCCCTTTGACACTGGTCCAGGATAAGGCTGTGACCTAGCGCCAATAGACTTTCGTCCTCAGCGACCCATTGGGGGACCTCCACTCGCGCTATCTCTTCACCCCCGTGCAGGTAGTAGAAATACACCTGTTGGTCTTTTCCGTAGTACTCTCTGGGCACCGAAGAGTTGGTCCTGTACACCGGAGAACGGTGCCCCGGAGGCAATAGGCGTTGAAACAACTCCCGGTCCAAAAGCTGATTGGACAGATTGCAGGGGGAGCAAGCGGAACGGCGGCTGCCGCAAGACGTGCGGCAGTAGGGCAGGTCGTGGGGGCACAAACAGCTCCTTATGGCGTTCATTACCTCGGTGCTTCGTGGCAATGAGACATAAGCGGCCAACGAAAGTTGACGCCCGGCGGCCAGTTCTTGCAATCGTTTCAACGCTGGCAGCAGACGGCCCCCAATTATGGCGTCTCGAACGAAGGGCCGGTACCCCTGACCCGACAGCCCCCATAAGACCAGAGAGCCGTCAACTAAGACCAGCGCGGGCAGGTCCTGAGAAAGTTCGCTTGCCACTTGGGCCAAGCGTTCCAGTTCCTCGACAGTTCGTATCAGCCCCAGCAGGGCGCCGGTCACTGCCTCTTCCTGGGCAGGGTTGCCAGGGTCCACCAAGTGAAGGTCTGCGGATTCGGTGGCCAGCCGTGGTTGGCTGAAGAAAGTCGCGTCGGGCTGCCCTCCATAGGTGAGAACGCAGCCGCCCAGGTTAACCAAGAAGCAGGCGACGGGCAGGTGCCGGTCTACGTCGATGTGAGAGCCGTCCACCGCGGCGACCTGCCAGTCGCTGGGCGGCGAAGAAGGAGCGTAGCTGCCCAACAGCCCTTTTTCAGCCACCGCGGCAAGGTAGGGCCGGTCGAGGGCGGCCTCAGTGCTCCGGACTGCTGACGCGGGGTCCACCCGGGCGGCGGCCTCCAGCAGTGAGGCCAGGCGCTCCTCACGGTCCTTTTCCGTCCAGCTCAAGCCCTGGGCCATCTGCTCCAACTGAAGAGCGACCTCTCCCAGTTCCAGGGGCATGGAATTACCTGAGGACCCTTTCGTCGCCAACGCGCCGGGTAACGTGCTGCTGGTCCAGGTATTCCAGCAAGGGCAAGACGTACTTGCGGCTGGAACCGAACATGGTCCGGGCATCGGCCACGGTGATGCTGCCGTGAGTCCTGAGGTGGGCGATGATCTTGTCGCTCATGTCTCTATAGGCGGCGGCATCAAACGCCACCGACTCGCTCACTTTAACAACCCGGCCATCGTCTACCAAGACCGCCAACAGCTCGGCTTCCAAGGGGTGGTCGCCGGGAGGAGAGTAAGGTTCCTGTTGCAGGCTGGCCAGATACGCTTCTACCCGGCGTTCCATGTCCGGCGTCAACGCGATCTGGTGATCGGGAAGGCGGAGAGATTGGCCGGCCTCTTTCACGTCTCCCTCATCGATAAACTGCACAAGCGCCCGAGTGAACACGGGCTGCGTCAATCCCAGACGGCTGCGAACTTCCTGCAGGGGGGCGCCACGCCGTAAAGGGTACTGGTTATGGTAGGTCTGCAAAGCAACCAAGAGCTTGCTCTTTAGCACCATCCAGCCCTGAGCCGAGTAGACCACAGCATCATTGTCTTTACCCAGCTCTCCCAGCAGTTTCACCTCATCCACGGCAGAGAGACGGCCTATCCGCTCCAGAATTTCGTCTACGGGCAGGTTGGACCGCCGGGAAAGGGTGGTCAGGTCACAAGGACCCCACTGGTCGGCCACGCTGAGCAGTATGTCTTCACCGGTTCCCTGGTCCAGCATCATCAGTCTTTCAACGACCTCGGGGTTGAAGCGGCGGTGTCTTCGCTGCGGGTGGGGATCCACTACCTGGCCTCCCCCTAGCGTATATTCGGCGGACCTGATCACGAAGAAGTCTCCCTTTACCATTGGCAGCGGATCGTTCATGAGCACCTGCACCCAGCCTTCCTCGCCGGGCGCCAGGCGATCGGCGTCCAGCAAACGGACCCGGGCGGAGGTTTCGCTGGTAAAGAGGTGGAAGGTTATACCCTCGTTGTGCCGCAGAGCGTGAGGAGCGTCGCGGACCATTCGAAGCCGGGCGTCCAGCCGCCTGGTGGGGCGCAGCCACCGGGGGGTTGTGAGGACTTCGCCCCTTAGAACATCGGCTCGGGAGAGACCGGAGAGATTGACCGCCAGCCTTACCCCTGGCTGGGTGTGGTCCACCTTAGTCTTGTGGCTCTGCAAGCCCCGGATCCGGCCCCGCCGGCCGGAAGCGGCCAGCTCCACCTCTTGACCGGTGGCGAAAACACCGTCAATAAGCGTTCCGGTGACCACAGTCCCGAATCCGGCAATGGAAAAGCACCGGTCCACGGGCAGACGGGGACGGCCCAAGTCCCGTCGGGCCTCAGTGTTGTTCAGAATCTCGTCAAGCTCTATCCGCAATTGATCGAGTCCTGTCCTGGTATAAGCTGACACTCCCACCATGGGGCAACCCTGAAATGATGTTCCCTTCAACGCGTCTTCCACCTCCGCCTTGACCAGGTCCACCAACTCTTGGTCCACCAGGTCGGTTTTGGTGATTACCACGAGGCCACGGCGTATCTGGAGGAGGTCGAGGATAGCGAGGTGCTCCCGGGTCTGGGGCATGACGCTCTCGTCGGCGGCAACAATCAACATTGCCAGGTCAATGGCGCCGACGCCGGCTAGCATGTTCTTGATAAATCGCTCGTGGCCCGGTACGTCCACGATGCTGACCTCTCGGCCACTGGGCAGCGTCATCCAAGCGAAGCCCAGGTCGATGGTCATCTCCCGCTTTTTTTCTTCGGGCAAGCGGTCCGGGTCTATGTCGGTCAGGGCTTGAACCAACGTGGACTTGCCATGGTCCACGTGGCCAGCGGTGCCAATTACGTACATTAGGTCGGTCCTAGGCGGGGGCTTGCCTACAGAATAGCATCGGGTATGGCCGGTGGGAAGAGAGCGGGCATCCCCAACTCTACTGCGGCAGGCCGGGTTGCAAAGTCTGGCCGGAGGGAACTGGAAGAACGCTTGATCGACGGCAGGTGCGGCCCCGTCCGGGCTTAGATATTTCAGCGAATGCCGCCTTCGCAGCGGGTCGCTTGGGCCCAAACGCCGGGAGTTGGAAGAATGCTTGATTGACGGCAGGCTCCGCCCCGTCCGGGGTTTAACGTTTCAGAGGACGGCGCCTTCGAAGCCGGGCGCTGGGGCTCTCAACCGGAGGGGTGTTTGGCGGCCGACGTTCCCGTTGCGAGTTAGAAGCGCCGATGGCGCCCGCCGGTCATTGAAGCGGGGGTTTGCCGCCGGACCCACCGGTACCTACGAGCATGGGTTCCCCGACCCTATGGCTCGCTGGTTATATCGCGGGGTCTCCGGGTTGGATTGCCACAGCGGGAAGGGTCTATTCGTCGATCAGCTTGGACGAACCGTCAACTACCTTTGATGGGTCATTGTCTTCGGGCCGGTCTGTTGGCAGGGACTTGCCCATGTGCTCGTCAATGACGTGCTGGGGAGCGAACTTGATCAGGAATAGCAGAGCTAGGCCCAGGACGACCAGGTCGTCAAAACGGCCGATAATGGGAATGCGGTCCTTTATCAAGTCAATGGGGGAGATAACATAGAGAATAGCCAAGGGCACCAGGGCCCTGAGCACTATCGACACTCTTTTGTCCCGGATCAGGCGCCACACCAGGCGGACCATCCGGATGATGTGAGGCAAGAACCGTGGGGCCAGTATAAACAGAAGCGGGAACGCTAATTTGTACAGCATACGTCCAACCCGGCGCTTTCCTAGGGCCCAATTATATAGCAAGCTGTGGCAGCTTGGAAACACCACATATCGCAACGCTCCGGCGCTAAGTGCTGAACCCAAGTGTTGTCATACGTTATACTATTACCGGCCAGAGCCTATTTGCGTCTATCAACATCCAGTGGACCGGATTGGGACGACCGGCCGAGGGCGAGCTTGCCGCGATTATCTAGGCGCCGGCGGACCGAAAATGGGAGCGTTAAAGAATGCCTGCTGCGAATAAGTCACGGACCATCGGCCAGCTGCGCCGGTCCCGTTATCAGGTACTTTCAGTTCGGGAGGAACTTCGCAATAACTTGATTGCCAAAATCAGGGCGGAGGAGATAGTCTTCCCCGGTATCGTGGGATTCGACGATACCGTGATTCCTCAACTGGAAAACGCTATCTTGGCAGGACAGGACGTGATCTTGCTGGGAGAGCGGGGCCAAGCCAAGTCCCGAATGATTAGAGCATTGGTCAACTTGTTGGATGAGTTTATCCCCAAGATTGCCGGCTGCGAGATCAACGACAACCCTTACGATCCGATCTGCCGGCCTTGCAGAGACAAGGTTGCGAGCGAAGGCACTAAGACCGCGATAGAGTGGGTTCCCAGGGAGGAGCGATATTCGGAGAAGTTGGCCACTCCTGACATTTCCATCGCGGACCTAATTGGAGAGATCGACCCTATCAAGGTGGCTGAAGGCCATTATCTGTCTGACGAATTGGTCATCCACTACGGCCTGGTGCCTCGCACCAACCGGGGCATTTTCTGCATTAACGAGCTGCCCGATTTGGCGGAGCGTATCCAAGTAGGTCTGTTTAACTTGATGGAAGAACGGGACGTGCAGATCAAGGGGTACCGCATCCGGTTGCCTGTCGACGTGTACGTGGTGTCCACAGCCAACCCGGAGGACTATACCAACCGCGGCCGTATCGTCACTCCCCTTAAAGACCGTTACGGTTCGCAGATTCACACCCACTACCCCAAGAACACTCGGGACGAAATCGCCATCATGGAGCAGGAGCGGTCCCGGTTTCCAGATGAGGAAAGTCTGGTGACGCCCGAGTATATGAAAGAGATCCTCTCGGAGATTACTGCGCAGGCCAGGCAAAGCGGCGAGATCAACCAGCGTTCCGGCGTGAGCGTGCGGGTGTCAATCTCTAACTACGAGACACTGCTGGGCAACGCGTACCGCCGCTCGATCCGCCACCGTGATCAGTTGACGTGCCCACGCACCAGCGATTTGCCCTACATCGTGGCTTCCTTCTCGGGAAAGATAGAACTCGAGACCTTTGAAGAAGGCCGTGAAAGCCGGGTGACCGACGACCTTACCCGAAAGGCGGTGCTGCGCGTGTTTGGCGATTACTTCGACGTCGCCGATTTGGAGGACCTGGTGACCGCCTTCGACCTGGGCCAGACTGCGGAGACCGGCAGTGAAAAAGCGGCTGCCGAATATCCGGCTCTACTGGAGAAGATTCCGGAGTTGGCGGAGCCGGTGCGGAAGCTAACCGCCGACCAGCGGCCCGAGGTGGTGGCTTCGGCGATAGAGTTCGTGCTTGAAGGCCTCCACCTTAACCGCCGGCTAAATTGCCAGCGAAGTGAAGCGGGGTACGTTTACCGGCGATAGTAGTCGGCGGGCTAGCCGGTCGAGCATGGGGCGCTGGCCGCCTATCGAGGCCCGGAATCAGCGCGGATTATGAGAGCTTGATTGACTCGGAATTCTGAACGCCTTGCTCGGCAAGGTCGAAAATCTGAGTCGAGGCTTAGTGCTTCGGCCTCTCACGTTTAGCACTCAACCAATCCGCCACTCTCCCGGTTTCGCCCACCGGTGTAAGCTTAATGTGGGACTTTTCTTAGGTCCAGGACATTTCGGCCAGGACACTCGGGTGATACAGGTTGGTTCCACGGCGGTTTTATTGCTGACACTCCCTTCTTGACCCCCTGGGAGTCGGACCCTATGATTAGCACAAATGTTCATGTATGTGTCCGGTTATAGGGGGTTATGATGGCTGGAGCCGAAGTGCAGGAAATCCACTGTAAGTCGTTGCTTAACCGGGTTGACGTCCCGAACTTTCCCTTCCGCTGGACACTGAATCCTTACCGGGGCTGCCGGCACGCCTGCCGTTACTGCTACGCCCGCCCTACCCACGAGTTCTGGGGCTTGGACGCGGGCCGAGAGTTCGAACAACGCGTATTCGCCAAGGTAAACGCGCCGGAGGTGCTGCGACGGGAGTTGGGGCGGCCTAAGTGGCAACGAGAGCCCATCGCGATAGGCACTGCCTCCGACCCCTATGAGCCCGCCGAATCCCAGTACCGGTTAACCCGGCGGATCCTCGAGGTCCTGCGAGAGTTTGAAAACCCGGCTTCCATCACTACCAAGGGAGTGCTGGTGCGGCGGGACGTGGATGTGCTGGGGGAGTTGAGTCAAGTGGCGGAGGTACGGGTCAATTTCAGTGTTGGCAGCGTCGACAACCAAGTTTGGAAGACGACCGAGCCGGGCGCCCCCAGTCCTTCGGCCAGGTTGGAGGCTATGCAGTTTCTGGTGGAGAGTGGGATCTCAGCCGGCGTTATGATGGCGCCCCTGCTGCCCGGAATCTCCGACAGCGAAGAGAGTATCGACGCCGTCGCCGCTGCCGCCGTGGCCCATAAGGCGGAGTATATAGGGGCCAACCTGCTGTTCCTCAAGCCCGGTTCCAAGGAGTGGTTCATGCCCATGTTGAGGGAGGCGTATCCACGGCTGGCGCCGGGCTATGCGTCCCTGTATCAGGGGACCTATGCTCCTCGGGAGTACACCAAAAAGGTGCTGAACCTGGTCGATGACGTAAGGAGGGCCTGGGGCTTGGCGGCGAAACCGGCTCCCCGGACCGTCTTGGGCTCTCAACGCCAGCTACAACTGGCTCTAGCTGCGTGAGCGGACCAGGACGGTTTGACCCGTTCAGTCGATACGTTCTCGCTACACGTTCTCGCGCGTGGGGCAAGTTTGCGGAGCAGAGACGGAGATCAATACTTGGAAACGTTGATTTCCACCAGCTTGCCGGTGACCAAAAATATGGCTTGCTCCGCAATATTGGTGGCCCGGTCGGCAATGCGTTCGAGGTCGTGGGACACCCACAACAGGTAGGTAGCCCGCTGAATGGTCTGGGGGTCTTGGGTCATGAACAACAGCAACTCCCGGTAGACCTGGTCGTATAGCTCGTCGACCTCATCGTCAGCGTCGCATACCTGGTAAGCCTTCACTATGTCTCGGTTGAGAAAGCAGTCGATGCTATTACGCAGCATCTGCGTTGCTTTTTCCGCCATTCGTGGGATGTCTATCAGGGGCTTTAAGGGAGGCGCGTCACCCATAGACAGGCTGATCTTGGCGATGCCTTCGGCATAGTCGCCCATCCGCTCCAGTTCCACCACGATGTGTAGTAGAGCGACGATGGTCCGCAAGTCCCGAGCCATGGGCTGTTGGGTGGCGATCAAGTCCAGGCAACGCTCTTCAATCTCGAAGCGCTTACGGTCGATATAATCGTCATCCTGGATTACTTCTCTAGATGCCTGCAGGTCTCGCCGCTTTAGGGCATCCACCGCCCGGTGGATCGCCTTTTCGACAAATCCACCCAGGCCTTCCACTTCCTGTTCAAGCAAGCTGAGTTGTTGGTCAAAATCTACCCTGGGCATTTTTCACCCTCCTTCTCCCTTGCGTTCCCGGCGGGTGTCCCTTGTTGCGCTCTCTCCGGCGGCAGGCGCCGGAAGCATAATTTGGAAAAATAGCTTGTAGGAACTAGCTGCTGCTATTGCCGTCCCGTTATTTATTTAGTCTTGGGAACTTGCATTCACGGGCATATAACGGCGCCTCAATGCCCTATCATCCCGAAGAGGCTTACCTTGGGATGATAGGCAGCACGATGTGAGACGGGTAATGTTCGCGGTGATAGACGGTTTGATTCGCGGTTTCTAGGCGTGAGTCCTGTCCCAACGGTGCGCCGGTATTGGGATTGCGGTCGAATCGCGGGAAATTGCTGCTGGAGATTTCCACCCGGAGACGATGGCCGGTCTTGACCAGATGACTGGTGGCCCAAAGGTCAATGGTGAACTCGTATACTTGGCCCGGCTCCATCAGGGAAGGTTGACTGGGGGACGTCCGATAGCGGGCCCGCACAATGCCATCTTGAACGTTATGAGCGTATCCGTCTGGGCGCACGTCCACCAGTTTGGCCGTGAAGTCGGTGTCTACGGCGGAGCTGGAGCCGTAGAGGTGCGCCACGATGGGCCCGGTCATTTCTAAGTCCCGTTCCAAGGGGTCGGAGGTGTACACCAGAACGTCGGGCCGGTCTTCCACGGACCTTTGGTCGGCGACCCCTTGGGGGATGATTAGGGTGTTGCCCCCGCAAGTGGGCGCCGGGTCGCTGGGGTCGTACTGGTAAGTGTCCGCCGGTTCATCCCCCGGTGGAACGGTGGACAGTGCGCCTCCCCCGCTCCTGGTGTTTGCCGAACCATCGGAGTGGAAGTAATAGCGAGTGTAGTGGGTACGGGCTAGGGGCCACTCATTCTCGCTGCGCCACTTGTTTTCCCCCATGACGAAGAGGTACACCGGCGGTTCTTCCATGATCCCGGTATCCACGTCCTTGAGCCAATAGTCGAACCAGCGAAGCAGATATTGATGCAGCTCGATTAGCGCATCCGGCCCGAAGTCGACATCGCCTGTTTCACCTGAGGTGGGAGCGGTGTAAGGGCGAATATGGGCCCATGGCCCCACCAGAAGCCGTTGGTTGCGCCTGGCCAAATCGCTTCCGCCTCGTTCCCGCAACGCCCCGTATGCGTTAAGCGCTCCCTCAAGGAAAATGTCATACCAGGAAGTGACGTGGAACATGGGAAGGGTGATGTCTTCCACCTGCCGCAGCAGGTTAACGCGCCACCAATAGGGCCCATCAGCCTCGTTGTCAAAGTACTCTTTGAGGTAGGGCGCGGTCTCAACCAGCCGGTCTACCCAATCCCTTAAAGGTAGATGGCTGTACCACTCGTCCCGCAGCGGCTGGGCAAAATTGTCAGCGGGCAGAACGTAGTCGTCCATCTTGGTCAACAGGTCTTCGCGGCCAAGCCGGGCCAGGGTGTTTCGCCCCTTGAAGATGGCGTAGGGCACCATCCAACCCCACTCCATGGCGGCGCCGGTGTGATAAACCCAGCTTTGGTGGAAGTCTGCGGAGGCCGACACAGGGGCCATGGTCTGGAGATGGGGTGGCAGCGGTTTACTGGCGGCCAAGGTGTACTGGGTGGCGCCCAAGTATGATTGGCCGGTGGTGCCCACCCGTCCGTTGGACCATGGCTGGCGGGCTGCCCATTCCACGGTGTCGTAGCCGTCCTCGACTTCTTGAAACAGGGGATCGTAGGAGTCGCCCTCCGACTCGAAGCGGGCCCGGCAGTCCTGGCTTACCACCACGTACCCGTGGCTTGGGAAAAACCAGATAGAGTGGTTGGGATTATCGGCGTAGCTGTCCTTGCCGTAAGGGCCCCTGGTGACCAACACCGGATACCGGCCGGGAGCGTCGGGTCGGATTATGTCTGCGGCCAAACGGGTGCCGTCCCGCATGGGCACCATTACGTTGCGTTCCCGAATTACTTTCAACTCACCATTCTGCGACATTGGATAGTCCTCTAATCGGTGTGCTTGTCAATTGTTTTGCGGGAGTCTCTTACCTGGTCACGCCTGTGAACTCCCACGGGCGCGCGGGCGACATCCGGGGACACGCCGTATCTGCCCACCGAACAAAACGCCTTGGAGGCGCTTCCTCGTTGCTCGGTGTTGGCCAACGGCTTGACGATCAGGCTCAGAGGTGGCGGATGAGGAAAATGCGCCCTATCGGCGACCGCAACGGCGTTAGGGACTTCCCCAGCATACTCTTGCGTACTGAGATTAGTCAATTAAGCGGGCTTGGTGGAGTCTTTCCACACGCGGCTACTTAATCGCTAATTAACCCCGCTAAACTAGATAGGGTCCCACCAAGCTCCCTCCCCATGCGGGGGAGGGGTTGGGCAGTTGGCAGATGAGCCGGTGAGATAATTCCCGCCCCCAGCAACCTATTCGGAAACCTATATGGTTGAATTCTGTCCTATGTGGGGAGTAATATACTGCTCATCTTAGTGAGCAATATGCGACCGGTGTTTAGTCCTCCAGCCCGGAGTCTGTGGACGTTATGGAAAGGTGGCTTCATGTATGTGACGGTGCTCCGTGATTAGGACGCTGTCAATCGTAAAGAAATTGGCATGGTCTTGGGATAGGCTCCAAGTTGGCAGTGTTGTTGATTCCCTCGCGGGGGACCGCAGTGAGCAGCGCTTCCGGCTAACGTTCCGCTATTTTTCCTGGAAGAAGCTTTTGAACGTGCTCCGCGTGGAGCTTCAGCTACGCATCGGTCTCCGAAAAATATGGGGTTCAGCCTTCGAGTGGGAGATCGACACAACCAACATATGCCAACTCAAGTGTCCCCTGTGCCACACGGGTCTCGGTACCGTTCACCGGGACAAAGGCACGATGCACTTTGACACGTACACCAAGATCATCGACCAAATCAAAGACTATTGCGTGTGGCTCTCTCTCTATAGCTGGGGCGAACCGTTTTTGAATCGCCGCATTCATGAGTTCGTGGCCTACGCCCACAACAACCACATTGCCACTATCATGAGCACCAACCTAAACAAGCCTTTGACTCCCCAAATGGCGGAGGACATCATCAAATCCGGGCTCGACGTGATGATTGTGTCCCTGGACGGCGTCACCCAAGAGGTGTACGAGAAATACCGTGTCGGCGGCAGGTTGGACCGGGTCCTGGACAACGTCAAGGTGTTGGTCCAGAAAAAGCGTGAGTTGGGTTATTCCACGCCCCACATAGAATGGCAATTTATCGTCATGAGGCAAAACGAACATCAGATCGAGGAAGCCCGGAAGCTGGGACACGACCTGGGGGTGGACTCGGTGGTGCTCAAACCCGTGGACTTCCCCCATGGTATGGACGACGTCGGGGAGGCTGAACAGTGGCTCCCTCGCGAGTACCCGGAGTATTTACGGGATGACCCCTTCTACAAGCCATACCAAGAGGACGGGCGCCGCTGTTGGCGCCTCTGGCGTAGTGCGGTGGTCAATTGGGACGGAGGACTGGCTCCCTGCTGTTACCTGACCGACAAGTCGGAAGACTTTGGGGATGTTAATCACAACTCCATCCAGAAAATATGGAACAACGATAACTACACCACCGCTCGGGGCATGTTCCAGGACGGATATACCCCCGAGAAGTGGGTTGGCTGCATGGGGTGCAGCGTATACCTGGGAAGCCGGGCGGCGCGAGTCCGAGGCCCTCTGGACCTCGAGCCTGATCCAGTCCACCCCGCCATGACCGGAGCCACCGGAGCAAATGGCGCTAAGCCGAAGCAATCCAGGCAAGACCTGCAGGTGCTCCAAGTCCAAGACGCTGCTAAAGTGGATCAACCCCCCGAAGGGTAAGATGGGTTCGCTGGTGTCTTGTGCATGGTGAAGACCCGAGACAGGAACCGGCTTGGCGTGAAGGAATGGGACGCCCGGAAGAACTTGCTGGCGCCTGCGACGGTTTGACTCCCTCCAGAAGTCTCGTTATTCAGATTTAGCCACAATAGAACTTAGCTGCGTTGGAATTGTAGCGGCGCTAGCCGTCGCACGAGGCAGGGAAACGGGAATTAGTGGTATGGCCTTTATACGCTCGAAATTAAAAGGCCTGGTCATGTTGCCCCACCTGCGCGAACTGGCCCTCGTGGCGTCCGCCTACTGGGCTTACATGTACACACGGTCCCTGGTGTTCAACGACTTGGGGGCGACTGCCTTTTCCAACGCCACCTCCATTATTTCCCTAGAGAGGTCGTTGGGCTTCTTTTGGGAACCCCATTGGCAAGAGTGGGCAATCTCCAGCGCCAAGGCCCTGGTGCTGTTCTTCAATTGGGCTTACATCATCACCTTCTGGCCCATACTTTTGGTCACCGGGATCACGCTCTACGTGGTTGACCGGCAGCGGTACCGCTTCTATCGCAATGTGGTGCTGCTCAGCTTTGTGTTTGCCATGTTGGGTTTCATGCTGTTCCCACTGGCTCCGCCTCGCATGATGACCGAGCAGTTTGTAGACACCATCAAGTCGTTTGGGCCTGCCTTTTATGCCAGCCGCGAGTTTGCGAACTTCTACAATCCCTACGCCGCCATGCCCAGCCTGCACTTTAGTTGGACTATAATGTTTGGGATTTTATTCATACGGACGCCCAATAAATGGGTCAGGATATTTGGGTTTGTTTATCCAATGATGACTTTGCTGGCTATAACCGTGACCGCAAATCACTACATCATGGACGCCCTTGGCGGTGCGGTACTGATGCTGGCAGCATACGGGACATTAGAGTTGGGCTTCCGCCGACGCTTGTTTATCCCTAGGCTGCTGACCTATTACCGTGGCGCTATCATGCGGCGTGGATCGCCGTCTCTAGATACAGAATTGGCCAAAGGCGAGACCAATCACGAAGTACATTCAAGACCGGGTAAAGAGCCAAGCCAAAGGCGAGACCCGGACATTGGGCCCGCCGGAAGGCGAACTCGCCGGGAGGACGGGTACCGGTTAGCCCCGTAGTTCCTGTCAGCTGTACTCTCCGTAATATGGAAAACACCAACAATCGACTCTCACAGATTTTAAGTTTCCGGCGCACCCGAACAGCGGACCAACTACGTCCGCTCCAGGCACGGGCCGGTAGTTTGCCTTTCGTCTCCATTATTTGGCGCCTCAGGGCCCACGTAATGGAAATATGTTTGATTGTCGGATTCTATCTGGCCTACCTGTTGACCCGGGGACTGATTTTCTCGGACCAAGGCGGCATTGGGCTGGTGAATGCGGGGCGGATAATATCCCTAGAGAAGTCGCTGGGATTCTTCTGGGAGCCGGGCTGGCAGTCTTGGGTGTTGGCTAAAGCTCCAGAGCTGGCGGTATTCTTCAACTGGACGTACATTTTCACCTATTGGCCAATCATCGCGGTGGTCGGGTTCGTGCTGTATCTGGTCAGGCGACCCCTGTACTACTACTTCCGCAGTGTGATGGCAATCAATCTGGTGTTCGCCCTGCTGGTCTTCATGTTCTTCCCGGTTACTTCCCCCTTTAACCTCTCTCAATACTTCGCGAACACGATTCAGGAATTGGGCCCTTCATTCTACGGTGGTTCCGAGATGGGCTCCCTATACAACGTCCACGCTGCAATGCCTAGTCTGCATTTTAGCTGGACGGTCATTTTGGGGGTGCTGTTCCTCAGAAAGTTCAAAGGGTGGACCAAGCTCGTTGGCGTCCTCTATCCAGTGATTACACTTTTCGCCATCACCATCACCGGAAACCATTTCATCCTGGATGCGGTAGTTGGGGGAGCGCTGGCGCTGGCCTCATTCGTGGTAATGGAGCTAGGATTCCGTCGTGCAGCGTTCTGGCGCCGGGTCAGGCTGGAAGCGTTCTGGCGTGAATTTCGTGGCAGGCCCAGGCTGGCAACGTTATGGTCTGACTTCTGTGCCTCGTATCGCCGGGCTTGGTTCCCTGCTCAGGAAAGATTGCGTTCCGAGCTCAGGAGGAACTGGCTGAGCTACCGCGTGGCTTGGTTGCAGCTTCGGGCCAGACTGCCGGTAGGTTTTCGCCGGCGTACCATGTGGGGCGGAGGCAGGATTACCTGAAACGCCTTCCACCTCCGCGGCATCGCGGCGAACATCCGCCGCATCCCGGCCGGGGCAATGATTCGAAGCCCCTGGACCGTCGGAAAAGGCCGGTCGGTGCCGCCTATTTCCCTACAGCAGTTACCTTTGCTTTCTCCACATGGGGTGCCTGAAGGTCGGCGCTCCGGCGGATTCTACGGGTGAGTACCCTGGAGTCCCCGCACCGTCCTTGCCCATGTCGGCTTCGGGTTCAGGCCTTGCCGGAGATTCCGGGTCAGGAGTGGCGCGGACCTGGGCGCCAAGACTGCGGTTGGAGTCCAGTTGGCTGAGATGGCGGGCTAGCGCTTGAAGGCTTGACAGATTGTTTACTGCCAAGAAATCGTCGACATAGGGCAATGCGGCCTGCATACCCCGGGTTAACGGTTCATAATTCGCCGAACCCAACAGAGGATTGAGCCAAATCAGGCGATGACAACTCCGCTGCAAGCGGGCCGCCTCCCGCGCCAGTAAGTCGGGGTCGCCTCGGTCCCAACCATCGGAAATAATAAGCGCCACTGCCCCTCCGCTGGACACCCGGCGCAGCCATTGGTAGTTGAAGGTTTTCAGGGCCTCGCCTATTCGGGTCCCGCCGGCCCAGTCGGGCACGGCCTTGGCTACTTGGTCCACAGACTGATCGACCGATCGGTGAGCCAGGTGGCGTGTGATGCGAGTGAGCCGGGTGGCGAATAGAAAGGCCTCCACCTGCTCTACGTCTCCAGCAACGGTGTGGATGAAATGGAGCAGCATTCTCGTGTAGCGCTCCATGGACCCGCTAACGTCGCAGATGAATACCAGCGGTCTCAGCTTGTTTTTGCGCTGGCGATGGACCAACTCAAGGGGTTCGCCTCCGTACTTGAGGTTGCGGCGCAGCGTCTTGCGAAGGTCCAACGACTCATTCCCGCCGGAGACCAGCCTGCGGGTTTTGCGCCGTCCCAGGTCCCAGGAAAACTGGGCCATCATGGCTTTGGCCTGGAGGATTTCCGCGGGAGTAAACTCGGAGAAGTCTTTTCCCCGCAGCACTTCTCGAGCGCTGTAGGTGTGGGTGAGATAGACCTGGTCCTCGGGCTGATCGCCCGTTTCGCTGTCGCCACTGCCGGTGCCCGAGTCCGGGCCCGAAGGCGGGGCAGCTTGGGGATTACGATACCGGCGCTGCTCCCCCATGGACCGTAAGTCGCGGGTGCCCTGTCCGGAAGCCGGTTTGCGCCAGAACACTTGGAAGGCTTCATCGAACAAGGGAAGGTCCTGTTTTCGGTGCACCAGCAGGCAGCGAGCCGCCTCTTGGAAGTCCCGCTTGTGACCCAGAGGCGCGTATTCGGTAGCCCTGACCAAATCCAGCACGTTACCCGAAGCCACGTCCAGCCCCACGCGGCGCAACACCTGGGTGAATAGCATCAGGTTGTGGAGGATGGCGTCCTGCTGAGCATCTTCTTCATGGAGAGATGGCTTGGGCGCGACCTTTGCGGGGGTGTTCACGTTGATCCGCCCCCTTGACGCCCCCGGCGGGGACCTTGGTTTCTGGAACGGTCCAGCATTCCCCGCACCGGCTCGCCGCGGACCAGGTTTATGTCATCCTGGTACTTGAGCATGACGCCTAAGGTGTCGTCGATGACCTCAGGGTCCAACTCCGATTGGTTAAGGGCCAACAGCGCCGCGGTCCAGTCTATGGTCTCGGAAACCCCGGGGATCTTGTAAAGCTCGCTCTGGCGTAGCTCTTGGATAAATCCCGTCACCTGCTCAGCCAAGCGCCGCGGCGCATCGGGCAATTTGCTGGTGACGATCTGCAGTTCTTTTTGGAAATCGGGGTAGTCTATCCAATAATACAGGCAGCGGCGCTTCAGGGCGTCGTGAATCTCCCGGGTCCGGTTGGAGGTGATAACAACGATGGGCCGGTGCGCGGCTTTGAAAGCGCCCAACTCCGGGATGGTGATCTGAAAGTCGGCCAATAGCTCCAGCAGGAAGCCTTCGAACTCCTCGTCGGCCCGGTCCAACTCGTCGATAAGCAACACAGGAGGCTTTTCCCGGCCGCTGTCGATGGCCTGCAGCAATGGACGTTTGATCAAGAAGTCGTCGCTGAACAAGTCCACTGTAGCTGCCTTTCGGTCCACCTCGCCGCCGGCCTCCATCAAGCGGATTTCCAGCAACTGCCGGGCATGGTTCCACTCGTAGACCGCGTGATTCACATCCAGTCCTTCGTAGCATTGGAGGCGGATCAGCTCTGTTTGCAATCCGTTAGCCAGGGCGATGGCTATCTCCGTCTTTCCGACCCCGGCTTCTCCTTCCAAGAACAGAGGGCGCTCCAGCTTGAGGGCCAAGAATATTGGCACGGCCAGACTACGGTCGGCAATGTAGCCTTGCTGGCGCAGCAGGTTCTGCACGTCGTCGATGGACGCTGGGATTATGCTTGTGGTGGTCAAGGCGAGTTCTCCAATGGCTCCGGCTATTCCATGGCAGTCCGGAACCCATATTGCGTTTGGTCCAGTCATATTGCGGCGTCACGCCGCTCGATAATTGTAACGTAACGCCTTGCCAGTCCACTAGGAAGGGTGTTCCGGTCGGCGAGGCCCACTTAGAAACTACCTCAAAACCTGGCGCAGCATTCAAACCGTCATTGCCATGAAAATGGCCGTTTTCATATCCATACGCGGGTCCATACGCGGGACAGGGGGCTATCCGCAATTCCCGCGAGGCTTGTCCCCGATCCCGATCGGGGGGGGGGGGGGAATCCATAGGCCCAGGCTACCAGCTAATCGATGGCGTCAGAGAGCGACCGTTTTGAGATAGGCACTTAATCGTTCCACTTCGGGCCAGCGTGACTTGGCAGGGCCGGTCCTTAAGGACCACAGCATCCGGACGCCAGCGTCGCTTGGGCAAAACCCCGCGCATTAGGACCGAAAGGCCAACCGCGCCGGTCTTCACTATTGGCCTCTGGATTCCAGCTCAAGGCCGGGATGACGAGGCAGCGACGGACGGACAACTAAAAGAACCCGCTAGGGGGTAGCCGAATGCTATACATCAGCCTATTGGTCCCGGCTCAATCGACCTTTAAAAAAGTCTTGAACTTCGCGGCGAATCCTAACCCAGTGGTCCTCTAGTCCTTCCCGTTCCGCCAGTGAGAGCTCATTGTAGGTCTTGCCCAGACCGGGGAAATACCATGCGGTGAAAGCCCAGAACCCGGAGGCTGGCGGCAGGGCTGGGGAGTCCTCGGAAATGATGCCGGTGGCCCCGGTCAATTCCCATGAAGCCAATAACTCGCCTTGGTCTGCGATGGCGACGGCCTCTACCCAAGTAGCTTCCCGTTGGGCGCCGTGGTAGGGTTTCATCAGTTCCAGTAAACGTTCTAGCCGTTGGGCATCGTTGGCGTCGGGACCGGCAAATCGGTGGGTGTACCGGCTCTCCCAGCCGGAGCCCAACGCAGGCACAACCAAACCGCCGTCGGAAGCGATGGACAGCATTGAACCGGCCTGAGACCAGTCCAAGGCCTTGGCTTGGGCGATGGTCTCGTGAGTGCCGTCCGCCTCGTCCGGTATGGCCTGAAGACCCAATTGAAACGGCGTTGCAGGTGAAAGAGGGAGGCCTTCCAGCATCCAACGCAACATTTCCTGCTTAGCAGGGTTGCCGGTGCCCAATAGGATCTGTAGTGGCTTGTCCATGGCGCAGATTAGTTGGGTGAAGGACGTCGATGGGCCAGCCCTATTCTAGCCCGGTTAGCGGCTCGGAATGTGGGACCGGCGCTCGATGCCGCGAGCGCTCTGGCAAAGGGGTTTTCGCCTCGGGCGGTAATGAGTCCTCCCAGTTCGGAATGAGCTGATGCGAGCCGGGGGCCAGGTTCAGAATCATCAGCACTCCGACTGCGCTAAAACCCATGGACATGATTAATATGGGTGTATAGGAGCCGACGATATATATGACAAAGCCCGCCAGAGCTGTGGCCACCGCGTGTCCCAGCAGCGCTCCCATAATCTCTATGCCGTAGAAGGTGCCGATGGGCCCGCTGCCGAAGTATTGGCGGTTCACTACGGGATAGGCCGACATTTCGCCGCCGAACCCGATGCCGAAGAGGACAGCGAACAAGTAAAAGGACCAAGTGTCTTGAGCCCAAAACAGCACTAGCACGGTCAGGCCCTGCAAAGACAGAGCGGTGACCATTGCCAGTTTGGGGCCTATCCACTCGGCGACTATGGGTGTCGCAAACCGGCTGGCGATGCTGAAGATGTTGATCAGGCTCAGAATGAGGGTGGCAGCGGTCAGGCTGATCCCATGCTCCACGGCGAAGGGTATCGAGTAGATGAGAATAATGCCGTGGCCTGCGCAGCCCAAGCCGTGGATTAAAGGTAGGTTCCAAAACTCCTTGGTGGAGCGGATGTGCTTGTTGAAGACTTTGACCCTCAGGTTCTCCACCACTTTGCTCCAGCCGATCTCAGGCGTCTCGTCGCTGGAAACCCCGTAGGGGTTGATCCCGAGGTCGGCCGGCCGGTTTCGGAAAAAGGGAGCGAGCAGCAGTATGACGCCGCTGCCGCCGATACCGATTGCCAAGAATGTGGTCTGCCACCCCACGTGTTCCAGGAGGTATCCGATCAAAGGGGCCAGTCCGGCCGCCCCCAGACCACCGGCGGCCCACAGTATGCCCACACCCAGCCCGTGCCTCCGGCGGAACCAACGGCTCATCGCCGCGATCAACGGGACCATGGAGAGGGACTGGGTCACGGCCAACATCACCCCGAAGACCAGAAAGAGGTGCCACAGGCTGGTAATGAACGCCAGCAACACCATGCTCAAGGCGAAGAGAGCCCCGGCGGCCACCAAGGTCTTGTGGGCGCCGTAGCGGTCGGCAAGCCAGCCGCTAATGGGTGAAGCGATGGCCCCCACTAGGTAATAGGTGGCCAACCCGGCGCCGATAGTCCCGATACTCCAACCGAAGTCTCCATTCGGGTCGTTGAGCGGCGCGACCATGATCCCGGCGGCCATACCAATGGACTGGCCAACGATTTGCACCACCGCGAGGATGCCCAGTATGACCCAACTGTAGTGCAGTTTCGGCGAGCGTGGCAACGCCGGGAATCGAAGCTTTGGTCTGGCGATGATTGCCAAGGGTCAATTACCTCTACTCATCCGGAATATTCCCTTGCCGGCGACCGGCTTACCGGCGAATCCAGCGCGATTTCAAACTGATTGCAGCCACTGGTTGCGGCTGCCGATGCCGGGGCCGGCTTGCCAGACGGTCCAGCGCGATGCCCAACTGATTCTAGCCACTGGCTACGGCTACATATGCCGGGGGCCGATTCGCCGACCGGTCCTGCGCGGCTTCAAACTGATGGCAGCCGCTGGCTATGGCTATTTCTGCCTTGGGCCGACTGGCCAGCCGGTCCAGCGCGGTTTCAAACTGATTGCAACTGATGGGGTCACACCTGCCAAGCCCCTGGACCTCAACATGTGAATGCGCCAGGCGACGCCGCTTTTGGTGGCAGGCGCGAGATGGAGCATGTGGGCCTTGGGTAGTAGCCGGTGCTTTCCCGGTGTGGCCGTCCCTGCTGCGTGTTGAATGAGTCCCTGTGTATCCCTGCACGTCAATGAAACGGGCAGGTCTTGAGGAGAGCGCTCTCCCACCAGCTATTGTCGTCAGGCCCGGAAGCAGGAACGCCCGAGTAGGCTTCCCGTGGGTCCGGGCCGGCCTCGAGTCCTGCATCACCCGCGAACCCGAGGGAAAGCGACCTGTCTTGGCTGCTGGCGTCAGCCGAAACGGCCCAGGCGCCGAAGAAAATCAATAGGAAGATCACGGTTGACACAACCAGAACAAAGGGCAATGGGATGGGTATTCGCCATGCGGTCAACTAACCGGCCTCTACCTCATTCGGGAATACCATGTTGTTGCCGTAACCACGGCCGTCCCATTTGTTAGGGAACTCCATAGGCTGGGTTTCGCCCTTGCTGTTGGTGGCTTTGGACATCACGGTGTAACGGCCGGGTCCCGGAGGCAGCCAATAGTGCTCCCACCTGTTCCACGAGTACCCAATCCGCGGGTAGAGCCGGTCGACCGGGCTCCAGGTTGCTCCGCCGTCGACGCTTATCTCTACTTTGACTATGTCCTCTTCCCCCGACCAGGCAGCTCCGGCCAGGGTATAGCCGGTCACCGGGACGATCTCCCCCGGCGCCGGGTCGGTGACAATCGACTTTACCCTCAACTTGGTGTAGTAACGGTACGGCACGGGATTGCCGGGTTCATTGAGGGTCATGTACCTGTCGGTCATATAGAACCCTTGGAACTCGTGGTCCAGCACGTGAATGCCCGTCACCCACTTGACCGAGTTCATGCCGTACCATCCTGAAACCAACAGGCGCAAGGGGAATCCGTGGGCCTGGGGCAACGGTTCCCCATTCATTTCATATGCCAGCAGAGTGTCGGCGTGGGTAGCTTTAGCTAAAGGCAAACTGCGTTCGTAAGTAACTTCCTTGGGGTCTCCAACCACTTCGTCAGGACCGTGATCGGCGCCCTCGAACATCACTTCCACCGCCGAATCTTTAACCCCGGCCAGGTCCAGCACGTCAGCCAGAGAAACCCCGGCCCATTCGGCGTTGCCCATAATGCCGTGGCCCTTTATCTGCTCCATGACCGAGCTTATGCGCAGGGACTTGGTGTAATATTCCGGCACCGGGCTGTTGCCGCAGCACTCAAAGGTCACCTGGAACCTCTTCTGAGGCAGGTCCTTCAGTTCTTGGAAGGTGAGACTCAAGGGACGCTTCACTTGGCCGTCAACCACCAGACGGTAGCTGTCCGCGTCTATCTGGGGGGAGTCCTTCCAGTGGTTGCGAACGTAGAACAGATCGTTGGGAACAATATTCTCTTGAAGAGCCTGGGGCGGCGACGCGTAGGTCCGTAGTCCGACGTTAGTTGGTATAAGTTGGGGCTTCACCTGCGTCGCGAGTTGTTGGGCTGCCATAACCGTCCTCCTAAGGATTTATGCCGGCTGATTTCGGCCGGATTATTCCAAATAACTAGTGTCCGGACTGCTGGAGGGATGAGTAACCAAAAGCAGGACCGGCGTCCAGAGAGTGTTGATTAGCTTGTGGGGTGTTCCGGGCGGAGCTAACAAGGTGCAGCCGGCGCGGACGGTGCGGACATCATCGCCAACGACCATCTGCACAGCGCCCGACATTACCATTACCGCGACGTCCACGTCGTGGGTATGCAGGCGTCCTACGTAGCCGGGGTGAAGCTCGACCTCCTTGATGGTCAGGGAAACCGCTCCGGCATCGCTGGACACCAGGGTGCGCTCACTCCGGTTCTCCGTCACCGGAGGCATGATAATGTCGGTGTGCTCGATTATGGGCATTTTCTCAGAGAGGTCCTTCTTTGTAGTGACTTGGCGGAGCCGTTCAGCTCAACCGGGGCTACTGAATCGTGACGTCGTAACCCACAATGGCGCTGAAGTTCTTCCTCATTATATTATACCTTGGCTCGGTCGACTGCACACGGCCTGCCGCATCCGTCGCCCGGGACATAAGGCGATGTTGGCCGGTCTTGTTCGCCTCCCATACATAGGACCAACGGACCCACATGAACCGGTCTTGGGGCTCTTCCAGACGCGTGGCCTGCCACGTTTCCCCTCCGTCAACACTGACTTCCACTTGGCTGATTGCGGCCGCCCCGCTCCAAGCGTAACCCCTGATGACGTGGGCGCCCTGGCCTAATGTTGCGGTCTCGTCGTTGGGATGGGTGATTATGGATTTCACACCTATGGTGGTGATCAACTCTTTGTTGGGGTCTTCCGGCGAGTCCCCGTAGTAATAGAAGTTGTAGTGGTACCAGCAGTCGGGCTCGTGGTCTAGGACTTCAAGATTCCAAAGCCACTTGACCGACCAGTTCCCGGACCATCCCGGCACTAGCAATCGCACTGGGGCGCCGTGCAGGTGCTCCAGGAGTTGCCCATTCTGGGCTACCGCCAAAATGGTGTCAGGGTGGAGAGCCTTCTCCAAGGGCAGACCTTTGTCGTAGAAAAATGCTCTGTGCCCGGGGTAGCGGTGGCGGGCGTCCCTTTGTCCCAGCCTTCAGCGCGGATATGGGTGGCCTTGCCGGTGAGACCGGCCTCGTTCAAGACTGCCGCGAGAGGCACCCCGGTCCACTCGCTGGCGCTGAGGATCATGCACTCCTGGGTACGGGACGGTTTGGGACCCTCGCCCTTAAGGTACTCGAAATAGGTGGCGTCGCTTCCGGAGCACTCCATGACGGTGCGGACAGTGCGGCCTGGGAAGCGCCGCAGCGTCTCGTAGTCTAGGGTCATAGGGCGCTTTACTTCACCGTGAACCTCCAGCTTCCACTTATCCGCCGGCGTCACTTCCGGAACGTCGAAGTGCTGCACCACGTAGTGGAGGTTTACCGGAGTGATCAGTCCCTCGAGGCCCATTACCGGCGTGCGCACACGCATTACCCGCCCCTGCTCGTCCGACAGGTTAACCGGCTTCAATTCCTTGGTCGGCCATCCGTACCAGCCTGCTTGGCCGCCGTCAACCGCAGGCTTGTCTATTCGCAAAAAGTCGGGGACTACTTCCACCCCAGTAACTTTGGGCTCCGGCTGCGTGGACATGCTTAATGCTCTCCTGACTCCCTATGATTGGTAGCTTTGCTAACGCTTCCCGGCGTCGCGTCGCGTGATAGGCGCGCTCACCCTCAGGCACATCTTCGCAAGAAAGAACGAGGCGGGCTATTTCTCGGCCGCCGAACAGGTTAGCTCGGTTCTATTTTTCAGCGTCGGCGTATTTCTCGCCCAGGGCCGTCTCCCAACGGAGGTAGTGCATCATCTCGGCGGGGTTACGGTCCACGCCCAGGATCACCACGTCGTTGGGAGGAGACATGACTCCGGCCAAACCGGTTTCTTCCTTGCAACCGTCCCTGCGCCAAGCCTCCATGCCGCCTTCGAGGACCGACACGTCTTGGTAGCCCATGTTTCTCAATGTCGCTCCGGCCAGCGCGGCGGACTGTCCGTCGGAGCAAGTAACCACGATGGCATCCTCTTTCGATGGACTGATACCGTCGATCTGGAACTCAAGCCAACCCCGCGGCGCCCACCTGGCCCCTGGGACGTGCCCTCGCGCGAAATCCAGGCTGCTGTCCACGAATATGGTGACCGGGGAGCCGCTGTGCTCCAGCTCATTAGGAAAGAGCAGGCGAACGCGGTCCCTGGCTTCGAGCAGACCTACGGGGTGCTCCTGAATAGCTCCTGTTTCCAGGTCCCAGCCGGAGGCGGTCCAGGCGGTGGTGCCGCCATCTACAGCGAAAACTTCCTGGTGCCCCATCTGGCGGTACCACGAAGCGGTCGCGGTGGCCCGGGCCTTGCCATCGCAACAAAATACGATGACGCCGTTCTTGACCACCGCTACGTCATCAGAGCGTTGCACGGCTTGACCTCCCGGGAACCACCGGAAACCGGGGATGTGTCCTGCCAGAAATTCCTCCTCGGTCCGCACGTCGATCAGGTACACCGGCTCCTGGTCCCTGCTGGCCAGCGTCTCCCTGACGGCATGCGGGTCCAAGTACCGCACCCCGTCCTCGGCGGCTAGCTTTGCGGCGTAAGCTTCCGCGGCGGCCACGCCCTGGACCGACGGTTGGGGGAGCGCGAGCCGGTCGGCCCCGCGTTCTACCTGAAAGCCGGCCAACACCCAGCCCGAGGTGCCGTTCTTAAGCCCGCAAACGTTTTCAAGCCCCATCCGCTGGAGCAATCGGGTCCCTATAATGCTCCGGGTCCGCCCGGCGCAATTGACGACCACCGTGGCGTCGGGGTCTAGGTCTTTGGTGATGTCGGTAATGCGAAAGGCGAGCTCGCCCCCCGGCACACTTCGTCCTCCCGGTATGCAAAACCGCTGGTACTCTTCAGGTGTCCTGGTGTCTAGAATGACCAACTTGTCGCCCCGTTCAACTCGCCGATGCAGCTCATCGGCGTCGATTTCGGGAACGTGATACACAGCCTCCATCTTTTCCCCGAAGTCCTTGCTGGGCACGTTGGTGCCCCATTCGGTGGAAAGGTCGTCGCTTGACCAGCGATTGATCCCACCCTCCAATACTGAAACCCTGGTGTACCCCATATCCTCCAACGAGGCCGCGGCGAGCCCTGCCCGGCGGCCGTCATCGTCGCAAACCACAATCGGCGTTCCAAGGAACGGGACAGAATCTCGCATCTGAAACTCCAGCCTCCGGCGGGGGATGAGGCTGGCGCCGGGAATATGGGAGCTGTTGTATTCGCCAGTGTCCCGCACGTCTATCAGGGCGAACTGAGAGTTGCCGCCCAAGAGGTGCGCAAGGTCCGCTGTGGATGTCTTTTCAACCATGGCTGATCGCCTTCAACCCGGCTCCGTTACGCTGGCCGCCCTTGACGCGGCCAGGGATTACGGGCCTGTTAGCAGTTGTCGTATTTCCCAGACCTGAAAGAGGTAATCTTGCCTGTCTCCAGATCGTAACGGCTGCGGTCGATGCCTCTAAGATCGCTGCCGTATACGTGAATCTCCACCGTGGGCCGGTTTGTATGATTGTCCATTTGGTGTATTTCGTCTAGGTCAGGGGTGAGCAGCGTAACCTCTCCGGGCCTATAGTCAGCCCGCCGGTCCAGCTCAAGCCGGCCGTATCCTTCCTCGGCGCCGTCATCCACTCTCCGGTAACGGGTCTCAGTCAAGGTGTTGTCCAAGACCGCGATCATACCCCAGGTGCGGTGATCATGGGGCCCCAAGTGTTCTCCGGGCCCCCACACCACAGTGGTTATGGAGAGGCCACTATCGCCGTGGTGAAGCAGATAGGAGCCGTGGTTGGGCCGCCGCCCGTTTGGGGCCGGCACGCGGTACTCTGCCGGGATAACGTTTGGATTCCGGGACAGTCCCTCCAGCCATGACGCCCCGGCTTCAAAGATTTTCTGCGGGCCGGACTCCTTCGCCAACAGTTCTTCCATATCCTGAACGAATTGGTCCAGTGAATACTTCACCCCGCTCGTGTTCGTACTCATGTCAGTCCTCGTCAACTCCTCCAAACGCCTGAGGCTTTGCGCTGGGGGTTTTTCCGTCAATGCTGATAATACAGCCGCTAATTATGGATGCGGCCATGCCCTGAGTCAACTTTAACGTTAACCTGAACTGGGGAATCACGTCTGGATTTCCACGGGCTTGACGGCTCGCCGTTCCGAGCGCAACCGAGGAATCTGAAACTTTAAAGAAGCCCCCCGGCGCAGCCCGGGTTCATTCTTCCGTCATTCCCGCGCTTCCGTCGTTCCCCCCTTCCGTCATTCCCGCGCTTCCGTCGTTCCCCCCTTCCGTCATTCCCGCGCTTCCGTCGTTCCCCCCTTCCGTCATTCCCGCGCTTCCGTCATTCCCGCGCTTCCGTCGTTCCCCCCTTCCGTCACTCCCACCCACCCGTCATTCCCGCGAAAGCGGGAATCCACTACGCCTCCGTCGTTCCCGCGAAGCTTGTCCCCGCCCCCGATCGGGGAGCGGGAATCAAAGGCTGTCCGTCCAATGCCAACCTTCCTGTCGCAAAGGTCTCTGGATTCCCGCTTTCGCAGGAATGACGAATTGATTAGCCATGAGTACGGAGGCACTCGCCCAAATACGATAGCCCTGGGTCGGGGGAGCAGGGCCTTCTCATCCTTCCGTCGTTCCCGCCTTCCGTCGTTCCCGCCTTCCGTCATTCCCGCTCCCCGATCGGGGTCGGGGCCAAAGTTCGTGGGAATGACGGGAACTATGCGAGCCAACCCAGAAAATGAAAAGGCCCTGCCCCCCCGGCCAGTTCCGGGTTTCTTGGCGGGACGTTGGAATGTTAGAATGACCGAAGCAAGCCGCTAGGGCACAGCCTCAAGGCCGGCCCGACCCCAAGATTTCGGAGAGCCGAATTTGGACGACCATCGATTTGTTCAACAAATGGGCGAGAAGATAGAGCAATCGACGGGTTGCCCCGTCGACGTTGAGATCGATCACGAGGACGCCACCAAGCTGGACGTGGAGTTGGACCGAGAGGTTCCCCGCGTAGTAATGGGAGCCAATGCAATTCACTATGCCGGATTCGCCCGCATGTGCATAGAATATGCCACGGCGTCGATCCGAAAGCAGCGACTAATCGATATGTTGGAGTTTCACCTGCTGCTGGCCCGCAACTAGCGTTTCGTCTTATATCCGACAGCTCAGGCACATGGCGCAAGAACAGCTGACGCCCCCCGACCTGGAACGGCCCTGGTATTACCAGAACTGGTTTCTTATCGGCACCTTCATCTTAGGATGGCCCTTTGGTCCCCCCTTGGGTGTCTTATGGCCGGTATGGGGACTATTGATATTGCGGTCACCCTGGCACAACCACACCCTCATCAAGGGTTTGGGTTGGGCCATGTTGGTGGTAGGCGGGGTGATGTTTTTCCGGCTCATATCCAGCGACGCCGGACGGGGTATCGCTACTCTTGTCCCCGGTCTGGTGGTAACCGCGATAATTCAAGCGTTGTGGACTAAGTTTAGGCAGGACCACGGCTCGTCCATCCTTTTCCAGCCCGATCCGGAACAGGATTCGACTCCCACCGGCGATTCCTCCCATGGGCCCGTAGGGGTGCGGCGTAGGGCGCCGCGCAGGCGGCGCGGACGGTCCCGCCGGTTCTAGGGAACCGCCGGCGCGGCAGGCCCAACGCGCCACGCTCAACGCGGCAGGCGCAGTTCGGGCGGACGCGTCTGCTTGGGCGCCGTCGCGGTTCCACCTGGCATTCCCTGAGACGACTCCGGGCTGTGCTAAACTAGATTATGCTGGCTTAGGGAAACCGGGAAAACACTCCCCAAGATTAGCTTTGGAATTAGTCGTTGGGCGCACTATTGTTTATCACTCTGTCCAGGGTCCAAAGATATCTCGCGGTCAATTGAAGGCGGTAGCCGATGGTTCAGGAGCAAGAGTCGTACCGGCGGGGCATGGTGATCTTCGCCCACGCTGACGACGCGGAATGGGGTTGTTCAGGCACAGTGGCCAAGTGGTGCGCTGATGGATGGCAAGTCGTTTACGTGGTGTGCACCGATGGCAGCAAGGGCAGCAGCGACCCGGAAATGAAGGCCGGCGAGCTAGTAAGACTTCGCCAGCAAGAACAACGAAATGCGGGCGACGTCCTGGGGCTGTGGGATGTGGTTTTCCTCGGCTACGAAGACTCCATGCTTGAACCAACGTTGGCCTTGCGTCGGGACATCGCCCGCGAGATCCGCCGGTATAAGCCGGATGTTGTGATCTGCGGTTCGCCGCTGCGAAGACTGTCCCACGAGGGTTACCTGGGTCACCCTGACCATCAGGCAGCCGGAGAAGCCGCCATGTCCGCAGTGTTTCCCTCCGCGCGGGACCGGCTGACCTTCCCGGAATTGCTCGAAGAGGGATTGGAGCCCCACAAAGTCCAGGAAGTGTGGGTCATGGACCACGAGAACCCCGACAAGTTCGTGGACGTCAGCGGGCACGTGGACGTAGCGGTTAAGGCGTTGGAACAGCACGTGACGCAGGTAAATGGAGAGGACGTAGACACGTACTGGAAACATTGGCGCGTCCGCGACGGCGGCAAGGTGGGATTCGGTTATGCCGAGGCCTTCAAGTGCTTCCATCTGGGCTGAGCCAGGAGTCTATCCGGTAAGCGGCCGAAGGCGCTTGGTTAACCGTGGACCGGAACCCAGCGAAGTTGCCGGATACGCCCGGCACACTATTTCGATTATGATAAATTGACCGGGGAGCTTATACCCAAGGCGGGTCTTTCCCATGGCCTTTTCATTCTTCCGCCATTCCCGCCTTCCGCCATTCCCGCCTTCCGTCATTCCCGCCTTCCGTCATTCCCGCGAAAGCGGGAATCTATACAGCCTTGCCGCCGGGAGTTTGTCATATGGCAGGGCGTAGTGGATTCCCGCTCCCCGATCGGGGTCGGGGACAAGCTTCGGGGGAATGACGGGAACCATGCGAGCCAACCCAGAAAATGAAAAGGCCCTGGGGTCTTTCCGGGACTACTCGCCTGAAAGCGTTGAGTACGATAGATGACTTGGGATTGAACAAGCCGGACGTAAAAGATTTTCGCTTTTTAAAGAACGGGGCTATTCGTTGCGGATTTGCCGGCGTTGCGGACTGCTGACCGGCAGGCTTTCATAGGGTTAATCACCGAACAACCCGTTGAGTATGCCGGAGTGACCGTCATGATTGTGGAGCAACTGCGCCGGGATGGACACATATAGCCGGTTTGGGCTTGGCGTCAACTTCCCCATTGACCCCAGAGCTTGGCTAAAGGCCTATCCTCGATCAAAGCAGTGGTTGGACGAATTCACCTCCCCATTGCATAAAGGGTGATGATGCCCGCCTCAGCCGCTCTCGCCCGCCCGGCGCCGAAGTGCGTCCCCGGCGACTGAACGCGGGAACGGCCTGCGACACGTGCAATTGCCGTTCCCGGTTCGAATTCAATGGCCCTGATGCCTGATGGAGCAAGCCAGCTTGCGGCAGGGCTATGCCGCGCTGCTCCAGCCCTATGACGGTTTAACCGCGACCACCTTCACGCTGGCCACGTTCATCGGGATGCCATCCGCTTCGTCAAACCGTACCTGCTCTTCCTTGATTTCGAGGTTCACGAAGCCGGCGCTGTGCAAGCGGCCCAAATAGACCTCGCGGCTCTCGGCCCCTGCGATACATGACGCCCACGCTTCGGCGTCGGCCCGGACAGGCCCTTCCGCGCTGAGAGACATCATGTCCGACAGGTGAATCCGGCCCCCGGGAGTCAATACTCTGAAGGCCTCCCGAAATACGGCGTCCTTGTCCGGCGACAGGACGACCACACAGTTGGAGATAATCACGTCTACACTTGCGTCGGGCAATGGCATGTCTTCCAGCTCTCCGTGGACAAACTCCACGTTGGTCAAACCCAAAGCGGCTTGGTTTTTTCGGGCCAAGGCCAGCATCTCTGGGGTCATGTCCAACCCGGTGACCTGGCCTTGTTCACCTACCTGTTGAGCGGCCAAGAAACAATCGATGCCTCCACCTGAGCCCAGGTCCAGCACGCGCTCACCTCGCCGCAGTTCGGCCAAAGCGGTGGGGTTGCCGCAGCCCGCGGATGCCGCCACCGTTTCGGTGGGCAGCCCGGCAAGCTGTCCTTCCGTGTAGATCCGTATAGCCCGGTCAGCGTCGGCGGGGTCGCAACATCCGGGAGCGCAGCACGTTGAATTATCCGACGCCTCCGGCGGCGCTGAAATCAGCGGGACCAACCCCTTGCCCCCGGTCCCATGAGTTTCGGGCCGCTGGACCTGGCTTGCCCCTATCGCCTTTTCCCCGTACCTTTCACGCACCAACCTCTTGATATCTTCTGAATTCGTGGTCATGTCATCTCTCCATTACATTAGTTTTGAGTTTGTACTTCCAATTTTTCAGCACCCGCCGTTTGGGCCGGCTGGCTCAACGCTTGGGCGACGAATTGATTTATGGTTGGCAACATCTTCTCCCACACCCTGCCGGCGGCGCGAAACGCTTCGTCACCCGGAGGAGTGAGCCAGCAAACCCGGCGGCGGCGCCCCTGGTGTTCTTCTTCGCGGCACTCCACCATGCCTCCGTCCAGGAGCTCCTTCATGGTGGAATACACCATGGCCTCAGTGGGCTCGCAGCATCCCTGGCAGGCGTTCCGGATGGCCAGGTTCAAGCCGTAGCCGTGGACCGGCCCTTTTGCTAGCTCTCCCAGCAGGAGAAACCGGCAGAGGCTGCGCTTCACCAGGTTTTCCCAATAAGCTTCGGTTTGCATCATGATTGTGGCGGCTCCATCTGTTACTTGACCTCGGGAATACTTAACCCGCTATATACTCAACCGTATCAAGTATAATAACTCGATGTTTCAACCCCTGTCAACCCCCCGGTTATTCTTCGTTATCTTTGCCACATTCACCGAGTTCCTACTCTAGATTCACATCCAGGCAAAGTCGGCCGCCCATGCGTCCCATCCTCGGAGGGTCACCCGGATCGTGCCGGGCAGCGCTGGGAATGTGCAGCGGACCCTTTGCTCTCGTCAGACGCGACTCATCCAATTGCCGGTGGGGTAAGGCGGGGATATGATTGTTGGCCAAGGCATCAGGTCCATTTGAAGGCGACGTGGGGTGGGGCAGAAGCTCTGGGGGATTGTGGTAGAATTGCCCTTGCCGGGCTCGGCGACCCAAGGAGGGAGCCTGTAATAAGTCTGGCAGACCCCCGTGGCCGCGTCGCTGGTCGGTCGGAAGCCGTGGGCGGCGTTCCGGGGATTGAGAACTAGGGATTCTAGGACTGCTGGAAGGGTTGGAAGTTAAGCCATGAAGGTATCGAAGAGCAAGACCCGAGTACTTCGCACGCCGGCAGATAACCCATTAGTGGTTGGATTGCCTCAGGGCGATGCTACGCGTACTTTCGTCACCTTGGAATTAGAAACCGATGAGGGTGTCTCTGGCATAGGGCTCACCTTCATACCGGGACTAAGCGCCAGTCCCCTCACGCGATCACTCAAAGAAGCGGTGGCCGCCCTTGCCCAAATGGTGGTAGGCGAGGACCCCATGCCGGTTGAGGCGATCGCTTGTAATTTGAAGCAGGCAGCCAGCGGCTCCGGACCCGGCGGCATTTTTACTTTTGCCCTGGCGGCTGTTGACATGGCCCTGTGGGACATCAAAGGCCGAGCCTTGAACCAATCGGTCTGCTCCCTGTTGGGAGGATACAGAGACCGGGTTCCCGCCTACGCCAGCGGGGCGCTCATGCGCACTCACAACATCGAGTACCTATCGGAGGCAGGGCCTCGCTTAGTGGAGATGGGCTTCAAGCAAATGAAGACCCAGCTAGGCGGTGAACCCACGGTCGCCCGCGAGTTGGAGCGCATCCGCGTGCTCCGGGAGGGCATCGGCGAGGATGTCGACTTGATGTGCGACATCAATCAGCTATGGGACGTGAACCAGGCGATCGATATCGGGCGACGGCTCGAAGATTACCACCTGTTTTGGCTTGAAGACGTGGTGGCCCACGACGACTACCAGGGATTGGCCCGGGTTGCCGACGCCCTGACTACCCCGATTGCCGCCGGGGAGTACCACTACGGCATTACTCCGTTCCGGCACATGTTGGAGGCCCGGTCCATAGATGTAGTGATGATCGATCTTCTGCGAGTCGGTGGGATAACCCAATGGCGGAAGGTGGCCGGGATGGCGGAGGCGTTCAACCTGCCGGTAGTCAGCCACTTGGCGCCGGAGATACACGTTCAGCTCATGGCCTCCATTCCCAACGGCTTGACCTTGGAGTACATGCCCTGGACCCTGCGCTTGTTCGACGAGACACCGGACTTGGTGGATGGTGAGATAGTGGTGCCTGACAAACCGGGCTTGGGCCTATCCTTCAGCGAACACGCGTTGAAGAAGTACGAGGTCGGGTGATAGTGTAAAACCCGCGTAGGACCGCCTATTCGGGACCCAACGCAAATAAATCAAGAGGTGAAATGAATGGTCCACGAACTGCGCATCTATGAAATCAAGTCGGGCATGATGGACTCTTGGCTCCAACTCTTTGATGAGCACATCCGCCCCTTGGCTGCCAAGATGGATGTGCCGGTGGAGGGCGCCTGGGTGAGTCCGGACCGGACTCAGTTCGTGTACCTCCGGAATTACAATTGCGGCGAAGAGGAAATTGCGGCAAAGATGGAGGCCTACTGGGCTACACCGGAGCGAACGGCGTTGGGCGACTTGCCCGGCAGCCATATCGAGACTATGGACGTCCGGCTCATTGAACCGGTTTAGAAACTGACCAGCCACCGACGGTCAGCGGTCGCTTTCTCACACGATACGCCGGGCCGCCTCTCACAGAACGCCAGCTTGTTTACGCCGGTCCTTCCCCAGAATCAACACCCTTAACCTGACAGAACGTATTGGAACATACGGGAGGATAACCGTGGTTTCGCAGTTGCGAATTTATACAATCAACCCGGGAATGATGGACTCCTGGTTAAAGCTCTTCGAGGAACATATCCGGCCGGTGCATGGCAGGTTGGGTATGCCGGTGGAGCGCAGCTGGGTGAATGCGGAAAACAACGAATTCGTTTGGGTGCGCGGCTTCCGCGACGCCGAGGAAATTCCGGCCAAAGAAGAGGCCTTTTTCGCCTCTCCGGAACGCCAAGCCTTGGGTGACACGCCCCAAAAGCACATCGCTAAATTGGAAGTACGGGTTATTGAGCCGGTCTTGGCCGGGTCACCCGACCCCTAGCTCGTAGTCGGGACCGGGAGGATTCACCACAAGGGCTTCGGAAAGAGCAACGGGGCCTTGTATTCCGGAGTACTCCTGTTTCGACCCGGAGACAAGGTAGGCCTTTACAAGTCTTTCCGCATTTCGACGTGGGGAATCTCAACCTCCAGGAAGGTGTCTCCGTGCTCCCGGTAGCCGTGGGCGGCGTAGAAGCTCTTCACGTATTCTTGGGCGTGGAGTACGCTGCTGTACAGCCCCTGGTCCCGGGCTGACTCTTCCAGGAAACTGAGAATCCGGCCGCCTACGCCCCTACGCCGCCAGTCTTGGTCCACCGCCATGCGGCCAATCTGGGCCTTGCCGTCTTCGCGGACCACCAACCGGCCTGTGCCCACCACCTGCCCATGATACAGGGCAATCGCATGGGTGGCGGTGGCGTCGGCGTTGTCTAGCTCGTCCTCGGGCGGGATCGCCTGTTCGGATACGAATACGCGAAAACGCACTGCAACGGCCGATTCCATTTCCGGCTCGTTTTCCACCAGCTTGACTACTATCCCATCCAATCTCTGTTCCGCTGGCTGACGGCTAATTATTAGGCAAACATGATGGCGCCGCGGCCGATCTCACCCTGGGTCATGTCATCGTAGGCTTCGTTGATTTGCTCCAGGCTGTAGTGACGGACTACCAAATCATCCAGGTTCAGCTTGCCAGCCAAATATAGGTTCGCCAATTTGGGGAAGTCAACCTGGGAGCGGGCCGAGCCGTAGTAGGTGCCTTTTACGGTCTTCTCGTTACGGACAAGGTCCACGGCGTTTAAGGAGGCCTCGGCGCCAAAAGGCGCGATGCCCACTACGGTCATCGTACCGTTCTTGCCGCACATTTCAAACGCCGCCTTGAGCGTCTCCGCAGAGCCTACCACCTCAAACGTGTAGTCAGCGCCCAGGCCGTCCGTAAGATTCCTCACCTGCTCCACCGGGTCACCGTCGGCGGCGTTGACCGAGTGGGTAGCCCCGAATTTCATGGCAAATTCAAGCTGGCTTTCCCGGATGTCTACGGCAATGATCTTGCTGGCGTTCACCAACCCGGCGCCCATGATCACGTTCAAGCCAACGCCGCCGCAGCCTACCACGGCCACGGTGCTGCCAGGCTGGACGTTGGCCGAGAAAAGGGCGGCGCCGACGCCTGTGGGAACGCAGCAGCCGATCATGGCTGCTTTATCCATGGGAAGGGGGGCCGGGGTGGCTATGCAACCCATCTCCGGGACTACCGCATATTCGGCGAAGCAGGCCACTTTCCCCATGTGGTGAATGTACTGCTCTCCTTTATGCAGGCGGCAGGTGCCGTCGAACATGTTGGGACCCGTGGCCATGTGGCTATCGCAAACATTACCCTTACCCGATAAACAAGACCTGCAGCGTCCGCACGAGGGTACGAAGGACATGATGACTTGCTGGCCCGGCCTGACTGTGGTAACCCCCGCGCCCACTTTTCCTACGGTTCCCGCCCCCTCGTGCCCCAGCACAACCGGAAGGCTTATGGGCGCATGACCGGTCATAAAATGGCGGTCGCTGCGGCAGATTCCGGCAGAGCCCACTTTGACCAGCACCTCTCCCTCTTTGGGATCATCCAGCTCAACTTCTTCGATCACCAAGGGTTGACCCACTTCATAAAGGACAGCAGCTTTGTTTTTCATGTGGTTTCTTTGGCCTCCAATCTAGGAATCGGGCTTATGATGCCTTCCGGCATGCATCCTGTCAATGCTCCCAAGGTCCGGCCTGGCTTCCTGCCTATTCCCGTCACCATCGGAATAGGAACGGCGAGGATTGAGGGCTTGATAAACCGACCCACCGCCTCCGAAAAATGAGACCTGAGATGTTATTCCTCGAGTTTCTCCAAGGGCGCGAAGCTGAGCAGCAGGCGCTTTAGTCCGACTTCCTCGCGGAACTGGACGGTGACTTGCACGTCGCCCCCTTCAGGCTCGCAACCCATGACCACGCCCTCCCCGAATGAGGTGTGGCGCACCGGGTCGCCCACGCTGAGGGCCGGCTTGCGCGGCGCAGGCGGAGTGGTGGCCGCGGAGTCCCAGCTATTCACCCGGTAGTCTTGCCGCGAAGTATTGATTGTAGTAACTCGGGGCGCAGCCGTTTTGGGCGCAACACCCGCACCGGCCAGGTCGTATGGAATATCCCGCAAGAAGCGGGATGGCAGCGTCGGGCCGCTTCTACCCATAAGTCCGCGCCGGAAAGCCCGCAGGAGATAGAGCTTCCGTTCCGCTCGGGTGACACCTACGTAGCACAGCCGGCGCTCTTCCTCGAGATCCTCTTCGCTCTCCATAGACCGGCTATGGGGCAGGAGTCCTTCTTCCAGGCCAACGATGAACACCACCGGGAATTCCAGCCCCTTGGCTTGGTGCAGCGTGATTAAGGTAATGGAGTCAGTGGATTCTGCGTAGTTGTCCACATCAGCCACCAGAGATAGGCGCTCCAGCAGGGAGGTAAGACCGTCGGGCGGTTCTTCAGCGTTAAATTCTTGTGCGGTCTCTCGAAGTTCGAGAATGTTCTCCCAACGTTCCTCGCTGCCCTCTTCGCCGGTTCGAAAGTGTTGTTCGAGGTGTGCGTCGTGGAGCACCCGGTCAATAAGGGCGACGATGGGCAGCTCATTAGCCAACCGGACCAGGTTGGCTATCACGTTGGCGAAGCCGGCAATGGCGTTGGCCGCCCGGGAAGGAAGAGGGACCGGGCAAGTCTCGCCCTCGGCGTGGGAGGCTGCAACGTGCTGCATGGCGGTAAATAGAGCTAGATTACTGTGCCGTGCCCACTCAGCCAGGCTTTGCAGGGACTTTGCTCCAATGCCCCGTGGGGGAACGCTGATGACACGGGCCAGACTGACTTCATCCAAAGGGTTGCAGATCAACCGCAGGTAGGCGATGAGGTCCTTGACCTCTCGCCTGTGGTAGAACCGGACGCCTCCCACCAACCGGTACTTCATCCCCCGGCGCAAGCAAACCTCCTCCAAAGCTCGCGATTGGGCATTGACCCGGTACATGATGGCGCAATCACCGGGCCGCATTCGCTCCTCCCGTATCAAGCGGCCTACCTCATCGATGGCGTATGCTGCTTCCTCCTCTTCGTCGTAAGCTTCGTGCACCTCCACCGGCGCGCCCCCGGAGTTGTCGGTGAAAAGGTCTTTGTGCAGCCTCATCCCATTGGGCGCAATCAGGCGCTTGGCAGTGTTAAGGATGTTGCCGGTGGACCGGTAATTCTGCTCTAGAGAGATAGTGACGGCGTCGGGATAATCATTCTGAAAGCTAAGGATGTTGCGGATATCCGCGGATCGCCAAGAGTAAATGGACTGGTCGGGGTCGCCGACAACGCAAATGTTGCGGCGCTTTTGGGCCAGCAGCCTAGCCAGCCGGTACTGGGCAACGTTGGTATCCTGGAACTCGTCCACCATCAAGTATTGGTGCCTATCTTGGAGCCGCTCCCGCACCTCTGCGGAATCTTGCAGCAGTTGCACCGACTTCATCAATAGGTCATCGAAGTCGGCGGCGTTGTTGCGAGCCAATAGCTCCTCATAGTGATGGTAGGCCCTGGAGCATTGCTCCTCGAAGAAGTTTTGCGACCTCTTGGCCAGGTCCTGAGAGTCCATCAACACGCTCTTGGCGCGTGAAATGACGCTTCTTACCGCCTGCGGAGGATACTGTTTAGGGTCCAGCTCGGCCAATTTTAAGGACTGCTTAATCAGCCCCAACTGATCGTCGGCATCGAAGATGGTGTAGTTGGAAGGCAGGCCTACGTGACCGCCTTCGCGCCGTAGGAGTTGGGCGCAGAAGGAGTGGAAGGTGCCTACGGTCAACGCGTCAGCGTGAGGACCGACCAAACGTTGCAGCCGGTCCTTCATCTCCCGCGCCGCTTTATTGGTGAAAGTGACTGCGGCGATACGATATGGACTGACTTCGCACGCATGGACTAAATAAGCGATGCGGTGAGTAATGACCCGGGTCTTTCCACTGCCAGGGCCGGCGATAATCAGCAAAGGGCCGTCTATGGTTTCGACGGCCCTTTGCTGCTGGGGATTCAGTCCCTCCAGGATTTCCATGCTGGAAGTCATGGCCCAATTATAGCATGGGAACCGCAGCGTCCCGGCGCCGGCGGGCTAGCCTGTTGAAGCGCCTAGATTGAAAAGTAGGGAATTGAGGGCAAAACCTCTCCTTACCACCCTGAGTGATCATCGCAAGCCGGTCATCTGAGAGCCTCCGGACCCTCGCTAAAGCTTGAGTGACGAAGGCGCTGGTCTTAATGCGATTGCCCTCCGGTGGTCACGTCTTCGCGTGGCGGCCTGTCCGGTTAAATGCTATAATCCACTGCCGCGTCGCCCCTTCCGGGGTTATCTTTATGACTGGATGCGGCTCCAATTCTTTAATATGGTCTCCTAACTGGGTGCTTGCGTAGCGCTGTGGCAGGGCACACACGCCATAACCTTCCCTTCTGAGGGTGAACCGAGCAGAGCACTCCGAGGCGGAAAAAGCATGCTGAAAATCCCCAAGCAGAATCTCAGAGTTCCTGGGCCCACCCCTGTCCCGGATGACATCGTGGAAGCGATGTCCAATCCGATGATCAACCACCGGGGGCCGGAGTTCCAGGAGCTCATCTCCCGCATCACGGAGCAACTAAAGCAGGTGTTCTCCACCCGCAACGACCTTTATATTTTGACTGCATCGGGCACCGGGGCTTTGGAAGCGTCTATAGTAAATACGCTTTCTCCCGGGGACAAAGTCTTGGCGGCGACCGCCGGCGCCTTTGGGTCTCGATTCACCGAGATCGCAAAGACCTATGGGGCTCAGGTGCAGCACCTCGAGTTTGAGTGGGGGACTCCGGTGGACCCGGATTCCGTACGCCAGGCCTTAAACAACGACCCGCGGATCACGACGGTGTTGGTTACCCACAACGAGACCTCCACGGGCGTCACCCATCCCCTTGAAGCCATTGCGGGGGTTGTGAAAGGAGAGTTCGACAAGTTGCTGTTGGTCGATGCAGTGAGCAGCTTGGCCTGCATCCCGTTACCGGTGGACGCCTGGAAATGTGACGTCGTAGCGACTGCCTCCCAGAAGGGATTTATGGTTCCTCCCGGTCTGGCCTTCGTTAGCGTCAGCGAAGCTGGTCACAAGGCTCAAGAGACTGCCGCCATGCCCCGTTTCTACTTCGACCTTCGAGCCGCACAACAGTATCTGGAGAGAGGTCAGACTCCCTGGACTCCCGCCGTGTCTGTCTTCTACGGGGTGTCATTGGGCTTGGACAAGCTGCTAGAAGAAGGCATGGAGGAGGTGTACCAGCGCCACGAGACCATTGGCCGGTACACTCGTGAAGGGGTCAAGGACCTGGGCTTAGACCTGTTTGCCCAGGATGAAGCCTATGCCTCCAACACAGTAACCGCCATAAGAATGCCTGATGGAATTGACGGCGCCAAGCTAGTTAGTCTGGTGCGCACCGAGGAAAACGTAGTCCTTGCCGGAGGACAGGGCAAGCTAAGTGGAAAGATATTCCGCATCGGGCATCTGGGCCATGTATCGCAAGATGACATACAAGAAGTGCTTGAGGCACTGAAAATAGGGCTGGGGAAAGTGGGGTTTAGGGCGTCTTAGCCGCGCCGGCCCAACTCCTCTTTTGCACCAAAGCCGAGTCGATGAACAAATACATCATCAGCACTCGCCTGGGCAAGCAGTCTTTCAAAGTTCATTACTTGTCCGCCAACTATATTTGCAAAGACGGGGAATTGGTCAGAGACTCCCAGAACCTTGCCCACGAAGCCTTCCCCGTTTTGACTGAAGAGCAGATTAAGGATAGAGGTGGTACGTGTCGCTACACCCAGGCAAACCGAGATAATCATACGCAATACGGCGCTGGCAATTATCCTCGGCGTTAATATGAAAGGCAGCATCCGCCGACACAGCCCCGGCTCCTAGGTAATAACTTACGAACTCCTCTGCACCTCTCCCCGGTTGGCGTCGCGGAGGGGATTTTGGGTCAAGGCGTGGATTGTGGGCCAGCAGGGGGTTTTGGGTCACAGCCACACCGGCCCCGTCCTTGCCGGCAAAGCTCATGACGGTGACAAGCCACTGAATTTCACTCAGTCGCATGGGGTCATTGGCTTCATATCTCCAAAGTCAAACCGGATGAGCCCCTTGGAGTACCGCCTGGAGCTATACAAGCAGCGCAACCTGCGCAACCTGATAGAACGGGCCTTCAACAAACTGAAGCATTGGCGCAGGACCGCTACGCGGTATGCCCGGAGGAGTCCCTATTTCTTGGCCGGCCTGCATCCGGTTGCCGCCATCCGGGCCAGGTAATTGCTGATTATACCTAGCCCAGCCGGAACACCGTTCCCGGCGGCCGGAAGGCCGAAGGGTTCGCCGAGGGCGGCTGACAAAGTTGACTTCGTGTGGCCAAAATGTTGACGTTGCGACTACCATGGACTATTACTATGGAATCGAACCGGAGATTAAATACCCGAGGTGGAATGCCGGAGATGGACCGGAGATAGAATGGTAGGGGAGAGCGCCAAGGCATGGGTGCGACTGGGCCAACCGCCGGACTTAGACCGCGTGGTGGAGTTCAATATGGCCATGGCCTGGGAAACCGAGGGTAAGACCTTAGACCCGGAACAATTGCGGCCGGGTGTGGCCGCTGTTTTGGAACCGCAGAGCAGCCGGGGGTTTTATTACGTGGCGGAGCTATCGGGGCGGCTTGTGGGCCAGCTTCTTATTACCACGGAGTGGAGCGACTGGCGCAACGGCGACTTCTGGTGGATACAGAGCGTGTACGTGACACCCGAGCACCGCCGGCAGGGCGTCTACAGGACTCTGCACAACCACGTCTTGAAGGAAGCCCGGCAACGCCGAGATGTGTGCGGCCTTCGGCTTTACGTGGACCGGGACAACCGGCGGGCCCAGAGCGTGTACGCCAATATGGAGATGCGTCAGGCTCGCTATGACCTTTGGGAAATCGACTTCGTGCTTTAGCGCCTTGTTCGCCGGGAGCTTGGCGAAACCCAAGCCGTCGGGGAAGAACAATGTGGTCTCTCGGCCAGCGCGGGCGGATGGGCTGCCGCACCGGAGCCCACCTTCGTATCTCGGCGGAGAATCGTTCGGAAATGCCTGGCAACAGGTCCTGCCTCAGAAGTCTCCACTCACGATTTTGTGCGGACGCAACCTGGCGGGTTACTATTATTAACCGTCTAAACCAGTATTGAATGCGGCTCAATAACCCGTCATTCCCGCGAAGCTTGTCCCCGGCCCCGATTGGGGAGCGGGAATCCAGAAACCCGTCTCACCTGCAAAGCTTGTCCCCGGCCCCGATCGGGGAGCGGGAATCCAAAAACCCGTCATTCCCGCGAAAGCGGGAATCCAAAAACGTAGTATGCTGAAGGACTCAGCTTTATGAGACAACCTCAACAGAGATCTTTTGACAGCATGAATTCGAGGAGAAGATTAGATGTTGACCGACAATCTTAGAGGGTTTCTCGCTCAGACCCATCGCGGCGTCATCACCACTTTTCGGAAGAACGGCGGGGCCCAGATGAGCATCATCAGCTGCGGACCTTATAGGAATGGAGTGGCTTTCACCGTCACCTCCACCCGGTCCAAGCTTTGGAACTTGAAAAGGGACCCTCGTTGCTCTTTGCTTGTGTCCCAGGAGAGTTGGTGGGGGTTCGTGGTGCTGGAAGGACACGCTGAAATTTTGTCCGCAGACAATACAGACGCTGAAGAACTGCGTTTGGCCCTGCGGGACGTGTTCCGGACTGCCTCGGGAGAAGAGCACCCCAACTGGGACGAGTTCGACCAAGCCATGCGAGACGACAAGCGCTCGGCGATTATCGTGGTGCCGGACCACATTTACGGCACGGCAGTCTAAAGGGCAGTGAGTCCCCGCCATTCCCGGTTAATAGCGTCGCATACCCAGCCTTGGCCGCTGTTGCGGATGGCCTTTGGGTCCCACTCCATACCCTTATGACGGGCATGGGCCGAGTTTCTCGCGCCTGACCCGCAGTGCAAACCCGGGAGCCCTCAGTATCAGATCAGCATCGCCGCCCTCGGCGAACGGGTTGGCGCTGCCGCGCCGGGCATAGGCGCTAGCACCCTTGGCTAGCACCTGTGCGAAGGCGTTTCGACAAACTTCGCGGGCAAGGTGGACTGGCCGTCATATTTGAAATCCCAACAGACGCCCCTGTCTTCAAAGCTAACCTACGGCCGGCTGCTCTGGCCGCGCGATTGCCCCCACAGCAGCCCTGAGTCCGCCGCACCACAATACCCGGCTCCGTTAATCGAAGCGCCGCCGTGGGTAAAGCGGCGCGGGCCCACAACGGTGCTAAGTCCTCTCCGCATCGCCATCTGGTTCGTCCGAGGTTGTGGCTAGAGGGGCGATCAGGGGCAGCTCCACTGTCATCTCGGTGAACTGCCCGGGTTCCGATTCGACCCGGATGGCGCCGCCGTGCTTCTGCACAATGTCGTTGGACAAGGCGAGGCCTAGACCCGTACCCTGGTCGGTGGGCTTGGTGGTAAAGAACGGGTTGAATATCTTTTCTATGACGTCCGGCGGAATCCCGTTTCCGTTGTCCCTGATGCGGATTTCCGCATGCTCCTCTCCACGGTGAGTGGCCAGCCACAGAGTTGGCATGTAGGGGTCGGCATTTTCCGCTGCGTCCGTGCGCCGTTTCTGGTCAGTGGCGTAGCATGCGTTGCTTACCATGTTCAGAAAGACCCGCCCCAACTCCTGCGGGATCACTTCTAGTTCACCCATATCCGGGTCAAGCTCCAGCTGCAGGTCCAGTTGGAAATTCGGGTCGGTGGCCCGAGCGCTGTGGTAAGCCAGGCGCGAGTGTTCGTCAAGCAGGCGGTTAATGTTGGTAGACTGTGACTCCCCCGTGTCTCTGCCCATGAGAAGCATGTCGTGGACGATTCGGTTGGCGCGCTCGCCGTGGGAGCGGATACGCTCCAGATTATCGGTCAGGTCTTGGGAAATCTCCCCGACGACGCCGCGCTGCTCCGGAGTCAGCTGCCCGTCGCTTTCATCGATTGTCTCCCTCAGTTCCGCGAGAAGGTCCTCCGAGCTCTCCGAGAAATTCTTGACGAAGTTCAGCGGGTTCCTTATCTCATGGGCCACTCCCGCCGTCAGTTCCCCCAAGGCTGCCAGCTTCTCCCGCATGACGATCTGGCCCTGGGCGCGGCGCAAGTCCTCCAGCACACTCTCAAGTTCCTCGTTCTTTCCACTCAGCTCCTCCGCCAGCTTTTCCACCAGGTTCAGACGCTGCACCTCAAGGGCATGGCGGCGGAATACTTCCAAAGCGGCGGCCATGTCAGCCACCTCATCCCGGCCCCCGATCTCCACTCTGGCCTCTAGGTCGCCTCCGGCCATACGCCGCATCCAACTCGACAACAATTCCAGGCGGCGCAACAGTATCCGGCCGATAAAAAGCCAGGCGATAAGCAAAGCGCCTCCGATGCTCACGGCGCTGATCACCAGCAACAGCGTGCGGCCGGTCAAGACCGCTTGGGCGGAGGCTTGGGTGGCTTCCCGTGCGCTCAATTGGGCCTGGGCTACCAGACCATCAACCTCCTCGATGAGATCGACGGCGATGTCGCTGTTGTTCGCCAGCAGCTCTCCCTGAAGCTCGGCGAGCGTCAACTCCCGGAAAAGAAGATCAAAGCCGCTCTGCTCTCCGGACCCCAACTCCAACAGCCGCGCGAAGACCAGGGCCAATTCCGTGCGCAGCGGAGACTCCTGCAGGGCCTCAAGATTCCGTTCTATGTGGCTGGTAGAGGACTCGAACCGCTCCTCCAGGGGCTCAATCAGGGAGGCGTCGGACAGCGTGAAAGCGCCAGCTAGCAATTGTGCCGCGATGTTGACGTCGGCTTGAAGTTCGGCCAGATAACGGAAGCGGACGAGCTCCGTTTCCGAGAAATGGACGTCACGAGGCTCCGAAGGTGTTCCCAATTCCCGGTAGCCCGTCATAGTGTAGAACAGTTGGTCATCAATGGCCGGAACCAAAATAGCATCCAATCTGGCGCGCAAATCAGCAAGTTCCAAACCAAGGGCATCGATGCGCTTGGTCAGTTCGAAGCGCTCCCGCATACCGTCTTCGATGGACCGGAGGTTCAGAACCAACGTGTCGGCGTGGGAATTGATGGCCTCGAACCGTTGGTGTTCCCCATCTTTCTCCACGAGGGCCAGTTGGGCCTCGAACTCTTGGTGCGCATCCGCGAAGTTGGCTGAGACGCCAGCGAACTCTTCGATGGTTTCGGCCGCGATCAGTCTTGGACCGGCGGCTACCAGGGACCCGCCATAACGCGCCACCCCGAACGCCGCCGCCATCGCGGGCACGCTGCCTTCATTGACCCGGCTCTGAACATCTCCCACCCTGTTGAAAGAGAACCACCCAACCAAGCTGGCCGCCACGGTAAGGGCCACCGCTCCCCCGATCGCGATATAGAGTTGGGTGGAGATGCGGAACCGCCGCTCCAGAACGCGCTTTAGCCGGTCAATCATGGCGTCCTGCCCTGGAGGAGAGTGTCGACCGGATAATAGCGCCCATCTTGGCCAATCACCGTGAGGAACACTGCGTCGGAACCCTGATTGTCCTGCTCCCCGTATTGAAGTTGGAACCCATTGAGGTCAATGGTTTCCGACTGAAGTAAACTGTGGAGAAAGCAGGTGCGGTCCACTTGGCGGCCGCAGCCGTCAAGGCCGAAGATGGCCAGCCGCCCGGCCAGATAGCCCTCCAGCGACACGAAGCCGGGGACGGCATCGGAGGCGTAGGTCGAGAGGGCATCGAGGTAGGCAGCGATAATGGGCACCGAATCGTCGGTCGGGAAAGGCACTACCTGGGTGATGAAGGTCCCCTCTCCCGCGGGGCCTAGTTCGTCGGCCAATGCGTTGCTGCCCACAAAAGAAACAGTCATGAACACCGGGTCCATGCCTATGTGCCGAGCCCAGGAGATTACGGCTGCAATCGGCTGGTAGGCCCCGATCAAAATCACCGCTTGGGGTGTGGCCCTCAGAAGATCTAGCACCCCAGTCTTGACCGAGATGGTGTTCCTCGGGTACAGCCCCACCGCGACGGGTTCCATATTGCGTCGGCCCAGAGCCTGCCGAGCACCCTGGTAACCGGCCCGGCCGAAGGAATCGTCTTGATACATCACCGCGATGCGGTCCAGTCCCAGATCCCCCGTCAAACGGGCGACCATTTCCTCGGTCTCCTGGTAATAAGAAGCGCGTAGGTTGACCACGTTGTCCCAATGGGCCTCCCGCAAAAACGCCGCTCCCGTAAACGGAGCAACGTAGGGCACGCCGGCCTCGGCGGCGATGGGAGTTGCCGAGCGGGATGTCGGTGTGCCCACCGCGCCGATTAACGCGAATACCGCCTGCTCTTCGATCAAGCGCGTGGTATTGGCGATGGCCGCTTCCGGCTCGTAAGTGTCGTCCAATGAGAGGAGTTCGAGTTGCCGGCCGTGGACGCCGCCCCGCTGGTTTGCCTCGTGAAAAGCGGCCTGTATTCCCAGCCTCATACCGGAGCCCAGCTGCTGTGCCGGACCGCTGAATGCCGCAGACTGGCCGAAGAGGACCCGATCATCGAAGACACCGGGCTGAACCGCGGTCAAGGGTACAGGCGTCGAGACGGGATTGGGGGGTTGGGAAACGTCAGTAGCGGCGGGTAGATCGCCCTGACCGCAGCCGGTTAGTCCGGCAGCGATGGAGAGGACAAGCGCGCCCCCGATCCCCAACAGCAAAGCTGCCGGCAGGCGGGGTCTTCGCTTCATGGGGACTTTCGTTTCGTTAGTACCAAGTGATTCCTGCCCTGCTCCCGGCGATAGTGCAGTTCGTCCACCATGCTTCGCACTAGGTACAGGCCGAGACCACCAACCCGGCGTTCCTCCAGTGAGGACGTAAGATCGGGGTCGACAGCGTCGTTGAGCGGATCGAAAGGCCGGCCGTCGTCGATGACCTCAATGGTGACAGCCTCATCTTCGGAGGACAGAGAAATTTCTATCCCACTGACCTCGCCCCCGTAACTCACGATGTTGACCCCTAGCTCATCGAGGACAAGGTTGACCTTGAATATTAGGTCTGGGAGCCAATCTTCTTGCCGCCCGATTTCCTCAACGGCGGCGGTGACTCGCTCTATCTCGTCTAAGTTGGACCCAATTTTGATGTGAAACCCGTCGCTCAAGGGACAGGTCCGCTGCAAAAGAGTGTCAGACAGGTGATGTCATCGGCCTGAGGGGTGTCGACAGCGAAGGTAGTCACAGCTTCGAAAATTGCCTGCGTAGTCGTCTTTGCGTCTCCGGGCAAGGATGTCAAGAACACCTGGCGCAGGCCCTCAAGCCCAAACTCGTCGCCTTGTGCGTTCACCGCATCGGTAACGCCGTCCGTATAGCAAACAAAGGTGTCGCCAGGCTCGCATGTCACGGTATTCTGTGCATAGCAGAGCCCCGGCATTACCCCGAGGGCAATGCCGCCAGTAGACGGAAGGACTGTCGAGCTTCCGTCGGGATGAACAATCAACGGCGGGTTGTGGCCACCATTAGCGTAGGTAAGTTGTCCCGTCGCCGGATCGTATATCGCGTACAGGACAGTGACAAACATCAGGGACGGATTGTCTTTGTAGAGCAGCTCGTTTACTTCTTCTAGCACCACGCCAGGTTCCAACCTGGCTATGGCCGAGCCTTTCAGCAACGTCCGGCTGGACATCATGAATAGGGCTGCGGGCACGCCCTTGTCTGAAACGTCAGCGATGGCCATCCCGATCCGGTTGTTGTCGAACCGTACGACATCGAAGAAATCCCCGCCCACGATGTGTGCCGGCTCCATGCTGGCATGAAGCTGATAGCCGGGTCCCTCTGGGAATCGGGTAGGAAGGATGGATTGCTGTATTTTGCTGGCTATGTCGAGTTCGTTCTGCAACTCCACCAATTGGTCCCGAGCGGCGAGGGCCTCACGCCACTCCGCCAAGTGGCTAAGAGTCCGTTCAATGGTGACTTCCAGGTCTTCGAAGTCGAGGGGCTTTGTCACGAAGTCGAACGCTCCGCGGTTCATTGCAGTGCGGATGTTCTTCATGTCTCCGTACGCGGAGATGATCACACAGCGGAGGTTGGGGGCCACCTTAGAAATCTGACCAAGCAGGGTCAGGCCGTCCATCTTCGGCATGTTAATGTCTGACAGGACCATGTCAATGCTTTCGTCTTGGTGTAGCTTCTCGAGAGCATCCATCCCGTCCTGTGCGAATACAAACTGATAGCGGCCGGCCCGTATGGAACGCCGCATCCGTTGCAGTACCATAGGTTCAACGTCCGGCTCGTCGTCCACTACCAATATCTTGTATGGACGATCCGTCACACCCTTCTCCTCCCATTAGCCATTGAAAGCCGCGATAGCCTCATCCTCGGAACTGTGGACCGGGATTATCTGGGAGAAACCACTGATTTCGAAAATCTCCCGGATCGGTTCCGAGGGCGCGCAGACTACCAATCTACCTCCCTGTGTCTGCAAGGACTTGGCTATAAGGAGGATGACTCGGAGGCCCGCACTGCTAATGTAAGAAAGTCCTCCGAGGTCCAATATCACAGAGTGCTCGTCCCCGTCGGTGGCGGCGGTCAACTCGTCCTGGAATACAGCTGCATTGGAGCTATCGACTCGTCCATTAGCCGCCGCTATTAAGGCCCCCTCCCGGCGCGTGATGGTCACCGGCATCGGTCCGTCTCCTAATTATCGACGTGAAGGGCCTGGATGGCCCTATGTTGGCTGCTGGGAAATCACCGTAGTACGAAACGCGGCAGGGGCCATTGCCACTACTGCCGCGTTAACCTTATACCCTACGCCGAAGCGCTTTCAGGGCTGCCCAGGCAAAAAAGTTCAAACAATCCTCGGGAACTCTTTCCCGGGCCCATATCGACTGCCTATGTTGATTGCTCATAGCGGCTCAAGAAATCGGGCGACTCCTAACGCGTAAGGTGAGTACCGCCGCCGTTCTGCGGTGGTGAGCTCCCCTGACAGTCTGTAGACTGTCCACGGAGCACGTCCCGGCCAGTCAGCGCAAGACGTCCGGCGGGAAGAGGGGCCGGAGCAAGGCCTCTTCGTTTTTCGGGACTGCATCTTTCCAGACTGCACCCAACGGGAGCGTTCATGCACTGCCTACCGACTTCAAGAGAACCTAGGGCTCAAGCATAGGAGTTGACTTCATGCGTGTCAAGCAGATGTTAAGGCGCCCCAGCGTATAGCAGGTACATATAGAGGGACGCGAGAGCGTAGATAGGAGGCATGACCGGGAATTTGTTTGATCCAGAGTAATCGACGCCAAGCCAGGGGAATGAATGGATCTTGGCCCCGCACCGCAAGGAACGAAAACGCAGAGAACAAAAGAAGGGGCTTAAAGTGGTGTTGGGGCAAGCAAGGACCAGACCAAGAGGTCAGCCGTCGCCGGTCGCGCCTCTAGGTTCGTCTTCCATCATTCACTACCTTCAGTTCGGCCGCGATTTCGTCCATGAGCGTGACCATGTCCAAAATGTCATGTCGAGTGACGGTACCCAGGAAATCCCGTGTCTCTTTGTCCACAACCGGAATAACTGTCAGCCAATGATCGTTCATTTGTTTTAGCACGTCGTCGATTGGGTCTTCAGGCAGGGCATACGGAGGGTGCCGCCGGAGTGTATTTCGGATCGGCGTTGTTGACCAAGCCCCTTGGGGAGTGAAGCGGAGCCGCCTGAGTGACACGATGCCTGCAACCGAACCGTCGTCCACCACCACGTAATCCTTCTGGTGCGGGACCACCCACGCATCGGCGAATTCTCTGAGGGATATGCTCGAGTCCGGATATGTCCTCGTCCGGTCCAAAACGTGGTTGGCAGTGATGTCTTCCAAGGCATAACGGGCAAAGGAAGGCGGCATAGCGTCTGGAGGCCGCGCGTGGTGTAGCGCCTTCGCCCGGTTGACGGTGAAGCCGATAGCCAGGGGCGAAAGCATGATGTAGCCGAACATGATCAGCACCAAGAGCGAGAAGACGTTCTGACCTATCACGCCATGCTCAAGAGCACGAGAAGCAGTGCGATCTCGGCCACCCCCTTAGCCATCAGGCCCGTGGCTTGGGCGAAAGGGTGGTCCAGACGAGCGACGAAAGCGCCGATAAACGCTCCGCCGAATTTGCCCAATAACGGCACTGCCACCAGCACCGCGATGGTCAACACGGGCAGGTTCAGGAAGGACAGGTCCAAATGCACGCCCGCCCCGGCGAAAAAGAGGGGAACGAATAACCCCTCTGCTGTGCTGCGGACACCGGGCGTCACGTCTTGCCGAACGTGCCGGGGCATTCCCGATAACGCCGCGCCGAAGAGCAGAGCGCCTATGGAACCGTGAAGGCCAATCTCTTCCGCCGCCACCACCATCAAGAACAGCCCGCCAATCACCAGCCCGAAGGATAGCTCCGGCGCATGAAGCAATCTTTGCAGATGTACGATCACAATGGGCAGCACCCTCGCCGACAGCACCCAAGAGACCACGGTGAATCCGGCAATCTGGCCCAGCAGAATGAACACGTGGGTAACGCTGAACGCTTGGCCGGAATCCTGGATGGAGAACCCGACGATCATCAGGGCGAGCAACTCGGCGATCATTAACGTGGTAAAGATTTCGAGGCCGATTGGTTCTTTAAGGTTCCCGCCGTCGGCGAGCACCTTCGCCACCAGTCCCAGGCTGGACAGCGACAAGATCCCGGCCAAGGCCAGCGCCTCCGCGAAATGCAGGTTGAGGGCGAATTCAATGCCCAGAACGTCGGAAGTGACGGCTAGCCCGGCGAGGAGGGAAATGGCCACCGATAAGGTAGAGGCGACGAAGAACCGGCCGCGGATAGTGGATAAGAAGCCTGGAATGTCTATTTCATCGAGGCCAATCAGAAAAAGAGGGCAAAGACGCCGATCCCCAGGAATAATTCCAATTCGGGCGCCAGCTGGACTACCCCGGTAACCGGCCCGAGCACGATCCCGGTTAGCGTGAATGCCACGATAGAACTCAAGCCAAAGCGGCCTAAGACGCCTTCAGCGAGCTTAGGCCGCTACAACTAGGAATCCTATGGGAAGAAGAGTTTCGATCATGGCAAAATTCTATCCGGTGGGCCCGCTAAGATCCTGCCCGGACTGTTCAAAGTCTTCTCCCCCCGGCAACGTTCTATCTGCTGAGTTCGCCGAGGCCGGCCCTGGCTGTACTAAGAAACTATCTCAAAACTTGGCGCACCATCCAAACCGTCATTGCCACGAAAATAGCCGTTTTCATATCCATACGCGGCCAAGATGGCCATCCGCAATTCCCACGAAGCCTCTCCCAGACCCCGATCGGGGAGCGGGAATCCACAACCCAGGCTTCCAGCTAATCGATGGCGCCAGAGAGGGCCCGTTTTGCGAGAGTTTCTAAGTCCACGGCGACACCAAATATGCGGGCGGTGGAAACGGGCCTGGTCTCATGTCCTGCGCCGGAATCTTATACCACCTGCTATGTTGCTCCGGCAAGGATTTGCGGAGGACCGGTAGGAGAAGGCGGCACACCCGATTGGCGTGACGTCGAGAGCCGAACCCGGTTCGCCTGGGTATTTGATCCTGTAAGAGGCCTCTTCAGAGTCAATCACCCTCACAGTAACCAGCCCACCATAGCCGGCCCGGCTGGCCCTGCTCTGAACAGCCACTCTCGGCTACCCATGCTCGACGAGGCGGCTCGCCCGGTTGGTCCTCACCACCCTAAGCACTAAGCCACAGGTCGCCGATCAAATGGGCCGGCAAATGGGCCGGGTTGGGGAAGAACGCCAATCGGGGCTCGCCGTTGGCAGCGGCGCCTTCTATCCCTCCCAGGCACTCCTGCTCGCGCACTCACGCACGTACACGCTTGAGGAAGTGCCGTCGACGCTGGCATCCCCAGTGTACCGGGAGGCCTCTGTTCCACGCAGGTTGGCGGGTGGCGCCTGCCTGAAAGCCCCAGGCCTTTCAACCCATGACCCCAAGCGACGCTTTGAGCTTTAAGCTCATAGTTCAGGCATATGTCGCCAGACCATACAGGACCGCTGGCCCGTGGGCGTTAATTGCCTGACCGGTTGGGATAAGCCAACCCGGCAACCACGCCAACACCAGTCAGCAGCGCCATGACAAGCAGACCGGTTTGTATTGACCCCGACAGCTGGGCCACGATGCCCACCACCATCGGCCCAACGGCAAACCCTATTCCCATAAAGGTCACTATCAACGCGATGATAACCGCCGCTTGGCGCGGAGTGATGCCCGGAAACTCGAAGGGCAGGACCTCGATCGCCGGGGTGGCTGTCCAGATCAGCCCCAACCCGGTGATCAAAGCCATGAGTAGCGGCGGCTCTTCCGACAGCGTGATGGCCAAGGCAAACATCACGTTGAGCAAGGCCGGCCCCGCCAGAAGCAGCTTGCGGCTCGATAGCTTGGCGGCCAACATCCCGCCGAAAAATCCCGATGGTATTAGCCCGTAGTACAGGAATCCCAGCAACGGCCCGCTCAGCGTCAAGGGAACGGCTCGTTCTTCCAACCACAACGTGGGCAGGAACGTCACCATGCCGGTCCAGGTGGCCGAGAGGCACAGCATCATGGATGCCACCAACCATCCCTGCGGATATTGCCGTAGCGCCTGCAGCGGCGACTCGGCTGGATCTTCCCGGCCGGGCGGTGGAGGCGGGAGTAGGGCTTTCTCGTCCCGGGCCACCACCCGCCAAGCTACGATCTGCAGGACGAAGAGGCCGCCCATTATTAAATAGAGCAGCCGCCAACTGCCCAGTCCTTCGATGAGCAACGGGCTCAAGCTCACAGCCATGGCCAGCATCACGCTATGTTGAGAGAGCCCTAGCGACAGCACCTTTGCATAGTGCCGGGGCGCCACCCACTGGTGGAGCAGCAGCGCCCGGGCCGGGGTGTTCATGACGTGGGTGGAGATGAAAAACAGCCTGGCCAGTAAAAGCATCCAGAAGTTGAACGCCAACGCTTGCAGGAATAGGAACGGCGCCCCCAAGATTAGAGACACCAATATAAGCGGCACGGGACGGAACCGGGAGAGCCGGACCCCGAAGGGCAATGACAACAGAGCCCACGAGATCCACCACACCCCTTGCAGCAACCCCGCTTCCAAGGACGATATGTTCAAGTCCTCGCGGATGAAGGGAAGAAACAGCCCAAAGGTATACGACACCAGGACGGCGCTGCTTTGTTGCCCACGGAAAAGCAACAACACCGCCCAGCTTCGGAACGGTGTGCGGGCGATTTCAATCGCCGGAGTCAAGCGGACCTCTTATGCAAGATAAGACAACCACGTGAGACGTTAGACGCATAATCTTCGTCACTCCGGCACTCGCCGGAGCCCGGCGGGCCTCTAAGTGGGTGGTTTGGCGACGGCGATGGTGAGATAGGGGGCCGGGTTCCCGCTTTCCCGCTAATTGACCGGGGGCGATGCAATCCGAATGTTATAGCCCGGTCCCTTGATCGAGAAAGGGCTATGTTGGGGACGGTCACTGCCGCAAGAAGGCCTTCAGGATGGAGTAGCTCTCGTCAGGCATCTCTTCCGGGATGTAGTGCCCGCAAGACAACGACTGTCCCTGCACGTTGGTGGCGTATTCCCGCCAGGTCTCGAGCACGTCTTGGGTGCGGCCGACGTATCCCGCGGCGCTCCACAAGGCAAACGTCGGGCAAGTCACTTTATTGCCGAAGTCGGCCTCGTCGTGCACCAGGTCTATGCTGGCTCCTGCCCGATAGTCTTCACAGGTGGCGTGGATGGCCGCCGGGTCGCAAAAGCATCGGGCATACTCATCCACGGCCTCTGGCGGGAACGACTGCGCCGCTCCTTCGCCGCGCTGGAACCTGGTCCGCAGAAAGTAGTCTGCGTTGGCGCCGATCATCCGCTCCGGGAAATCGTAGGGCTGGATCAGGAAGAACCAGTGGTAGGTGTTGGTGGCCATGTCCTGATTTACGATTTGGAACATCCTGTGGGTAGGGATGATATCCAACACAGCCAGCCTTTGCACTCGATGAGGGTGGTCCTTAGCAAGGCGGTGAGAGACCCGCGCCCCCCGGTCGTGCCCTACCAGCAAGAACGACTCAAACCCCAATTGCTCCATCACCTCCACCTGGTCCTGGGCCATCGCTCGCTTGGAGTAGTTCAGGTGCTCCGGGTCGCCGTGGGGTTTGCCGCTATCGCCGTAGCCCCTCAGGTCCGGGACCACCACCGTAAAGTCGTTGGCCAGCATCGGCGCGATCTTGTGCCACATCACGTGAGTTTGGGGGTAGCCATGGAGGAGCAGCAACGGCGGACCCTCGCCGCCCTTAACCAGATTAATAGCGGCCCCGCTGGTCTAGATCCGCAGTTGTTCAAACCCTTCAAACATCGCTCGAGTCCTCGCCTGTGCTGATTATCCGGCGCATCGTGGTTAGCCGGCGAACCCTTGGTTATACTACATCGGTAACACAGGCCGCGCCAGCGAAGACCTTCCGTCCAGGGCCTTTTAATTGGCCGGTTCTAACCCGAAAGACCCCTCCAAGGTGCAGGAAGCGGCTACTGTGGACAGCGCACCCCGCTGACGGTAATATTCATCAACAACGCGTGGAATTATGAGGGAGCCGGGCAAGGAGTTATGAGCGAGCAGGTTGAACGAGTATTGGACCAACTTCCCGTCTTCCCGGACATCGCCCCGGAGAGTGAGTGGCGCTCTCTGCGGGTCTATGGCCTCGTGGCCACTCCCCTTACCCTAAGCCGTGACGACCTCACCACCCTCGTCCAACGCGAGCTGACCGATGATTTTCGCTGCGTGGAGGGCTGGGTGGTGCGAGACCAGCATTGGGAGGGCATCCTAGTCGCCACGTTGTTAGACATGGCCGGCCCTCTAGCGGAAACGGCTTACGTGGCCTTCTCCGCTGGCGGCTATACCGTGGGGATGACCCTTGCTGAAGCCTTGGAAAACCACGTGATTGTCGCGCTGCGCCTCAACGGCGAGTGGTTGCCCCCCGAGCATGGCGGACCCTGCCGGTTGATGGCGCAGGGTAAAAATTGCTATTCCAGCGTCAAGTGGTTGGACAGCATCCAACTCTTGGCCGAGCCTCCCCCAGAGACAGGCCTGGCCATCGCCCAGGCCCGCAACACAAGCCGCGAGTCGTAGCGAGAGCGAGGTCCAGTGAGCGGCGGCGGCGTTCACGCTCCCATCCCCTCGCAACTCACCGTGGCTTACACCAGGCCCATGGCGAAACTGCTAGAGATTAACCCAGAGGAGATGCCATGAAGTACGACGTAATCGTTATCGGAGCCGGTTCCGGCGGATGTGTGGTGGCTTCACGGCTGGCCGAGGACCCCAATTGCTCTGTGTTGTTGATAGAAGCCGGGCCTGACTATCCAGACTATCAGCACTATCCGGATGACCTTAAATACGGATACAAGCCCGACGCCTCCACCCAAGGCGCGCCCCATAACTGGACCTGGTGGGCCCAAGGCTCGGCGGCCCAGACCGAAATGCTTCCGGCCCCGCGAGGGAAAGTAGTCGGCGGCACCAGCGCCATCAACGGCCAGGTATTGCTGCGGGGTGTCCCCGAAGACTACGACGAATGGGCCGCCGAGGGAAACGACGAATGGTCGTTTATTAACGTACTGCCCTTCTTCCGCAAAATGGAAACGGACATGGATATCGTCGACGACTTCCATGGCTCCGAGGGTCCCATACCGGTGCGGCGGTTCAAGCGTGAGGACTGGCTGCCTTTTCAAGCGGCGTTCGTAAGGTCTTGCCTGGAAGCCGGCTACCCGGAAGATTACGACATGAACGCCCCCGACTCCGACGGGGTAGGACCCCTTCCCATGAACAACCCCGAGGGTGTGCGCATGAGCACCGCCCTAACCTTTTTGAACTCGGTCCGGCACCATCTGAACCTCACGGTGCGAGGCAACGTCATGGTGCGCAGGCTCCTGTTCGACGGCAAGAAAGCGGTAGGGGTTGAGGTGGAGAGCGGCGGCGAAATCTATCAATTGGAAGCAGACCAGATCATCCTCAGCACCGGCGCTATGGCTTCACCTCAGTTGCTGATGCTCTCCGGCGTAGGGCCGGCGGACCACCTGCGGGATATGGGCATCCCGGTGATCCACGAACTACCTGGCGTGGGGCAGAACTTGCGGGACCATCCCATCGCGCCAGTCATTTGCGAAGTGCGCAACGACCATGAGCAAGACCCTCTGGCGCCGAGGACTCAAATCGCCCTGCGTTACACCGCCACCGGTTCACCCCACCGCAACGACATGCAGATTTCCGCTTCCGCCTTTTCCTCGCCCATCGGCGGCGCCGACCCATTCGCACCCGGGGGCGTTCGCTTCAACTGCTTGCTGGAGTTGGCCGACGGAGCCGGCGAGGTGAAGCTCTCCTCCACCGATCCTGCGGTGCAGCCGTCGCTCAATTACCGCTACCTGGAGTTGGACCGGGACCGGGAGCGGCTGCGGGAGTCGGTCCGCATCACCATAGAGCTGCTGGAAAATGAATCTTTCGGCCCGATAGTGGAAAGGGTCATTGAACCCAGCGAAGAAGCCCTGGCTAGCGACGAGGCCTTGGACCAGTGGTTGCTCAAGACCGTGTTCAACACCACCCACGCCTCCGGCACCTGCAAGATGGGCCCTTCGTCAGACCCTATGGCGGTGGTAGACCAACACTTGAACATCCATGGCTTGGAAAACATCAAAGTGGCCGACGCCTCGGTCATGCCCAACGTTATCCGGGCCAACACCAACTGCACCACTATCATGATCGGCGAGCGCTGCGCCGAATGGGTGAAGAGCGGCCAATAGGGCGCCGTCCCCGGCCGCCAGCCTAAACGCCAGGACGCCTCCGTTACCTCCGCGTGGCGCGGCTCTTCAAGGCAGCCAGGGCCAGGCCGATGCTGACGACTCCCACGGCCAGGGTGGAGCCGAGGCCTTTGATCAGGGTCATGGGTTCCCAGCCGTTGGAAATCAAGGAACGCTGGGCGGCAAGCACATACGTCACCGGGTTATAGTCGGCAGCGGCGCCCAGCCAGCCGGTCATTACTTCTCGGGGCACGAACAAAGTGGTCATAAACAAAAACGGGAAGAACAGCAGAAAGCTGATATTCACCGCGGCGGGATTTCCGGTCTTTAGGGCGATGGCGTAGGGGAATCCGGTGAAAATGAGTCCCCACAGTCCGCTCAGAAACATAAACATGAGAATGCCGGGAACCCCGGTGACAAAGCCGACACCGGCGATAAACCCCATGATAATCACCGGTATCGTTAGGGCTACAACCAATGCGAAGTCGGCGACCATCAGGCCCATCAGCAGCGCCAAACGGTTTACCGGGCTCATAACCAGGCGGTCGAAATAGCCCGTCTGGATATCGGTAACCACCGTTATCGCCCGAGAGATTCCAGTGACGGCGAACATGACGGCCACGGGGATCTGAAAGGCCCGATAGTTTAGGCCAGGAATCTCTCCGGCTATGTCGCTCAAGGCCCCCACGGTCATGATGTACATGAATATGGGGATGATCAACGCGGGGACGGTGGATTCCGGGTCCCGTGGGATCGATCGCAACGCCCGCTCAGCTACGCTGAGGGTGTCACGGATAAAACCTCCCTTGCGGGCCAGCGTCACCGGACTGGGGGTAGCCAACGCCATGATCTATATCCTCGCGAATCGCTAAAGGTCCACCGGACCTGTCGGTACGTTTTTTCGTCTTTAGTCCGAGTCGACGCCTTGGGGGGCTGCGCCTTCCTGCAACCGGCCGCCGGTCACGTGCAGGAACACGTCGTCCAAGGTCGGCGTGCGCAGCGTCAACTCCTGCACTGCAATTCCGTGCTGGCCCAAAACCAAGGTCACCGTGCTGATCAAAGCCGCTCCGTTGGACACGCTGACCGTCACCTCCTGGCCGTGGGATTCTACGCTCTCCACCTGGGCAATGGCTTTCAGCGCTTGCACCCCCGCGTCCACCTCCCCATCCACCCTCATGATGATCAAGTCCGAACCCCTAGCTCGCTTCAGGTCTGACGGAGGACCCTGGATAGCCAATTTCCCCCGATCTATGATTCCCACCCGGTGGGCCAAGGCGTCGGCCTCTTCCAAGTACTGGGTCGTGAGAAAGATGGTGACGCCCAGGTCGCGGTTGATGCTGCGGACCTCTTCCCAGATACGGGAGCGGCTAATAGGGTCCAAGCCGGTGGTGGGTTCGTCCAAAAAGAGGACTTGCGGATTGTGGATCAAGGCCGCGGCCAAATCCAGGCGGCGTTTCATACCGCCCGAATAGGTGCCGATCATCCGGCCCATAGCCTCGCCGATGTCCACCAGACCGGAGAGCTCTTCGATGCGCCGGTTTAGTTGCCGGTGTGATAGGCCGTAGAGCTTACCCTGGAGACGCAGCAGTTCCCGTCCGGTCTGCTTGTTGTCCAGAGCGGCCTCCTGCTGGGCCGCTCCCACGCGCAGGCGCACCTCGTTGGGTTGGCGCACCACGTCGTACCCCGCTACTCTAATCTCCCCTGAGGTTGGAGCCAGCAGGGTGATCAGCATGCGAATGACCGTCGTCTTGCCCGCGCCGTTAGGGCCGAGAAATCCGTACACCTCACCCCGGCGCACGGCTAAGTCGATGCCGTCGACGGCCCGCACCTGGCCAAATTCTCGGACTAATCCTTTGGTGAAAATCGCGTAATCGTTGTTGGTCACGTTGGTCTCTTCAGGCATAGAAAGCTGTTGGTCACGTTCGTGTCTTCAGGCATAGAAAAATCATAGAAAATAACCCTGTGCCGCTGCGCTGGGGCCAACGCAGTCCTGGGCCTCCGACGCAGAACGCCCTGCGTCTTCTGCTGGAAAACGTCCAAGGGAGGATGGATCTTGGCGTGCGGCGGCCGCTGACGTCGTCCGGAGCACCTTTGAATCTTATACGGGAACGGCGGCTAACGAAAGAGTGTGAATTCAGTAGCCTCCGGCTCCAAAGAGACCCTGTGCATCACCTTGATGGACCCGTCCGAGGCAAGGAGGAGGGTCGCAGGTCGGTTGCCCCATGATTGTGACGGGGTCGGGAGAATTGGCTCGCAGCCTATCCTCCCGGCCAACTGGCTCATGAACGCTTCCCTAAAGTGCAGAGAATCCATTCTACCCAGGTCTACCTTAAGCCAAATATGTGACAGCTTTGTGAGTTTGGCGATAATAGAATGGTAATAGAACGGACGCCCCGTTGCCGTAACGGCGCCAAGGGGCAGATTTTCCCTTGTGCCAAGACTACCGGCAGACCCCCTTGCTCGCGATCAGGGTGTATAGTAACTTGACGTCATGTTAAGAATTCTGTGGGCAGCATTGATGGTTCTTACCCTAGCAGTCGCGTGCGGCGGGGCGACCGACGCCGTCCCAACCACACCCTCCCCCGCCCCGCCCGTAGGCATTGAGTCGCCCACGGCTATGCCGTCCCCAGCGCCTACTCCGGTTGAAGTCCCAACCGCGCAACCCACGGCTGTACCGTCCCCAGCGCCTACTCCGGCTGAAGTCCCAACCGCGCAACCCACGGCTACCCCGGCTCAAGTCCCAACCGCGCAACCCACGGCTACCCCGGCTCAAGTCCCAACTGCGCAACCCACGGCTGTACCGTCCCCAGCGCCTACTCCGGCTGAAGTCCCAACCGCGCAACCCACGGCTACCCCGCCCGGCGGCTCTGATTCGGTTGGAGCAAAGCCCATGACCGGCGTCAACGTCGGCGACCTGGCGCCAGCATTTATGCTCGCCGCAGCCTCGGGGGCGGACGTATCCATGGAGTCCTACCGAGGGAACAAGAACCTGGTGGTGGCGTTCTATCGGGCGTTCTGGTGAGTGTTCTGCCGGGAACAGCTGGTCCAGCTGACAACGGTGTACGATAGAATCACAGAGCTTGACGCCGAAGTGTTGGCCATCAGCGTTGACGACCTTAGCGGCGCAAGCGACGTCGTAGAGACGTTGGGCGTCCCCTTCCCGGTCTTATACGACCCTTCAAAGGAAGTGCCGCAGACGTACATGGTGTACGACCTCTTGAAAGATGGGCTGGCAACACCTTCAACATTCATTGTAGACCGGGAGGGCGTCATCAGGTGGAAGTACGTCGGCAGGTTAAAAGGGGACCGGCCCAACACCTCTGAGATTCTAGCTGAGCTGGCCCGAGTTCAGGGGTAAACGTCCGCGTCTTGCCCGGGGCGCCCATCCCGGCTCGCGGCGCCGGATATTGCTAGCTCCCCACGCCGTTTCGCCGCGAAATGAAACCACGATGCCAGCGCTTTGCCAGCGCTTTGGCAAAGTCCACCACAGCGGTAGGCCCTCCACGCCTTTGTACGGGCGGCGGGCCACGATCCGCCGCCCCAGACTTGCCCGGTGATGCTTTAACGAGCCGCGCGGCGCCCATCCCGCCGGCTGCATGGGGTGACCTAACGGCTATATCCGGAAGGTGGGGTGGGTGTTGGGAGCTGCGCTTTAACGCCATCGCTAATGTGTTTCAGCAAGAACCGGAAGTCATTGTAGGCGGGCAGGCTGCCCAGGTCATCGTTCAGTGGCCGCAGCAGGTCCAACAGATAGACTAGGTCGCTCCGGGCTTCCGGCAGGTAACTGCTGCGCCCGTCAGACAGGCCGCTGTACCGGTCGGACGCGAGCGCAACGATGGCGCCGAATTGCAGCCAGGGATCGGCGTGGCGCTCGAAAGTAGCGCCCATTGAACCTGATACGTCGCTACTTTGCCTGCGTGACTCGCCGGTGTTGGGCTCGACCCACCTCAACTCCACGCCCGCCACTCGCTGACGCCCAATCCTCCTCCCATTTTCTCGCAACTCCAGCTCGTAGAAGACAGTGGTAGCCGCGCCCGAGGGCAGTTCGGCGAATTCTTTTCGGTCTTGGGTGAACGCCGCATCGGGCGCCACCCGGTTCTCGTATCCGATGATGCGCCACGACTTGACGGCACGGGGGTCCCACGTCACCTGGGCGCGGGTCTGGTCGGCGACGGGCGTCGATAGGGCCAGCCAGTTTTCCCGGCTGAACGTAGTGCGCGCCTGATCGACGTCGCTGAGATAGCGATACCAACCGTTGCCGTGCTGGGCCAACTGCTCCAGCAGGTAGTCATTGTAGTTGCTAATGCCGACGCCGATGGAAATGATCCGGAGCGGGTTCCGGCTGTCCCGGTCATAGGCCGACTCCAGGATACCGAAGGGGTTGGTGGAGTCGACGTTGGCCACGCCATCCGACATCAGGATGACGTAGTTGTAGGAGCCGGGCCGTTCACGGCGGGCCTGGTCCGCCAGTTGGACCCCCAGGTCCAGGCCGGCCTGGACATTGGTGGAGTTGTGGGGGGCCAGACTAGATATCGATCTCCCGACTGACGATTCGTCCGGGTGACTATGTCCGACCGTAAGGTCGCCGATGACCAAATCGGTGAAGTGGACGATAGCGATACTGTCCCGGGGACTCAGACTTCTTCGGATGCTTTCCGCGGCTTCCCGGGCAATGGCCACCCGGTTGCCGTCGGCCATGGACCCTGAAGCGTCCAGCACCAACGTGACGTTCAGCGGAGTGTTGTCCGGCGCCTCAGGCGCTTGAAAAGAGATCCGGGCCAGGTGTAACCGGTTGTCCAGCGGGTGCCGGGTAATGTCTGATGATATCGCGAACTCCCGATCATCGTTCGGCGGGGCGTAGCCGTAATCGAAGGCGTTAACCCATTCCTCGGCCCTTACCGACTCCGGGTCCACTTGATAGCCTTTGAGGGCCCAGTTGAGGGCCAGCTGGTATGAAGTACGGTCGGTGTCCAGGCTGAAGGTCGACAAAGGGTCTTCAGCGGTAGCCACAAAAGGCAGCCTGCCGTAGTTTTTGAACTCAGTGTCCGGTGGACTATCAGCCGGAGGGACCTCGTCTATCGAGATTCTACCCCATGGCTGGCTGGCTTGCGGCCCGGGGATGCCCGTCGGCCCGGGCATGCTCGTCGGCCCGGGCATGCCCTGCGAATACTCTGCTGCGAAATCCCCATCGGGCGCAATGGTGGGCCCCATGCGCTCAATGCGGAGCGCCAATTCCGCCGCCGGCGCGGGCGTAGGTCCCAGCCTCATGTCGGGGGCCGCAGATTCTGCGTCTACCCGCGCGGGCATAGGTTCCGGCATCATCCAATCACTCTGCGCTATTGGAGCTGCTGACGCCTCGGCAGTTCCACCCGGCGAATTCGAATCGCCCGGCGCAATGACCTCTGCCTGCGCCTCGGCAGCTCCGTCCTCCGACATCGCCGCTCCCGCCACGACCTCTGCACCCGCCATAGTCGTTGGAGCGATCTCAAACAACGCAACGGCTTCTCTCCCTGGGTTCGAAACCAATCCCTCTGGGGACTTTTCCCCGCTGAAGCCGCCGGTGGCTGCCCAGACGGACGCGGTGACGATCAGGGCCACCGCAGCCACCCCCGCGGTTGCGAACGCCGGGCTCCACAAGTTACCGTTCTTGGGGAATATCCTGTCCCCAATTGCGGAAAAGCGGGATGGGTTCGACTGCTCTCCCAACCGGTTTTCCAACCGTTGCCACAGGTCGTTGGGAGCGCGAAGGTCGGCCCGTTCGGAGGCGAAGTATTCTTGAAGGACCCTTTCGATTTCTTCGTCCTGGGGATCATAGTTTGCCATAATCGATCACCTGCCTACTCCCATGCTCTCCAATTGCGTCCGTAGATGTCCCAGTGCCCGGTGCAACCTCGATTTGACCGTGCCCTCCGGCGCTTTAATGGACCGTGCCACCTCAGGCACGCTCAGGTCGGCAAAGTAACGCAATACCAAGACCTGACGGTGTTCCGGACTGAGTTCAGCTAAAGCCCGCTGGACGGTCTGACGGTCTTCCGTGGCCCCCGCCATGTCCTCAAGGTCCACCGCGTCCGCATCCATCGCCGATTCATCAAGGGGCGCAGTAGGGACCGCCCCCCGCCTTCGCTGGGTCAATACGCTGTTCACCAGAATGCGCACGAGCCAGGGCTTGGGGGGCCGTCCCCGCTGGAACCCCCTGATCCCTTTCCAGGCCAACAAGAACGCTTCTTGGACCTGCTCCTCGGCCAAGGCCCGGTTGCGGGTCATTAGGTAAGCGGCGCCGTATAGAACGTCCTTGTACTGCTCCACCAAATAATGGAAAGCGTCGCGGTCGCCGCGCTGGCATTGAAGGAGAGCTTCGTCTTCGGTCACTGGCTGCTCCCTGGGCCCACGTTATCGAAGTGCATCTACAAGGATAATATGCGAAGGTGGCCGAAATGGTTCCATCAGATTTCAACAAGATTGCCGGGGTTGTGAGATGTCTCCAGATTAAACGATTAATCCGCCGGCATCGAAATCGGCTATAATTCAGCGGCAACGTGTCGCGGCGACGGTTTCATCGCCGTTTGACCGCCGCGGCGGCCACAAAGCGGGCCGCCGCCAACCTGCGGCTTGTAAACCAATCATTGCGGCCGCAATAGCCCGGAGACCTAAAGAGGGGACGATATGGGAGATTCTTTACAGCAAACATCGGCAACCGGCGTCCGCCCGGCCGAGGAAATCGAGGAGTTCGACGCAATCATCATAGGCGCCGGAGTTACGGGACTGTACCAATTGTACCGTCTGCATGAGCGCGGATTTTCGGTGCGAGTCTTCGAGGATGGCAGCGGCGTGGGCGGCACTTGGTACTGGAATCGTTACCCAGGGGCCCGCTTCGATTCCGAGAGTTACACTTATGGATATTCTTTCTCACAGGAACTCTTGCAGGAATGGGACTGGAAAGAGCACTTTTCCGGCCAGGTGGAAAACGAGCGCTACCTCAATTACGTAGCGGACAAGTTTGACCTGAAGCGGCATATCCAGTTCAACTCGCGCGTCTCCTCAGCGGTCTTTGAAACTGAGGACGACTGTTGGCTGGTCCAAACCGAAGACGGCCACCAGGCGCGGGGCCGCTTCTTGGTCTCGGCCGTGGGTATTCTATCGGCGCATTACATCCCCGAATTCGAAGGGTTAGAAAGCTTCAAGGGCGCTTGGTGCCATACGGGCCGATGGCCGAAGGAAGGCATGGACTTGGCAGACAAGCAGGTGGGGGTCGTGGGCACCGGGGCCACCGCTGTCCAGCTGATACCGGAGATTGCCAAAGAAGTCGCTCACTTGACAGTCTTTCAACGCACGCCGAATTACTGCGCTCCACTGCGTAATTCCGAGATCGCCCCGGAGACTCAGCGCCGGATCAAGGCAAGCTATTCCGAAATCTTCCAAATGTGCCGGGAAACCCCGAGCGCGTTTATGCACCAGGTCGATCCGCGGTCGGCGCTGGAAGTCTCACCGGAGGAGCGGCTAGCGCAATACGAAGGGCTGTGGGCCGAGCCGGGTTTCAAGAAATGGCTAAGCAATTTCCACGACATCTTTACCAACGAAGAGGCAAACGAGACCTACGCCGAATTCGTACGCAACAAAATCATCGACCGGGTCCATGACCCAGTGGTGGCCCAGAAGCTGGCGCCCACTGACCATCCCTTCGGCTCCAAGCGCATTCCCCTGGAGACCGGATACTATGAAGCCTACAACCGGGAGAATGTCTCACTGGTCGACGTGCGCGAGGCGCCCATCGAACGCATAACTCCCGAAGGCATCAAGACCAGTGACGGCGCTGAGCACCACCTGGACGTCATCATCTTCGCCACCGGATATGACGCCATAACCGGAGCGTTGACCCGGATCGACGTTCGCGGAGAAGGCGGGCAGAGCATCAAGGACGCGTGGGCTGATGGTCCCCGCACGTTCTTAGGCGTGCAGACCTCCGGTTTCCCAAACCTGTTCACCTTGAACTCAGCGGCCACCTGCAACTTCCCCAGATGCGCCGAGGCGATTGTAGAATGGACCACCGATTGTATTGGCCATATGCGCGATGGCGGCCATACGCGCATTGAGACCACTCCCCAAGCGGAGGAGGCCTGGACTCAGCACGCCGCCGAATTGGCCGCCGGTTCGATCCGCATGAAGGCCGACTCCTGGTTTGTGGGGGCGAACATTCCCGGCAAGGCGCGCGTCCTCCTGCTCTATCCGGATAGTGCGCCATCGTATCGGGCAAAATGCGCCGAGGTGGCGGCCAACGGGTACGAGGGCTTTCTACTCCGTTAGACTCGCCTCCGTTAGACTCGCCGTACCTTTCGCTTCGCCCGTTGACCGGGGGCAAAGTCGAAGATGCCGGTCAGAGAGGCCCCGGCTCATCCGACGCTGGAGCCTCTCTGGGCTGCTACCGGGCATGATTTGCCGCGGCTGTTGGCAGGCCCCGAGGACTGAGGCGAGTACACGCTATCAAAGCGGTCTTGGCGGTATTGACACCTATTATCAGGACCTGTTGAATCACCCGGACGTGAATACCGTTTAAGTCCATGCTAAAGTCATGGATGGGCCTAACGGAGTCAAGCAGTCGCCCCGTGACGTTGACCGGCTCACCCGCTTCCCCCGCCCAGGTTGCGGCGGTTGGTCCGGTTAACGCCGCCAACCGTTCGTCCATGGCTATGGAGGCAGTTTGACAAATACAGCGCCTATCCTAGAGGTCCGCGACGTGGTCAAGGACTTCGGAGGGGTACGGGCGGTTGACCACTGCACCCTTCAGGTCATGGCGGGACCTATCACCGCGGTAATCGGTCCCAATGGAGCGGGCAAGACGACCCTGTTCAACCTGGTGTCCGGCGCTATTTCTCCCACCAGCGGGCGGATTATCTTCGACGGCCGGCGTATCGACGGTATGGGAATGCACCAGACCTTCGGGCTAGGCCTTATGCGCACCTTCCAGATTCCCAGGGAGATGAAGCGCATGACGGTGGTGGAAAACCTGATGCTAGTGCCTGCTCCCCAAACCGGCGAGCGCATCTGGGCTTCATGGTTGATGCCTCGGAAAGTGCTCCGGGAGGAGCGGGTCATCGAGGGCCAGGCGCTGGAAGTCCTGGAACTGCTCAGCCTTTCCCACCTGGCCAACGAGTATGCCGGCAACCTGTCCGGCGGCCAGAAGAAGCTGCTGGAGCTGGGCCGGACCCTGATGGCCCGGCCCAAAATGGTGCTGCTGGACGAACCCGGCGCCGGGATCAACCGCACACTGCTTCAGGACCTCTCGAAAAACATCCTGCTGGCGAGCACTGAGCGCAACATCACATTCGTAATCATCGAGCACGACATGAGGTTCGTCATGAATATGTGCGACCCGATCATCGTCATGGCCAACGGCGCGGTGATTGCCCAGGGACCGCCGACGGAGGTGCAACAAGATCCGCAGGTGATGGAAGCCTACCTGGGAGGCCCGGCCGGTGGCGCTGCTTGAGGCTTCCGGCGTGGTTGCCGGGTACGGGGAGACCGAGGTCCTGCACGGCGTGTCGATAGTGGTGGACCGGGCCGAGATAGTCACAATCATCGGCCCCAACGGGTGCGGGAAATCCACCCTGATGAAGGCTATTGCCGGTCTGGTCCGAGTGCGGACCGGAAGCGTGGTCTTCCGGGGCGAGGACATATCCGGCGTTTCACCGGAGTTGATTGTGCGGACCGGCCTGTGTTATGTGCCTCAAACCGACAACGTGTTCCCCTCCCTGAGCATCCGAGAGAATCTGGAGATGGGCGCTTTCGTACGCCGCGGCGATTACCGGGACCGCATCGAGGAAATGTTCGGGATCTTCCCGGACCTGTCTATACAGCCAGGCCGCAAGGCGGGCAGCCTGTCTGGCGGTCAGCGGCAAATGTTGGCCATCGCCCGCGCTCTGATGCTGGACCCGGAGTTGCTATTGCTGGACGAGCCGTCGGCGGGACTTTCTCCGGCGATGATGAACACCGTTTTCGAACGGGTCCGCGAGATTAACCAAGCAGGGGTTGCTCTGCTGATGGTGGAGCAGAACGCCCGCCAGGCGTTGGGGATGTCCAATCGGGGATACGTCCTGGTCGCCGGGGAAAAGCGGCTGGAGGACACGGGCAAGGACCTGCTGGACAATCCGGAAGTAGCCAGCCTCTATCTGGGAGGATAAACCGGAATTGCGCGTGACCCGAGGTCTTGTCCGTGTCACCCTGACCGGAGCAAACAGTCTATGGCTATTGCGTCTGGATTGCATCGCTCCCGGCCGTTCCCCCGAACGCGGGACCCCGGCGCCGAATTCCACCATTGTCTTCCCCGGCCCCCCACACAGCAGTCTTCAGCCTCCGGTTTTCGCCGGACTGACAAAGGCGTTATTTCCAATGGTATCGCGCCCCCAAAGGCTACCTCCTCCCCAGCCCGGACTCTTCCCTTCACCCGGAGTGACAGGTTGGCGCTAGTGATTCTTCGGAGCGCCCCAGGCGCAACCGGCGCGGGATGACGCCGGCTCCAGACGGCGAGCGCAACTCTCACGCACAACACTTGCGACGCAGAATGGCAACCCTGCAACACACCGTGCGGCGAATCAGCCTGACTTGGACTCCGGGACACACGGCGGCCGTCATCGTGGCGCTGGTGCTGATCGTAGGCTTCCTCCCCTTTGTGAAGATGAGCTTGGTTGTCAACGGAGTCTTCCTCGGGGCCATCATCGCGCTGGGAGCCATAGGGCTGACTCTCGTCTATGGCCTCTTGAAATTCTCCAACGTAGCCCACGGCGACTACATGACGATGGGAGCGTATATTGCATTATTCATCATAGGTAGTATTCTGCCGCGGGTGGGAATAGAGGGCAGCGGCCTGGGGCCGTTCACCTTCGGCTACCCCGTGCTCATCGCGCTACCCCTGGCGGCGGCGGCCGGAGCCGTGGGAGCCATCGTGCTGGACACCGCCATCTACCGCCGCCTGCGGGACCGGAGAGTGAACACCGTGGTGTTGGCAATGGCCTCCTTGGGAGTAGCCATTGCGATGCGCGGCCTGGTGCAGATCCTCTGGAGCGGAGAGACTCAGCACTATCCGAGGGAGACTCGCCAGGTCTATCACCTGCCCATGGACGTCCGGATACCGCCCGACGCCATTTTCATAACCATAGTAACCGTCATCCTGGTGGTGGGCGTGTACCTGATGCTGACGCGCACCAGGATGGGCAAAGCCATGCGGGCCGCCGCGGACAATCCGGACCTGGCGTTGGTGAGCGGGATCGATACCCGGAGCGTGATTCGCTGGGCCTGGGCCATGGCAACGGTGCTGGCGACAACAGCCGGCATCCTGCTGGCAGTGTACCAGGCGCAGTTGCTGCCAATCATGGGTTGGAAGTTCCTCATTCCGTTATTCGCGGCGGTCATTCTGGGAGGTCTCGGCAACCCTTACGGCGCGCTGGCAGGGGCATTCGTGATCGGGATCACTTCCGAGGTCTCGACTCAGTGGCTCAACCCTAGCTATAAGCCGGGGGTGGCCTTCGCCATAATGATAGTCGTGCTGTTGGTAAGGCCTCGAGGCATCTTCGGGGAAGGCAGGAATTGACGCCAGTGGGAACGGAGCATTTCCAAGTGCCGGAGCAATGGGGAGAGGAACATTCCCAGGCGCTGGAGAAACGCACGAGATGGATGTAGCGGGCATTTTCAGCTACCTTGCCGGCTTCGTGATCTTCGCCGGCGTCTATTCGGTGTTTGCCCTGGGGTTGAACGTCCAATGGGGGTTCACCGGCCTTTTCAACATCGGCATCGCCGGTTTCTTCACCCTGGGGGCATACACCACCGCCTTGATGACTACCCAACCCCCGGACCCGGCGCTGTTCGAAGACTTCAAGTTCGGTGGCAACTGGTCGGAGATCGGGTTCCTAGACCTGGGATTCGACCTGTGGTTCTTCCTGGGCATAGCAGCCGCGGCCGTGGTGTGCGGTGTGGTCGCCCTGATCATAGGCTACGTCACGCTGCGGTTGCGTGACGACTACCTTGCCATCGCGACCTTGGGAATCGCAGAGACTATCCGGCTGTTCTTCCTGAACGAGAAGTGGGTGGCAAACGGCTCCAAGGGCCTGTACAGGATACCAGCATTCCTCGGGGATTTGATATCCCCGAAACACTATGACTACCTGTACGTCGTCGTAGTTCTGGGCTTCCTGGCCGTGTTGTTCCTGGTGGTGGAGCGGGCGGTCAAGTCGCCTTGGGGGCGGGTGCTGCGGGCGATCCGAGAGGACGAAGTGGCGGCCGCGGCTAGCGGCAAGGACGTGTTCAAGTTTAAGCTCCAAGCCTTCATCCTCGGAGCGGTCATAATGGGAATCGGAGGGGCACTATTCGCCCATCACTTCCGGTTCCTAGCCCCCTTGACCTTCGACCCCCTTCTGGCCACGTTCATCATATGGGCGATGCTGATGGTGGGAGGCTCCGGGAACAACCTGGGGGCGATCCTGGGCGCTTTCGTTGTCTGGGCAATCTGGTCCGGGACCCAATTTCTCCCCGGAATCTTCGCAGACCCCAGCTTGCGCCTATTCATGGTAGGAGTGCTTATCGTCGCGGTAATCCTACTGCGGCCCGGCGGCATATTGGGGGAAGAGCGGCGGGTAACGCGCACTCCCGACCCTTAACCTATGTCAAGTAATTACTCTGCGGGGACAGGGTCAGAGTGAGGGTTCCCAAGCCGGAGATACAAACAGCCGCGGCCACAAGAATATGGCCGCGGCTGCGATTCTAGGACTTAATCGGATACGGATTAAGGCACCTCAAACCTTCCGGTGGACTGAATTTCCCCGTCCTTGATCTGCCAGATTTCGATGGTGCCAAACACGTCGCCGTTGGCGTCAAACTCTACTTCCCCACCGGCGCCGTTATAGTTGATGTCCGTGCCCTCGGCAATGAGGGCGAGAGCTCTGGTGATTTCATCCCGGCCTGGGCCGACGACCTCGCCCGGAGCATTGGCCACGTCGCGGAGGGCGTCACGAATGGCGGCAGAGTCTGTAGTGCTCCCAGCCTTGGCGGCTGCCAACGCGATCAAGACGGTTGCGTCATAGTGCTCGCCCATATATGGGTGTGAGAGAGGCAAGTCAAGATTTTCGGAATAAGCGCTCTCAAAAGCCTCTCTCGCAGGTGACCCGGGACTACCTTGCGCGGTGCCCAGCGAGCCGTCGAGCGCATCCCACCCGTCGATGCCCTCAATCCATTCCGCTCCCTTAGTGCCGTCGGCAAACAGGAATTCATCGACATAGCCGCCTTCCATTGCTTCGCGCACGTAAACAGCGGCCTGGCCGGTGTAGCTGAGAACAACCAGCGCGTCGGGGTCATTCTCGGTGGCCTTCTCCAACTCGGAGACGTAAGTAGGCTGGATGTCTTCATGGGGGGCTTTTCCGGTCACCTTTCCACCCAGAGCCGTAAAGGTCTCCTCGAACCGGTCGGTTAAGCCTTCACCATAAGCGTTGTTGAGGTACATAATTCCCACAGTTTCATACCCCAGCTCTTGGGCCAGGCGCGCCAGAATAACCCCCTGTGAAGCATCGGAGGGGGTGGTGCGGAATACAAAATCGGAATCTTCAAGCACGGTGATTCCGGGCGCAGTTGACGCCCCGGAAATCAAGAGCGTCTCCTTGGGGATGGTCACCGATTGGGCCACGGCGATGGTAACACCGCTGGAAAGCGCTCCGACGATGGCGACGGCGTTTTCCACGTCAACTAGGGCTCTGGCTGCGTCAACGCCTTGGACCGGACTCACCGCAGTGTCGCGGCTGATGATGACCACGGATGCCCCGAGGACTCCACCGGCGCGGTTCACATGATCGGCGGCAAGCTCAACGGAGTTGCGGAGGGGCGGCCCGAACTCGGACAGCGATCCAGTGAACACGTTGAGGTTGCCGATAATCAGCGGATCAAGGGCTTCCGCCGGCACTTGGACGGTTACCGGGACCTCGATGGTTACCGGGACCTCCTCCGATACTTGGACGGTTACCGGGACCTCGACGGTTACAGGTACTTCCTCCGATACTTGGACGGTTACCGGCACCTCGACGGTTACAGGTACTTCCTGGCTTGCGAGCTCGCTGCTCCCGCAAGCTGACGCTGCCACCACGAAAACGGCGATGAGAGCCGCCGCAAACAGAGCGTACCTCCTGACCTTGAACATCTTTTCCTCTCGGGGCACAGTCACCGACGACTTGAATCAATGTCGGCGAAATATCAGCGAACAGTTTGTATCACGACCTATGCCCGCAGGGTCAAGCCGTCATTCTGGGCGGCACGGCGTATTAACTGTCCCCCTGTGACCTCCCTTTCATTCCACCCCTGATCCTGAATCCAGGAACTAACAGCGAACAACTGTGCCCGTCTCAGAAGTCTCCACTCACGATTTTGGGCGAACGCAACCTGACGGGTGACTATTATTAACCGCCTAAACCAGCATTGAATGCGGCTCAATAACCCGTCATTCCCGCGAAAGCGGGAATCCAGAAAGGTAGGATGCTGGAGGACTCAGCTTTATGAGACAAGCTCAACTGTGCGGTTGGCCTTCACGAAGCTCCTACCGGTAGGTGACATCTATCTCGACAGGTTGAGCACAGGTCTTGAGCATTTCTTGCAGGGCTTGCAACTCTCTTTCAGTCGCCGTTAGCTCCCATTGGTCCTTGATAGTGGTCCAGTTTGTAGCATATTGGCACCAATAACCTTCGGCGGGTGGCCTCCAGTCCTCCGGTCCCTTGCTGCCCTTAGACCGGTTGGCGCCCCGTGTGGTGGCGATTAGATGGTGCTCGTATTTCAGATCGTTGGCATAGGCGGACTTCCGCTCCCTGTTCCAGGCCCAACCGCCGGAGCGATGAGCATTGGCCAGGGGCACCATATGGTCGACGTCCAACTTGCTCGGGTCCTCGACTACCGTCCCGGTGTATGGGCCCACCCAACGGCCCGAGGCCACCCGGCATTGCGCCGTGGACTTGAAGGCAACCGGAACGGTGGATTCCGCGATGAGCACTTCCTGTCGCCCGTCCTGGCAGTCCTTGTCGGCGTCTCGCCAGTGGCTCCAGTCACCCCGATCGTAGTCAGGGAAGCTGGCCGACGTTGGCGCCACCGTTAGGTCCAAAGTGAGGATGGACGTGGCGCCGGTAGTTGTAGCCGTCGGCGCCGGTGTCGGACTGGAACTCGCCGGGACCGGGGAAGCTGTTGGCGTCGGCCCAGGACTGGGTGCGACGGCGGCTTCAAGGGTGGGTTCAGGTGTGGAAGTGGCGCGCAATTCCCCGCCGTCAAGATCGCATGCCGCCAGAGTGATCGCGGCCACGATCAGGCCCACAACCAAATTGGCTCTCAACACCTGACCCGTGGGCCTTCCTGTAACGTGCAAGCGGGGTGCCAGTACATCCCGGACAATTTCCGGCAAGAGAAGGCGTCGCTCCACGCGCTGAACCTCACCTTCCTGGCGGCGGGTGGCCCGAGAGGCGGACCCAACTGAAAGACTCCTAAAGACACCTACAAAACCGTTACGCATCACCCTGCCTTTGCGAACGTGGACCAGCCTGCCAGCCCACAGCGTAGGAGCGCCCAGGGCTTCCGGATGGCCTGGCCGCGTAGAGGAGCGAGGAGATCAGCCTGATGTCAGACGTCCGTGGACCCACTGCACTAGAATAATGGCGACCGCCGCCGCGGATAAGCCGACGGCTACTTGCAGGGCGACGTTAAGAACCCCGGCCAGGATGGCCCCTTCGCGAACGAGCCTAATGGTGTCTATGCCAAATGCGGAGAAGGTCGTGAACCCCCCGAGTATTCCAACTACCAAAAAAGCTTGAGTCCCAGCGCTTAGGGGTTGGCGCGCCTCGGCCAGGCCGACGACCACGCCAATGAGCAAGCATCCCAAGGCGTTAACCACAAGGGTCCCATACGGAAATCCGGCCTGGCCCGCCGCGTCGTAAACCCACTTCACTACCAAGTAGCGAAGGGAAGCCCCTAGGAAACCGCCTGCTCCGGCGAGGAGAATCACCAAGGGGCGCCCATTGGTCCAGACTTAGCTTCGTTCACGTTCTACCGGATTCTTCTGAGAATGAGTGGTCTAATAACACGGCGTTCCAAGCTCATACCCTCCCACTGGCTTGGGAATTCCTACCCAAAGTGCGGGCTGCTCCCATCACGCATGCATTGAGGCTGATTGAGTCTCATTTTCAAATTGCTACCGGTGCCATAGGCCGGAGTCCCCGGAGAACCTAATCTGCCCCTCGTTTATCCACGTCGCGGCCCCGAAACGAGTAGGACGCGAGGCTCCAACTTTACCCGAATGCCATCGACCCGCAGGCGCCATTGAGTTGGTAAGCGCGGCGTCCACCACGGGATGCCGGCGTCGGTACCTGGACCGGAACTCCGGATTAAATGCCAAGAAAGTATGGGACCGATCCGGCAATCAACTTTCGACGTCGACGCATTGGTAGATGCAAGTTAACGGCATCCCGCCCAGCATAAGCTGGTGGGCCGAGCTAACCGAGGCGTCATGCGCGATGGATTTGCCGCCAGCGCAATCCACGAATCTTTCGTAATCTTCATGGTTCTCTGCCCCCCTTTTGTTCGTCGTAGAGGCGAGTCTTAAAGACCAAGACATATAGTACGGATACGTCCTTGTGGACCGCTGCTGTTCCGGCTGCCGCGGTGAGCAACTGGTAACGAATGCCGGAAAACTTAGAGGTGCGTGGATCATCGTAATCCGAAAAATACCGCGAGAGCAGACCTTTCACCCTGTCAGGCGCGTTTGTGCGTTTTCCACTGCACCGGGTCTTGACAGCGTTTCCATACCTTTGGCCCACGGTGGTGTTCCCGAACGGTTCATCGACCTTTGCCTCCACACCCACGAAGAGGCTTTGCGTGGGTCCCGCCTGCCCGCAGACCCCAAAATCGAGGCGGCTTGGCTGTCCTTGGTAGGAATCGAAGCTTGCTTCGAATTCCGGAATGGCGTGCTCGAAAGTGACACTCGCTGAGAGAACGGACGAACTATGTGATTTCAGGGAAGCAGCGCCGTCATGGTTCATTATGAAATCGGCGAGGGAGTAGGCGCTTCGACCCTCTTTCCACTGGCGTTGCATTGAACGGCTGCTGAACAGGCTAGCCCAATCGTCCAATCTCGATATCTCCCCGCCCTTGGAATCTGTAATTCTCATTTATTTACCCATCAATATCGATTAGGACGAGAGGCTAGGAAGATAAATCATACAGGCTTTGTGCTAAGCTCGCATTAATCAAAATCGCTGCACCCGGGACAGCCGGGGAAGCCCCCCAAGCTCCACCGGCTGACGGCTCCAGCCTGGGTTTCCCCCCTGGTTTTTCGAAAGAGTCTTCCCTCACCTTCGTCGTGGCCGACAACCATGAACTCGCCAGACTCGCCTTCGGGACTGCTGGCGTATACTGGTACCCGAAACCAAGACGCGAAAACACGCTGGCTCGCCCCACAACTTTCAGATGAACTTACCCGGAGAAGGAGCAATCCCGCCTCCGGGAAAAGGAACGCTATGAAAATCGCGGGAAGCTATCAATTCGACGCCACCGCCGCCGAGGTGTGGGGCGTTCTGACCGACCCCAAACATTTGGAAAAGTGCATACCCGGGTGTGAAGAGCTGCAACCCCAGGGTAACGACGAATATATCGCCTTGCTAACGGTGTCTGTTGGCCCAATTCGAGGCAAATACAAGGCAAAGATCAGTATGCGAGACACTGTCGCCAATGAATCTTACCGGCTAGCGGTAGAGGGCAACGGCTCTTCCGGATTTCTCAACGGCGAGGCGCTAATAACCTTGGAGGAACAGGAAGGCAAAACCTTGGTGAAGGTAGATTCCGATTCGCAGATAGGTGGGGCCGTGGCCCGTGTCGGACAGCGAATGATGGGCAGCGTAGGCAAGATGATGATGGACCGGTTTTTTAGCTGCCTTCAAGGGTCTGTCGGGTAGCCTCCCCTTAAGATCAGTCGTAAAGGGGCGTTTCGGGCCCTAAGCAGCTTTTAGGAAACCTCTGAATAAGTGATGCCTCACGCCGCCCGAACCGTCATTCACTCTTTCGTCGGAATGACGGTTCTTCAGAGGTTTCTTAGATTGCTAGCCATCTCAACCCGCTAGGCCCGCCGGAGTTTTGCACCACCGCGGCTGGTTTGATATGGTAACAGGCGAATGTACATCCCAAGGAAAGTGAAGGAGGAACCTCATGGAACGACGAGTACCTACCAAGGAAGAGGTCCTGGCTTACTTGAAAGAGGACCGCAACTGGGGCCGTTGGGGTCCCGATGACCAAGTAGGCGCAGTCAACATGGTCACGCCGGAGAAACGGCTGACCGCCGCCCGGTCGATAAAGTCGGGGCGCGCCGTGTGTCTGAGCCGGGAGTTTCCCAAGACGCCGGCGCCGAACAACTACACCCCGGCTCTCCACTACATGAAACGGGTGGAGCGGGGCCATGAGTGCGGCTACTCCGCCGACTTCTACGGCGTCTACTACCATGGCTTTTCCACCACTCACCTCGACGCCTTGTCTCACCTCTGGGACGAGAACGGGATGTGGAATGGCCGCAACCCGGACCAAGGGGTGACCATGGATGGCGCCGATTGGGGAGGCGTGCAACATTGGAAAGAGGGCATCATCACCAGGGGCGTTCTACTGGACGTGCCCAAGTACCGGAAAGAGCCCTACGTCACCTTTGACAAACCGGTGCACGGTTGGGAATTGGAGGACGTGGCCAAAGAGCAGGGCGTCACCATGGAACCTGGGGATGCTCTGGTGGTCTATAGCGGTCGGGACAAATGGGACGCGGACGGAAATCCCCTCTGGGGGAGCGACCCGGACCGCCTGCCGGGCTTACACGCTTCCTGCCTGAAGTTCATCCGGGAATCGGACTGCTGCATGGTGGTGTGGGACATGATGGACATGGCGCCCAGCGGCTATGACATTGGATGGTCGGTGCACGGGTCCCTCTTTGCTTACGGCATTGGTCTGTTGGACAATGCGTTGCTGCAACCGCTGGCCGAGGCCTGCGCCGAAGAGGGCCGCTACGAGTTCATGCTCACCGTTAACCCTCTAAGGGTTGTGGGCGGCACCGGCTCTCCGGTCAATCCGGTGGCTATAATGTAGCGGTGGGTCCGGTGCGCAGCCCTGCGCACACTTCCCATTTACACCGCGCCCGTGTCAACTTGACTGCCACTGTCGATATAAGGAGGTAATTCATGGAACGCCGCGTGCCTACCAAAGAAGAAGTCTTGGCTTACCTGAAAGAGGACCGCAACTGGGGCCGTTGGGGCGCCGACGATCAGATGGGCGCAGTCAACATGGTGACACCGGAGAAGCGGCTGTCCGCCGCCGGGGCAATAAGGTCGGGCCGGGCGGTGTCTCTAAGCCGCGAGTTTCCCAAGACGCCCGCGCCCAACAACCCGTCGCCGGCGCTCCATTACATGAAACGCGTGGAGCGAGACCAAGACTGCGGCTATTCCGCCGACTTTTATGGCATTTCCTACCACGGAACCTGCACCACCCATCTCGACGCCCTTTGCCACGTTTGGAATGAGGATGGAATGTGGAACGGCCGCAACCCGGACCAAGCGGTCACCATGGATGGCGCCATCTGGGGCGCCGTGGACCATTGGAAAGAAGGCATCATCACCAGGGGCGTTCTACTGGACGTGCCCAAATATCGGAACCAGCCCTACGTTACTTTCGATGACCCGGTGCATGGCTGGGAACTGGAGGACGTAGCCAAAGAGCAGGGCGTGACCTTGGAGCCGGGAGACGCTCTGGTGGTCTATAGCGGCCGGGACAAGTGGGACCAGGACGGCAATCCCCTCTGGGGAAGTGATTCGAACCGCCGGCCTGGACTGCACGCTTCCTGTCTGAAGTTCATCCGGGAATCGGATTGCTGCCTTTTGGTGTGGGATATGATGGACCTAACGCCCAACGGTTACGATCTTGGGTGGTCAGTCCACGGGTCTATATTTGCCTACGGTATCGGCCTGCTGGACAATGCGCTGCTGCAGCCGCTGGCTGAGGCCTGCGCAGAGGAAGGCCGCTACGATTTCATGCTGACCGTCAACCCTCTAAGGGTTGCAGGCGGCACTGGCTCCCCGGTCAATCCGGTGGCCATCCTATAAGCTAGGACCGCCGGCGGGGCAACGCGGCGCCGGGGTTGGCGGTTCCCAAATCAGGCTGTGAATCTAGTCATATATTCGAGGTTAGCTCGTAACTGGTCGCCATCAGTGACGACGAGGTCGCACTGCCTGAGGTAGTTGACGTCCCGTATCAGGGTATTGTTGGTAACATTCCTATACAGGGCCGATAATTGATGGCCAGCGGTGCGGAGGGCTCTCAACGAGACCGGTCCGGTGGTCTCGGCACCCGTCCGATAATTCCCGGCGACTGGTGGGGTAACAATCTGGTCTAGAATGGCAATTACGGCAAAGCAAACCCGGGTCAGGCGCCGCAGCGGGTTCGCTCGGTAGGCCGAGAGCCTAGAAATGGCGCTTTTTCAGCCATTTCAGAGGCACTCCTCAGAATCGTTAGACAGATTTCAAGTTCTCGCGGGCGGTTCATGATCGAAAATGTGTTTGATGTCGCATTCGTCTCTCCCTTGGCGTCGAGGGAGAAACAGATTCAGCAGAATTACCGGCCGGTGATCGGTGTTCATAAATGGTTCGCCAGGCGTCCAGGGACACTGTTCCGGTCTTTATTGTTATCCGAATTCTTGAACGAACCGCTTGCAGAAACATTCTACGCCTCGCATGACCTTAACGGAATTGCTGTCGGAGACCCCTTCATGGGGGGCGGAACTCCCTTGTTAGAAGCCAATCGGCTAGGCTGTGGTGTGACTGGGATCGATGTCAACCCGATGTCCTATTGGATTGTGAGAGAGGAACTTCAAAGAATCGACCTTGATGCTTATAAAGAAGCGTCAAAGGTTCTTCTACGGGCGTTGGAATCTACGGCCGGGCATTATTACCTCACTAGTTGCATTCATTGCGGGATTGACGACGCGAAGGTCAAGTACTTCCTTTGGATTAAATCTATCCCATGCCAGAATTGTGATCATAGTATCGACCTATTTGATGGACATCTCGTCGCCAAAGACACACGCCACCCTACAAACGTTTTTATGTGTGGAACGTGTGGAGGATTGAACGAGAAGACCACCAGAAGTGAACCGGGTACGTGTGATGAATGTGGCGCAGAATTACGTACAAGAGGACCCGCTAGGGGCAATCGATGCCAGTGTCCTAGCTGCGGCGTAGTCAATTCTTACCCAGATCCTGATCGTGGCCCCCCTCACCACCGTATGTTCGGTATTGAATATCATTGCGACAATTGCTCGGGCAGGATGAAAGGGCGGCTGTTCAAGAAACCGGCCGAGAATGACTTTGCTCGCTTTGACCAGGCAAAAGCGGCCTGGCAGGCGTTGAACCCTACATTCGCACCGGAGGACGAAATCCCGAGAGGTGATGAAACGAATCGCCTCCATCGGTGGGGATATCGGCGTTACTCTGAATTGTTCAATGAGCGGCAATTGTTAGGTTTAGAGTTGATTTGTCGCCAGATAGCTTCGGTGGGTGATAAACGTTTGAAATGCGCTCTCGCCACAAATCTTTCCGATTTACTCAGATACCAGAATATGTTGTGCCGTTACGATACAATGGCGCTAAAGTCGTTGGATATCTTCTCGATTCACGGATATCCGGTCGGGTTAGTCCAATGTGAGTCCAATATTCTCGGTATCTCGCGCTCTGGAACTAGAGCCGGGAACGTAGGAAGTGGAGGATGGTCTAACATAAGCGACAAGTACTTGAAGGCCAAAATATATTGCGAGCAGCCGTTCGAAATTGAATACAAAGGGAGGCAAAAAAAAGTTAAGCCGATCTTCGGGGAATGGATAGGACAAAAGAAAACAGACCTGTCTGGTGATAAGGTACGCAAAATTGACTTATATTGTGCCGATTCGGCGCAGTTCAGCATAGATGAGGGGACTCTCGACGCGATCTTGACCGATCCTCCTTACTATTCTAACGTCCAATATGCCGAATTGATGGACTTTTGTTACGTATGGCTTAGGCGGCTTGTCGGAGATATAGAGCCGGCGTTCAAAGAACCGACCACTCGCTCAGCTAACGAACTCACCGGGAATATTACTATGGAGAGAGGGCTAGACCATTTTTCTGAAGGCCTGTCCCAAGTGTTCTGCCGGGCGGCGCTCGCCTTAAAGCCGGGAAGCCCATTCGCATTTACTTACCATCATAATTCTATTCATGCCTACATACCGATCATTATCGGGCTCTTAGACGCTGGCTTAGTTTGCACAGCGTCTCTGCCGTGTCCTTCGGAAATGGGAGGATCAATCCACATTAAGGGGACAGGTTCCTCAAGACTCGACTCTATTTTTGTCTGCCGAACGACGGGAACGGTGCGCCGGAATCTAATAGTGGATCAACCTAAAGGTGTTGATGACTTGGTGCGGGCTGAGGCTTCACTTCTGCGTAGCGCTGATTTAAGAGTTACGAGTGGAGACATACGTTGCATTGCCTTCGGGCACATCGCTCGCCTAGCGGTCTGGAATTTAAGGAACAACTGGAACAAAGAGTCCTCGATCAAAACGAAATTCTCCATCGTGGACGATCACATATCGAACAATTTCGATCCCTCGGTCATACTCAGAATGCTTGAGTCTGCCAGTGACACAGACCCTAAATACGGCTCCAGGCGTTTGCTAGAGCCAGCCGCTACTTATACGGTGAAAGACGGTGAGATTCCCTTTTGAGGTCAGCATTGAAGAGATTCGGATCGATTCAGACCCATTCATCGACGCGGTGTTCTCTTCCTTGGGGTCCGAGTTCATGTCAATGCCCGCTGGTCCAGGGTTCGTAGATTACTCTTCGTTCGAAACTGGGTATGAAACGCTAAAACGAACGCCCCGTGGGTTCACAGACATCCGTTCCGATACGATCATGGCGGCTGCGGCCCAGACATCGATATCCTTCGTAGTGTCTCGATCAATCCTGGGGTTTACTCCACCCGAATGGGCGTTCGCTGCCACTCAGCATACCGGTGTACAAGTAACGCAAGGGTTCGTCCGATCGTTGGACCGACGCATTCGAATGAAACCCTTTGCACCATTAGTTCCGAAGGGCTCCGCGTTGGAAAGAGCCTCAGCGTTAGCAGAAACGGCAGCTCATCTAATGGTAGTTGGAGGTGGAGGGTCTAGTTCCGAAACGGTAAGTCGATTGGATAAAGTGGACACCAGCGGAGGGGAGTCAACTATCAGAAATGCAGCCGATATGGGAGTCCCCTTCCCTATGCTCCTATATGAACGATTTCTGGGGAGGCCATTCGCGGGCCACCGAGATTCTGTGTCGGAACTAATCGGGGATACGTTGGAAGTAGCCATTGAGGGCATCCTGACAGGTGTGGGAATCAGTTTTCGGAAAACCAAGCGGGCCGAAAAGATCCAGGGATTTGACCAGGCGCCTGACTTTATCGTACCCAGCGAGTTTAGCCCCCAGATCGTCATAGAAGCTAAAATTTGTGAAGACGATGGAACGGCCCGTGACAAGGTCACGCGAATCCAACATCTGAACGAGCTAAGTCTGGTTCACAGCCGCCAAGGCGGCCAACCACGCTTTCAAGTGATAGCGTGCATTAGTGGTAGAGGATTCGGCGTCCGCCGGTCTGACATGCAAAAACTGATTGAAGCTACTAGTGGAAAGGTATTTACCTTGGAGACGTTAGAGCATCTTGTCGAACACAGTAGGCTAAGCGAGTTTCGCACAAGGTAAGGCGGATTCCCACGGTAATCTCTTTTGCTGGATGTTCGTTGCGCAATTAGTTGACGGGATGGCACTCCCGATTCTTATGGATGCTCCTTTTTCCGGCACAGTACGTCGTTCCAGGAACCGGTCCGATAGTCGCCGGGACGCCCGGAAATTACAAATGCTGTCAAGCGTTCGTAAGGGGTGAGTTGTTGGGATGTGGCTAACGATTTTAGTGACCATTCCCTGGACTACGCCTAACCGTGCCGCCCTAGGGGCCATCGTTTGTTGACGGATAATTGCTGACTGCCATGGCTCACCGCATACGCACAGCTTCACACATTCGCATCGGGCCTAAGGACGTGGCGGCCGTCCTGCTGGCCTCAATGGCGGCCGCAGTCCTGATCGCGATTGTCATGGTCGTGCTAGGCGAATACACCAAGACGCGCGGAAGGTTATTCCTCACGGCATTGTCTCTTTCCGGATTTTGCCTGTTGGCGCTGGCTCCTTCGGTGCTGGCGAGACGGCCCCGGCGCCATCTGCTAGGGGACGTAGGTCTAGCGGCGGCCGGGCTGGGATATATCCTTCTGATAATCGGAATCTGGGCCACGCCCAACTCTGATGCTTATTGGAAATCGGTTGCCGTGGTGTTGGTAGGCGCGGTGTCCAGCTCCTATGTGTGCTTGCTTATGTTACCGGAGCCTAGGCTCCGGCTAGCCCGCGTGAGCCTCTGGGTCGCTGCCGCAGCCGCCGGCTTGGTCTTGGCGCTTGCTTCAATGGCCATCATTGCCGAGATAAAGGCCGCTCCTTTCTGGTGGGCGGTGGTAATCATCGCCATCGCTGAAATAGCTGCAGGTTCCTCCTTTCCCTTCCTAAACCGGCCACTGCGCCAACACGCTGTAGGGCCGCAGTCTTGCCGAGAGGGCGAATAAATCACGGCGCTCGGGCCGACTTGCGGGTGTTCTGGGTTCCAAGAGCTTTTTGTTCCACAGGCAGTCCCTGCCGCCTTTGCCTACGCAGCAGTCTCTCAACGTCGTCCCACGAAGGTATGGAGCCCCGGGCGCTCCTCGCTACCGTCGGGTCTAGGGAATCTCCTCCCATGCTATAATGCCCTCGCTGTCGTTGAACCCCCGTAGCTGGACCCCATATATCATCTTCTCATCTTCGACTGCCAAAGAGGTGGCTATGGTCTCAGCCCTGGAAGGCGTCAAAGTGGTGGACCTAACTCGCACCATCGCCGGCCCTTTCTGCACCATGCTCATGGGCGACATGGGAGCGGACGTTGTCAAAATCGAAGAGCCGGAACGGGGCGATGAGACCCGGGGCTGGACCCCGTTCTGGAACGACGTGAGCACCCAGTTCCTTTCGTTCAATCGTAACAAGCGGAGCTTCTCAATCAACCTGAAGGAAACGGAGGGCGTCGACATCGTCCTGGGGCTGGCGGCCAACGCCGATGTGATGATCGAGAGTTTCCGGGCAGGGGCCATGGAACGCATGGGCTTGGGCTACGAAGCGGTGCGGCGGCTAAATCCTCGCATTGTCTATTGCTCCATCTCAGGTTACGGGCGAACGGGCCCCATGGCCGAAATGCCCGGATACGACCTGATTATTCAGGCGTACAGCGGCCTGATGCACCTGACCGGCGAACCGGACGGCTTGCCTCTGCGGGTGGGCTTTTCCCTCGTAGACCTGTTTACCGGGATGATGACTTACGGCGCCGTTCTGACTGCCTTGCGTCACCGCGACGCCACGGGCGAAGGCCAATGGATAGACTCCTCACTGCTTGACGGTCAAGTGGCCGCCAGCAGCTACCACTCCACGGGCTATATGGCCACCGGCCGGGAGCCTCACCGCATGGGTTCAGGCCATCCCAGCATCGTGCCCTATCAAAGCTTCCCATCCTCGGACGGGTTCTTCATTCTGGGCTGCGCTAACCAGGGTTTGTGGGAGCGGATGTGTCACGCCATCGAACACACCGGCCTCCTGGAAGACCCCCGGTTTGCCACCAACACAGACCGTGTTGCACACCGGGCTGAATGCGTGGGGATCCTTAGCGATGTCTTCCGGACTGAGTCCACGGGACACTGGGTCGGGTTGATTACCGGCGCCGGCGTGCCCTGCGGCCCCATCAACCGGATGTCAGAGGTAATCAATGACCCTCAAGTGCTAGCCCGCAATATGGTGGTGGATTTGCCCCATCCGCAAGTCCCCGATTTGCGCCTGCCCGGACCCCCGCTGAAGCTCAGTTCGACACCCCCGACCGTCCGCCGATATCCACCTCTGCTGGGCGAGCATAATGATGAGATATTGTCCGCCGCCGGGTATGACCAGGGGCAGATCGCCCAGCTACGCGACAAAGGGGTTATTGGGCGGACGCCGGACTGACAAGAGTGATTCTGAAGAACCCAAGGTAAGCTGGGCGTGGCGGGACCGCGCACGAAGTTGTATCAAACCCGGCCGCTAAAAGGGCCCGACGCGTTGGCTTCGAACAACACCAACGATTCACAACGCTGAGGTGTGACTTCCCAGGGGTGGGGACCTTAGAGCGCCTTGCGGGGCCAGTGCAGCAAAGCTTCGCGCCACGCGCCGGAATGCCAAGGTGGGCCTACGCACTAGGGGTGGAAGGGATTAAAGGGATCGCAATCGCCGAGCGTCCGGATTGAATTCACATTGGAGCGGAAGAAGGGATTCGAACCCTCGACCCCCTCCTTGGCAAGGAGGTGCTCTACCACTGAGCCACTTCCGCTTCCTCGTAGCCGCCTGTTCCGGGGTAGCCAGCAACACCCAGAAACGCGGCCTAAAAACCGCCGCCCCGCATGTCGCTAGTCATCTACGGGGCTGGTTTCAGTATACACGATGGGGAGCGTTTTCTGTCTAGACCTTGACTGTTCTCCTCATGGTCTTTCGGTCCTCCACAGAAGGCAGCCACAAGGGGTGCCCATACACCCATTGGCGGAGCGCATCCTTCATGGGTAGTACACCTTCTCTAGCTGGGGTGCCCCTACGCCCGCGGGCAGAGCGCGTTGGTGGAGGCAACCCTCGGGGTTGCCCTTCCCGTTGTTACTACGGCATGGTATTGGGGTTAAGACTCTAGAGACCCCGATCATTGCTGGTTTCTGCCCAGTGTCTGGCCCCCTGTGTCCCAATGGCTCTCACATAAGGTTATAGGTCATGTCTGCCGGGGGCCTGGAATAAGGTTAGAGTCTCCCGTTGGGAAGCCCCTTATTTGGCCCTCTGCAGCGCCCGCCAGATTTTCTCTGGGGTGAGGGGTGTATCAATGTGCCTAACTCCCGCATTCCGGAGGGCGTCCATCACCGCGTTGGCCACGGCCGCCGGCGCGGCCACGGTGGGCAACTCGCCCACCCCCTTCGCGCCCAACGGATTGGTCGGAGAAGGGGTCTCTATGGTGTCAAGCACCATGTGCGGTATCCCCGCCGCTGTAGGCAAGGCGTAGTCCAGGAGGCTGCCCGTAGCCGGTTGTCCGTCCTGGGTGTACACCATGTCTTCAGTTAACGCTTGGCCGATACCCTGGGCGATGCCTCCGTGCATTTGCCCTTCCACCAGTAATGGATTTAGAAGGCGGCCGCAGTCATTCACGGCTACGTACCGGACGATCTCCACGTCGCCGGTATCCTGGTCCACTTCGACCACCACCACGTGGGCGCCGTAACTGAAGGCGTTATCGGGTAGAGTGAAAGTCTCTAAGAAATCCAATCCAGGGGTCGTGCCCGGCGGAAGCCGTTCCTCGTCGTAGGCCGAAGCTGCCACCTGGTTGAAGTCCAGAGACTGCCCGCCGTCGGCCTGGTCGTAGACTCGCCCTTCCGCGAAGGCGACCCGGTCCAAGGGACAATCCAACATGTGGGACGCGATCCGAGCCAGCTTCTCCTGGGCCTGTCTGGCAACCAGGTACAGAGCGGACCCTCCGGTGACAGTCCCCCGGCTGGCTGCCGTCCCGTGCCCTTGGGGAAAGAGGGACGTATCGCCGTGGTGGAACTGCACGGCTGCGGGACTCACCCCTAACTCCCGAGCAACGATTTGAGCGAACGCGGTCTCGGTGCCCTGGCCGTGAGGGGACAGGCCGGTATACCCGCTGATACGTCCCGAGGAGTCCACCTCCAGCCTGGCGCTCTCCACCAGGAAATCACCCCGGCCTCCGGAGGCTTTCACCACCGTGGCCAGCCCTACCCCGATAAGCGGACCACCGGGACGTCTTTGCCGAGACCTCGACCGCCAATTGGCGTAGTCAGCTAATTCCAGCACTCGGTCCAGACCTCGCTGGTACTGACCGGAATCGTAGGTAAGACCGGTGGGCGTGCGATACGGGAATTGTTCGGGTTGGATGAAATTTATTTTCCTGACCTCCGCGGGGTCGAGGTCCAAGTCTCCGGCGATCAGGTCCAGTGTCCTCTCCATGCAGAAGGCCGACTCAGGCCCTCCCGCTCCGCGGTACGGTCCGGTGGGGGGTTTGTTGGTGGTGACGCCCAATACCTCGACGCTCACAGCCGGGGTCTTGTAGGGTCCAACCATCCGCTGCGCGGATAACATGGGCACCGCCGCGGACGCTGTGAGGAAATATGCCCCCAAGTCAACCAATATGCGAATCCGCATACCCAAAATCGTGCCGTCGCCACTGGCGGCAGCCTCCACGTCCACTTGGTGTCCGCGGGCGTGGAAAGCCAGCATGTTTTCCTGGCGGTTTTCCACCCATTTGACCGGCCGGCCCAGTTTCAAGCAAAGATATGGGACCAGAACTTCTTCGGGATAGACACATCCCTTTTCTCCGAACCCGCCCCCGACGTCCGGAGCTATGACCGTGATCTTTTCTTCCTCACGCTTGAGCAGTTCAGACAGCTGCCTCCAGACTTGATGAGGCTCCTGGGTGGAGTCCCAGACTACGAGATGGTCGTCCTGGGGTTGATACTGGGCCACAACACCCCGGGTTTCCAATGGGGCAGGGGCCAGGCGTTGCAGTTGGTAGGATTGCTCAACCACGTGATCCGCTTCGGAAAAAGCCCTGTCCAGGTCGCCACCCTGGTACCGGAGATGCATGCCCAAGTTAGAGCCAAGATGAGCATGTATCGGCTCTTGCTCCAAGGCGTCGGAGGGGGCTAGGACCGGAGGAAGCATCTCATAGTCTACAGCGACCAGTTCCGCCCCGTCCTGAGCCGTCACGGCATCTTCAGCTACTATCATCGCCACAGGCTGACCTACGTAGTGAACACGTTCCCTGGCCAATACTGGGTGGGTAGGCGCGTTCATCGCTATGACAGCTTCATGCGCCGGGAACGGGCGCAGCGGCAAATCGGCCAGCACACCATCGATGTCTGCGCCGGTTAGCGTTGCCAGCACTCCTGGAAGGGCCTGCGCCATCGAGGCGTCGATAGCTCGGATTACGGCGTGGGCATGTGGGCTTCTGATCACCACGGCATGGGTTATGTTTGGGAACGTGATGTCCTCCACGAAGGACCCCATGCCGGTCACCAACCTCGGGTCCTCGAACCGTTTTAGGGACTGGCCTCTATCGGTGGTCATACACCTTCTCCAGGGTGGAAAGTGAGGATGTCTCGAGCAGCGAGTGGACTCAGGCCCAATTATAATGCTTCCGCGCATGTATAGTTACCTAACTCCGGTTGTGCTGGGGAATTTGGTCTGCATCAGGGACGGCGTAACCGGTCGCTACTCGCGAGAAGAGATATGGCTGAGAACGGGCCAACAGCTGGCAAGAGCATCGCGATCTCCGTCAAAGCTGCCGCAAAAGCGGGAACCCGGGGCCGGAGTCCGCAGTCTCGCAGTCTCTATGATCAAACGGGCCGGTTGGGGACCTCCGGTCTCCGGCTTTCGCCGGAGCGGTAAAGGGGTTATGTCTAACGCGATTAACCGGGGATCAGGGACGAAGCCGCGGGGACATAGGGGGCCGTTTGATATAATGCCCGGCAAAGCTGGAGTTGAAAACTCTCACGCCGGAGGCGGGAATGGTTCAAAGCAACGATATCGTTGACGTGTTAGTCATAGGCGCCGGAGCTTCAGGCGCTGCATTCACTTGGAGCCTGGCCGATGCGGGTATAAATGTGATGTGCTTGGAGCAGGGCGGCTGGGTCGACCCTGCCACGTATCCCCCCACCAAGAACGACTGGGAGATCCTCAAGCAAACCGAGTTCCATCCTGACCCTAACCTTAGGGGCCTGGCGTCTGACTATCCCGTCAATGATTCCGAGTCGCCTATATCTCCCTTGATGTACAACGCGGTCGGGGGCAGCACCATTCATTGGAGCGCTCACTTTCCGCGAATGCACCCGTCAGACTTTCGCGTAAGGACGCTGGACGGAGTAGCCGACGACTGGCCGCTAACCTATCGGGACCTGGAACCATACTTCGACCTCAACGACCGGATGATGGGCGTCTCTGGCATTACGGGCGACACGGCGTTTCCTCCCAAGTCGGAAAGGCAAACCCCTCCGATACCGTTGGGCAAACTGGGAGACACGATTGTCGGCGGATTCGAGAAGCTAGGCTGGCACTGGTGGCCTTCCGACAGCGCGATATTGACGCAGCCCTACGACGGGCGCCGCGCATGTAATAATTGCGGTCCCTGCGAGACGGGTTGCGTGGTGGGCGCCAAAGCCAGCGCAGACATTACCTATTGGCCCAAGGCCGTGGCCAAAGGAGGGATACTCAAGACCAATGCCCGGGTCAGAGAAATAAGCGTGGGCAAGGATGGATTGGCCGATGGAGTCATCTACTATGACTCCAATGGACACGTGCAGCGTCAGAGGGCGCGCATCGTGGTGATGGCGTGCAATGGGGTTGGCACCCCCAGGCTGTTGCTGAATTCCAAGTCCAGCCTGTTCCCCGAGGGCCTTGCTAACGGCAGCGGGCTTGTGGGCAGAAATCTTATGTTTCACCCCTACTCCATGGTCATGGGTGTGTTTGATGAACCGCTAGAAGGCTATAAAGGACCCATGGGTTGCATGATCACGAGCTCGGAGTTCTACGAGACGGACCTCTCCCGGGGGTTTGTCAGAGGATACGCCTTCCAAATCATTCGCAATTCCGGCCCTGCGATTACTGCCCAGGGGTTTGTCACGACGTCCAAGCTTCCTTGGGGGACGGATCATCACCGGGTGTTCAATCAGCGTTTTGGCCGCACTATCACCGTCGCCGTTACCGGTGAAGATCTGCCGGAGCCGCATAACAGGGTAACCCTCGACCCGGTCCTCACTGACGCAGATGGTATCCCCGCACCAAAGATAGAATATAGGATGAGCCAAAACAGCCTGAATATGATGGACCATGGCGCCGCCCGCGGGAGTGAAGTGCTCCAGGCGGCGGGCGCGCAGGAAGTCCTGGTCAATCCCTTGCTGCGTCCAGCGGGCTGGCACCTGCTGGGAACGGCTCGTATGGGCAGCCACGGCAGCAACTCGGTGGTGGACGGCTATGGCCGGTGTCACGACGTGAAAAATCTGTTTATCGTCGACGGAAGCATCTTCGTAACCGCAGGAGCAGTCAATCCTACGTCGACCATACAGGCGCTGGCGCTCTACGTAGCCGACCACTTTAAGAAAAACTCCAGGCGCCTGCTTGAATAGGCGGCTGGTGTATAGACAGCCAGGTAATTCCACGTGAACGAATAATAGTGTCGAAATACTCAACGGGCATGACGCCATGGAGCAACGAATGGCTACTTCCGGTGTATTTTTCAACGATCTGCAGATCGATCTGCTAACCCAGGTCTTGGACCGAATTATTCCACCCAACGAACGGATGCCAGGAGCGGGGGAAGTAGTCGTTGGGTACCTGGATGATACCGTCAGCCGTTCGGCGAGGTTGAGACGGAGTTTCGGGAATGGCCTATTCCGAATCCAAGTGTGCTCCCAAGAAGCCCACGCTACGGACTTCATCAACCTGTCCGACACGCAGAAAGACGTGGTGCTGCGTCAAGTGGAGACCGCCGAACCCGCGTTCTTTGACGCAATGCTCCGGCACGCTTACAACGGCTACTACACCAACTCGAGAGTCGTCGAGCTTCTCGGTCTCGAAGCTCGGCCCCCGCAGCCTAAGGGACATCAAATAGAACAAGGCGACTTCGGGCCGATGGAGAACGTTAAACGGCGGGGTATAGTTTTTCGAGAGGCGTGAGCCTACCGACTCTCCCCCTTGGTTTGGCCGGGCGTTTCTCATCTGAGGCGTGAGGCGCTTGTTCAGGGAAGTCCACGACCCTAGCTATTCCTAGAAACTACGTCAAAAGCCGCACTCGCTGTGGTAGGGCGCCCCTTCAATCCGTTCACACGGCCGTTCATCCTGAGGTTCTAGAAGGACTTCCTTATTGACGGGCCCACCCTGAGCTGGCCGGGCCATATCTTTAGACAGTTTCTTAGCCGGCGTTGGCCCGACGGCTGCCTGATTTCCCCGCTGCTTTTCTCACGTAAAAGACGCAGTGGTCCACAGGTTTGGTATCGGTGAAGTACATGACGCCGCCCAACAAGTCCGGATGTTCGGACTCCACCAGGTCCAGTCCTAAGCCGTTTAGTCTGGCTAGGATTTCCCGCTCATCGTATAGGTGAAAAGAACGATCGGTGTCATAGTCCCGGTCGTATACCGTGATGAAACCCTGCCCGTTCTTAAACATCAGCTGCAATACACCGTTTGGCTTCAAGACCCGGGCAAACTCTTTAAGAGTTACCTCCATAACGTCTGCCGGTCCAATATGTTGGATCACCGCGTTACACATGACAAAATCAAAGGATTCATCCTGAAACGGCAATGGATGCCGCAAGTTGGCAACCGATATTCGCTCGACAATTTCCGGATGAATTTCCTTAGCTTGTTGAATGTTTTCCTCTACCGCGTCGATTCCGTAAACGTCAAACCCTTGGGTCCAAAGCCGATGAACGTCCCTAGCGCCAGCGCCGCAGCCGGCATCCAGACCCCGGGGCCCAGGCGCCAGTTGGACCAACCGTTCCAATAGGTCGAAATCTTCTTTTAGGGCTGAATGGGAGGAACGAGTGTAAACCGCCTGAAGGAGTTGGTGGGCCACGTCTGAATAGCGTTCGGCATGATGCCTGTAGAATTCCTCGGACCAATCGGCCGGTTCAAGATTAAATTCGACTTGAGTCATCTCTTTACCACGCGCGCGCCTTTCCGGGCGCCTTTATAATTTCTGGACGTCGAGTTGGGTCTGCTTCTTCATCCTGTTAATGGCAGTGAATACATGGGTGTTTCAATCAAAGTCTGAAGGCCAGCCGGGATGGCCGTTGAACTCAAAGTAGCGCTCAATTTGCTGCGGGGTAACCCGGTCTAGGGATAACTTCGGAAGTCGGTCTCGCGAGAAGAAGGCCACCGAATCTGTTTCTACGCTAGTCTGCGGCGAACCCCCTACTATCTCGCATTGAAAGCAAACCATATAGACGGAGAACGGATAAGGAGGGTGAAGGTGGCGGCTCCTGTCGTAGAGAGCCAGCAACTTTATCACCTGGGTTTGATAGCCAGACTCTTCCTGTATCTCCCTAACCACCGCTTCAGAAGGGGATTCATTCACATCGGCCCATCCGCCCGGCAGGGCCCAAAGTGCGTCGGCCCGCTCCCGGACCAACATGACTTCGTCGTTCCGGAAGACTGCACCCCTAACGTCCACTTTAGGAGTGGCGTAGCCGGCTTCCCGAGCGAACAAGTCGCGAACATATTCCGGGGTCTGCCCGGAATGGTCAGCCATGATTTCGGCGGCGATCGATTGGACAGAACGGTAACGTTCGGCATCAAAAAGACCCGGGGAGTGCTCCAGTCCGATTTGGGCGATTGCGGATAGCTCTCGGGCCCATTTAATCCACGAGGGTTTCATTACTGGCTTCTAATGGCTTCGCCTTGATTTAACCGAGTTTGATGCGGCGGCCTAGCTGGCATTTTATTCCTTAGTCGCCGTCTTAAACAGGGAAAGCTGAGAACTCTAGCGGTAAGCCGTCCAGGTCCGGTTTAGTTCGAGTTGTCGCTGAATTTCCCTTTTCCAACAGCAATATCGACATACAGACTTGGGAATAGGGGGTATCCGCCATCTCCGAGACCTCATGAAAGTAACCTGTGCCTCTCAAAGCCTGAGGGCGGGGCTCCAGGTTTAATAGGAATCTCATCACCTCGTCGGCATCGCTCACCACATAGGGAACTACCGCCTCTTGGTCCTGCCCGTCGAATTGGATTCGATAGCGAGAATCTTGGAGACCTTTTTGTCCTTCGACATCTTTTAACAGCCGCATATCTGCCAAAACGAACCTGCTGGTTACCCGGTACATTTCCTCCCATACTTCCTGGTATCGAGGCTCGATAACCAGCACACTGGTGCAGTGGACCAAGTCGAATGCCTCGTCGTCGAAAGGAATTATGACCCCGTTGGTGACCTCAAACCTGGCTTCCGGGTAAGTCCGGCGCGCCAGGTCTACGGCGGGCTCGGCTATGTCTATTCCGGTGTAGTCAATAGTTGGTTCCAGGGTGCGCATGATGTTGAAGAATCCGCCAGAGGCACATCCCACATCTAGCACTTTAATCCCCGGAAACAAAACCCTTGGCAAAAAAACTCGCTCCGATGGGTAAAGGTCGGACACTTCATGACGATGTTTAGAGTAATAATCGATGGCGCTGGGCTGGGACCATGCTTTAGCATTTTCCAAATGCACCTTCTCTTGTTGAGCAGTTAGCGGGCATTAAACGCCCGTGATTTCCGGCGCCTCTTGGTTCCAGTGGATAAGTGGGCGAAGACGGCCTTATCTGAGCCTGTCTCAGAAGTCTCCGCTCACGATTTTGGGTGGACGCAACCTGATGGTTACTATCATAAACCGCTTAAACCAGTATTGAATCCGGCTCAATAACCCGTCATTCCCGCGAAAGCGGGAATCCAGAAAGGTAGGACGCTGGAGGACTCAGCTTTATGAGACAAGCTCATCTCTGAGCTTTCTCCGGATGCAGAGTTTCCGCGGCGAACAGTTTTTCAGTTGCTTGGAGGTCTTCCATGGTGTCAATCTCCGCCCATCTATTGGGTGCGGCATGGAGAACTGCCAGACGCATGGAACCCTGAGAAATTAGATCGGCGAAGACCGCCTCGTAATATTGGTTGTCCCGCTGCTGCGCCAGATAGAAGTCCAACTGAGGAACTATATGGTCCTGTAAAGCCTCTTGGGAGAGTTTGTAGATATTTGCCGTTTTGAGAACGGACCCGTAGTCGAAGTCATCCTCCTGATGGGCCTTGAGGACCATCCTGTTAGCCCAGGGGCCATCGGCCTGAATAACCGTCCCGTCCATGTAAGGCTGAAATCTTTCGACGATAGCAACGTTTGGTTCCGGAGTTTGAGCTAGCCTATGTAATAACTCGGCTTCAAAAACCAGGTCCCCTTCCAGCAAGAGTACCTGGTTATCCAGGTGCAATCGCGCTAACCATAAGGAGTAGAGGTTGTTGGTGCGGTCATAGATTTGATTCCGAACGTAGTGAATGTTCATGCCGCCATATCTGGTCCCGTACTTGTCGAAAATCAACTCCGAAAGATAGCCCACCACCAGGATTGTGTCTCGGACACCCGCCTTCAACAACGCGTCCAGCTGATGCTCCAGAATGGGCTTAGAATTGACCGGGACCAGACATTTTGGGACTGACAACGTGATGGGAAGCAACCGGGTGCCCATGCCCGCGGCAAGGATTATTGCCTTCATCCTCTACCTCCTCTAGTGTAATTCGGGTGTCTGAGAGATGGTCAGGCATATAGTCCCTGCAGGGCAGCCACCAGGGCATTATTCTCCGCTTCGCTGCGGGAAGCCACTCGTATGTAAGAGCCATCCAGCCCCTCCTTTTTACTGCAATCGTTTACCAGGATGTTGCACTGCTCGAAAAGGGCTGAGGTTAATTCTTCCCCGGATAAGCCGTCGAGAACCCCACACAAGACAAAGTTGCCTTGTGTGGGAAAAGGACAAAGGTAAGGCACACCGCTAAGCTGCCGAAACAACCGTTGGGTGGCCTCTCGCACCTTTAAGCAGGAAACCGCAAACTCCTCTTGGTACTCTCCGCAACGACTTAAGAAAAACTGAGCGAAGGAGTTGATGTTCCAGATGGGAAGGTCCCGCCGCAACTGCCCGATGCGCTCGGTATCCCCGGACGCGGCGTAGCCTAAACGCAGTCCCGGGATTCCGTAATTCTTGGATAGGCTCTTTAAGACCACCAGATTCGGAAATTCGAATATCAAGTTCAATGCTGCCTGATCCGATTCCGCCGCGACAAACTCAATGAATGAGTCATCCACCAGTACCAGGTCCAAGTCCCGCAAACATTCCAATAGAAAAGTAAGGTCGGATTTGGAGATGAGGGACCCGGTGGGGTTGTTAGGGCGGATGAGTACAACAGCATTAGAGCGCGTTTTTCTCACATGCCGTACAAACGCTTCCGGGTCGAGGTTGAATCCGCCATCGAGGTGGAAGGGACTGACTTGCCTCCCCGAGGCTTTGGCCCGGTTCGTAAACTCGTTGAAAGTGGGCACGGGGATGGCCAGGTTCTGGACGAACCGATTGATCACAATATCTATCAACTCACTGGCGCCGTTTCCGACCACTACTTCATCCTCGGTCAACCCCAAGGGATCCGCCAGCAGTGATGATACGTACCAGTTGGTGGAGGGATAAGCCTTGAGCAATTCAGTCAGATGTACTCCCAAGTCCTCCAAGAGAGTCTCAGGAGGGAAAAAGGGGTTGGTCATATAACAAAAATCTTTGACTTCAAAGTCCCAATATCCGCCGTACAGGGAAGATAAATATCCTACAGTTCGGTCGGCCATGGATTCCTCCAACTGGAGTCTTAAACTCGAAGCAAAGGACACCTTGGTTGGCCTAAAGGAATCTGGGAAATCCAGATAGGTTTCTAATAGCCTAAGGAAATCAGAGAGTGTAGCTACGTAGAGAAAGAGGTGGGGGAGGTAGCTAGGTAGGAAAGGCCTGGTTACACTTCGGCGGCGAGCTGGACTGTCTGAAGCGCCCACCGCGCAGGTTGAACCGGAAACCTATATCATGATGCGCCATAGTAACGATCCGCCAATTCCGATTCCCAAGGCTAAATAGTTGAGCAACCAGATGGCAAGCGTGTATTGGCATACACCTATACCTTAATTCATTGGAGATGTCAACTTGGCGGCTAATGGGCAGGGCAATCGCATTCTAATTTCAATCAAGAAAGTGGCAGTAATATTTTGGACGAATCGGCTTCGGCTGAGCGATTTGGGCGGAGTCAAGGGCACAATTTGCAGGGGTTTCCGAGGGGTATAGGCCCCACCACAACCTCAGATTTTAGATCGCGGTCACCCTGTCTAAGGAATTCGGCCAAGGGCGAACTAACGAAGGAGAGGAGGAGCTTTGTGCCACAGGTGCCGAGGGACAGAATCGAACTGTCGACACCGGCATTTTCAGTGCCGTGCTCTACCAACTGAGCTACCTCGGCGGGCAGGACTTATCTTAATTCCAGCCGCAAGAAGCTGTCAAGGAACGTTTGCCAAGCGCAACTGTTCAGGGTTGAGCCTGTCCCAAAAGTCTCCACTCACGATTTTGGGCGGATGCAAGCTGACGGGTTCCTATTGTTAACCGCCTAACCCAGTATTGAATGCGGCTCAATAACCCGTCATTCCCGCGAAGCTTGTCCCCGACCCCGATCGGGGAGCGGGAATCCAGACAGGTAGGATGCTGTAGGACTCAGCTTTATGAGACAAGCTCAGTTGGTAAGTCCAATTCGCCGAAAGCCGCCTAAAGCAGTTTGACAACCGCCGGCCTGAGCGTCAACGGCAGAGATTAAACCCCTAATTGCCAGCCGTCGGACACTGCGCCCCCCTCAAGTCTGAACAACTTACTGCTAAGCGGCCGACGCTGCTGCCTGTAGTGTGGCAGGAAGACAACATCCTTGGCGAGCCGGGTCTTTTATTTCTGCATAGAAGCCCTGGATAATGTCCTCGCAAAAACCTCGTAGTGACCCTCTGAGGCCGCGGGCGGGGCCTTCGTCCGCCTTCGGCGGAGCAAGGCGAGCGGATGTTCCCTCCAAAATCGTCTGTCGAAAGGCCCATCTTTAGGGAGAACACTCGCTTGACACTAATTTTGTAAAATCATACACTCACCTAGGTAGGGGCTAGCGGAAACCTAGACCCAACGTCCGGCCCGGTGGTGTAGCGGTTTAACATACTGGCCTGTCAAGCCAGAGATCGGCGGTTCGAATCCGCTCCGGGTCGCCAGCAACTAATTCCACTTCGGCAGATTTCACCGGATTCCTTGGATCCCTCGAGTGAGACCAGGGCAGAAATTTCGGTTTGGCTTAACCCCCGTCATGCGGCCCCCGTTTTCTCCCGGCAGGCGTAATATCCCTTCATTGTCAGCAGACGCTGTCAACTCCCCGGGCGCATGACGTTGCCGTGCAAAACAGGGCCTTATGGGTACAAAACTGCGCCTCCCGGGAGGTCTCAGAATTTCCTGTAATAATTCCACTCCGGCCTGAAGTGCGGGCCGTGTGAAGCGTCTCCCCCCCGGACAACATGGCCTTGGTGTGGTGGGCCAGAATCGACGTTCCTGGAATGGATGCTCAGTGCGGGCCGTGTGAAGCGTCTCCGCCTTGATGACGAGGCCGTGGCGGAGCGGTCAGAATTGATAAGGAGTTTGGCGGCGGCGTATAATACAATTGTCCCGCGCGTGTTGACGTGGGCTCTAGACTTCGTGGAGGATAGCAACCATGGTGGAACTTCTCACCGGTACCGTTGCCCTAAAGACTGGTCACGCTCAAATGCTGAAGGGCGGGGTCATCATGGACGTGGTCACGGCGGAACAGGCGGAGATAGCAGCCGAAGCCGGAGCGGTGGCGGTTATGGCCTTGGAGCGAGTGCCGGCCGACATTAGGGCAGACGGCGGCGTCGCCCGCATGACTGACCCATCGGTGATCACCTCCATCATGAATGCCGTGAGCATACCGGTCATGGCCAAGTGCCGCATTGGCCATTTTGTGGAAGCCCAGGTGCTTGAAGCCCTTGGCGTGGACTACGTAGACGAATCTGAAGTGCTAACCGTAGCCGACGAAGTCCACCACGTATGGAAGCACGACTTCACGGTGCCCTTCGTGTGCGGGTGCCGCGACCTGGGTGAAGCCCTTCGCCGCATCTCCGAAGGCGCCGCAATGATTCGCACCAAGGGTGAGGCCGGCACCGGCGACGTAGTCGAGGCGGTCCGCCATATGCGCGCGGTCCAGGACGCTATACGCAAGCTGCAGACCATGCCGGAAGACGAATTGGTGGTAGAGGCCCGAAACCTGGCGGTTAGCTTGGAGTTGCTAACGCGGACCAGGGAGTTGGGATGCCTACCCGTGGTGAACTTCGCCGCGGGCGGCGTGGCTACCCCATCCGATGCCGCGTTGATGATGCAGCTGGGCGCCGATGGAGTCTTTGTGGGGTCCGGCATCTTCAAGTCCGGAGATCCGGTCCGGCGGGGCCATGCCATTGTCCAGGCGGTCACTCATTACAAAGACCCCAAGATCATTGCCGAAGTCTCCAGAGACTTGGGCGAGCCCATGGTTGGCATCAGCACCCGGTCAATACCTGAGGAAGAGCTCCTGGCTCCCAGGAGTTTCTAGCCGGCTCCTCTGGGACAAACTTAAGGCGGGGATAGGGCTAGCCGGTGGCGTTGTGCCCGGAGGCTGCAACTGGGAGGTTGGGTCACGCGGTGGCATCACTGCTTAGTGACCGGACCTCTAGGCGCGCCAAGCCGGTGTTCTGTCCTGGTGTGGGAAAAACGCAGTTTCTCAACGGAGGCTCTCGGGCGATAAAGATAGATACCGCCTGACGTTCTAAACAGTGAGTGAAGCATCTGGCCCAATTGGAAGTAGGCGTTTTAGCGGTCCAAGGGGATTTCGCTGAACACATAGCGATATTGAGGCGGCTGGGAGTGGAAGCGCGAGAGGTGAGGCTGCCCCAGCATCTGGAAAAAATGAACGGCCTTATCATTCCCGGAGGAGAAAGCACCACCCTGAGTAGGCTGATGAGCCTGTACGACCTCAGAGAGCCGGTAATGGACATGGCCCGGCAGGGGAAAGCGGTTTGGGGCACTTGCGCCGGGATGATCATGATGGCCCACGAAATCACCGAGGAGGACCCGACGCCTCTGGGAATAATGGACGTCGGGGTTCACCGCAATGCCTTCGGGCGGCAAATAGACAGCTTCGAGCAGGACTTGCACGTCGCCGGTATGGATGAAACACCGTTCCATGGTGTGTTTATACGGGCCCCAGCCATAATCCGAGTTGGCCAAGAAGTAGACGTGTTGGCCTCGCTACCCGGAGGAATTCCGGTAGCGGTGCAACAAGGCAATCTGTTGGCCACGGCGTTCCATCCCGAACTCACCGAAGACACACGATTCCACCGCCTCTTTCTAGACCTCCTTCCGGTCCAGTCGGAATGATGCAAACACTATCCACCGGCGACATAGTGCGCTGCATCCTGTTTAACCAACCCAAGGGGCCCAACCTTGCTTACACCATGCAAGGTTTAACCAGCGGCCGAGCGGCGACCAGATACAGCGTATGGAAGGAGACTTTAGCCCAGCGTCACCAGCGGGTCACCGTGGCTCGTTGGGACGGCGTTCAACTGGCGGGGTTGGTCTCAGCCCATGTTCGCAGCGGCCATCGGGCCTGGGAAATCGACCAACTGTTTCTATCTGACGACCAGGCTGGCGACCAGGCTAACGATCAGGCCAATGCTCGGGCCAATGTTCAGGCCAGTAACCGGGCTGATAGCCAGGACCGGCATTTTTATAGTGAGAATGGTAGACGGGGGAATATTGGACAGGAGCGTAAATCGGACCCTCAACTAGTAGCGCTGGAGATCCTGGAGTACATGGTCCAGCAGGCTGGCGAGTCCAACGCTGAGCGAGTATTCTTGAGGCTTCCCTTCGACACCCCCGTCTTCGCAGCGGCGCGACGCGCAGGGTTCTTCCCGCGCTATGAAGAAGTGCTGTTGGAAAGCCGGATAGACCGGCAGCCGGGCTCACAGTCGCAAAGCAATTCGACCCTCGGTTCCCATTGGGAAGAGTTATCGCCGGAAGACAATTATTCTCTTTTTCAGCTATATTGCGCCGCCACTCCCCAGCCGGTGCGAACGGCCGTGGGCTTGACCTTCGACCAGTGGAGGGATTCCCAGGAGTACCTCAGCCAGCGCCGAAGCTGGGTGTCCAAGCGGAACGGCAAGGTCGTCGGTTGGCTGGGTCTGTCCCGATGTGGCCGGGCAACGGCGGCGGAGGCCATGGCTCACCCTGAGTTTCCCGAGTTGTGGGAGGGATTGGTGGAGCGGGCCCTGTATCAAGGAGGCCTCGTCAGGTGGTTGGTTCCCGATTACCAGGAGCCGGCCGCGGGCCTGCCGGTCCGGCGGCAGTTCCATGACACTGCCCGATACCTAATGATGATAAAAACAGTGGCCGTTCCCGTCGGGAGACCCGAAATGGCAACTGTGGAGGCTTGAGATTGGTAGTTGAGCGGGATTCAACTCGACAAGAGCTGGACCGTCTTATCGACCTATTGCCTCAACGGGTAGTCAACGCCTTGCGGGAACGCGATAACCTGGAGGACCTGCTGGAGGTGGTGCTGGACTTGGGCCGTACCCCGGAAGCGCGATTCCTCAACAACGACGTGCCCTTGGACGAGGAAGAAGTCACCGCCGAAGACCTGGAGCACGTGATGCAACAGGTTGGCGAGTTTGGCGACGACCACCGCGCGGGGATCGAACGCACCTTGCACCGGATATCGGCGATCCTCAACCGCAAGGGCCGTATCGTAGGAATTACTTGCCGGGTGGGCAGAGCGGTTTTCGGCACCATAAAGATTATTGAAGACCTAGCGTTGTCCGGCAAGAATATCTTGCTGTTGGGCCGGCCCGGCGTCGGTAAGACCACCATGCTCCGGGAAATGGCCCGCGTGCTGTCTGACGAGGCGAGGAAGCGGGTAATCATCGTGGATACTTCCAACGAGATTGCCGGAGACGGGGACGTGCCCCACTCTGCCATCGGTCGTTCCCGGCGAATGCAGGTAGCAACGCCCGCCAACCAGCACGCGGTGATGATAGAGGCTGTGGAAAATCACATGCCCGAGGTAATCATCATTGATGAAATGGGTACTGAGCAGGAAGCCGGCGCCGCTCGCACCATTGCCGAGCGCGGTGTCCAACTCATTGCCACCGCCCACGGTAACACCCTGGACAACTTGATCATGAACCCGACGCTTTCCGACTTGGTTGGAGGTGTGCAGACCGTCACTCTTGGCGACCAGGAAGCCAGATACCGAGGCACTCAAAAAAGCGTTCTGGAACGGAAAGCACCGCCCACCTTCGACGTGGTGGTGGAGATTCAAAGCTGGGAGCGGCTGGCCGTCCATGAAGACGTGGCTCACGTGGTGGACCAATGGCTCCGGGGCTATCCGATCGCTGCCGAAGTGCGCTGGTTGGGGGAAGACGGCCGGGTCAACCGGGTGCAGGAGGGAGGGCATGTTAGCACCAATACCCCTGCTCCTTGGACTTCCGACTACCAGCCGCCCCGCCCCATGGACGGCAACAAGCCCGTATCCGGAGACACGCAGGCCAGCGAAACCGGTCCCCGGGTGTTCCTCTTCGGCGTGGGAAAGGACAAGCTGGAGGCGGCGGTCAGCACTACGGGTGTCACCGCGGAGGTGGTCAACGAGTTGCGGAGAGCCGACGTGGTCTTGACTACAAAGACTCACTATCGGCGCGGGTCGCAATTGGTCCGCGTCGCCGAGGCTACCGGCAAACCGGTGTACGTCTTGCGCAAGAACACCATGCTTCAGGTTGAGGACTTTCTGAAGACCCTGGCCCGAGAAGGTGGCAGAGAAGGCGGCAGAGACGCTCGACGTCCTCAGGGCGATGAAGACCATTCCGAAGAGGTATTGGAGCGAGCGATGCAAGAGGCTGAGGAGGCCGCCAACCGAGTGCTGAGCGGTGAGACTTCTGTCCGGCTATCGCCACAACGGTCCTACGTGCGGAGGTTGCAACATCTGCTGGGCAACAGGTACAACGTGGCCTCGACCAGCCAGGGACGGGACCCGGAGCGGTCCGTGATGTTCTACGGCGTGTAGCGGCGGGAAAGCGCTCGCTACTAGGCCCATACTTTGGATGGGAACCTGTCGTCCCTTTCAAATGCGTCCGGATACTCCCCCATAGGAGCACAGAGTGCCGAAAGGTCTCTTCATCGTATTTGAGGGTTGTGAAGGTTCGGGCAAGAGCACCCAGGCAAAACTCCTACGTGACCGCATCCTGGAGGGCCGGCCCGGCGTAGTATTGGTCCACGAGCCCGGCACCACGCCTCTGGGCAATTACCTTCGCAGTTTTCTCAAAAGTAAACAACCGCTATCAAAAGAAGCGGAGTTGTTGCTGTTCGAGGCCGCTAGGGCGCAGTTGGTTTCCGACCAGATTAACCCACACCTAGCCGCCGGTAACGTAGTCATTGCCGATAGGTTTGCGGCTTCTTCAATTGCTTATCAAGGGTACGGGAGAAAGATCGACGTCGAATTTGTCGAAAAGCTCAACGATTTCTCAACCAACCAGCTAACACCGCAAATCACCGTACTATTGGACATTGAACCGGCAGAAGGGTTAAGGCGGGTGGGGACGCCTCAGTTGCAACTGTCATTAGAACCGGACGACGCTGCGGAATTGGCGAGGCAGGATGTCGAGGGGCATCGAAGATTCGAGGACCAAGACCTGCCATTCCACTCCCGGGTAAGGAGGGGTTACCTCGATCTCGCACAGGACCAACCTGAACACTGGCTAATCATAGACGCCAGTCTTAGGGAAGAAGAAATCGCCCAACTGATTTGGAACGATATAGAGCCGCGCCTTATTGGCGTCAACGCCGTCAATCCTGGCGGCAAGCTAAACCGGCGGACTAGCCGAACAAATCAGCCCCTACTATTGCAGTAGGGGCTGATTGTATTAGGCGGTTACCCAGGGTCTGCGCCCTGCCTCGCTAGTCGTCGGCCGGAGCGGGCTCCAAGTTGGCAATTTTTTCTCGCACAAAGGCCAACATTGTCCTCACCCGTTTGAGGTCCGGGAAGATGTTACCTTCGCCTTTCTTATCGAAGATCCTCTCGCCGTCCACGAAAACTTCCATGATAGACTGGCCGCGCGGGGAGATAGTGACCGCGGCGTCCGGTCCGAAGTGCCGGAAAAACTCATTCGCCATCCACGTGGCGGTTCCAAGATGTTGTCAATGGACGCAGTAGGTGATCTCTATCTGGACTTTGCCTTCCATACAGATTCCTCTCCGAGTGCAATTTCGAATCGCCAAAAACCAGTTTAACCGAACATCTCCCCAAGTCAACCGATATTCGCCGCCGGTATTGCGCTTTGTGCTGCCCCATCTTTAACCCCCGGTTCCGGACCTTCGCATCACAAGGTCCCAACGTACTGGCTGGCGCTGACACCGGGCGGCGGGGTATTCGGGGGGCAACAGGGCTTGGCTGAACTCTGGGGGGAGTTTGCCGGGGCATCCCGCGGCAACAGCCAAGATCGCCGGACTCTCCCGGACTCTCCCGGACTCTATTGATAAATCCGGCGGGGGCCGACGGTCCTCATGTACCCTTCGAAGTTGCGGCGGGTCTCCTGTACCGAGTCTCCTCCAAATTTCTCCATGAACGCGTCGATCAACACCAAGGCAACCATGGACTCACCGATAACGCCCGCCGGAGGCGCTTGGCATACATCCGAGCGTTCGTAATGGGCTTGGACCCGTTCGCCGGAGTCAAGGTCCACGGAAGGCAGGGGGTTGACCATGGTGGCGATTGGTTTGATGGCAAACCTAGCCACTAGAGGCATGCCGTTGGACATGCCTCCCTCGGTCCCGCCCAACTGGTTTGTCTTGCGCTGCCACGGATGGTCCGGATCGGTCACCGGCTCGATAACGTCCTGCACCTGAGAGCCGTGTAGTTCGGCGGTTTCCCAGCCGGGGCCCATGGAAACGGCCTTTACGGCGTTTATCGACATCAGCGCTTGGGCGATACGGCTATCTAGTTTCCGGTCCCAGTGGACGTAGGAACCTAGACCGATGGGCACATTCTCGGCAATGACCTCCACCGTGCCGCCAACCGTGTCGCCTGCCTCCTTGGCCGCGTCGATCTCCGCCATCATTTTGACGGCTGCCACCGGGTCCGCACAGTGTACCGGGGACTCTTCGACGGCTTCCCAATTGAAGGTTTCAGGGGGAGTTGCCCGCACTCCCGCGATGGAGACTACGTGGCTTCGAAGGTTAATACCAAACTCTTCGAGGAACCGCATGGCTACAGCGCCCGCGGCTACCCTAGCGGCGGTCTCCCGGGCGCTGGCCCGTTCCAGCACGTTGCGCACATCTTCGAACCCGTACTTCATCGCTCCCGCCAAGTCGGCGTGGCCGGGCCGAAGCCGGGTAATACGCTCACCCCTGCCGTCGGCGTTTGGGTCTTCGACGGGCGCAACGGACATGGTGGCCTGCCAGTTGGACCAGTCCCGGTTTTCCAGCGTCATTCCGATGGGGCTGCCCAGAGTGCGGCCGTGGCGGACCCCGGACATGATGTGGGCCCAGTCCTGTTCGATGAGCATGCGACCGCCCCGGCCGTAGCCCTTCTGACGACGGGCCAAGTGGCCGGCGATGTAATCCTCACTGATGGTCAGCCCCGCCGGGACCCCCTCAAGGATTATTACCAGGCCTTCGCCGTGGGATTCTCCTGCTGTGAAAAATCGCACCATATGGGTTCACTTACTTGGCCGCCATGGCTCGCACGGCCGCCTCCAGCATGGTCTCAACCGGTGCATCCCGGCCCGTCCACATTTCGAAAGAGGCGGCTCCTTGATACACCAGCATGTGGATGCCGCCTAGTGTGGATGCTCCTGCCCGGACCGCTTCCCGAAGCAACGGCGTCTCCGTTGGATTATACACCAGGTCGTTGACCAAGGTGGTTGAGGACAGCAGGTTGGCAGACAGGGGGGTCCCGGTTTGGTCCGGGCCGTGGGACATGCCCACCGAAGTGCAATTTACGATCAGCTCCGCTGAGGCGGACGCAGCAACCAGGTCACTGCCTTTCAAGGCGATGGCGTGGGCTTCCAGGCCGTTATCCTGGGCTATCCTACTTAGCTGGCGCGCCCTTTCCACCGTCCGGTTGGCTATGGTGAGCCGGCCGACTCCTTCCCGTATCAATGCCAGCACCACTCCGCGAGCCGCGCCTCCCGCGCCCAGCACCAACACCCGCCGGCCCCGGGGGTCAAACCCGCCAGCCTCCCGCAAAGCTCGCAGGAAGCCCGTACCGTCAGTGTTGTGACCGGTCAACAGCCCTTCCCGGTTGACGATGGTGTTAACCGCCCCGGCTGCCGCCGCCCAATCATCCACCTGATCGAGGAATGGAATAACCGTCTCTTTATGGGGCACGGTAACGTTGATCCCGAGGACGTCAGGACTCCGTATCCCCTGGAGGAAAGCCCCTACGTCCTCCGGTTTGACTTCCCAGGCCTGGTAAACCGCGTCCATGCCCAGACGGTCCAGAGCCGTCTGCTGGAACACTGGAGATATGGAGTGACCTATGGGGAATCCGATAATGCCAAGCTTGCTGACCAATTTAAACTACCTGCTGTTTACGCGTAGATTCGTCACTTTTACCATGCGGCCCTAGTCCCAGCTAATCACTTCGCCCGCTGATGCCCGTGCGTAACCCCGCCTCAAACGCGGGGTGCGGAGCAGGCCCGTTTCCCCGTTGAGTGCAGGCATGGCAGCGGGTGAAACTCCTTCTCCTGACGGATCCGGACACTGCTGGAATCAGAGCTTAAGCTACCAGGCCGCACGGTCCGCAAATAGCCACAAAGGCGCTTGTCTCATAAAGCTGAGTCCTCCAGCATCCTACCTTTCTGGATTCCCGCTTCCGCGGGAATGACGGGTTATTGAGTCTGGATTCCCGCTCCCCGATCGGGGTCGGGGACAAGCTTCGCGAGAATGACAGGTTATTGAGCCGCATTCAATACTGGTTTAAGGCGGTTAATAATAGTAACCCGCCAGGTTGCGTCCGCCCAAAATCTTGAGTAGAGACTTCTGAGACAGGCTCAAAGTTGACGCTTTGCCACGTGCCCATAGAGCCGCGGCGCCGGACCCGTAGAGCTGGCTGGGACAAGCCGGGAGCGATGCCATTGTCCTCGCTGCGGAGGTGTGCTGCTAGCCGCCGATCTGCAGGAGAATTTCGCCCAAGCGCTGCTTCCGCTCCTCCAGGGTCCTCAACCGTTCCTGCTCGGTCTCAACCACCTCGGGACGGGCTTTAGCCCGGAAATTGGGATTGGCCACCAATGCTGACACCCGCTCCAGGTTGCTCAGGCAATCTTCCATCTCTTGACGAAGCCTGGCAGCTTCAGCCGAAAGGTCAACCACGCCCTCCAGCGGCAACCGGACTACCATCGGGTTCACCACCAGCGTGACACCCTTGGAGGCGCCGCCGGGGGATGAATCGGCAGATTGGATGTGCAACGGCTCGATCCGGGAAAGGGTCCGGATTAACTCCGCCTCTTCCTCAATGGCGCGCTGCAACCCGTTGGTTTGCACCACCGCTTCCAGGCTCTGTTTAGCGGGAATCCGGAGCTGAGCACGGGTGTTGCGAACCGCCCGTATGGTCTGCATGACCAGGGAAATCTCCTCCTCGGCTTGTTGGTCCTGCCTGCCGCCGTGGGGCTGCGGGTAAGAGGACACCATGATTGACTCAGGGAAGCCGCCCTCCTGGGGTAGCCGAGGCAGCAGCAGCGACCAGATCTCCTCAGTGATAAACGGCATGAAGGGGTGAAGCAGCCGCAGAGTCCGCTCCAAGACATGGGCCAGAACGGGCAAGGGTGACGGCCCGGCGCCGGAACGGACCCGCACCTTTGCCATCTCGATATACCAATCGCAGAAATCGTTCCAGATGAAATCGTAGAGTTTCTGTTGGGCCTCGCCGAACTCGAAGTTTTCCAGGGCAAGGTTTACGTCGGCGGTGAGACGGTCCAGGCAGCCTAAAATCCAACGGTCCTCCCGGTGCTCCGGTGTGGCCGGGTCATACCAACCCTCCAGTCCGGGCTTACCCTCCAGGCTGGAAAGGACGAAGCGTCCCGCGTTCCAAATCTTATTGGCAAAGTTGCGAGCAGACTCTAGCCTGCCGTCGGTCAAACGCAAGTCATTGCCCGGCGCGGTGCCGGTGGTGAGGGCAAACCTCAGGGCGTCGGTGCCGTAGCGGTCGAGCAACTGTAGGGGGTCCAAGGTGTTGCCGCGGGTCTTGCTCATCTTGGCGCCGGCAGCATCCCTCACCATGCCGTGCATAAGCACGGTGCGGAAGGGTGGTTGGCCGGTGTTCTCGATGCCGAGCATGATCATGCGTGCGACCCAGAAGAACAAAATGTCGTAGCCTGTCTCCAGCACCGAAGTGGGGTAAAAATAGCTCAGGTCCTCGGCGTCCTCCGGCCATCCCATGGTGGAGTGGGGCCACAGGCCGGAGCTAAACCAGGTGTCCAGCACGTCCGGATCTTGCTCGAGGTTCGTGGATTGGCAGGCGGCGCAGCTGGCGGCGTCTTCTACCGTCACCGTTAGGTGGCCGCAGTCGTCGCAGCACCACACGGGAATCCGATGCCCCCACCAAAGCTGACGGCTGATGCACCAATCGCGGATGTTTTCCAACCAGTTGAGATAGACTCGGGTAAAGCGGTCCGGCACAATGCGGATGTCGCCGCGGGCCACCGCAGCGTGGGCCCGGCCGGCAACACTCTCCGGTTGGTCGTGTTTACCGAGGTTGACGAACCATTGCAGGCTAATCAAGGGCTCCACCACGGAATCACACCTTTGGCAGTGGCCTACGGAGTGTTGGTAGTCCTCCACTTTCTCCAGCAGACCGAGGGCGTCTAGCTCAGCGGCAATTTCTTGCCGTGCCTGGAAACGCTCAACTCCCTGGTATTTCCCGGCGGCTTCGGCCATGTTGCCGTCCAAGCCGATGACAGTCACGATGGGCAACTCATGACGTTGACCAATCTCGAAGTCGACCATGTCATGGGCTGGGGTAACCTTCAAAGCGCCGGTGCCGAACTCGGCAGTTATGGCAGTGTCTCCCACCACCGGAATGCTGCGGCCCACGATCGGCAACACGGCGCGGCTGCCAACTATATGCCGGTACCGGGGATCGTCGGGGTGGACGGCTACCCCTGTATCTCCCAACATGGTCTCGGGGCGTGTGGTTGCCACGGTAATGTTGGAGCCGGAGTCGTGCTCAAGGGGGTACCGGATGTAGTAGAGGGCGCCTTCCTGTTCCTGGTAATTGACCTCCAGATCGGACAGGGCGGTGGCGCAGCGGGGGCACCAGTTGATTATGCGTTCATGACGGTAGATGAGCCCCTTGTTGTATAAGTTCACAAAGGTGGTGCGAACAGCCTTGCTGGGTCCAGGGTCCAGGGTGAACTTGTGACGGGACCAGTCCGCGGAGACGCCGAGGCGGCGCGATTGCTCGTGGATGATACCTCCGTACTTGCGAACATGGTCCCAAACCAGTTCCACGAAGGCTTCCCGGCCCAGCTCATGCCGGTCCTGCCCCTGAGCCGCCAGCTGTTGCTCCACCGCCCATTGGGTGGCGATACCGGCGTGGTCGGTCCCTGGGAGCCACAGGGTCGGGTCTCCCATCATACGGCGCCAGCGCACCAACGCGTCCTCTAGGGCTTTTTCCAAGGCGTGGCCCAAATGCAACTCGCCGGTAACGTTAGGGGGCGGCATGATCAACGTGAACGGAGGCTTATCCGGGTCGATGGTTGGCGTAAAGTAACCTTTGTTCAGCCAATTTTCGTAGATTCGCCGCTCCACGGTTGCGGCGTCATAGGCACTCGGGATTTTAGGAGAGGCGTTGGAGGTCATAGTTCGTCCTTATTAGGTTACTCTGGCCAAGGGCTTCAGGCCAACGGTTTGCCGGGGGAAATGAGCTTCCAACAAATAATATATTGATTCTACTCGGGATTCCACCGGGGAGGCTAGCTAGGTAATCGCCGCGAGTTGGTCAGATTTTCCGAAGCGCTTTCCGCCGGCCTCCCGTTTGCAGGCCGCTCCGCCGGCGCTCCCGCTCCAAGGAGAAGAGCCGCCGCGCTTTACCCCGCGCCTTCGGGATGCCCCAAGCGTGGCAGTAGATGGTACTGAGGTTGTGGGCGCCGAGATCGAGCCGGTCTGGGACTGCTCAGAACGCGTTATAAACGAGAGCTGGGAAGGAGAATTCGGGCAGTCCGGTCAAGTTCCGGGACGACTGCACAGGCGCCGGAGCGAGACCAGCGCCTTCGTCGAAAAGCAGGGATGGTCGAAAAGGCCGGATGGTAAGGAACGCGGGCGGGAATTAACGGCGCTGGAAGAGACGGAAACCTGGTTCCCCTCGGGGCGTCAAATAAGACCGCTTCCGGTGGCGAGGGGAAGACTGGGACCTAGCCGCCTGACCTGGACTCCACACGGCGGAAGGGAAAGACCCAGTTGGAAAGCGAACGAGGGTTGCGGGACTGGACCCAAAGTTTGCCGCGACCGGAGAACTCCATGATGATCTGGTCGGAGAATAAGAAGGAACGGATGCGCTTGGCGCGGGTGAGCCTGTAATCCAGGGACGGCTCCCATGCCACTGCGTGGCCATTATCGATAACGTATGAGCCGTCGACGTCGATCTCCTGGATGTCGCCGTAGGCGTTGAAGAATACGAGCCCGTTGCCGGAGACTCGCAGGATGAAAAGTCCCTCGTTGAAGAGCCCACGGAGTCCCTGGAAGTCGGAGTTGGTCTCGACACCGGTCGTGGACGCGAGGTAGGCCCCCCGTTCAAGGAGGAGCTCCCCGCCGCGCATCTCGTAGGTCTTAATGTCACCCGGCTGGCCGGGCCCAAGGCCGATTATGCCGGGTCCGCCCTGGACCGAATAGGTGTTCTGGAAGAAGCTCTCCCCACTGAGTAGTGCCCGGCTCATGCCTGAGAGGAGTCCGCCCCGAGCGGACGTTTCGACGGTGACGTTGGTGTCCATCCACATCATGGCGCCTGCTTCGGCAACTAGACGCTCGCCGGGCTCGAGGGTCACCTCGAGGACGCTATAGCTGGGTTGTGACTCTATAGTGTAGTCCATTACGACTTACGCGCCGGCAGCAATGGCCCGAGGGCTCTCCCGAATTCGGCCGGGTTGTGACTCTGAACGTAGAGGCGGCCATGGCCGTAGAATCTCATGGTCACCCCTTCTCCCGTTAGGAAAGAATTGACCCAACTGCCTCCGGCCTTGCTGATGGAGTAGGTCAGCGAGTCCTGGAAGGCGACCACGTGGCCTGTATCGACGGTCAACTCGCCGGAAACTTCGATCTCCGTGATCTTCCCGAAGGCGTTAACCACCAAGGGCCCCGCGCCTTGGACCAAAAGGAAGGACAGCGACTCCCCGGAGAGGATTCCGCCAAGCCCCTGAAACTGGGTGTCTATGTTCAGGTCGGGGGACGAACCCAAATAGCTTCCACCGGTGCAGACCCAATCGCTTCGCCCGTCGCAGTCGATGATCGCGAGCTCGCCCTGAAGCGTGGGGGCAAGCCCCACTTCGCCCCTGTTTCCATCAGTCACGCTGAAGGTGGAGAAGAAGAACTGCTCGCCCGCAAACATCCGCCTGATGCCGGAAAGTACGCCGCCGATGCCCCGGCCCCGGGTCGTGACGTCGATGTCCACGTTGCTGGAGGCCCGGAACATCGCGCCCGCCTCGGAGACGAAATGCTCTCCCGGCTGAAGCTCCACGAGGACCCAGCTAAATGCGCCGTTTTGTACCGCTTCTACACGCATCGGACGCCCTATTCCGTGAACCGCGTCAGCATGGAGGCGGCCCCCATGCCTGCGCCCGCCGTGGCGAACGGCGTTAGCCAGTGGGCGATTCCAGTCATCGTCCGCGTCTGGAGATATATCTTGCCCGCGCCGGAGAACTCCATCACCAGCCCTTCTCCGGATAGGAGTGTGCTCTTGAGGCCGCCCATGCTGCGGATCGAGTAAGTGAGTCCCTGCTCCCAGGCGACGACGTGGCTCGTATCGACTATGAACGAGCCGCGGATCTCTTTCTCCACAATGCTGCCGAAGGAGTTGAAGAACAGCTCGCCCTCGCCGGAGCACTCGATGAAGAAGAGGCCCTCACCGGAAAAGAGTGACTGCAGCCCGCCAAACTTAGTCCGCAGCTGGACTCCGGGAGTGCAGGCCATGAAGGACCCGGACGTCAGCGTGATGGAATCGCGGTTCATGGTCCTTCGGACCACCATGCCGGGCCGCGACGGCGAGAAGGTCACCTGTCCACCCCGGTTGCTATGGTACTCGCCGACGAATAGCGACTCTCCGCCGGTCAGCTTGCGGATGAAGGCTCGGAGCAGGCCGCCGAGGAGACGGGCTTTGACGTCCATACCCGAGTCCATCCAGGCCATCGAACCGCTCTCGGCCAAGAACGTTTCCCCGGAGCCCAATCGGACGCTGAGCTGACCGTAGTCGGGATTCCCTTCTATGCTGAAGTCCATGGTAGGGGGATTATAGCAACGGCGCGGCTAGTGTCAAGAAACGAGCGGCTGAACGACCGGCGGGACTCCGCGCCGGAGGGCCTCTACGCCAGTCCGCTCAATAGCTTCGTCAACGCTGTCGATCGGCGTCCGGCGCTGGCGCTATTTTGACTTTCTCAGATCCTTCAACCTGAGGTGGGTAAAGCCAACGCCCTGAATAAGGCGTTACAGGGGAAGCACCCGACCTACCGTCCGCAGACGTTGGCGACGTTGCTGCACGTCTGGCATCACTTTGGACACCAGCTCCCAAAAGTCCGCGGAGTGGTTCTTCACCGTCAGGTGGGCCAGTTCGTGGACGACGACGTAGTCGATGAGTGCGGGCTCCAGCATCATGACGCGCCAGTTGAAGCGCAGCGTACCGTCGGGGGCGCAGCTTCCCCAACGCTTGCGCTGATCACGGACCAGTATCCTTGGCTTATCTCCCCGACTCAGCCGCGGCAGCCAACGGTCGACTCCGGCCGTCAGCCACTCGCCGGCGCGGGCCCGATACCATTCAACAAAGGCGTGGCGAATTGACTCGTAGCAGTCCGGATCGTCGAGGCTGTGAGGCGCCACGACACGAAAGCGCCAGTGTTCGAAGCGGACCTCCGTCGAGCGCACGTCCGCAGACTCCACTACCATACTGACGTTGCGGCCAAGGTACGGCAGTGTCTCGTCGCTGACGAATCGCTTGGGCGCGGGTTCCAGCATCCCGGTTGAGGCGTGGCTGAGTATCCAGGGCGCTCGCTTGCGAACGATGGCCCGCAATTCGGTGTCCGGTGTCGTCATCGGAGCGGCAACTTTCACTCCGCTGCCATCCACACTGATCTGGACCGTCTTCTTGCGCCGTTGGCTGCGGCGCACCTCGTACTCGATGGTCGCGTCTCCGAAGCGGACGCGGTCGCGGTCGCGTTTCGTCACCGCCCACTCCTCCGTCTAGTCAACTCCGCGGACTCCGGAACCAGGAACTCGCGCTCATCCATCGCCAGCGGTGCAACGCAACAGGGCAAGGAAGAGAGCGGGGCATTTCCTCCCTCCTGGCCGAAGCAGTCCGTGAGCCGCTTCAAGAAGAGAACGGACGATATGTAGGTCTTGTGGTCTGCCAAGTCTATCTGGCCGCGCGGGATGCTGGCGCTCCGCCGCGGCCTCAACTCAGGGTGCTGCGTAGTAAGACGCAAGTGCGCCTCCTCTGCGTTGGGTTTACGCCCTGGATTGTCTCGAGGCCGCCGGCAGGCAACGGTTGTTCCGCAGGTCCTCCTGAGCGCCCCACGCCAAAGGCAAAGGCCAAAGCCGAGGGTGCTATAGCGGGGCCTGATCCTCAGCAAGAGGCTTAGATTATCTACGGGTTTGGTGCGCCGCGGCGGCTAGTCAAAGGGCAAGGGCGGTAGGCGGAAACTCGCGACCGATGTAGGGGTGATTATTTGCGCATCTGACATTCGATGTCCCCTAGATAAGCCTATCCTTCGCTAGATGCGCGCGGTACTCTGCCCCTGAAGCAAGGAAAGTCTTAGCCGCGTTCCACCTCTCGCAACATCACTCCTAGTTTACCGCTTCCACGTGTTGACCGCATTTGTCGTTTCCAGGACCACGGTAATTGTAGGACAGGCTCCTGGTGGCAGAAGCCCAACGACTATCCTCGCGCTTGGTGTCAGACCCGCATTTAGCCCACCGAAGTCCCTTCGCTGGCTACTTGGTTGCTACGAGGGCATTTTTAGCGGGATTCCCCGGCCAGGTGGAAAACATCAGGCGCGTAGGAACTCCCCTATATCATCCGGAAATGCGTCGATGAAGCCTAACGCCTTCTGATACATATCGAATATTTCAGCCACCGTTTTATCCAATGGAAAGGAAGCAAAATTTTGGTGGACCAACTGGTTCCGGAGAGAGCCCATCTCCATAAAGGCTTTGATAGATTCCTCCAGAGTACTAGACCCCTTTATCCTGTCCTCCATGAATGTCCTGAAGCCACTCCCGAATGCGCCGAAGAATCTGTTGGCATTTTTCACATCCCAGTTGAACCAGCCGTGGTAGCGACGATCAACTGCCATGACACGGACAAACTCTACCAGCGCTTCCGAGTGGTTTGTTGCCTCTGAGAAAGCGTTGATGATAGTTTCGGACATGCTAACTTCAAAGTAGCTTGCCGCCGACAGCAGCAGCGTTTTACGAAAAGCAGCGTCCGCGCTCAATCGGAGCGAGATCTCTGATTCCGGCAAGAGCGCAACGAGGGCGTCGTGCTCTTGCATCAATTGCCCGACCATATCGACCGAATTATCGCTGGCCATTAACTAATCGAAGGACACGATTTCGCGAGCTCTTGCCAAACGGATGCGCACTTGGTCAGTAGCCGTCGTACGACTCCGGGTTGCAGCTACAAATTTTTGATCCGCCCGTAGCTTTACAACTGAGTCGGAATTGATTTTTCCTTGGACCAATGAACCAGAAGAATACGCATCAGAACACGCGGCAACGAACACTGACTCGAATACCATGGGACTGAACCGTCCGCCGACTCTGAAAGCCTCATTGCCAAGATTTCCGCAACTGGCTATGAACGATTGTAATAGCTCTTCCAACCGATCCAACGTGCCTTGATCATAGGACTTCGCTGATTCGGAGAACAAATTGAGGAACCTGACCATTGAGGGCCTGTAAGAGTCTCCTTGGATCAACATGGCAAATCCCCTCAACAGTATCTCCACGTCTTTCATATGGAGATCCGGAACATCCGCTCCAACGAGCTGCCGCCATTCGGCACGGGTGTTCGTCTTGTACAGGCCATCGTAAAATGTTGAATCGTACATGCAGCGCCTGATTTCCTGGGGTGTTAGGTTCATACCTCCAGAGTTAAGCCGGTTAAAGATCTCGTACATCGAAGCATTACCGCCAGAGCTGACTGGCTTAACTATGATGTTCCGGATCGTCCGTAGGTCAAACGTGGTCTGATATTCTTCGC
>CBDCYT010000014.1:0-96535 GCA_965224325.1 Dehalococcoidia bacterium
AGAGTGCGGCGAAAAAGACTTAAGTCTCGACCGCGGACAACTCCATGGCTTGGCGAACGAGTCCCAAAAGCCTTGCATATACTGTATATAATTTGATAATAATGTTAAATTAGTATAAAGTTCTACCTGAAATGGACTCCATCCGCCTTGACAAACCCAACGCCCCATCCTTTATCTTGTCTTTATGTCGTACTGGACATAAAGAGAGAGTTCCAGTATCGTTCTAACCCTTATACTTGATATTTCCCACCTGTCATAAAGAAGACTCCAGTGGTCGCCTTGAGGACCAGAGGCGACCATTATTTGGAATAATACTTTTAAGTTTCTTAACTTAGTTAAAGGAGGTGCAGGTATAGGAGAGTGTGGCCGGTTTTAGACCGGTCTCACAGACCACCCTGGGGCTGTAGCTCCGTCCAGCGTGGCTTTTTACCCCCGGTTAAGTCCAATTGCGGTCTAGGGCTGTTTCAAAGCAATATTCTTTTCATTTTTGGGGTGGAAGCCGTGTCAACGGGGCAAATTTTTGGGTAATTTGCGAGAGGGATTGGGGGAAGAGATGATGTCAACAGCTGTCAAGATCGTGAGCGACGGGGTCATTAAGTTTGATGGTGGGTCCATGTTCGGTCAGGTGCCCAAGATGGCTTGGGAAAACAACGTCATCACCGACCGGAAGAACAGGATGACTCTTGGGCTCAATTGTATGCTACTCCAAATTTGCGGCCGAAATATTCTGGTAGACACCGGTATAGGCACAAAGGATCCCGAAAACGACAGGGAATTCCTAGGCCTGGTGCCAAGCCGTCTGTTGAAGGGCCTTAAGGGCTTTGGGTTAACTCCCAAGGATATCCATGCAGTAATACTTACTCATCTTCATTTCGACCATAGCGGTGGATGCACTCGGCTGGACAGGGCGGGTAACATAACGCCCACTTTTCCTAAGGCTCGGTACTACGTGCAGAGGTCTTGTTGGGATGAGGCTTGCAACCCCAACGAGCGGTGCTATCACACTGACCGGGTGGATAACTTCCGGCCCATCGACGAGCGGGGACAACTAGAACTCCTGGATGGCGACGCGGAGATATTCCCCGGTTTGAACGTAATCGTGACCGATGGTCACGCCAAAGGACACCAGTCTGTGATGTTCAATCACGGTGGAGAAAGGATACTATTCATGGGTGATGTGATCCCGACTCCCCATCACCTAAACCTGAGCGTTATTTCCGCCTTCGATAGCTCTCCGGAGGACACCTTGGCACAGAAGCGCGATTTACTTGACCAGGCTGAACGCCAAGGCTGGCTGCTGGTGTTTTCCCACGGCCACGATACCCGGGCGGGCTACTTGGAGAGGCGCGGCGAGGCGGGCTACCTAAAGCCCGTTGATCTCTAGCCTGGGTTGCTTCGGGGGTACTTACCGCGATACTTACGGGGGGTTCGTGTTCACAGGGCCCGGCTTACCACGCGGTCAGCCGCCAACTCCAATAGCCGGACCCTAGTGATCACGTTGCCCAGCTCTCTGCGGTCTTGGGTGCTGACTCGAATGTAGTTATCGGTCAGGCCGCTCCAGACTGGTGCGTCGCCGCCATGCGCCGACTCCCACAGCACCGGCCTGGTAGTCCCAATTTGCCGCAGCCGAAACCGCTTAAACCCTGCTCCTGCTATCTCTGACATGGCTGCGGCCCGGTCCTTCTTCACCTGGTCCTGAGTCGCCGGAATAGGTACTCCTTGCCGTCGCAGGTAAGCTGCACTTGTTCCAGGGCGGGGCGAGTAGGGGAAGATGTGCGTGCCGCTGAATTCCATGGACCGGGCAAAGCGTTGGCTCTCTTGATGCTCGACGTCTCCCTCGCCGGGGAAACCCACTATCAAGTCGGTGGTTACGCCGGCGTCGGGGAAGGTCCCGCGGATTAAGTCCACCGTTCGGGCGAATTGAGCGGTGTCGTAACGGCGGCGCATGGCCTGCAAAATGCGGTCGCTGCCGCTCTGCAGCGGGAGGTGGAAGTGGGGACACAACCGGGGGTCTCGCCACAACTCCAGCAGCTCGGCGCTGATTTCCTGAGCTTGAAGAGAAGACACTCTCAGGCGAGGTATGGCGCTTTCTCTTAGTATCAGCCGGAGCAGGTTGGGCAGGTTGGCCCCGGGAATGTCGAACCCGTATGTTCCTAATTGGGTGCCGGTTAACACCACTTCCCGGCATCCCTGGTCCATCCGGTCATTGATCTCCCGCAGCACGGTCTCGGGGGCGACGCTGCGCTCCCGGCCTCGCACGCTGGGAACGATGCAGTAAGCGCAAACCTGGTTGCAACCTTCTTGGATCTTGATCATGGCCCGGCTGCGGCCGGGGTTGGGCCTGAGGGTGGCGGCCGAAGACGGTCCCGTCTCCACCGGCCTATCGACTTGGAGGTCCGAGGGTGTGGGCTGGGGAATTGGCTGCTCTCCCCGCTGGGCTAGAGCCTCGGTAACGGTGGCTACCAACTGGTCTTTCCCCGCATTGCCCACCACTAAAGAGACGCCGTCCAACTGCACGAGTTGGTCCGCGGCGCGCTCCGCGTAGCAGCCCGTGGCGACAATAAGGGCGTTGCCGTTGGCACGGTGGGCCGCTCGCAAGGTTTGGCGGGCCTTGGAATCTGCTGTCGCGGTTACGGTGCAGCTGTTCAGCACCAGCACGTCAGCCCTAGCGGCGCCCGTGGCCCAGTCCACGACAAGGTAGCCCGCCTCGGTAAAACGCCGGGCCAAGGCTTCGCTGTCGGACTGGTTGAGCTTGCATCCATGGGTATGGATAGCTGCCGTTGGGCTGCCTGAACTAGTGGGCATCGTCTCCTCTCGCCGTTATCTCCCAAAGCCGCTCGATAGCCGCGCTTACGTCTTCTAGAACGAGCACGAGGGGGTCAACTCTGAACCGGCCTTCCCTGAGCCCTTCCAGCGCGTCGCCAAAGTTGGCTAGCTGACTGAACGCATCGCGAATTCGCCGGTCCCTCCATTCCTGACCCAGTTGGATAGAGTATTGACGCACTGCCTCTTCCCCGTCCAGTTGCGTATCGCGGCTCAAGGCCACCCCCTTCACCGCCAGGGTGAGGCTGCCCCACAATAGGTCCTCGGAGCGGGACCAATGACCTCCTCGCATCTGGACCAATGCGCTTTCCAGGAGTTGCACGCTCTGCTTGCGATAACGGCTAATTTTCTGGGCGTCCATGGCCGCGGCTCCGCTCCCTTGACCTTTAACAGGGAGGCAGTTGTGTCGTTACTTTCACAATAGCACACAATAGCATGTTTTAAACGCCTTAACAGGCCGAGATCGCCGGCCCTGGACGCTTTTTACCCTCTATTCTTCATGGGCAGCCGTCCCGGTGAGAACCGCTCAGATCCGCCATGGCGCACCCATTATCTCGCTGCGGGGGATTGCAACTTCATAATAACCGATCAGTTAGGTCCCATGACGTAAATTCTGTCCCGGCGCTTGGTCGCGTGGCATGAGGCCACGATGCGGCGTATCGAGAAGCCGATTTTCTGGATATGGCCTGCGGATACTCAGGATTTGCTAAACAAATCTTCCGGCATGTTATAAAATACACAGGACTCACGGCCCCCGCCGAAGCGGCCACCACAGTAAAGGTAGAAAGGGACGCCTTACGGAAAATTTTGCATAAGATAGGGCGGATAGCTCTCGGGTTGAACCGCTCGGGAAGTAATCAGGAAGGTGATTTCATGTCCACCACCAATGGCGGTTTAAGGATAGAGCGAGATTCCATGGGAGCCATGGAGGTGCCCGGCGACGCCTTGTACGGCGCTTCAACCATGCGGGCGGTGCTGAACTTCCCCATCAGCGACCTCAGGTTCCCCCGCACCTTCATCCGTGCCTTGGGTCTGGTGAAGCTGGCCGCCGCGAAGACCAATATGGCCTTGCGCTTGTTAGACGAGAAGGCTGGGAAGGCTGTGGTGGAAGCAGCTCAGGAGGTGGCTGACGGCAAGCTAGACAGCCACTTCGTTGTGGATATTTTCCAAACCGGGTCCGGCACCTCCACCAACACCAATGCCAACGAGATAATAGCCAATCGCGCGACACAAATATTAGGGGGTGAGCCCGGCTCCAGGCTGGTGCACCCTAACGATCACGTAAACATGGGCCAATCGTCCAACGACGTCATCCCAACTGCGATGCATCTGGCGGCTTTGATGTCTGTAGACCGGGATTTGATTCCGGCTCTGGAGCAACTCAAGGATGAGTTGCAAAAAAAGTCTGAGGAGTTCTGGCCCATCATAAAAACCGCCAGGACCCACCTTCAAGACGCGACCCCTGTCAGGTTAGGGCAGGTGTTTATGGGCTATGCTGGGCAGGCCGAGTACAGCATACAACGGCTCGCTCGCCTGAAGCAGGCGCTGGCAGAGGTAGCTCTGGGAGGCACCGCGGTGGGCACAGGCGTTAACACCCACCCGGAATTCGCCTCCCGCACCTGCCAATTGCTGTCGGAAATGACCGGTCTGCAGGTGAGGGAGACCGGGAATCACTTCCAAGCCCAAGCAGCACTGGATGGCATAGTAGAGGCCAGCGGCCAGTTGAAAACCATAGCTATAAGCCTGCACAAGATCGCTAACGACATCCGATTCATAGCCTGCGGGCCTCGGGCCGGTTTGGGAGAGATTACAGTGCCGGAAGTCCAGCCGGGCAGCTCCATAATGCCCGGAAAGGTCAACCCAGTCATCGCTGAATCGGTGGTCCAGGTGGTTGCTCAGGTCGTGGGCAACGACGCAACCGTAGTGCTCGCGGGCCAGGGGAGCTACTTCGAGTTGAACACCATGATGCCGGTGGCGGCATACAACATCCTTCAGTCCATCTCGCTGCTGGCGGCCTCTGCCAGCAATTTCTCCGAGCAGTGCGTCCGGGGAATCCAAGCCACGGACGTGGGGCCGGAAATGGTGGAAAAGGGATTGATGTTGGGGACGGGATTATCTCCGGCAATCGGCTATGACGCCGCCGCTGCTATAGCCAAGGAAGCCGCCGCTACCGGACGGACTATACGGGAGGTGGCGAGGCAAGCTACGGACCTATCCGAGGCCCAACTGGACAATCTCCTGGACCCCGAGGCCATGACCCAGCCAGGTTTAGGCTAGCACCGGTGTATATGTCCCCAACCCGCCAGACTGTTACTCCGGAGGGAGGCCCCGTGATTCGGCCGTTTCAACGCACTCAGAGCAGCGGGTTTGGCCTGAATGGCCCTCGGCGCTCCAGATATTCTCGCTTTTTAGCCCGCAAAGGTATACAGGTTCGATTTCTTCTATCCCCAGTTCCTGAACGTAGTGCACGCGGCCGGAGCGGGCCTCATTGGGCCACCACCACTTGGGTAAACGGGCGGCGAGTTCCAGGTATGCTCTTTTATGCCGGTCCAACCAGCCGCCTTCAGGGACTTCCACCACCCACTGTTCGCCGCGCGGTCCCGCCTGCCTAAAAGCCTTAAGCTCGCCGTTCCGTATACCTTCCCTTATAGTGCGTTGGGATACGTTTAGGCGTAAGGACGCTTCCTGAATAGTTAACCGTTCCAATTTCACCTCTTCTCAACGGCGTTAAGTCTAGGCGATTCCGGAAATCCTCGCAACTTAAGGACTGCACTCCCGGGGCCTTTTCATTTTCTGGGTTGGCTCGCAATGTTCCCGCTTCTGGATTGGCTCGGATGGTTCTCGTCATTCCCGCGAAACTTGTCCCCGACCCCGATTGGGGAGCGGGAATCCACTACGACCTGCCATATGACAAACTCCCGGCGGCAAGGCTGTATGGATTCCCGCTTTCGCGGGAATGACGGAGAGAATGCGGGAATGACGGGGAGAATGTGGGAATGACAGACAGAATGCGGGAACTGCGGAGAGAATGCGGGAATGGGGCGTCTGCAAGGCCGATTCGATTAAGATGCGATTGCTCTCACTGCACTTCCGTCTGGCGCCAGTTCCTGTTATATGGTTATATGTATTGGCGTCAACTCAACTTCAGGCAAGTCGCCGGCCGGTGAACTCAACGCCGGCGCCGTTCGCCTCCAGTTGTCCGCCTCTAAAACGTGTCCGTTCTGGGGATTAGACGGGGACCATGACGCTGGGATCTGTAACCGGCAAGGTCATAGTCGCTCTTGACGAGAACTAAGCGTGGGTTGCGTTTTGTATGTCTTTTTCTATGTCTATGGAGTGATACGACCCGGTCTTCGTTAAATTCTCAAGAGCTCGATGTAACAGGAGATCACGCAGTGTATTCAGTTTCAACTCCCGGCCGCGAGGTGGAACCATGCGTTTTTGGGTAACCGTTCTGATGACAATGATGGCAATTTTCTTGGTCGCTTGCGGAAGCGAGGCAGACGGGACAGATACTGAATCGGCGGTCACGGCCGAAGAACCGACGGGCGCCTTCGCGGCGGACCAAAGTGGCGCCTCGTCCGAAACACTGACTGCACTCGCGGACGTCGTCAACGCCGAAGACGGTGCGGCTGCGAAGGTTGCAGCCGACGCCGCAGAAATCTTTGAGACGGGGGACCCACAGTTTGCGGATCAGTTTACTCAGCAATTGAATCAGCGGAGAGTAATCTCTTCGGCATTCGTTTCTGTTGAAGTAGAGGACGTTCAGGCTGCCATCGTCCGGATCCGGACCATCGCCGAGGATTCAGGGGGCTTCCTGGAGCATCTGTCCAGTTCCGGAGAGCCGGACCGCCAACGCGCCAGCATGACCATCCGGGTGCCTCAGGACCAGTTGACATCCGCCCTGGCGCGCATCGACGGGCTGGGCGTCGTGCAGAGCCGGACCCTGGGTTCAGAGGACGTATCCGAAGAGTTTGTCGATCTAGAGGCGCGTATCAGGAGTTCCCTCAGGGAGGAGGAGAGCCTACTGTCATTACTGGAGAGAGCGGGAGAGGTTGGCGACGTGCTGGCCATTGAGCGGGAGCTATTCCGGGTCAGGGCGGACATCGAGAGACTTCAGGGTCGGCTAGACTTTTTGAACGGCAGGGTGAACCTCGCCACCATTTCAGTGTTGTTGACCTCGCCGGAACTTTACCTAGGAGAACCCCCGTCGGCCAATCTGACCATTGTCGTGTCGGACGTTAGCGACAGCACAGATGATATCAAAGGACTGACTTCCACCCTCGGTGGAGTCGTTGACCGGGTGTTCTTGTCCCAGCGGGAGGATAGGGAAGAAGCCCAGATAACGATAAGAGTGTTCAGCAGTGATTTCGAGCCGGCCGTGGCTTTCCTTGAGAGTCAAGGGGACGTAACCAATAAAGAGGTGGTTGAGGGCATCGCGCCGGCCGACGAAACGGCCGAGCCGCCGGACAAACCGGATTCCTACATAACTCTATTCCTGGAATCCGGAGACGGCCCGGTCAACGTGCTATTGATAGTAGCCATCGCGGTCCCGGTCGGGTTAATTGTCTTGGCCGCGATAGTAGCCCTCATCTTCACCTCGGTCTACGGAGCCGGACGCCGCTCGGGGAGAGGGTTTTAACTAACCAGTCCGTCTCCCCGGACCGGGCGGGCTAAGAACCTGGCGCCAGTAACGGGTCCTCTATGGTGTCAGCCAGCGACCCGCCTGGGGGCACCATCGGATATACATTAGACGTGTGCTCTACGACGAACTCTATTAGGAAAGGGCCGTCGTGGGCCTGGGCTTGACGCATCGCCGGAAGGACGTCCTCCTGGTGGGTCACGCGGACGGCGGGGACCCCATAGGCTTCGGCCAGCCTGACGTAATCCGGCCCAGGCACGGGCACTGCCTTTAGGTGGTCCTGGAAGAACAGCTCTTGCCACTGGCGGACCATTCCAAGGTACCCGTTGTTCATTAACGCTATCTTAACCGGCAGCTCCGCTTCAGTGGCGGTGGCCAGTTCTTGCAGAGTCATTTGAAACCCACCGTCTCCGGCGATGCTCCACACTATGGCCTCCGGGCGTCCTGCTTGGGCCCCCAAAGCCGCGGGCAGCTCAAACCCCATGGCGCCGAGACCCCCAGAGGAAACCATAGTGTTCGTCTCGTTAAAACCCAAGAATTGCGCCGCCCACATTTGATGCTGGCCCACCCCGGTCACCACCACGGTCTCCGAGTTTTCCTGGATCAAGTCGTTCAAGCTGGTTAGCACTCTTTGGGCCTGCAGGCCGTCCGACCTTGGTATGGACAAAGAAGGGTGGTCTTGTTGGAGTTGCCCGATGTAGTCCAGCCAGTCCTTGCAATCAACCTTGGAGACCAGGGGCAACAAGGCTCGCAATATTGTTTTGGCATCGCCCACCAAGGGCACCTCCGCGGGCACGTTGCGGCCTATCTGAGACGCATCGATGTCCAGATGAATAACTCTGGCGTGGGGCGCGAAGGTGGACACCTTCCCGGTGACGCGGTCGTCAAATCTCATTCCGAGGCCGATTATCAGGTCGGCTTGGTCCACGGCGATATTGGACCAGTACATGCCATGCATCCCCAGCATTCCCAGGCTGAGGGGGTGATTGGACGGTATCCCGCCCAGGCCCAACAACGTGGTGATCACGGGTATGCCGGTGGTTTCAGCCAGCTGCCTGACCTCCGGCGACGCTCCTGACGCAACGACGCCATGACCACTTATGATGACGGGGCGCTGGGCTTGGCTGATTAACCTGGCTGCTTGGACGACTGCTTCCAACGTCTCAGGGCAAAGAGTCGCAGTGGCGGGTCCGGGGAAATCGGCGAACTCCATCTCCGCCTCTTCCAATTGCACGTCGCGCGGTACGTCGATCAGCACCGGTCCAGGGCGCCCCTCCACTGCTGTCTGAAAAGCCTCCCGGATAGTGGGGGCCAGGTCCTTGGCCGCCATCACCATGAACGACTTTTTGGTGCAGGAGGCGGTGATGGCGCAGATGTCGCACTCTTGGAATGCCTCAGTACCCAAGGAAGCTCGCGCTACTTGGCCTGTGATGGCGATCATAGGCACAGAATCGGCCTTGGCCCCCATGATGCCGGTGACCAAGTTGGTGGCGCCGGGCCCGGAGGTGGCCACGCAAACTCCTGGTTTGCCCGTGACCCGGGCGTAGCCATCGGCGGCGTGGGCCGCGGACTGCTCGTGCCTGACCAAGATGTGCCGTAATTGAGGATAGGCCCAGAGAGCATCGTAGAAAGGCAGTATGGCCCCGCCGGGATACCCGAAGATTACATTGGCCCCCTCCCGGAGGAGGCTTTCGCAGATTATTTCTGAACCTTTGAGCTTAGTCGTGACCTGCACAGCGGCCTCTCATCAACCGGCCGCTCCCCGGGAGGGCAGCAAAACCGGCATTGGATTAGTGTACCCATTAACTCCGGACGCATTCACAATGAATTCCCGTAATGAAGTCCAGGGATCCCCCTGCCAAGAAGAGCGTCGAGAGCGCCGCTGGGTTTGGTCAAACAAAAATCCCGTCCCCACATAGGGACGGGATTATTCTAATCCCGCGGTACCACCCTATTTGTCCCGGCGAAGCCGGGACCTCTCCAGCAGGGCACCAACATGCCCCGTCGTTGCTAACGGGCGACGACCCCGTCCCAGCTTACTCGGCTTTCCGATTTAGGAAAGGCTTCAGCCGGCGGCTCCGGAGGGATTTTCCTGTAAGCTAGGCACACCTGCTTCCACCGTACCAGGCTCGCTATACGCCACCCTTACGTACTCGTCTCCATCACAGCCTTTACTCTAGGAACGTACCACAAAGCCGGTTTTACTGTCAACATGCTAGAAGCGGTACCAAATGTTCAGAGTTGAGCTTGTCTCATAGAGCTGAGTTCTCCAGTGTCCTACCTTTCTGGATTCCCGCTTCCGCGGGAATGACGGGTTATTGAACTTGTGGATTCCCGCTCCCCGATCGGGGTCGGGGACAGGCTTCGCGGGAATGACGGGTTATTGAACCGCATTCAATATTGGTTTAGGCGGTTAATGATAGTAACCTGTCAGGTAGGGCGCTACCAAATCGTGAGTGGAGGGTTCTGAGACAGGCCCAGTTGAGGGGGTCCGAATGTCTGACGGCCGGCGATTGGAGGTTTAATCTCTGCTGTCGAACCTCACGCCGGCGGTTGTCGAACGGCCTTCGGAGAATCGGACTCACCAACTCCGAGCAGTTACTTGCGCACGATCAGGGAGAACCAAGCTTGGGGTTATGGTAGTATGGAGAGTGGAGTGAGAATGTGGTCAACGGTCCCGAATCGATAAAAACCGAACCAAGCGGCATACGAGATATAGCGCTTCTACCTGGGGAAACGGTTAGCCACGTGTTTTCCCCAGAGCTAGGGCTTACCCAAGAAGCCGCAATCAAAGGCCAGTTGCTGATTGCCACTAACCGGCGAATCTTGGCTTTTCGCCGCAATGAAACGTTCTTGGCGCCCTTAACAGAGCTGAAGGCTGTGGGCTTGTACGCCCGTCAACGCGACCTTGCTTCCGTTATTCATGGCGCTTTCCTGTTGATTGTGGGGTTAATTCTGTACGTGGCAGTGGCTTACTGGATGACCGGCCGTTTTCATGGCCCCGGTGTTCCCTGGATCGACATGGATGTCGTGCCGCTGCTCATTCTAATAGTGGGCTTGGCCGGCGCAGTGGTGGGTGTGAGGCGCTACTTCATCAACCAAGAGGGAACTGTAACCTTCCAAGGAAGTGATTGGCGATTCGAGTTTCCCTATCGAGGGAAGAGGGCAGGCCGGGAACTATCTCAAATGGTCAATAGTGTGTTTGCCACCCGTTTCTCGAGCAACGGCCACGCTTACTTGTGGGAAGATTAATGCGGGCGGGCTGTGAATTGCCCCTTGGGAAGGGTATGCCTTCACTCTAACCCAAGGCCAAGCCCGGTTCGATGTCTAACTCCAGACCAAACTGCTCTCCCCGCTGATATTGGTAGTAGGCGCAGGCAGCTATCATCGCACCGTTATCCGTACAAAGAATGGGCTGGGGAACTATGACGGGTAGAGGGGAACGCCTGGCGACTTCCTGCCGCAGGCGGGCATTGGCGGCTACTCCGCCAGCTAGAATCAGGCCTTTCGCCCCGTACTTTTCGGCCATGTCCAGCAGCTTCCGGGATAAGACGTCTACCACAGACTCTTGGAACGCCGCCGCCAACTCCCTGACCGTCTCTCTGAATTCTGCTTCGCTCATGGTGTTGCCAGCCTGTGGGTAAACCCCCTTTTCCTGGGCCAAGTGCAACATGGCCGTTTTCACGCCGCTGAAGCTAAAGTCCAGAGTGTCCCGCATCCAAGCTCGGGGCAGGTGGTGGGCGCCGGTAGCTCCCTCCGCGGCGTTCTGGATCTCCGGGCCACCGGGGAACCCCAATCCCAGGATGCGGGCCGCCTTGTCAAAGGCCTCCCCCGCCGCGTCGTCCCGGGTCCGTCCTAGCAGACGGTAATCGCCGTGGCCCTCCATCAATATGAGGTCCGTGTGCCCGCCGGAGGCTATAAGACAGGCAAGCGGGAAACCGGGGTCCGCCGCCGGGTCGCCCAGTCCAAGCCAAGAGGCGTAAATATGGGCTTCCAGGTGGTTGACCCCTATAAAGGGCACTCCCAAGGAGAAAGCGATGGCCTTGGCGGCGTTTAACCCGGTGATCAATGACCCCGCCAGACCGGGCCCGTAGGTCACTGCCACCACATCCACGTCTTCCAACTTCAAGCCGCTGCCCGCCACCGCCTTTTCCAGGACCGGCGCCAAGTCCCGCACGTGTTGCCGTGAAGCCACCTCTGGGACCACCCCGCCGTATTGAGAGTGGAGCTCGACTTGTGAGGAGATGATGTTGGAGCGCAGCCTGCGGCCATCGGCCACGACTCCGATGGCCGTTTCGTCGCAAGAGGTTTCGATGCCGAGAATGTTTACGCTCATCTGCTAGCTCTAGAGCCCTCAGGTTACGTTCTGTACTCTGTGCCCGTCAACTTTACACCCCAGAAACGCCAATGCTATGATCGAACCGGCGCAATACACGGATTATTTGTACCCGCCGGTTGGTGGAGGTGCTGCCTGAAATGGATGCTGCTGACTTAGCCAGGTTAATTCTACTACTTGTGGGAGTGGCCCTGTCGGCGTTTTTTTCAGCATCAGAGACGGCATTTATCGCTCTGCCCCGGGCCCGTTTGCTACACCTGATAAGCATCGGCCGGCCTGGGGCCAATCGGGTCAACCACTTGCTGCAACGCCCGGAAAAATTCCTGGCCACTGTGCTTTGGGGCAATAACTTGGTGAACACCGCCGTAGCCGCTTTAGGCACGGCGCTTGCGGTAAGCTTGATTGGCGCCAACGGCTACCAAGCAGTGTTGGCTGCGACCCTGGGGGTCACTCTAGTCTTGCTGATTTTCGGCGAGGCCCTACCCAAGACCTTTGCCTGGCGCCGCTCGGAGAACGTGGCCTTCGCCGTATCCCGTCCCTTGGTGGTTGTGGGATTTGCTCTAGCCCCGGTGGTCCGGGTCCTGCAAGTGCTTACTTCCGCGGTCAACAGGTCCCTGGGGATTAGCGGCGAGTTTTCCCAAATGGGTGAAGAGGAAATCCGTACTCTCATTGCCGCTGGCGCCCAGTCTGGAACTGTCGAAGCCCGGGAAGCCGCTCTGCTGGAGAAGGTGTTCCGGTTCGGCGACCGCCAGGTGCAGGAAATAATGACCCCTCGCCCGGACATCGTATGGGTGGAACGGGGGACCACCATGGACCAGTTTCTAGCCATATATTCTGACCACCGCCACACCAGGTTCCCGGTTTACGAAGGAACTACGGAGAACGTGGTGGGCATATTGGCTATCAAGGACATCCTCCTGGGGATAGGCCGGCAGAGTACCCGCGAGCACGGGAGCATCACCAACCACGTAAGGCCAGCCCATTTTGTTCCGGAAACCAAGACGGTAAGCAGCACTTTCAGCGAGATGCAGCATAATAGATACGGCATGGTGCTTACTGTGGATGAGTTCGGCGGTATCGCCGGTCTGGCTACGCTGAAGCAACTGCAAGAGGTCATCGTCGGCCAATTGGGAGATGAAGGGGGTGTGCCTGAAGAAGCGTTTGTCTCCTTGGACGAACATACCTATCGGGTTGACGCCGCAGTTGGGATCCTGGAGATCAATGATGAGTTGGAAGTGGGTCTGCCCGAAGGGAACTACCAAACGGTGGCTGGCTTCATTCTGGATAGACTGGGCCGGATTCCGGATGAGGGTGATGTTTTGGAATACCATGATTTGAGACTGACGGTCAAAGTTATGGATGGCGTCAGAATAGACACGGTGGAGTTGCGCCGGATACACAGCGGGCAGGACGTGGGCGCCTGATGAAGCTGATCATGGTGCGGCACGGTGAAACTGAATGGAACAAACAAGGCAGGTTTCTGGGCCACTGGGACATAGATCTGAACTCTCGGGGGGTGGCCCAGGCTCGGGAAACCGCCCAAGCGGTGATACAGTGGAAACACAAGGCTGTGTATTCCAGCCCGCTGCGCCGGACCATGCAAGTGGCCGAGGAAATCTCCCTGCTCGGCGGCGCCCCCGTGGTCCCGACACCGGGTTTGATGGAGCTTGGCTTGGGAGACCTCGAGGGAGTAACGGGAGAGGAAATGCGCTTACGTTGGCCCGAGATTTACGCCGCCTGGCGGGATCACCCGGAGGCCGTCGCCATGCCGGGCGGCGAGTCTCTGGCGGGGCTTCAGGAGCGGGCCTGGAACTCGGTGCTGGAGCTAGAACAGGACCGTTCAGAGGACGAGTACCTAATCCTGGTGTCCCACAATTTTGCGATTCGCGCGGTAATCGGTAAATTGTTGGGGATGCCCCTGGCGAATTTTCATCGCATGTCGCTAAACTTGAGCTCGATCTGCGTGATAGAAAGTAACCAGTGGGGCCGGCGCCTGGTGAGTTATAACTCCACCTCCCATCTCTCTCCAGAGAACCAATAGGGGAAGCCTGTGGCCACCGTCGCTGGGCTGGAGAGGCAGGTGGCCGGCGCTCTACGCAGGGCAGGTTTTTCAGGCAACGGGACCACCCTGGTGGTTGGGGTGTCCGGAGGACCCGACTCTACCGCGCTCCTTCATTGTCTACATCGTTTGAGAGAGCAGCACCAACTGAGCCTTCACGTGGCCCACTTGGACCACAATTTCCGGGGTGAGGAGGCCCACGAGGATGCCCGGTTCGCTGCGGCGCTGGCCCAGGAGTTAAGCCTGAGCTCAACGGTGGAGGAACGGGATGCTTTAGGCTATCAGCGCCAACGGGGTATCTCCTCTTTTGAACAGGCGGCGCGAGAGATTCGCTACGCTTTTTTGGCTGAGGTGGCGGGCCAGGTAGACGCCACTGCCGTCGCAGTCGGCCATACCTCCGACGATCTGGCGGAAACGGTGCTGCTTCACATCCTGCGCGGGTCCGGCAGCCGGGGATTGCGGGCCATGTCTGAACTGTCAAGCTGGCCTTGGCCGCAGTCCGACCCCGGCTTGAAGTTATTCCGCCCCTTGCTCCAATCCACCAAAGACGACACTTTGGGCTATTGCCGAGAGCTGGATAAGCGATACCGCGAAGACAGCGGCAATTATCTGTCCCGCTTTGCCCGCAACCAGGTCCGGCTAAACTTGCTGCCCCAGCTAGCCTCGGAATATAACCCCCGCGTCAAGGATTCGCTGGTGCGGTTGTCACGTACGGCTGCGCTCGAACTGGACTACCTGGAAGGCGAAGTGACCCGGCTGTGGGAGCAAGCGGCTGCGGAGACTCAAAACTCGGTTACGTTCCATCAGCCGGACCTAACTTCCCTGCACCCAGCCATCTTGAACCTGCTGCTGCGCCGGGCTTACACCCATCTCCGGGGAAACTCCCTCAGGTTGGGCCAGCGTCACCTGGACGCCATGGCAGAGTTGGTCCGGTCAATGGGTGGGGTCCGCAGCCTGGACCTGCCAGGCGGTCTGAAATTTCACTGTTCTTACCGTCAAGTGTGGTTGACCTACGAGGAAGGCATACCGTCCCCGTTTCCGGACCCGTCCCCGTTTTCGGACCCGTCCCCGTTTTCGCACACGGAAGAGGCATATTCTCTGGCGATTCCGTCTGCGCGCGAAGGCTCGACCTCAGCCACGGTTGGCCCCTGGCGAATAAACTTCAACATCATAGATTCGCTCCCGCAGCAACATAGGCACAGGGGTCCATCCGGGGCGGCAGCGGCAGAAACTCTCCCCCTACCGCTGGCCTGGACCGCGTACTTCCACCGGGATTCGCTGGGAGACAGGGTTCAAATACGGACGAGGCGGGCCGGAGACCGTTTTCGGCCCTTGGGATTGGGCGGTGAGAAAAAGCTTCAGGACTTTTTTACGGATGCCAAAGTTCCCAAACCCTGGCGCGACCGGGTCCCATTAATGGTCACCCCCCGAGGCATCGCCTGGGTCGTTGGCTACCGCATCGCCGACTGGGCCAAGGCGCCTGAGCCGGAACCGGAGCCCACGGTTGGCAATAAAGGGTTGAAGGAAGTGTTAGAGGTAACATTCGAGGTGCAATCGTAATCCCCGGGCGGCGTCATAGCGGCGGACGCTATTGTCTTGAACATCGGGTTTAAGAGCGTCTTTGCACGCTCTCCGTCTACCGTTTACGGGGAATCACATAACGGGGAATCACATAACGGGGAATCACATAACGGGGATTCACAATGAAGAGCGGGGGTCCATCATCATTTCTGGAGACGTGAGGAACGACAGTTCCTTATCTAAAGTCCCAGCAACCGTGAAGGGTTATCTTTCACCAGCATGCCCACCTCCACCTCCTCTAGCCCCGCCTGAAGAAGAGTTGCAATACCCATGCGCATGCCTTCCGGGGGCATGGGGTGAAAGTCTTGGCCGAAGTCGGAGCTGACGATACAGTTCTCCAAGCCGATGGCGGAGATGGTTTCGGCCAACTCCTGTGGAGTTAGGCCGCGGACTAGGGGCATCATCACGTGAAGACAATGTTCGATATAAGCTCCCATAGACGCCAGGGTTTTCATGTCCTCCATGGTCATGTCAGACCAGAGCGCCATGGACGTGGCATGAGTTACCACCACGCGGTTGATCCCAAGATTACGCGCCTCAGACACCAAGGCTATGCTCTCTTTGGCGGAAATATGACCAGTGGCCAATACCATGTCGTGAGCTTTGATCACCTCTAGTACGGCGTACACCTCTGGCGTCAACTGGCCCTGGTCATCCAGCAAGTAGATTCCGCCGTTCAAACCCTTGCGGCGCCGATCGGCCCAAGCTGAGAAAGTGGGCATCCACACGACCCTGCCCCCCATGTTGGCGGTGGATTCTACTGCCATGGGATTCAGGCCGCCGGCCTCCGCTCCCAGGGCCACACCGCCGACAAGGGTTATGCCGGGTATGGCCTGGCTGGCTGTGTAGGCCATAGGGTGGGTGGGGTATTGGTGGCTTTTGAGGACCAGTCCCCGCATACCCATTTCCTGAGCCTGCCGGGCGATGTCTATGGCGCTGCCTCGCCGGTCTACCATTGGATCGGGCGCGCAGTGAACGTGAATATCCAGAGCGCCTTCCAGTATCCGGTCTACATTGCTCAAGGTGTCTCCCAATGTCCTGAGGAACTAAAACTTGCCCGCGTCAACGTGGTTGGTCTTATCAAGGAATTCATGGGAGGCGGGAGTTTCACGCCCGCATGAGTTACGGTTTTTGCTGCGTCAAAGCGTGGCGTAAACCCCGCGGTTTCGGATATCTTTCAGTGCCTATCCAGTTCTTGGCCAATCCCGATCTTGGTCAGCTTTCAACCAGGCGGTCCGCCGTCTCTAGGTCTGAGGTGCGATATGGCGCGCCACAGCCTGGACAGACCAGGTTACGGGAACACGATTACCGAACGCAGAGTCTCGCCGCGCTCCATGGCTTGGAAAGCGGCTTCAGCTTCCTCCAAGGCGATTTCTCGCGACACTACCCTATCCAGGTCCAGCTCGCCGCTGAGGTGCCAATTGGCTAGCAGAGGGAAATCCCTTGAGGGCAGGCAGTCGCCGTACCAACTTACCCTCAATGACCCGCCTAGCCCGAAAAATTGCAACATGGGCAACTCCATTGTCATGGACGGGTCGGGTACGCCGATGAGGGTGCAGACCCCTGCCAAGTCCCGGGACCAAAGGGCCTGTAACAGCGTCTGTGGGGAGCCCACAGCCTCGAAGGAGTAGTCGACGCCGTTGCCGCCGGTCAGCGCCTTGATAGCTTCAACAGGGTCGGTCTTGCTGGCATCCACCACGTCGGTGGCGCCGAATTCGCGAGCCCAGTCCAGTTTGTTTTGAGCGATGTCCACAGCGATGATTTTCCCGGCCCGGGCCAGCTTGGCTCCCATTATTACGCTGCAGCCTACCCCGCCGCAGCCGTACACCGCGACGCTGCTTCCTCTGCGCACCCCGGCGGTGTACAAAGCCGCCCCAACTCCGGTCATTACCCCGCAGCCGATCAGGGACGCCTGCGGCGGCGGGCAAGCCGTCGGGACCGGAATTGCCTGCTTGGCCGCCACAACCGTGTGGGTGCAAAACGTGCCGATGCCCAAAGCGGGACTCAATCGGGCGTTATCTGTTTTCGCGTACATTCGCGGTTCGGCGTTCAGACTGGCTGAACACAGATTGAGTTGTCCCAATTTACAGAAACGGCACTGCTCGCAGGGAGCGCGCCAAGCCAGGACGACATAGTCCCCCACCGCCGGCGTGGTTACACCTTCGCCCACTGCCTCGACTATCCCGGAGCCCTCGTGGCCCAACAAATAAGGAAAGTCGTTCCCCACCTTGCCTTGCTTGTAAAGCAGGTCGGTGTGGCAGACGCCGCTGGCCTGAATCCGTATCAAAACCTCTCCTGGCCCCGGAGACTCGATGATGATTTCTTCGGTTTGGGCCGGTTCGCCGGCTCGCCGGGAAATGACTCCCATTCCGGTGATGGTCATGGCGTTCCTCAAGTTAGAATCTGCTCAACATATTACCATGGCGCACCTCCTCCGGCACCTTCTTGGAGTAGGCGACCGGGCAGTTGGGTTAGAAATAACCCGCTGGCCACTACGGCTTTGGCGGTAGTCCGGACTCCGGAGACCCATACGTGGCCGGTTTGGCCACGGCGGCGGTCATTCCCGTCATGGTTGCTTGCAGTGAGGTAGCCTTGATAGGATTGTGCTAACAGAGGATAAGGAGAGCGCCATGGACCTAGGATTAAATGGCCGAGTGGCTATCATCGGCGGCGCCAGCAAAGGCTTGGGGAAGGCGTGCGCCCTGTCGTTGGCGCAGGAAGGGGCCAGTGTGTCGATATGCAGCCGCAGTGCGGCTGACCTGGGGGCCGCCGCCGAGGAAATCCGGTCGCTGACCGGCGCCGAGGTGCTGGAGACGCCTGGAGACCTGTCCCGCCTGGAGGACATCCAGAACCTGATCAACCGTACCGTTGATCACTTCGGCAGATTGGACGTGGTGGTATGCAACTCCGGTGGCCCCCCGGAAGGCCGGGCTTTGACCACCACTGACGAGACGTGGGACCGCTCCATACAGATGGCGCTGAACTTTTTCATCCGGATGGGCAGGGAGTCGGCGCCTCACTTGAAGAAGCAAGGGTGGGGGAGGATCGTCAACATCTTGGCTAGCACCGTTTATCAGCCCATCGACAACTTGGTCACCTCCGGCGTGACGCGGATGGGGGCTGTTGCCTTTGCCAAAAGCCTCGCCGATGAGGTGGGCCGGGACAATATCCTGGTGAACAATGTAGCTCCCGGGTTCTTGCTGACCGACCGCATGGTGGGACTTTTCGACACCCGCGCCAGGGATACGGGTCAGTCGACGGAGGACCTGCTCCAAGCCCGCTCCTCCACCATTCCCCTTGGCCGGTTTGGGAGGCCGGAGGAGTTGGCCGACCTAGTGACGTTCCTCTCCTCGGAGAAGAACAGCTACGTCACAGGCGCCACCATACTGGTGGACGGAGGCGTAGTGCGATCGGTGCTGTGATCCCGCCACAGCAGCCTACAGGGGGATTCGGACGATGGAACGCCGTGGAGAACTATATCCCCGCCTTCAGGATTTCTAGCACAAACAAAAAGTTGAGGCACAGGGGGAGCGCCACAGGCCCGCCTTTGCCCCGTAATGATGCGCGTTGGCGGACCGGCTCAGGGCCAAAGCGAGGGGTCCAGGCGCTTGGACGTCTAACAGATCAATTCTTTGAAATGACCGACCCCAAGCCTTTAGTTTGCTCGCTCACCAAGAATGCGGCTGTGTCTTTACCGTAGGGAGTTTCCAAGTCCGCGTCAAATCTTTGGCCGCCTAGAGCCCCGATCAATTCATACCTCATGTCGGTATGCAATTTGCCTTCAAAGCCGGAGTGTTTAATTATTCGCTCGCCTTCTCCCAATAGGTACATCTCGACCGCTTGCATCATCAGTTCGTTGACATTCTCCGGGCCAATGTTAGAAGCAGCCCGTAGAAAGACGTATCCCCACCGCATGCCCATGTGTTCTAACATCGTATAGCTCTACCTGCGTTTCAGAGTGGCGACAGTGAAGGGACCATCGGCAGACGTTATTCGGCGTCCGGCGCTGCCGTCACGCGTCGCTGTGGGCTTCCAGCATGAGCAGGTCGCTCAAGCAAAGGGCCTCGCCGCCGCGCAGCACGTTTATGCTCTCAACCGGATAGCGAATCATCGCAGCAGGGTCGGGCAACGGCGGGTAGTTATGCTCCCGGCTTATGACTATCTCATGCACCGGCGCCCGCGGATTCAGGCCTGCCAGTTGACGAGCCTTGGCCAGCGCGTTCTCAAGGCCGCCCAGTTGGTCCACCAATCCGTGTTCCTTGGCCTGGCGCCCGGTCCAAACACGGCCTCCGGCCACGGCGTTGGCCGCTTCGAGGGATATGTTTCGGCTGGAGGTCACCCGGTCAAGGAACACGTCATAGACGCGTTGAATATCATCTGTGACGGATTGCCTCTCCTCGTCGTTGAATGGCCTCTCAACGGAGTCGAAATCAGAGTGCCGCCCGCGGCCGATGGACTCGCGGTGAAAAAGCAACTTGTCCCATAGTCCGCCGATGATCAATTTACCTGCCAGCACTCCAATCGAACCGGTGAGGGTGCCCGGCTGCGCCAGGATCCACTGGGCCGGGGTGCACACGTAGTACCCGCCCGAGGCAGCCACCGGGCCCATGGAGGCGATCAAGGGCTTCTTGGCTGCTAGCTTCTCCAGCGCCGCGGCCATGGCCTCCGACGCCAACGCCGAGCCTCCTTCGGAGTTCACGTACAGCACAACCGCAGCCGCCCGCCTGTCCATTAACGCGACCCGGGCCTGTTGCACCACGCTCATGTCCCCGGCGCGGGGGTTGAACACAAAGGGCAGAGGCACGGGGGACTTACCCGGAGGCCGTTGGCTGCGGCCGCTGATAATGACGCCCTCAACCCTTATCAAGGCTACGTAACGACCCGGTAATGCTGACAGCGGACGCAGCACGCGTCTTCGGGCAGTGGCCCAGGTTGCGAAACGGGCCGGTTTACCTTTGATTGCCAGGTAGCTGGGCAGGTCCTCTTCACTGATCAAGCGGTCGACCACCCCTGAGCCCAGCGCTTGCAAATCAGTGTAGGGAGCGCCGTCCACCAGGTCTTTTGCCGCTTGTTCTTCCAGGCCACGGCCGGAGGCAATCGCCTGGATAAAATCGTCGTAGTAAGCGTCCAGCAGCCAGTTAGCCATGTCTCTCACTTCGTCCGACATGTTGGAGCGCATGAGAGGATCGGCTGCGGATTTGTAGGGGCTGATTTGGATAAAATCGGCTTTCATGCCGGCCCGTTTCAGGGCGTCAGCCAAGAACACGAATGTGGCCCTCAGGCCCCGGGGAGAAGCGCCTCCGCCGTTCTGCAGCAGGATCTCGTTGGCCGCGGTTGCGATGTAATACCTGGTGTTGTCGTAGCTTGTAGACCAGGCGATGACGCGTTTTCCCGAGGAACGGAGCTGGACGATGAACTCACGGATGGTCTGGGTGTGAGCGGCGGGCAGAGTCAAGCCACGTAGATGCAGGACAACGCCGGTAATGCGGGGGTCCTGTTGGACGGCGCGGAACTGCTCTCCCAGCTCCTGCAAGCTTAGCGTGGCGCCCTGGAAAAGGCGCCTCTGGAAAAATCCGGGCCTAGGGGCACGCAATTCGGGGTAGGCGCCTTCCAGCGTGAATACGACGTAGTCGGGGGGGTTCTTCAACCGCCGCCGGAGATTTCCCAGGAACCACAGCGCGTATGGGAGGGCGTGAACCGGGTGGATTAGCACGCGGTAACTCCTCTCCAACCTGCCGCCGGCCATCCCGGCAAATAAGCTCTACGCACTCATTTACTCCCGATATGCCTTGAGGAGTACAAACCGGCTCGACAAGAATCCTCGCCATCTCCGGCTGCCTGCTTGGGTGAATATAGAGCCCGCCTGCGGCCGCCGTGCGGCGTAGGCGGGCCCGTTAGTCCTCGATACCCAACGCTGGTCCAAGGATTGCCAAGTATTGTTAAGATTTCAGATGCTGATCGAACCAGGTAACGGCCTTGGCCCAAGCGTCTTCCGCGGCCTCAGGCCGGTAGCTGTTGCGGGCGTTGCAGTTGAAACCATGGCCGCAACCGGGATACATGTGGAACTCGTAGGTTTTGCTGTGTTTGTTCAACTCCGCCTCTATTGTCGCCACGTCTGCGGGCGTCGGGTTGGCGTCTTCCTCCCCGAACAAACCTAACACCGGGCAGCCTATGCCTGCCGTCTGGTCCAAAGGCGAAGGCCCGTCTGATCCCAATGGCGCCAGGATCCGGCCACCGTAGTACACAACCGAGGCTTTCAGGTCTGTGATGTTGCAGGCCGCGAGGTAAGAAACCCGGCCTCCGAAGCAGAATCCAACTATCCCGATCCGGTCGCCTTGCACAAAGGGCTGGCCCTTTAGATAGTCTACCGCCGCCTGCACGTCAGCCAATATATTGGCGTCGGTGCACCGGGTCATCCGGCCGATGGCGGTGTCCAGCTCTTCATGAAGGCCCATGGTCATCCGGCCCTCCCGGTGAAACATGGCTGGCGCCAAAGCAACCAGACCCTGGCCGGGAAGGCGGTCGGTGACGTATTGGATATGGGAGTTGACCCCCCAGATCTCCTGAATCACTATCACTGCCGGGTATGTTCCATCTGCCTCCGGCCGGGCCAGATAACCTTCCATCGTGTCCCCACCGACGTTTATATCAACCCAACTGGCCGGCATGGCTTTTCCTCCTACCAGATTTCGATGCTAGGTGGCTTCCCAGGCATCCTTAGACCGCAACATTTTATCACGCTAATCAAGCTGCGGGATGCCAACTTCCGGCAGTCCCGGGGAGAGTTTCTATCGGCCAGCCGCACCGGGGGACCGGCCCCAACGGGGCACCGGCCCCACTGCGGGGCCGCGTCACTGCGGGACCGGCCCCACCGGACGGCTGCGCCACTGGGAGATAGGGGACACGCTCGGACGTCATCAATGCAGCCGCGGCCCTATACCTGCCACATCGGGAGATGTGGGACACTCCCGAACGTCATTGGACCGGGACGCCATGGCCCGGCCACAGGCCAGTGTTTCCGGTAGCTGTACGGTGTACTTCTGAGATGCGGCTGAGGGTAAGCGGGGGCGCAATGTTCATCCATGGCCGGGCATTGCCGGGCATGATCGGGTGCGTATTTGGCGGATGGATATGCTGCGGAGGGGATATATTATGGGTCCGTCGTCGTCAATAGTGGGGTTTGGGTCTTATGTTGCCAATAGTGCGTTTTATTTTCGACCGGCTGCATGTATGATAGAGCTACCTGAACGGATAGGGGCGGTTGGGGGGATCAGCTACCCTGCGCACGTCCCGGCATTTCCGGAGATCCCAAGTTGCGTAACCTCGCGAATTTCCTAGTACACCTTTTTGGCCGGAATGGAGACGCAGACCAGGTCTGTCTGCCCGTTTTTCATGACCGGTGCTTGCTGTGCGGAGAACCCATCGGGGAATCGTCCGCTTACCTCACCTACCGGGTCTGTCCTTACTGCCGGTTCCACTACACCTTAACGGCCCGAGAGCGGACCCAGCTTTTGGCCGACAAAGGCACTTTCCAGGAATCTCATAAGTACCTTAGCTCGGTTTCTCCCCTCTCTTTTTCCAGGTGGGGCCGCTACGCCAAATTGTTGTCCCAGGACCAAAACCGCACCGGTCTCACCGAGGCTGCGGTCACCGGCCGATGCAGCATCGACGGCACATCCGTGATGTTGGTGGTGTTGGATTTTGGCTTCATGGGCGGCAGCATGGGCAGTGTCGTCGGAGAGAAGGTGGCCACGGCTTTGGAGACCGCAGCACGCCGCAGCCTTCCGGTGGTCGCCTTGGTGTCCGGTGGCGGCGCTCGCGTACAGGAAGGGGTCCTCTCGTTGATGCAGATGGCCAAAACGGTAGCTGCTGCCAACAGACTCCGTAAAGAGGGCGCGCCGTTTATCGTGGTGCTGTCCAATCCGTCCACGGGTCAAGCCTACGCTAGCTTCGCTAACTTAGCCGACGTGATTCTGGCTGAGCCCGGTTCCCTGATTGGCCTCGCGCCTTTGCGCGCCCTCCAAGAGGCGTCCAACAGGCCGCTGCCCCTGGACGCCCACACAGCCGAAGCTCATCTGGGCCACGGCCTCCTGGACAATGTGGTTGATCGGGAGGCTCTACAGTCGCGCATAGCGACCATATTAAAGATTCTCACGTCGCAGCGCCTAGGAGGGGAGAATCACAAAGATTTGCCCAACGCCGAGCCCGGGCCGCTGCCCGAGCCCGACGTATGGGAAGCCGTCAGCAATGCCAGACACGCCGAAAGACCGATGGCTATGGCCTATATGCGGTTCATGGTGGACAACTTCATCGAGCTTCGGGGCGACAGATTGAACAGCGATGATCGCACCATGGTGGGAGGCGTCGGCTTTTTGTCCGGCCAACCATTGGTCGTCATCGGCCAGCAACGGCGGCCCCCTTTGGAGGGGGAACGGCACCATGTGTATCCTGATGGCCTGCGCAAAGCCCAGAGACTAATCAGGCTGGCGTCCCGGTTCAGGTTGCCGCTAGTGACTCTCATAGACACGCAGGGCGCTGACCCTGGATTGGAAGCAGAGGAACAGGGTATGGGGAATGCCATTGCCACTACCCTATCCCTCATGATGGAGGCTCCCGTGCCCATAGTGTCCGTGATAATCGGCGAGGGCGGTAGTGAGGGGGCATTGGCGCTGGGCTTGTCAGACAGGATTCTGATGCAGCAACACTCCATCTACTCTCCCATTTCCCTTAACCGTCACCTCGGCGGCCCGTTTCCAGACCACGCGCTGGACCGGGAGGCGGCGCAAGCCCTGATGTTGACCTCTCAGGACTGCGTCGAGTTGGGCATCGCGGACCAAGTAGTGCCGGAGCCGGACGGCGGAGCCCATGCCAACCCCCGGGAGGCGGCTGGTGCTATACAAGCGGCGGTGGCCAAGCAAATAATTGAACTGACCAAGTTGTCCCAGAGCAAATTATTGAAACGCCGCTACCAGAAGTTCCGGCGCATGGGAGAACGCACAGCTTACTCCCAAGAGGCTATGGGGCTGGAAGTGGAGTTGTTGATCAACATCTCCGCAGACGGGGTGCGGCGGGGCCGTATGGTCAGGACCCAGATCGAAGACGCCCGCGAGGATGAGCCCACACAGGCCCTTGCCGTTTTACCGGTGGCTTCAGCAGAAGACGACTAGCAGAATTGTTGGCAACGGTTGAGAGTTGGTGAGTCCAATTCGGGGAAAGCTGCCCAAAGCTGTTTCATCACCGCCCACCTGAGCGTCAACAACGGAGGTTAAACCTCTAATAGCCGGCCGTCAGACACGCGGGTCCCCTCAAGTCTGAACTGTTACGGTTATTGAAGCGTTAGGCTGCTTCCCGGCCAAATTCCAGCAGGCTCTTTCTAACGCCGTTGACGAGGTGAGTGTACTCCATGCCCACGTCGGGGTCGGCGATGGCGGTAGGTTTGGAAGTGTCCCGGTAGCTGCTCCTGAGGGCCATAGTTCCCAGGAACGGAGCGTCCACCTCCAGGGCCAGGCGCAACGCAGCCCCTTCCCCGAAAATCTCACCACTATAGTTTTCCACAATGCCCAACACGTTTAGATTGAGCTTGCGGATCATGTTGATGCACCGCTTGGCGTCCATGTTGGCTAGCTCTTGGGGGGTACTCACCACCACAAAACCGTCCATGGGCAGGGTCTGCATGACGGTTAGCGGGGAGTCAGACGTGCCGGGGGGAAGGTCCACCAACAGGTAGTCCAACTCCCCCCAGTCGGTTATCTGGAGGAACTGGTTGATGGCGTTGTGGATCATCGGTCCACGCCATATGATGGCCTCTTCTTCCTTTTCTTGGAAGAACGCCATGGAAACGACCTTCACTCCCCATTTCTCTGCGGGAAGAATCTGGCCGTCAACATAATCCGGTTTTTCGGATATGCCTAGAACCTTGGTGACGTTGGGGCAGTCGATATCCACGTCAAGCAGACCGACGGTTTTGCCTTGTTGCGCCAATGCAACGGCCAAATTCACCGCGACGGTGGTTTTGCCGACGCCGCCTTTACCGCTGTACACCCCTATTTTGGTGTGGACTTTGGACAGGCGGTCCGTGATCTGCCGTTTTTGTTGCCAGCCGCGCTTGATTTGCTCCAAGCGAGCGTTTTCTTGGGGGGTTGCCATGCAATTACTCGCTAGATGCCCAACTGGGCTTTGGCTTCTTCGCTAATGAGCTCAGGAGACCAAGGGGGATCAAAGACCATCTCTATCTCCACTTCGCCCGCCCCTTCGAGGTCCTGGACCGCCCACTCCGCCTGCTGGGCGATGAAGGGGCCCATGCCGCAGCCGGGAAACGTCAACGTCATCTGTACGTAGATGCCGCCGGTTTCGTTCACCTGGACGTCGTAAACCAGGCCCAAGTCCACGATATTCACCGGAATCTCTGGATCATATACAGTCTTTAGCGCGTCGACGACGCTCTCTTTGGTCAGAGTGGCCTCCGCCATTCTTGCCTCCTGCTGAGCTGGGTGAACTGATTGTTACGAGCCGATTATATAGATAGTCGACTCAGTTGGTCAACAATCAAGGTATGAGCAGAACTTTACCGGTTGTTGCCCGACCTTCCAGTTGCCGGTGAGCTTCTGCTGCTTCCGTCAATGGAAACTCATGGTCTATCCGTAGCTTGAGCTGCCCTGATTGGACCCAGCCCAATACGTCCCCGGACCGCTTTTCCAGCTCTCCCCTGGTGGCGGTGTAGTGGCCCAAGCCAGGGCGGGTCAAAGAGAGGGAACTCCGGCCTAGAACCGCCGTGTTCACGGGTGGGGGCGCACCACTGGCGGCGCCGTAGAGAACCATGTGACCTCGGGGCGCCAAGCAGCTTATGCTCTGATCGAAGGTGGTCAGTCCCACGGCGTCATACACCACCTGTACGCCCTTTCCATTTGTTGTCTTCTTGACTTCCTCGGCGAAGTCTTGCTGAGTGTACAGGATGACCTGATCGGCGCCCGCTTCACGGGATAGCTCCGCTTTTGCTTCGGTGGACACAGTGGTGAAGACGTAGCCGCCCAGATGCTTGACCATCTGCGTAAGCAGCAAGCCCATCCCGCCGGCCCCGGCATGGATGAGCACTCGGTCTTCCGGTTGCACCGCGTAGGTGGAGTAGCAAAGATAGTGGGCAGTCATGCCTTGGAGCATGGCCGCCGCTCCCGCGCGGGCGTCCAATCCCGCCGGTCTCTTGATGAGCCGCCAGGCGGGCGCCAGCACTTGCCCGGCGTAGCAACCGGGCACGGTGCAGAAGGCGACTTCGTCTCCCACGTTGACCTCTGACACGCCGGAGCCTATGGACCGGACCACGCCGGCGGCCTCAACTCCGACGGTCCAGGGCAACCCAGCCACCGGGTTGACTCCGGCGCGGCTATAGGTGTCGGTGAAATTGACTCCCACTGCCTGGACGTCCACCACCGCCTCTCCCTCTCCCGGAGAGGGGTCGGGAACCTCCCGGTAGCTCATTGCTTCGGGACCGCCGTAATTGTCTATTTGTACCGCTTTCAAAGACATTCCTCCGTATCGGCAGCATTTTGCCAAGTCAGGCGTTTCGAACCGGAGCAGTAGCCGGCCCTGAGGCGGTTGACTGCACCGGAGCAGCGCTCATCACTCCAGAGTCTTTCCAGGCGCTGTTCGCCCAACTAACGCGGCGAAGTATTTACTAGAGATGGTAAGTCTTTACGGGGGCGGTGGCAATCGGTATGGACGATCCCGTCTGCGCTGTCCTACCAACTGGGAACCGGCATGCACTCGCTCCGGCGCACGAGTCCTCCGCCGCTGTGGCCAAGTCCGCCGCATAGTGGCGCCACGGTGGTCACCCACGAGAGGCCATGGCGCTGCCACGGCAGGCCCCCAATACAGCCTCCCTAGATAGCAAGGCCCTGGAGGCTTTTCGAGGGTTTTATTCCAGCGTTTTAGGGGAAGCAGCCTCGGATGGACCAACCCGCGCTGGGACATGGCCACAGCGCTGAAACCGGCGACTGTGCTAAGATCACGGCGCCAGTTTGAGCACAGGTTTAGACGAGAGTCCCGGTTCCCACACAACCCCTGCCATCCCTGGGAACCATTCTTCGTCCTCCGGGTATTATGGTCGCGCAACCCCACATGTCCACCGGCAGGCCGTCCGCGTCCGGTCCAGCAGACCTAGTGCTGGTGAACGCTAAGGTTATCACGCTGGACCCTCAACAACCCGTCGCAGAGGCCGTGGCTACTCGAGGGGAGGTGATTCTTGCCGCAGGCCGCCGCACCGACGTGGAGTCCCTCGCCGGACCCCTGAGCCGCACCATAGATTGTCGCGGAATGACCCTGCTTCCCGGGTTCGTGGACGCCCACTGCCATTTGCTGGCTATGGCCGCCTCACTCCAGGGGTTGGACTGCAGTTCTGAACCGCTCACGACCATTTCACAGCTGCAACGCGCGGTGCGGGACCGGGCGGAAGCAACGCCTGACGGGCAGTGGGTGCGAGGCTTCGGCTATGACGATCTGCGTCTAATGGAGAGGCGGCACCCCACCCGCTGGGACCTGGACGAAACCGCTCCTAGCAACCCGGTCCGCTTAGACCACAGAAGCGGCCATGCCACGGTATTGAACAGCCATGGTCTGCGGTTGGCCGGGATACACCGGGAAACCCCGGACCCCGTTGAAGGCGTGATATGCCGGGATGAAACAACCGGCGAGCCCACCGGGCTGCTTCTGGAGATGGCCGGATACTTGAGCCAACGGCTGGGCAAGCTGAGGGGCGAAGACGATTTGGCCGAGGGGGTGGCAGAGTTGGACCGGAAATTGCTCAGCTACGGCATTACCTCCGTCCAGGACGCCGGTCCCAACAACGACGCTGCCCGTTGGCGCGCCTTCCAGGACCTGCAGGCGTCGGGCCGGTTAACGCCCCGGATTACCATGATGGCTGGGGCTGGGCGCGTGGAAGAGTTTCTGGCCGCGGGCCGCTACTGGGGATGCGGCGACTCTAGACTGCGGTTGGGGCACGTAAAAGTGATGCTTACCCTGAGCACCGGGTCCCTCCAACCGGACCCCGAAGCACTGGCGAATACGATCCGGGAAGCTCGGCAAGCTGGCTTCCCAGTGGCAATCCACGCCATTGAGCAGGAGGCGATTGCCGCGGCAGTCCAAGCAATATCGGAGCATCCACAGAGCCGGTTCATCCACGGAGAACCTGCCTATTCATCCGCTCGCGAAGTGGAGACTAGGGGGAGGTTTTCCACAGCGGAGAGGGATGAGCAAAGTTCCCCCCCTGGTTATTGGCCTCCCGGTTATTGGACTAAAGATTGGCCTGAAGATTGGCCTAAAGAAAGGGCCGGCGCACAGCCTTTACGAGAAACTACGTTAGCTATGCCCCCGGACAGGATCGAGCATTGCGCTGAGTGTCCTCCCGCATTGGCGGCCCAATTGCGCCGCTGCGGCACCATGGTGGTGACCCAGCCGGGGTTCGTGTACTGGAACGGCGATCGCTACCGGCAAGAGGTGGACCCAAGGTTGTTGAGATGGCTCTATCCCATAGGCGGGTTGGTTAGTTCCGGCGTAAACGTTGCCTTCGGGTCGGACGCCCCGGTCGTCGACCCCAATCCCTGGCCGGCTATCTATAGCGCTGTCACGGGGGCCACCAAGTCCGGACAGGATTTCCGGTTGGGCAAGCGAGGCGACCGAGGCCGCTCTCAGGTTGTGATGTTGGAATCGGCCCTACGCAGGTACACGCTGGGTGGAGCTTACGCGGAAGGCGCCCACGATCTGAAAGGCAGCATCCAACAGGGAAAGTTGGCAGACTTGGTGTTGGTGGACATAGACCGGACCAGCGTAGACCCATCGAGGCTGAAGGAGGTGCGCCCGGTGCTGACCGTATTGGGCGGCCGAATCGCTTGGCAGGCTGAAGCCGCCGGACCTAGTACCGGCGTTCCCGCGTGAAGCAGGAAAGTTCCAGCAAGGAGCGGCGGGCGTCGCAGTCGGGCAGCACTTGGAGGGCCTCAGACGCGTCGTCACAGTACTGCTGGATAACCGCGTAGCAGTCATCGATAACAGGAGAGTCGTTTATCATGTCCAGGACCTGCTGCAAGGCAGTGCTCTGGCCACGGTCCTGGAACAACTTCTCAACAAGATTGTGGTCCGGATACCTTTCCATCAGCTTTATGGTGGGCAAAGTTAGCACCCCTTGCATGAGGTCGTTACCCACCGGCTTGCCCATCTCAGTAGCGTCTCCCAGAACGTCCAGCAAATCGTCCATTATCTGGAAAGCCATGCCGATGTTGTAGGCGTAGGTCCGCAACGCTTGGATTTGCGGCTCAGGGGCGGAGGCCAAAATAGCGCCCGATTCGGCGGACGTGCAGAACAACGAGGCGGTCTTCCGGTAAATTCGTTCTTCGTAGAGCTTGAGGGCCTCTACGGGGTCGAAGGCGCTGAAAAATTCGATCAACTCCCCGCTGGCGAGGTCCATGATAGTCTCGGCGAAGCGGCGAATAATCCGCATATTCCCGGTGTCGCAAACGAAGGTCGCAGAGGTGGCGAACACGTAGTCCCCGAATAGTACGGAGACGTGATGACCCCAGACGCTGCCCACGGTGGCCTTGCCCCGCCGCAGGGCTGAGTTGTCCACTGTGTCATCATGGATCAACGTAGCAACGTGCAGTAGTTCCACCGCCGCCGCCATGGTGATCGCGTGCTCTCGATTGTGAGGATAGAAGCCTGCGGCCAGCAAAGTTATCGCCGGCCTCATACGCTTACCACCACTGGTCGTCACGTAGGTCAACAGAGGCTCCAGATAGGGTGTGCCTGTTTGGGACAGCCCCCGGAGCTTCTCTTCTACTTGCGCCAGTTCATCGCGAATCGGGGCGTAGATCGACGCGGTGCGTTCATCCAAGCCTTTAAGCAAACTGCCCCCTACGCGGCTACGCCGCCTAGGCGACGCACTTCTTCTTCGACAACTTGTGAGTCCAACTTGGTGTAGAGAGGTGAGGGATTGCGAAGGTCTCCGCCAGCCTGCACTGCTTCCACTATGCGCTCGAAGTCCCACGTTTCCCGCTCCACCGGCCCGTCGAACCCCAGGAATTGGTGCAGTCGCTGGGCGCTGAAGGGAAGAAAAGGATAAACCATCGCCTTGAGACAATTTATCGCGGCTATCGTCACCCACAGGGAAGTAGCTGCTTGTTGCCGGTCAGTTTTGAGCGACTTCCAAGGAGCCGTGACGTCCAGGTAGCGGTTGGCTTGCCTAGCCAAGGAAAAAGCCGCTCCGATGGCGGCCTTGAAGTGGCAACGGTAAAGATTTTGGTCCACCGTGTTCAAAGCCTCGCGGGCGTTGTCCAGGAGCCCCTGGTCCAGCTCACTCAACGGCCCGGGAACGGGAATCTTGCCGTCGAAGTTACGGTAGGTAAAGGACAGCACCCGGTGGACCAAGTTGCCGAAAGTAGCCACGAGTTCGTCGTTGTTGCGGCGAACGAACTCACCCCAAGAAAAATCAGAGTCTCCCGTCTCCGGCATATTTATGCTGAGCAAGTAGCGCAAGGGGTCCGGATCGTACCTGGAGAGGTAGTCCGGCACCCAAACCGCCCAGTTTTGGCTGGTCGAGAATTTCCGGTCTTCCAGACTCAAGAACTCGTTGGCCGGCACGTCGTAGGGAAGGTTCAAGCCGCCGTAACCCATCAGCATGGCCGGCCAGATGATCGAGTGAAAGGGTATGTTGTCTTTGCCGATGAAGTAGTAAGACTTGGTGGCGGGGTCCTTCCAGAAGTCTTCCCATTGGGAGGGCGCACCCTCCCGGCTAGCCCACTCCACTGCGGCGGACAGGTAACCGATCACGGCTTCGAACCAGACGTAGATCCGCTTATCGTCGTACCCTTCCTGCGGGACTGGGACGCCCCAAGTTAGATCACGAGTAATGGCCCGGTCTTTCAGCCCGTCCTCCAGATAGCGTCGGGTAAAATTAAGGACATTGGGCCGCCAATGTTCCTGCCGATTTACCCATTCCAATAGCTGCTGTTGGAAAGCGGACAGTTTCAAGAAAAAGTGCTCAGACTCCCGGAAGCCGGGTGTGCTGCCGCAAAGGGCGCAGCGAGGCGTCACCAATTCCTGGGGGTCCAGCGTATGGCCGCATTGGTCACACTGATCGCCTCGCGCCTGCGGATGCGCGCAGTGGGGACAGACGCCGGTGACGTAGCGGTCGGGCAGGAAACGGTTACAATCGGAACAGTGAGCCAGCAACATAGAGCCGGTGTAAATGTAACCTTGCTCCTGCAGGACCCGGAAAATGTCGTGGACTACGTCTTGGTGATTCTGGGTATGGGTGGTGGTAAATAGGTCAAAAGAGATGCCCAGTTGCTCCCAGGTATCCAGGAACTGGGCATGGTAGCGGTCCAGGATTTCTTGAGGAGTTACGTTTTCCTGTTCGGCCCGGACGGTGATGGGGGTGCCGTGGCTATCGCTCCCGGAAACCATCAGCACCTGATTACCCTTGACGCGGTGATAACGGGCAAAGACGTCAGCGGCCAAATAGCAGCCCGCCACGTGGCCTAAGTGCAACGGGCCGTTGGCGTAGGGCCAAGCGACGGCCACGAAAATGCGTTCGGACAAGGGTGAGTTTCCTCTATGAGACTCCCGATGCTCCGCCTTTAACAAAGAGGGACATTGGGAGAAGGTTCGTAAATCTTATCACAATTCCGCCGCCAACGGCGGCAATGTCCCGGCTGGGGGAATGTGGCTCCGGAACAAGAGGCCCCTGCTCCTACAGGACGGTTGCAAAGTCCTATGGAAACCGCGGAAACTGCTCGTGGTTACCCTGTCGAACTACCCGCCGGCTACCCTTCGACAAGCCTGGGATGATCTGGAGAGAGGCTTTGCCGATTTTGCAGTCGTTCTGACCGCTCCAGGGCCTTTTCATTTTCTGGGTTGGCTCGCATGGCTTCTGCCATTCCGGCGAAAGCCGTCAATCCCGCGAAGCTTGTCCCCGACCCCGATCGGGGAGCGGGAATCCATCCAGCCTTGCCGCCGGGAGTTTGTCATGTGGCAGGGCGTGGTGGATTCCCGTTTTCACGGGAATGACGGAAGGCGGGAATGGTGGAAGGCGGGAATGACGGAAGCGCGGGAACGGTGTAAGGCGGGAATGGCGGAAGCGCGGGAATGGCGGAAGCGCGGGAATGGCGGAAGCGCGGGAATGGCGGAAGCGCGGGAATGGCGGAAGCGCGGGAATGGCGGAAGCGCGGGAACGGCGGAAGGCGGGAATGACGGAAGCGCGGGAATGGTGGAAGGCGGGAATGACGGAAGCGCGGGAATGGCGGAAGGCGGGAATGGCGGAAGGCGGGAATGGCGGAAGGCGGGAATGGCGGAAGCGGGGGAATGGCGGAAGGCGGGAATGACGAAAGTGGGGAATGACGGAAGGCGGGAGTGACAGGAGGCGGGAATGACGGAACAATGAAGAGGCCCTGCTCCAAGACAGTTGCTTTTTTGATTGTCTGCCGCCCGTCATACCTACCGCTCACCCGTCTTTCCCGCGAAAACGGGAATCCATACAGCCTTGCTGCCGGGAGTTTGTGATGTGGCAGGGCGTAGTGGATTCCCGCTTTCACGGGAATGACGGAAGGCGGGAATGGTGGAAGGCGGGAATGACGGAGGGCGGGAATGGTGGAAGGCGGGAATGACGGAGGGCGGGAATGGTGGAGGGCGGGAATGACGGAGGGCGGGAACGACAGAAGTGGGGAGTGACGGAGGGCGGGGAATGGCGGAAGAATGAAGAGACCCTGGGCCAAAGCCCTTACCGTTGACAAGGCTGGCAGTGGCTGTTAAGCTCGTGTAGCTACAAATGCCTCGGAATCCGCGATGAACGGGAGTAGTAGGAGCACCCTGTCCCAGAGAGCCGGCGGCTGGTGTGAGCCGGTGACGGCAATGCTCTGAACTCGCCCCGGAGCGGCTCGCCTGAACGCCGTATCAAGGCTGGTCAGTAGGGCGCAGCGGCAGACACCGTTAAAAGTCGCCAAGCTGTTTCGATAGTGCGCCGGAAGGCTCATCTACCGGAAAAGAAGGGTGGTACCGCGGGATCAAACTGACCCGTCCCTTCAGGGGACGGTTTTTTGTTGCCAGAAATGAGGGAGAGCATGGAGTTAAGCGGCGCGGAAATTGTATGTGAGAGCCTCCTTAAAGAAGGGGTGGACGTGGTTTTCGGTTTGCCCGGCGGCGCAGTCCTGCCTCTGTACGGCGCCATGGGCAACTACCCCAATATTCGGCACATGCTGGTCCGCCACGAGCAAGGGGCGGCTATGGCCGCGGACGGCTACGCTCGGGCCACCGGCAAAGTTGGGGTGTGCATAGCGACTTCCGGGCCGGGGGCCACCAACCTGGTTACCGGAATCGCGAATGCGCAAATGGATTCAGTGCCGTTGGTCGCCATTACCGGACAGGTGCCCAGGCCGGCCATCGGCCGTGACGCCTTTCAAGAAACGGACGTTACCGGTATCACCCTGCCCATCACCAAGCACAACTACCTGGTGATGGACGTGAAGGAAGTCGCGCCCGCTATCAAGGAAGCGTTCCACATTGCCCGGACCGGCAGGCCGGGGCCCGTATTGGTGGATATACCCAAGGACGTTCTTCTGGACGAACGCACAGAGTTTATTTGGCCTGACTCCGTCAACCTTGCCGGCTACCATCCACGTGGTGAGGCGGACGCGGGCCAGGTGGCTGAAGCAGCCGCGTTAATTAACCAGGCTGAACGCCCGATAATCCTGGCCGGTCACGGTGTGCTCATTTCCCACGCCTACGATGAGTTGAGCCAGCTGGCGGAGAAGGCCCAGATTCCGGTAATTACTACCTTGCTGGGCATCAGTTCTTTCCCCACCAGCCACTACTTGAACCTGGGAATGCCCGGCATGCACGGCATGGCCCACGCCAGCTTGGCCATAGATCAGGCTGACCTGCTTATCTCCCTGGGGATGCGGTTCGACGACCGGGTTACAGGGCGGCTGAAGGATTTTGCCCCCAACGCGAAGATCGTCCACGTCGACATAGACCCTTCGGAGATGAGCAAGAATGTCAAGGCAACCGCGCCGGTGGTGGGAAATCTTAAGCCCGTTCTCCAGCAACTCGTTCCTCTAGTGGAATCAGCCGTCCACCTGGAATGGCTGCGGCAAGTAGATAAACTGCGTACGGAGCACCCCCCGCTTCAGATTCGAGAGACGGAGCAGCTGCTGCCCCAATTCGTATTGAAGAAGCTCTCCGACGCCACTCAAGGCGACTCGATCATCGTGACAGGGGTCGGACAACACCAGATGTGGGCTGCCCAGTTCTGCAAATTCCGGCAACCCAATACCTTGATCACTTCGGGCGGGCTGGGAGCCATGGGATTCGAGGTCCCCGCGGCTATTGGAGCCAAGGTGGGCCGGCCGGACAAAACGGTGTGGTCCATCGCCGGAGACGGTGGTTTTCAGATGACCATGTGCGATCTGGCTGTCGCAGTGGAACACAACATCGACGTGAAGTTCGCCATTCTCAACAACGGAACGCTGGGCATGGTGCACCAGTGGCAGGACCTGTTTTACCAAAAGGACTATTTCGCCACCGTCTATAGCGGCAATCCGGACTTCGTCAAACTTGCCGAGTCCTACGGCATCCGCGGCATCAGGGTGACGGAGAAAGGCGACGTGAGCGGCGCCATTCAGGAAGCCATGGAGACTCCCGGCCCGGTGGTCATCGACTTCAGGGTCAAAGAAGACGAGAACGTCTACCCCATGATTCCCGCCGGCGAATCCGTGAAGGACATGCGGGAAGGGCCTTCCTCACAGGGCCTTTAATAGATGGACGAGAACGAACAGTTTCACACTATCGTGGCGCTGGTGGAAGACAGGCCCGGAGTCCTCACGCGGGTGGCCAGCATGTTCCGCAGGCGCGGATTCAACATCGCCAGCTTGGCGGTGGGCAAAAGTGAGCAGCCGGGGCTATCCCGCATGACTTTTGTGGTCAACGGGGACGAAGCTACCGTCAACCAGGTAACCAATCAGTTGGACAAGCTCATCGACGTCATCCGGGTGTCCGACATTTCCAACCAGGAAATAGTCGCCAGGGAATTGGCCCTGATCAAGGTTAAGAGCACTACGGCGTCCCGCGGCGAAATCATTGAGATAGTGAACCTTTTCCGGGCCAACGTCGTTGACGTGGGGGTGCAGTCCTTGGTCATCGAAGTTACCGGCGAGGAGGACAAGGTCAACGCCCTACACAACTTGTTGGAGCCCTTCGGTGTCCTGGAAATGCTCCGCACCGGGCTGGTGGCGATGGTGCGGGGTCAGGCCGACGGACGGGTCAGCGATAAAGTGGGAATAGGGGTAAACGGGAACCGCACTAATGAGCGCCACGCGGGATAGGGTCCGTTACCCAATCCAGGGAAATAACGCATTCTAGAAGGTTAAAGCGATAACGCCATGGTAAATGTGTATTACGACAACGATGCAGACCTGGGAGTATTGGCCAGTAAGACTATTGGCATCATCGGCTATGGGAGTCAAGGCCACGCCCACGCCCTGAACCTGAAAGACAACGGGCAGAACGTGGTGGTAGGCCTGTATCCCGGCAGCTCCAGTATCGCCACCGCCGAGGCCGCCGGGCTGAGGGTGGCTGAGGTGCCGGAGGTGGCGAAAGAGGCCGACGTGGTGATGATGGTCATCCCCGACCACGTGCAGGGCCGCATCTACCGGGACCAAATCGCGCCCAACCTGAAGCCGGGCAGCGCATTCATGGTGGCCCATGGCTTCAGCATCCACTACCGCGAGATCGTGCTGCCCGACAACATGGACGTGATGATGGTGGCGCCAAAGGCCCCCGGCCACCGGATGCGCGAGCTGTTCGTCGAGGGCGTGGGTGTGCCGTCGCTGCTGGCGGTGCATCAGGACGCCACCGGCAACGCCAAGGAAATCGGCCTGGCCTACGCCAAGGGTATCGGTTGCACAGGGGCTGGAGTGCTGGAGACCACCATCAAGGACGAGACCGAGAGCGACCTGTTCGGCGAGCAGTCGATTCTTTGCGGCGGGGTCACCGCTCTGGTGAACGCCGCCTTCGAGACGCTGGTAGAGGCGGGATACCCCCGCGAGATTGCCTACTTCGAGTGCCTGCACGAGCTGAAGATGATCGTCGATCTGATGTACCAGGGCGGGCACAACTACATGCACTTCTCGGTCAGCGACACCGCCGAGTACGGCTCGCTCAGCCGCCGCGACCGCATCATCGACGAGCACGTTCGGGAGAACATGCGCGAGATTTTGAAGGAGATACAGGACGGCACCTTCGCCCGCGAGTGGATCGCCGAGAACGACGAGGGGCGCCCGCGATTCGTCCCCATGCGGGAAGCGGCGCAGAACGCGCCCATCGAAAGCATCGGTAAGGAGCTGCGGGCCATGATGCCCTGGATGGACCCGAAGTAGAGGAGTAGGGATCGGAGGGTGAGGCGATGATCGAGCCTTCGTCCGAATTCCTAAGAGCGCTGAGTCTGGATCCCCAGGCTGTCAGCCGCCTAATGGATCTGGAAGTGGAATGCAATCAGGATATGGCCGATCATCCAATCTTTCGAGAAGTGGCGGTGTACTACGACGAGCAGACTCTCACTTATAGGCTAACCGTTAGGGGCTTGTTGCAGGCGCTCACCGGAAAAACGTGGTAATAGCCTTCGGCAAGAATATAAGGGGTGAAATTTTATGCAGCAGGAGATGTTGAGTGTAGTTCACCATCGCACGCTGGTCCTGGCCGGGCTGAGTGCGGTGGACTACGTGACCCTGCATACCCTTTTTGAGCGCCGCAGTTAGGCGGCACAGGCATTGGCGCCCCAAATAATTAACAGAAAGGGAACAGGGAACAGAGATGGCTAACGAAAGAGTTTTACTGTTGGACACTACCCTTCGCGACGGCGAGCAGTCGGCAGGCATCGGTATGACCGGCGCGGAAAAGATGGAAATCGCCCGCCAGTTGCAGCGGATGCAGGTCGACATCATCGAGGCCGGCTTCGCGGCCAGTTCCCCCGGCGACTTCGAGGCGGTGTCCAACATCGCCAAGGAAGTCAAGGGGCCTATCATCGCCTCGCTGGCCCGCGCCCACCCCAACGACGTGGACCAGGCGTGGCGCGCTGTGGAGCATTCTCAGCGGCCCCGCATCCATGTGTTCCTCTCCTCTTCGGAGATTCACCAGATGCACCAGCTCCGGAAGAACCGCGAAGAGGTCATGGAGATGGCCGTCACCATGGTGGAGCGGGCCAAGGGCTACTGCCCTGACGTCGAGTTCTCGCCCATGGACGCTACCCGCACCAACCCGGAGTACCTGTACCAGATGTTGGCCGAGGTAATCCGGGCCGGAGCCACCACGATCAACATCGCCGATACCGTGGGCTACGCCATTCCTTCGGCCACCGGTTTCGCCAACCTGCTTCAGAACATCAAGACTAACGTGCCGGGCATCGAAAACGTGGTGCTGAGCGTCCACTGCCACAACGACCTGGGGCTGGCGGTAGCCAATAGCCTAACCGCCATCGAGAGCGGAGCGCGGCAGGTGGAAGGCTGCATCAACGGCATCGGTGAACGGGCGGGGAACGCCTCGCTGGAAGAAATCATCATGGCGTTGGACACCCGCAAAGACCACTTCGGGCTGGACATCGGCATAGACACCACCCAGATTTACCCCTCCAGCCGCATGGTCAGCCGCATCACCGGGATGGCGGTGCAGTCCAACAAGGCGGTAGTGGGCGAAAACGCCTTCCGCCACGCCTCGGGCATCCATCAGGATGGCGTGATCAAGGACCGGTCCACCTACGAGGTGATGCAGCCGGAGCGGGTGGGCGTTCCCGGCAACAGCTTGGTCTTGGGCAAGCTCAGCGGCCGGGCCGGCCTACAGGCCCGTTTGGAAGCCCTGGGCTTCCAACTCTCCCGAGAAGATGTTTCCCGCGTGTTCGAGGCGTTCAAGGAGTTGGCGGACAAGAAGCGCGAGGTCACCGACCGGGACCTGGAAATCCTGATGGACGAGGAGCAGCGGGAGGCCGGTGAGCCGATCAGCTACTCCCTGGACCAGGTGCAGTTCAGCGGCGGCGACCGGGACATCGCTACTGCCACAGTGCGGCTAACCGACCCCGACGGGACCGCCGTCACCGACGCCGCCACCGGCAATGGCCCGGTGAACGCCGTCTGCAACGCCATCGACCGCGCCATAGGCACTTCCACAAAGTTGGTGGACTTCAATGTCCAGGCTGTCAGCGAGGGCATCGACTCCATGGGCACGGTGACCATCCGCGTCGAGAAAGACGGCAAGACCTACACCGGCCGGGGCGCGGACACCGACATCGTGGTGGCCAGCGCCAAGGCTTACCTGAGCGCGGTCAACAGAATGCTGGCGGCTGACGAGTCGGCCTCCCTGCCAGCGGTGGGCACCACGCCCGACTAGCCGAAGTAAGCAAAGCAAGAGACGGCGCTGCATCCCGGGATATCTCAGCCAAGCGCCTGGTCGCGCCGTCTCGAACCGTCCGGCATTGAGGCTCGCCAGCCAAACCGTTACCGAGCAGATTGGGGGTGGCTCCGTTGAACATTTCACTAAGCGCTACTATCAACGCTCCCGCGGACTCTATCTGGAAGGACATCAGCGACTTTCAAGGCGTCGGCAAATATCTGGCCATAGTCACCGGCAGCCAGATGGAAGGTTCGGGTGTCGGTGCAATCCGGACGTTGACCCTGGACAACGGGGCCACCGTCGTGGAGAGGCTGGAAAGCTTGGACGAACAATCAAAGAGCCTAAGTTACTCCTTCGTCGATTCGCCCATGCAGGTGAGCGGTTACGTCGCCACTATGCAAATAGAGGACAGTGGCGAGAACCAATGCGAGATAACCTGGTCCTCGGTCTTTGAGCTAACGGGAATGAGCGAAGCCGAAGCACGGGAGCTCTTCGAGGGCGCCTACAACATGGGATTTGAGGGCCTCAAGAAACTGCATGGGGCTTAAGTCCGAAAGTCCGTTGCTGGGATAAGGCTTGCCTGCCGGTCCCGTTTTGCCGTCTAGACTAGGAGACCCATTTGCGGGTAAGACGGCGCCCGGCCGGTCTTTCTCACAGCAACTTCAGCTGAAATCCACGGCCGTCGGGCTGGTGGGCTCCGTCAAGGTGGAGGGCCGGGTAGCCCAGCTTCCGCAGGTGAGCGGCCAGCTCTGGAAATCCGTTTACAGTGTAAACCTGCTTGGGCTGGACTTGGGCCACGTACTGCACCAATTCGTCGAAGCCGGGATGGTCGCTATAGGCAAGGCTGGCATCCCTCTTCCTGCCCCAGGGTACTCCTCCGTCAATGGCCCACCCCGTTAGCTCCATAAACCGCAGGCCTCGCACACCGTTCAGGTTATCTCTGGTTCGCTTGCCGGACGGCGGGCAGATCAGGACTTGACCCTCCGGCCAGCGGCCGTCATATAACCGGACTTGGCCGGGAAAGGTTACGCCCGCCTCTTCATAGACCCGGGCCACGCCGTAAACGCTCTCCTCCAGAGCCACCTGGAATCCCTCGCCTAATAGCAGGTGCAACAACTCCTGGGCCTTGCCCAGACGCCATCCCAGGAGCACCGGCTTCTCTCCTTTGGAAATCCAGGAACGCAGCACCTGATAGGCGTTGTTCAACACCTGCTCTTGAGGGGGAAAATTATACTGGGGCCTGCCGTATGTGGCTTCCAAGAGCAGAACGTCACACTGTACCGCCTCCAGGGGTTCGTTGACGGGGCTGGAGCGAATCTTAATGTCGCCGGTATAAAGCAACCTTGCGCCGGTCGCCTTGGACTGGACCAAGGTCTGAGCGGACCCGAGGCAGTGGCCGGCAGGGTACAGGGTAAGGGTGTACCTGTCGGCGTTGAATGGTTCTCCATACTCTAGAAAGATGGGCTCTGATTTCTTCAGGTACTCTGAAAGCAATAACCCCGTATTCCGGGTTAATATTGGCCGGGCATGGCGGGCAATGTGGTCCGTGTGGGCGTGGGAAATCAGGCCTAAGTCTCGACGAAGTAGCGAGTCCAACCACAAATCCAACTCACGAAGGTAAATCCCGCGCTTGAACTCTACTTCCAACCTTCCCCTGCCCCCGGATGTTTTCCGCCCTTGGTTTGACTTATCCAGTGTACGGGCTTCTCACAGGCGGCTCCCGGCCCGCGAGAGCGAAGCGAAGTCCGTTAACTCGAGTACGAAGCCTACGGCCAAAATCGGGCCTGTCGTCGCCTCATGTCGTCGCCTCCTATCGTCGCCTATGAACGCCGAAAGCCCCGACGGACGAGTTTGTCTCATAAAGCTGAGTCGTCCAGCATCCTACCTTTCTGGATTCCCGCTTTCGCGGGAATGACGGGTTATTGAGCCGCATTCAATACTGGTTTAGGCGGGTAATAATAGCAACCCGTCAGGTTGCGTCTGCCCAAAATCGTGAGTGGAGATTTCTGGGACAGGCTCGGACAGCAGGTTTGCTTTGGGTTGAGGTCCGCCGCCTGCCCAAGGCGAGTCCCGGCAGGTGGCACAGCGGTCCACCCCTCGGATCGGCAGCCCGGCAACGCCGCTGGCTAAGTCATTTCGCCAGAGTATATCACGGGTCCGCTTCGCCGTAGGACCGGCAAAGGCCCGTGCGGCGGCGAACGAGCAGCCCTGGATGGAATGAGCGTGGAATGAGCATCTAAGATAGTTAATCCTATGCGCCCCTTCGGGTTCCAAACCCCTTGCCAGGCAGGGCAGTAGGGTTCGAAATTATGCCTTCGTCACTCCAATCAAAGGTTCGTTACTTCGGAGCAAGCCTGAGTCTAGAGACCGCCACGCGGCTGTTGTTACCGGCTGTTGTTACGGGCTGTTGTTACCATGGAGGCGGGCGACTCGGGCGCTGGATTATCGTTCTCGCGGTAACCACCGGATGCGCGGCAATCCAAATGCCGTTGCCTAGTCCTACGAAGTTAACCTGTCGTAAGGCGGCCCCGGCTGCGGTATAATCCCACAAGTGTGGTCAATGATCTTGACCAGAAATCAAGGCGGCAATCAAGACTGTACGGTGGCGCCCAGGCGCCTTCATATTTCAGGAGGATACATGCCCGCAGAAATTGGCGACACGGCCCCTGATTTCACCCTCCCTTCGGTGGACCACGGTGATGTCACGCTCAGTTCTTTCCAAGGCCAAAAGGCCGTGGTTCTCTCGTTCCACGTTTTCGACTTCACGTCCGGTTGAACAACCCAAGCCATGGCGTTCCGGCAGACGAGCAGCCGGTTCGACGAGAAGAATGCCCAGGTACTGGGCATCAGTTGCGATTCGGTCCATTCTCACCGGGCTTGGTCTACCTCAATGGGTGGACTCAACTATCCGGAGCTCTCCGACTTCCATCCCAAAGGCAAAGCCACGCATGCCTACGGCCTCTGGAACGAGGAGCGTGGGGCGGGTACCAGGGCGGTCATAGTAGTGGACAAGGAAGGGGTGGTGCGCCACCGGCAAACTTACACTCCGGGGGTGCTTCCCGACACTGAGGAGATACTGAAGGTGGTGGATGGGTTGTCCTAGCACGTAAAAAGGGCCGGTCAAACCGGCCCTTTGTCCACTGTCCCTTTTGCTTTTTTACCCGCTGTCTGGGCCTAAGCCAACTGGCCCCTCCGCTTCTTCCCGCTGACTCACTCGCTCGATGATATCGCGCTCGGTGAGTTCTTGGGACTTTTACCCATCCACTCGCTTGATGATATAGCGCACGATGGGCTATTGGGATTTATTACCCATCCACTCGTTCGATAGTATAGTGCAAGGTGCCCTTGGGAACGTTGATGGTCACTTCATCGCCGACGACCCGGTTCATCAGGGCCTGCCCTACGGGGGATGTAGTTGATATTTTGCCGGATGCGGCGTCAGCCTCTCTAACATCCACCAGTGTATATGCTAACTTTTTGCCGGAGCCCGCGTCCTTCAGAGTCACCTTGGTCCCAACCGTTGAACTCTGACGAGGCTTCGCAGGCCTCCCATCGATGATCTGGGTGTTGGTCAAACCGGCTTCCAACTCCCTGATCCTCAATTCTATGATGCCCTGCTGCTCTTTGGCCGCATCCAACGGCGCATTCTCCCGGAAGTCCTTGTCCTCCATGGCCCGTCGAATGTCCTCAATCACACTGGCCCTTTCCACCTTCTTGTCCGCCAGCTGCTGCATCAGCCGGTCATACCCTTCCTGGCTCAATTGGGTGGCTTCAGGTGTGTGGCTGACGAAACCGGAGCCCTTTTTCCCGTTATAGCGGCGGGCCCGAGGTAGCCGCAGATGAGCAGCTAGACCACTCTCGATCCATCCCTCGTCCTTCCAGTAGCCAAGAAACGCTTTGACATGGGTCAACCGTTGAACGGCCTCAGTTCCTCCCAGACCGATGTGGTGCGCATAATCCGCCACCTCTGATGGGGAGACTTCCAGTACAGTCCTCTCCCGCCCGCACCAAGCGACGAACCGCCCCAATTCCGCATGGTCCGCCGGCCCTCCCTTGCTGTTTTTCTTCGCGGCCATGAACTTTGTCAGCGCTTCCGAAAGAGAGGGAATGGCGTTTAGTTCCAAAATCCAATGCCTCCTCAGGCGAACCTGTTCCCTTGCCGGTGAGCGGCGGTTACGTGTTCGGGGCTAGCTGCGATGAGTGATTTAGCCCTCAATCAGACCTCTCGGCTCAGATTGAGGCTTTATATTCCCCTCTTGCAGCCCCCATTACACACTTAACCCGGCAATCATAGCAGTTTCAGACTTTGATGGCAACGTAAGCCCCTGTGGGGTGACTGTTCAGACCCGGGGACTCCGAGTGTCTGAGGGCCGGCAATTAGAGGCTCAATCTCAGCCATTGACGCTCAGGGCGGCGGTTGTGAAACGGCTTTCGGCGCGTCGAACTGACCAACTCTGAACAGTTACCCTAGAACGTACGCACTACGCCTTGGCGGGTGCGCCTCCCGGCTTAGAAGATCGAGGCTCTGACAGAGTTGGGAGCGCTGTCCTCGGAAGCGAATCTCCATTACGACCTGATAAGATGTAGGCGAATTCCAGGTCGGCACTACCTTGAGAGCTATAGCCTTCGACTGGGATCAGACAGTATGGGATAGGTGGGGTATCCACTAGCGTCTTGTGGGCCGCATCGCCGGCGCCGGGACTAGCCCAGATCCCACCGCGATTCTATTACCTGGGAGTTTTCCAGGCCCTTCTTTTAACACTTGGCTTGTAACACTTGGCTTGTAACACTTGGCTTGGCAACGATCGGCCTGGGATTTTGCCGGGAATAATGGCTCGGCCCTGAGCGCTCACTTGGGTTTCTACTGTGAGAGTGGGCCTGAACTGCCAGGCCTGTATCCCGGGACGGCCGGGACGCCGAGCGTTCTCAAGAAGGGCGTATTTCTCTTGGCCGTGTTCTCCGGCAAGCTGGGAGTCTTTGGAACAGCGGAGTTGGGCCAAACCGGCGGTGGACCCCTTATTGACCATGTCTCCTTTCGCGTCAATAGCCGTCCCTGCATACCCCTCTCAAAAGTCTCCACTCACGATTTCGGGCGGACGCAACCTGACGGGTGACTATTATTAACCCCCTAAACCAGTATTGAATGCGGCTCAATAACCCGTCATTCCCGCGAAGCTTGTCCCCGACTCCCATCGGGGAGCGAGAATCCAGACTCAATAACCCGTCATTCCCGCGAAAGCGGGAATCCAGAAAAATAGGATGCTGGGGGACTCAGCTTTATGGGACAAGCTCATAAACGGCCCCCGTGAACTACGGAAGGTGGTCAATGCCCCGGGAGCGCCCGCCGGTGAGAAGGTCTACATAAGGGACACCCTGCAAGGCATCGACCGCCCTCTCCCAGCGGGGGCCGCAGCGGTGGTGACCTATGGGGTTCCATCGATCGAGACAACCCGCTGGGTCGGAGTCCCTGCCACCGGTGGCAATGGGTCGAGGCCACCGCCGCGAATTTGAGTAAGAAATCAATACAAGATCGCGAGAAGAGTTGAGGATTCTCCCCAAGATTCTTAGGCTTCAGAGCCACCCGGCTCTCACGGATGGGCCGGGTAGCCCTGCCGGCGCCGGGACCGCTTCGCGTAGTCATGGCCCGGTGGGGAGTCACCGGGCGATCACCGCCGCCATCGTGTTGTTGGCATTGGCGGGCGTGTTGTTGGTTCTCCTGGACTGGCGTGAAGTGCGCGACGTGCTAGTCCGGGCCAACTGGCAGTGGCTCCCTTTGACCCTGGTGTTTACGACCATATCCTACCTGTGTTTGAGCTACAGCTTCGCTTTAATTAACCGGTCCTTCCGCATTCCGCTACCCCAGAGGGCGCTTTTGTGGGTTGGGTTTGTCTCCTCGGCAATGATTGCCGCTGTCGGAGGATTGGCAGGCCATTCCCTGCGGTTACTCCTGATGACCCGGAGAGGGCTGCCGGCCAGCGACGTCATGGCTCCATCCCTCTTCCACTCCTACTTGGAGAGCTTGATATTTTTCGCGTTGATCCCTGCCGGCCTGATTTACTTGTTGTTGACTCATCCTCTGTCTTCCAGCTTGGCCGCTTGGCTTAGCATCGGCGCCGGGATTTTGGGTGTGGCATTCGCCATAACCGCCGTCGTGTTCTTTTTTGGCCCGGCGCGCACCCTGGCGCTGGGGGTCCTGGCGGCGTTCTGGCGCTTGGTAATTCGACGAGACATTAGGGCAGCGCTGCAACGCTTCGACTCTACCCTGAGCGAAGGTCTGGAGGAACTGCGCAGCAGACCCCAAGTGCTGGTCTTGCCCGTGTTGTTGGTCTTGGCCGACCGCTTAGTACGCGTCGTAGTGGTATGGCTATGTTTCCAGGCGCTAGGCAGTGAAGTGGGACTGGGGGTTACGGTGACCGGGTTCTCCTTGGGCGTGGCCGTGGGAGTGATGTCCATGGTTCCCGGCGGAATTGGCGTACAGGAAGGCTCCATGGCTGGCACCTATCATCTGCTAGGCGTACCCTTGGAAGAGGCGGTCCTGGCCTCAATTCTCTTCCGTGCGGTCTATTACACAGCCCCCTTCGGCATTAGCCTGCTGTTCTACCGGCGCATGTTGCGGGCCGGAGAATTGTCACCAACCTAAACAAGGGGATGCTCAAAAGAGGAGTTGGCCTGAGTCTTACGCGGCAAAGACGCCGGCGTTCAACTTCCCGTTCGGGGTTTTTTGTTAGGCCTTGCCGGATTATTACGAGATAGCCTAAGATTATGAGGTTCACGGCCCTGCATCCTCAGCGGCAGAGGGTTTCAGGAGAGGACCCGCAGCCTGATTGTGAGGCAGTCCCGCAGCTTCCCAAAGGTGGTTCAGGAGGTATGAGCGAGCCATGAAAATCGTTGCTGTTCTTTACCCTGGGGGCTCGTCGGCCAGAGAAACTCCCGAGTTGCTGGGATGCGCGGAAAATGCGCTTGGCCTGCGCGAGATGGTGGAGGCCGCGGGCCACGAGCTGGTGGCGCTGACTGACACCGGGACCGAGCTCGAAAATCACCTCCCGACTACGGATGTGCTGATCGCCACACCCTTTTGGCCGGCCTATATCACCAGAGAAAGGATCGAACAGGCTCCTAATCTTCGCCTCTTACTCACGGCCGGTGTGGGTTCCGACCACTTCGATCTGGCGGCTGCCGCAGAACGCAATATCACTGTGGCCGAGATCACCGGCAGCAACGTGGTCAGCGTGGCCGAGCACGTCGTAATGCAAATTCTTACCCTGGTCCGCAACTACATTTCGTCCTACAAAGAGGTGGTCTACGGCGGTTGGGACATAGGCACCATCGCCGCAAAGTCCCACGATCTGGAAGATAAGACCGTCGGCATAGTCGGTATGGGACGGATCGGACAGCGGGTTGCCGCTAGGCTCAAGCCCTTCGACGTCAACACGTTTTACTTTGACTATCGGCGCTTGAGCAATACCGAGGAACAGGTGCTCGGCGCTCGTTATTCTCGTCTCGATCCTCTTATACAGCGTTGCGACGTGATCAGCATCAACATTCCCCTGACGCCGGCGACGGATGGTCTGTTCAACCGTGAACGGCTTTATAGCATGAAAAAGGGCGCGTACCTGGTCAATACCGCCCGGGGCAGAATAGTCGACACAGACGCTCTCGTGGAAGTAATGGAGCGGGGTCACTTGGCCGGCTATGCTGGAGACGTGTGGTATCCGCAACCGGCGCCGGTCGATCATCCGTGGCGGAGCATGCCCAATCACGCCCTTACTCCACACGTGTCGGGAACTTCGTTGGAAGCTCAACGACGTTACGCGGACGGGGTCCGCGAATGCTTGACCAACTTCTTTGAGGGCCGTCCCCTTGATGGTGACTACTTGATCGTCGATGGAGGCCGGGTTACCAGTCCTAGCTATAGCTACGCCTACGAGTCCTAGCCCAGAGGTTGACGGGCAGCAACGTCACCCGAGTATCGTCGGACGATGACGTCAGTCTCAGCTACGCATCATTTCAAAGATTTTGAATTACTACTCCGGTTTTCCCGGGGTTTTTCCCGGAGTTTTTTTGGCCTGCCAAAACTAAGACGTGCTTTGACTCGGAAATGTAGGTAAAATAGGCAGGTAGGCCGGACTATCTTTTGGAAGAGTGCGAAAACCCAACCGGCGTCTTTTTAACTTTACGTCTTAGCGACATTAAATCCAGTCTCAATTCAGTCCCAGTTCAGTCCCAGTTCAGTCCCAGTTCGGTCCCAGTTCGGTCCCAGTTCGGTCCCAGTTCGGTCCCAGTTCGGTCAATGAAGAGGCTGTTGTGCGGGAGCCAGTCCCCTTCATGACGACGGGGACGCTAAACGACCGGCACTCTTGGGACACTTTAAGGAGAGCTAAATGAGTAATCCCCTACTACGAAGGTCAACCAACGGCTCGAGACCCGCAAAACAAGTTGAGAAGTTCGACGCTATCATCATTGGGGCCGGGGTCACTGGTCTGTACCAGTTGTATTGCCTCCGCCAGCTCGGGCTCTCCGCTCGCGTCTTCGAACACGGCAGTGGAGTGGGCGGCACCTGGTATTGGAACCGCTACCCTGGAGCGCGCTTCGACTCGGAGAGTTACACCTATGGATATTCTTTCTCCGAGGAACTCTTGCAGGAATGGGAGTGGAAAGAGCATTTCTCCGGCCAGCCGGAGAATGAGCGCTACCTCAATCACGTGGCGGACAAGTTTGACCTCAAACGTCACATCCAGTTCAACGCTCGGGTCGCCTCCGCGGTCTACGACGAGGGCATGGATTGCTGGGAGGTCCAGACAGACGCCGGCCAGCGGGCGCAGGGGCAATTCTTGATTACCGCGGTAGGTCTTCTGTCCGCCCATTATGTGCCCGAATTCACGGGGATCGAGACTTATGAGGGCGCCTGGTGTCACACCGGCCGGTGGCCGAAGGAAGGCATGGACCTAGCCGGTAAGCGCGTGGGGGTCGTTGGCACAGGCGCCACCGGCGTCCAACTCATAACGGAAATCGCCAAAGAAGTTGGCCACCTGACCGTCTTTCAGCGGACGGCGAACTATTGCGCACCGCTCCGAAATGGCCCAATCGACGCCGATATGCAGCGGGAGATCAAGGCCAATTATCCGGAGATCCTCAGGAGGTGCAATGAAACTTCGGGCTCGTTCATGCACGAGTTCGACCCCCGGTCGGCCCTGGAGGTGTCTCCAGAAGAGCGGATCGAACAGTACGAGAAGCTGTGGGCGGAGCCTGGTTTCAAGAAATGGCTATCTAATTTCCATGACGTGATGCTCCCCGGAGAGGCCAACGAAGACTACGCCGAGTTCGTCCGCGGCAAGATCCGGGAGCGCGTTCATGATCCGGTTGTAGCGGAAAAGCTGGTGCCCAAAGACCACATGTTCGGCTCTAAGCGGCTCCCATGCGAGAGCGGGTATTATGAGGTCTTCAACCAGGATAACGTCTTGCTGGTAGACGTGCGCGAGGCCCCCATCGACCGCATAACCCCTGGCGGCATCAAGACCACCAATGCCGAATACGAGTTGGACGTCATCATCTTTGCCACGGGGTATGACGCCGTGACCGGGTCGTTGAACAGAATACACGTCGTAGGCGACGGTGGGCAGACATTGAAGGATAAATTCGCCGAAGGCCCGCGCACCTATCTGGGTATTCAAAGCGCCGGCTTCCCAAATTTGTTTACCATCAACGCCGCCTCGGTAGGCAACTTCGTCAGGGCCGCCGAGCCGCTGGTCGAATGGGTGACCGACTGCATATCCTACGTGCGCGGACATGAATTCACGCGTATTTCGCCCTCGCCCCAGGCAGAAGAGGCATGGACCAAGCACGTCAACGAGGACGGGGCCAACACTCTCCGGACCAAGGCCGACTCCTGGTACGTGGGAGCCAACATTCCCGGTAAGGCTCGGGCCTTGCTCACCAGTCCGGACTCCGCTCCAGTAATGCGGGCCAAGCGTGAGAAAGTGGCCGCAAATGGCTACGAGGGATTTCTGCTGCGGTAGTTGTTTGGCCATTAGCGACCGGCGAAGGTGGAAGCCACGGCTGGACCGCATGCTAAGCATAGACGCCGTGGAGGGTGAATCGCTTACCGGCGCGCCTACGGAAGGGTCGCGCCGGGCCCCTGGTGCTGACCCAGCGGCACGTGGCGAGGAAGCTGCTCGTGGACCAAGTCCTCCATCGCCAATATGGAGCGGCCGGCGGACGAATACGGCTTCGGCCTTCGTTTCTGCCCTTGGTTATTGCCCTTCGTTCCTGCATCGACGTGCTGGGCGGATGGCTGAGGACTGTCGCCGAGTTTCCCCAGGTCGAGGTAGCCATCAGCAACTTTGCCTGCTTCGGAGAAGTGGGTGCGTCCGCCGATGGCTCAATGTCTCCTCGGAAAGCTTGAATCCGGTTCCTAATTTCCGATTGATCTGGCGCCCGCGCGACGTTGGATGTTAAATCGCCAGTCCTGGCCGAATATGACAAATAACCTTCGCGCTGCGGCGGACCATCGGGAACGGGACGGGATCTGATTCAGCGATTTCGAGACCGGTCGTTGTGAGTCCTGCCACTCCGGTGATTAGCTTCGCGGCCCAGCTATTCGATTTGACGCAGCTTCCGCCTTAGTCATACAATTAGCTAACTATGTACCCAAGGAGTTGCACGTGTCAGTCGTGAATATCCATGAAGCGAAGACTCGGTTGTCGAGCCTGCTTGCAGAAGTCGAAGCAGGGGGAGACGTCGTTATCGCCCGAAGCGGCAAGCCGGTGGCTCGTCTCGTGCCTTTCCATCGGCAGGGTAAACCGCAGTTCGGCTCCTGGAAGGGACGGGTATCGCTTGACGACAGCTTCTTCGACCCGCTTCCGGAAGAAGAAATGTCCGCATGGGAAGCCTGAGCGTTGCGGCTCCTGCTCGATACCCATGCGTTCATATGGTGGCTTGCCGGAAGCACTCGGTTGCCGGCCGTTGTCCGCCGTGCCATCGAGGAGGAATCGAACGACAAGCTGATTAGCGCGGCGTCGGCTTGGGAGATCAGTACCAAGTGTCGTCTCGGCAAACTTGCCGGAGCCGAGGAAATTGCGGACGACCTTGCGGGAGCCATTGCCGGTGAGGGCTTCGAAGAGTTGCCAATCACCGTAGACGACGCCGCACGCGCTGGTGCGCTGCCGGGACCCCACCGGGACCCGTTCGACCGTATGCTTATCGCGCAGGCGCTGGCGCGTAACCTGGTCCTCGTTTCGAATGAATCGCACTTCTCCACCTATGGGGTTCGCTGCCTCTGGTGAGCCGCCCTTCTCTCGGGGTTCGCCGGAGGAACCGGCGGCCGGCAAATCTCAACCACGTGAGCCGGGGGGACTTGGAGATTTCCTCTAAGCTTTCCGGTGCGGCCCGGCAGGGGTGGCCGGTGGGAGTGGATTGTGGGAGGGGGCCAATGTAAAAGGGCCGCCGGCTACACCCTTTCAACGGTGGACCAACGGCCCTAAAGAGGGATTGGACTCATCGATGATAGCGCGCTTGGAGCTGCCAGGACAACTGGCTACTGTCAGTACAGGTTTCCATAGGGCGGGTTGAAAGCAATATGAGCAATCAAACGTTAGTCGAAAGGTTTCGCCGCGCCCGCTCCGATCAGTCCATGGCGGTCCTCGAAGGATTCCACCCCTTAAAACACGCGATTCGCTTCGGAGCCGACCTGATCGACGTGTTCAGCGTGAGCCCAGAGGAACTTGTGGGGTTAGCAGAGAGCAATGCGCCGGACGTAGTTTGCAGCATCAACCGGTGTGTAAGAGCCGTCTCTAGGGATGTTTTTGAGCAGCTGGCTCCCGTGCCGCCGCCCACAGGAGTGATTACCATCGCCCGCCGGCCTGAGGTATCGCTTACTGAAATGTTGAATGACCCCGCGCCGGCCCCCTTGGTCCTTCTGGAGAACCCCAGAAACTTGCTGAACATCGGAGCGGCGGTTCGGGTCGCAGCGGCTGCGGAAGCGGCGGGAGTGGTGACCACCGGAGCACGCGACCCCTGGCATCCGGCGGCGTTGATAGCGGCAACCGGTCTCCATTACGCCATCCCTGTGGCGCAATCCCCGGCTCTCCCCATTTGTGAGCGTCCCCTAGTTGTGCTTGATCCGGACGGCGAGCCGATACAGCCCGGCAGCATACCGGCAGGGGCGATTCTCGCTTTCGGCGCGGAACGCGAAGGCCTCAGCCGGGAACTTATGGCTTCGGCCCGCCATCGTGTCTCAATCCCGATGCGCCCAGGCGTTTCAAGCCTCAACCTGGCCACCGCCATTGCCGTGGTGTTGTATGCCTGGAAATTAGGGGCCTAGCTGACAGGGCGCAAAGCTTGTACCCCGCCCATGGGCTTTTCCTTAGACCTTCTCTCAAGGGGGATTGTCCGGGGAGTCTAGAGACCCAAGGCGGAGACCAGGCCTTTTCATTTTCCGGGTTGGCTCGCATAGTTCCCGTCATTCCCGCGAAACCCGTCATCCCTGCGAAACCCGTGATTCCCGCGAAACTCGTCAATCCCGGGAAAGCCGTGATTCCCGCGAGACCCGTCATCCCCGCGGAAGCTGTCAATCCCGCGAAAGCGGGAATCTAGAGACCTTTGCGACAGGAAGGCTGGCATTGGACGGACAGCCCTGGATTCCCGCTTTCGCGGGAATGACGGAAGGCAGGACCGACGGAAGGCGGACATGACGGAAGGCGGAGTTGACGGAAGGCGGAGTTGACGGAGGGCGGGAACGACGGAGGGCGGGAACGACGGAGGGCGGGAACGACGGAGGGCCGGAATGACGGGAAGCCGGAATGACGGGAAGCCGGAATGACGGAGGGCGGGAACGACGGGAGGCGGGAATGAGGGAAGGCAGGAATGACGGAAGGCGGGAATGTCGGAAGAATGAAAAGAGCCCTAGCGGAGCCTAAGTCGGGTTACTTCCGCGCACCGTTGGTGTAAGATTAGTCCTGCCCTCTGCCTTGACACAAGCCGGACCGCCAACCGGCGCGCTGGTGCGCAATGGCCCGCCTGTGGCTGTGCGTGGACCCACGGAGGTATCCAATGGCTCTCATAGCTGTCATCGGGACCGGCCTCATTGGCACTTCGATGGCGCTGGCCTTGAAGCAGGCCCAGATCAAAAATCTGGAGTTGGTTGGCGCTGATCGTGACAACAGCGCCTTGGCTGGCGCTAAGAAACGCAACGCTTTCGACCGCTTAGAGCCTCGCTTGACCGCCGCGGTCCATGACGCCGACATGGTGATTCTGGCCACGCCGGTCATGGCTATGCAAGACACAATGAAGCTCATTGGTCCCCAGTTGAAGAAGGGTTGCGTGGTTACCGACGTGGGCAGCTCTAAGAAAATGGTGCTGGAATGGGCGGACCAGCATCTTCCCAAAGACGTGCAGTTCGTGGGAGGCCATCCTATGGCCGGAAAGGAGACCTCCGGGCCTCAAGTGGCCGACGCAGGCCTATTCCGCGGCAAGACTTACTGCATCGTCCCCAGTCCCTGGGCCGAAAAAGCCGCGGTCTCCGAGGTAACCGCGCTGGCTGAAGAGGTGGGCGCCAATCCCTACTTCATTGGCGACGATGAACATGACAGTTTTGTGGCCGCGGTTAGCCATCTTCCCTTCCTAGCCTCAGTGGCACTGGTGGGATGCACCGCCAAGAACCCCCGCTGGGAAGACATTGCCAGAGTGGCTTCGACCGGGTATGAAGGCATTACACGCCTCGCCTCCGGGGACCCGGTGATGCACCGGGATATATGCGTCTCCAATGCGGAGCCCATCGTCGCCTGGATAGACGCCTTTATTCGGGAACTGCACCGGATCAGGCAGTTGTTGGCTGAGGAAAAAGAGCTCAATGGAGATGAGATTGCGCGGGTCTTCGAGGAAGCGTCCGATGCGAGGGGCCGCTGGCTGGCCGGGCTGGCCACCTCCCCTCAGCCGTTCAACTCCGCCGAATTGCCAACGTCATCTGAAAACATCGGGCGGATGTTCCTAGGGCAAAAACTGATGGACGCTCAGAAACGGTTTTTTGGCGACCACAAAGGCGGAGGCCGTGATAGGACATGACTGGGACGGTTTCGCACGTCAACCGCCCGCCCTTCCTGGGTGGGTCACTGCCGGTGCCGGGAGATAAGTCCATATCTCATCGGGCGCTCATCTTAAACTCCATGGCGGAGGGCGAGGCCCAAATCTCCGGCCTTCCCGGGGGCGCAGACGTTCGCTCTACCATGGCTTGCCTCGAGGGCCTGGGAGTTGAAATCGGAGAGGCAGCCCAACCGGGGGCCGTCACGGTGCGCGGCGGCGGACAGGGGCTCCGGGAACCATCGGATATCCTGAACGCCGGCAACAGCGGCACGTCTATGCGGTTGTTGTGCGGGCTGCTGGCCGCCCAGGACTTCACTACCGTGATAAGCGGCGACGCCTCTCTTCGCTCCCGTCCCATGGGACGGGTGGTCCAGCCGTTGAAGAACATGGGCGCCGGCATCATGGGACGCGGTAACGACACCCTAGCCCCTCTTACCGTTCGTGGGGGTGGCCTTAAGGGCATTGAATACACCATGCCGGTGGCCAGTGCCCAGGTCAAGTCCAGCATCATGCTGGCCGGAATATCCGCCCATGGGGAAACCATTCTGCACCAGCCTGCTTTGTCTCGGGACCATACCGAGCGTATGCTCAGCGCCATGGGCGCCGGTGTCGAGACCGATGGGCTGAGTGTGGTTCTGCGTCCGGCGCGGCTGCGCGCCACTGACCTGGCTATTCCCGGCGACATTAGCTCCGCCGCCTTCTGGTTGGTCGCCGGTCTGTGCCATCCGAACGCGCGTGTTGTGGTCAAAGGGGTGGGTCTCAATCCTAGCCGTACCGGAATCGTAGAAGCCCTCCGTGACATGGGCGCCGACAACAGCCTCCGCTTGCTGGAAGAACGAGTGGTGGGGGGGGAGCCGGTGGCCGACTTGATGGTGGAGTCATGCCGTCTCAACGGCACAGTCATTGGCGGGGACATGATTCCCCGCATCATCGACGAGCTGCCGGTGCTGGCGGTCGCGGCTTGTTTCGCCGAGGGCGTCACAGTGATACGGGATGCCGGGGAGCTCCGGTTCAAGGAGTCCGACCGGATCGAAACCGTTGTCAAGGAGCTGGGGGGCCTGGGCGCTAAAATCCGGGCCACGGAAGATGGAATGGTAATTGAGGGAACCGGGCGCCTGGTGGGAGCGGTCTGCGATAGCCACGGCGACCACCGGTTGGCCATGTCTCTGGCGGTTGCCGGAGCGCTGGCCCAAGGTGAAACTACCATTTATGGGGCGGATGCCGCGGCAGTGTCCTACCCGGACTTCTGGCGGCGCTTGGACGAGCTGTGCCAAAAGGAGCCGCGGCCCGAATGATCACGCCGGCGCTCCAGCTTTTACCAGCGGTTTTGCTATGGCCCGGCATTCAACAGGAACCGCAGCCCGGATGATCACGCCGGCGTTCCAGCCATTACTGGTCGTGCTGTCCGGACCATCTGGGGTGGGTAAAGACGCGGCCTTGACCGAGCTGAAAAAGTTGGACCGGCCCTGGCATTTTGCGGTCAGCGCCACCACTCGCCCCAAGCGTGCCGGGGAGCGCGACGGCGACGACTACTTATTCCTGGACAACGACACCTTCAACGGGATGATGGAACGCAACGAGTTCCTGGAATACGCTCAGGTCTATGGCCGTTGGTATGGGGTGCCTTGGAGCCAGGTCAGCCATGGAATGGATGCCGGAAAGGACGTTATCCTGAAAATCGACGTACAGGGGGCGGAAACGGTACGGAAGATGGCGCCGGAGGCGGTGTTTATCTTCCTGGCGCCGGGCGGTTTCTGTGACCTGCAGAAGCGATTGGCCTTGCGCATGACCGAGAGCGCCACTGAGATGGAGCGTCGCCTCGACGTGGCCCGGACTGAGCTGGACCGGGTCCATGAGTTCGAATACCGGGTGGTCAATCGCGACGGCGGCTTGGAGAAGGCTGTGGCGGACATCGACGCCATCATTGCTGCCGAGAAGTGCCGGGTGTCGCCCAAACGGGTGAAACTGCTATGATGTGGACGTACTTCACCGCCGCCTTTAGTCCCATGCTGCGGGTTTGCGGCGATCGGGGGAGATAAGATGACTGAAAACATGGGTCAAGTGGCCGCCAGGCCACGGCTGCCCGAATGGTTGAAGGCGCCCGCTCCAGGCAGTCCGCGCTACATAGAGCTGAAACAGCTAATGCAAGGCAGCCGGTTGCATACCGTCTGTGAGGAGGCCCACTGCCCCAACATAGGGGAATGCTGGAACTTGGGCACGGCCACCTTCATGATCCTGGGGGATATTTGTACCCGCCGCTGCCACTATTGTGCAGTCAACACCGGCCGCCCCGCGGGTATTGACCTGCAAGAGCCGTCGAGACTCGCCGAAACAGTCAAGACCATGGGTCTCAACTACTGTGTGATCACCTCGGTTAACCGGGATGATTTGGCCGACGGCGGGGCGTTTATCTTTGCGTCTTGTATCAAAAAAATACGGGAGCAAACTCCGAATTGCAAGATCGAAGTGCTGATTCCCGACTTTGACGGGTCCTGGCCGGCCCTCAAGAAGGTCACCGACGCCTGCCCCGAGGTGCTCAACCATAACATCGAGTCGACCCGCCGCATCTTCCCCAGTGTGAGGCCCAGAGGGGATTACCGGCTGTCTTTGGAACTGTTGGCCAAGGTAAAGGAGCTGAGCCCCGGCGCAATTACCAAATCGGGAATCATCGTAGGCATGGGTGAACATAAGGAAGAGATCGTGGAAACCATGCAAGACCTTCGGGAAGTCGAGTGCGACTTGCTAACCATCGGCCAATACCTGCGGCCTTCCGCCAAGCACGTCGCCATAGACCGATTCTACCACCCGAAGGAGTTCGCCGAGCTTGCCGAGATTGGTGAAGCCATGGGGTTCAAACACGTCGCCTCAGGCCCGTTGGTGCGCAGCTCCTATCACGCCGGCGAACAGCACGGGGCGGCGCAAAACCGTCTCGCTGGCCTAGGCTAATGGCCAATGGCTGCCGGTCGGCCTATCCCCGGCTTGGATAACCTCTGGGGGTCACCATATGGCCCCGGTGCACGAAGGTGGTGGAGTTGCCTACCAGCACCACGGTGACCATGTCAATCGAATCCAAGTGGTCCTCCAAACGCTCCAGATCGGTTACGGTGACACCTTGATCGGGACGGTAGGCGTTGCGCACAATGCCCACCGGCGTGTCTCCGGTGCGATGGGCCAGCAGGATGAGACGCGCCTCTCGCAGCTGGGTGTCCCGCGTCCGGCTTCGCGGATTATAGATGGCAACGACGAAGTCACCCTGGCCGGCGGCCTCTAGCCGGCGGCGGATCGTTTCCCAGGGGGTGAGCAAGTCGCTGAGGCTGATGCTGCAGAAGTCCTGCATCAGAGGCGCCCCTAAAAGAGCGGCCGCGGCCTGCATCGCCGACACCCCCGGCAATATCTCCAAGGGTGGGCATTCGCCGTCCCAGTCCCGGTCCACCAACACCCGGAAAATGGGTCCGGCCATACCGTAAATGCCGGTGTCTCCGGAAGAGATCACGGCGACGCTGGCTCCCTGGTAGGCCAAGTCCACGGCTTTGGCGGCCCGTTCCATTTCCTGCCCCAAATTCATGGCGAGAAGATTCTTTTCTTTCACCAGCGGACTCACCTGTTCGACGTACGCCCGGTAACCGACCACCCATTCAGCCTGGTCCAAAGCGGCTAGAGCTAGGGGAGTCAAGTGGTCTGTATTTCCGGGGCCTAGACCCACCAGACACAATTTTCCGGTTCCGCCGCCATTGTTCGTTTGCGAGTCCATTTGCACCTCTCCAAGCGTCCTAACAAATTTGTCGTCCCATCAGGTCTGGCGCAACGGACCACAGACGGGACGCGAGAGACCAACCGGATTCAGTCCTGGCCCCGAGTGAAGGACCTCTCGCTGCTCTCTAAATTCAACAGCATCGTCTCGGTCAGGCGGATGTTCGAACGTGCCAAGTTGCCAGGTGAGGCCGGAACGGGAGGAATTCCGGGCAAGATTTTATTGAAAACGCTGGAACCGCCCCCAAACGGACCGCACAAAAAGTCAACCGAAAGACTTGAGTTGGTCAGCCCAGCACGTTGGCGTGTTCAAAGCCCAGGGTGAACTGTCCGTGAATTTCGTAGGCCAACTCACCTTCGAAGCTAAAAAGGGGCCTTTTTTGGTGGTAACTGGCGTTTCTTACCACCGGACAGACAGTATATGATTGCCAACATAGGCAGGTTATGGCATATTGTACCTGTATCGTGCGATTGTCAACATTAGGCGAGGTCGCGTGGTACACTAAGGAGGCGGGAGTTATCGCCCCGTCTCTGGCCCGGTGCGGGCCAATTGTCTGTCCCCCTCGGCGGCGAAACCAAAGGCCCCCGGAACGCCGGGGCCTTTCAGCGTCCAGGGGTAGTGCGCTAGTTGAAATTAATGACTTGTGCCGCGGCTTGTCCGGACCTCGCGGCCCTGAGGCCGGAGTCCTGGCGTCAATCGAGCTTTTTTCACATTGCAGAGCTAGGCCAAGAGCCCATGTGGGTGTCAAGGGCGGGGGGAAGTTGGGCCACTGGAGCGGAGTAAAACTGTACCACTCCGCGTAAATGGCCAGCAAAAAGCAGCTGTCTTGAACGTCAAGAGTTTGCCAAGTCCGGATGCCAGTGCTTGCCGGTCTTCACCATACAGTTGAGTATGATCAGCAACTTCCGCATACAAGCCGTCAGGGCCAGCTTCTTGGCCTCGCCGGCTGCCAATAGCCGCTGATAAAAGTCCCGGACTACCGGGTTCCAGCGACTCGCCACCAACGCCCCCATGTACAGCGCGGCACGGACTCGTGCTCTGCCGCCCCAAACGGTGCGCTTACCGCGATGGGGACCGCTGTCCCGGCTGAAGGGGGCCACTCCGGCCAAGGCGGCGATCTGTTTCCGGTCCAGTGTGCCCAACTCTGGCAGCGCGGCCAACAACGTGACGGATAGCTGTTCGCCCACGCCGGGAACACTGCGCAGGAGTTCGTCCTTTTCCCGCCGTACCGGACTGTTGAGGACCGATTCCCGGAGGTCGCCGTCCAGATCGTTCAGCTCCCGCTCCAGCCAAGTGATATGAGCCTGGACGCGGGGACGCACCTCCGGGATGGCGCGGCTCAGCGTGTTCTTCTCTGCCACCAGGATGGCGGTCACCTGCTTCCGGCGCGCCAGCACGGCCCCGAGAACTTGGGTGTCGGCGTCCCTCAGCGGCCGTATCAGGGGACGGACGGCCTCGTCGAAGTGTGCCAGGATGCGAGCGTCCAGCCGGTCGGTCTTGGCCAACTGTCCGGTGGACTTGGCGAAGTCCCGCACCTGGCGGGGATTGACCACCGCCACAGGCAGGGATGCTGCGCCCAGCGCCGCCGCCAGAGGCAACTCGATGCCGCCAGTGGCCTCCAGAATAACCGCCGCCGGCATCAGGTCCTGTAGCTGGGCGACCAACTCCCGAACCTCTGCTTCGTCGTAGGGCAAGCTCCAACTCCGGCCCGACGGGCGGATGGCGACATCCACGCGCTCCTTGGCAATGTCGATACCAACGTAGGTGAGTTCCTCTTGCATGTTCTCATCTCCCCGTAATACTGGCCCGGCCTTGCGAAATGCGGGCTTCTATGGCCCAAGCAGCTGTTCGGGCTCTGTTGGAGGAGAGTGCGGCGACCTTCGCTTTTTGACGGCCTGTTACGACCAATGTCACTCCGGTCTGCCGCACCCGGAACCGCTCCTGTAAAGGAATGGTCCCATAAACTCAAAGATACAATGTCCACACTAATTGTTCATGGGAAATGTCCCACCGTCGGCTGTGAAGGGGAGGAGCCGTTGTGGTACGAGCTAGACGTCGTCTGAGGAGCCTGGAGACTGGGAAGCAGCGCTCTCCCGGCTGTGCCGGAGGCGGTAGCTGTCGCCGTTCATCTCCAGGATGTGGACGTGGTTGGTGAGGCGGTTCAGCAGAGCTCCGGTCAGGCGTTCCGACCCGAACACCTCTGTCCACTCATCAAAGGGCAGGTTGGTGGTGACCAGGATTGAGCCCCGCTCGTAGCGTTGGCTGAAGACCTCGAAGAGGAGTTCCGCGCCGGTGGGGGACAGGGGGACGGGTTCCGTTCGTTTTTAGAGGACGGCCTTCCTGTAGCGCCATAGGCCATACCCTAAAAGCAAACGGAACCGCGTCGTATGTCCCCGCCGGGACAGAAAGCCCCGGAAAGCAGGCCGTAGGTGTGGAGTTGCTGGAGCCACTGGCAGTCCACCACGCCGGTCTTGCGACCCGGCACGTTCTTGATGCGCCTGGGGTCCACCAGCATCACCTGGAAGCCCCGCTCTTCCAGCACCCCGAAGAGGGGTATCCAGTACACCCCCGTCGACTCCATGACCACGGTCTCCACGCCGCACTCGGTCAGCCAATTGGCCAAACGGTACAGGTCCGCCGTGAAGGCCCCAAACTCCTGCACCGGCCGCTCCGCGCGGCCGGCAGGAACCGCTCGAAGTGGCTGGTGGCGCCCACGTCGATGCCCGCCGCGTTTAGGTTCAGCTGGGACAGCCCCGCTGGTTTTGCGCTGCTCTGGCCTGTGCTCATTATTCCCTCCACGATTACCGTGTAGGCGTGTCGCCGGAGGGAGTCACTGACAACGCACAGTCTCCCGAACGGGATCGCCTCCGGTCGGGCGTCACTAATGAAGTCGCAAGACTCCCGGACCATGCTTGCTAACGGGCAATCTGCACCGACGTTTATTCGGTCTTCGTCCAGGCAACACGTCTCGCCATGAGCATACGCACCCCGGCAGGCCCGCACCAGTTAGTCGCCTCTGCACGGGCCGGACACGGGCTTAACGATGCTTGCTACTAACACTATTGCGGGCGCTCCCGGCCCGCGCTTGGACGGCGTTGGGCCGCAGCCGCCGCGCCCTCGGGGCCGGAGGGCGGCCCGCTCGGCCACGTGCGCCGGGTGTCAAGGGCGTTGGGATGTTGGGCCAGTGAGGCGGAGCAAAAGTGTACCACAAGAGGTTATTGGCCAGCGTAAATGTCCGCACCAGTTGTTCATGTCAATGGCGGAGGCATGTTGGGCCACTGGGGCGGAGTAAAACTGTACCACCTGGTGTGTTCATGTTCAGCGAAAAAGTCCTCACTAACTGGCCAGCATAAATGTCCGCACCACTTGTTGAGGGAAATGGCCTGCTTACGGGTGGGTCAGCAGAGGACAGGCAGGAAGGTCTTGATGCTACCTATTCTTCGTGAGGCTTGTCTTGAGTTTGGGAGGCAACTCCCTCTCTGCTACGCTTGAGCCGGTAGCTCTCGCCGTTCATCTCCAGGATGTGGACGTGGTGGGTGAGGCGGTCCAGCAGGGCCCCGGTGAGCCTCTCCGACCCGAAGACCTCGGTCCACTCGTCGAAGGGAAGGTTGGTGGTCACCAGGATTGAGCCCCGTTCGTAGCGCTGGCTGAAGACCTCGAAGAGCAGTTCCGCCCCGGTGGGTGACAGGGGCACGAAGCCCAGTTCGTCGATGATCAGCAGGCTGAGGCGGGAAAGTTGTCTCTGGAGGCTGAGCAGACGTCTTTCATCCCGGGCCTCCATCAACTCGTGGACCAGGGCGGCGGCGGCGGTGAAGCCCACGGACATCCCTTTCTGGCAGGCGGCCAGGCCCAGTCCCAGGGCGATGTGGGTCTTGCCGGTGCCGCTGTTTAAGGCGGCGATGACGTTCTCCCGGCGCTGGATGTATTCGCACCGGGCCAGTTCCATCACCAGGGACTTGTTCACCGAGGGGATGGCGGTAAAGTCGAAGGTGTCCAGGCTTTTGACGGCAGGGAACCGGGCCGCCCGGATCCGCCGCCCCACCATGCGCTGGTGGCGGTCGATGAGTTCCAGCTCGGCCAGCCGCAGCAGGTATTGGGGATGGTCCACACCTTCGGCGGCGCACTGGGCCGCCATCTTCCCGTATTCCCGGAGGAAGCTGGGCAGCTTCAACTCCTTCAGGTGGTGTTCCAATAGCAGCGTCGACCGGTCGTTCATGCCGCTCTCCCCGACAGCAAGGGCATGTAGTCCCTGGCCGATGTGGTGTTCACCCTCACCCGGGGCAGGTAGGGATACAGTTCCAGGTCGAGGCGGGGCGGCCGTCCCTCCAATCGGCACAGCACCAGGTGCTTCACCGCGTCGAAACTCAGCGCCCCCAGCCGGAGAGCGTCCTTGAGGGCTGAGTGCACTTCTTGTTGCGAGAAGGTCTCCAGCAACCTGAGCACCTGCACGAATTCCCGCTTCCCCCGCCGTCCCATGCGGGACTCCAGAAGCCGGCGAAGCGTACCGAAATCTTCTGGCAACTCCCAGCTCTGTAGCGGAGCCGCCTGGTCCAAAGCGCCCGGCTTCCGCTCCAGCAGCGGCAGGTAGTGGATGGGGTCGTAGACGAAATCGTCCCGTTCATAGGAGCGGTGGTGTTTGGCAATGACCTCCGAGCCGCAGCTGATGACCACCTGGTCCACGTATCCCCTTACCAGCACGTCCCGGTGTCCATAGGCCACCGGCGCCGAGTAGTCGTTGGTCCTGTACCTGACCAGCGACAACGAACTCACCCGGCCCGCCTGCTTTTCGCAGGCGTCGTAGGCCACCGGAGGTAGGGGCAGCAGGACCTCGAGGTCCCGCTCCATACGCTGACCGATGGTCTCAGAATGCCCCCGCAACTTGGCGTCCATCCGCTCGAGGCATCGTTGCTCCAGGTAGGTATTCAGCGCCTCGAAATTCGCGAAGGACGGTATGGGCACCAGAAAGTTGCGGCGCACGTAGCCCACCAAGCCCTCCACCTTACCCTTGTCATTGCCCTTGCCGGGGCGGCCGAACCGGTCGTCGAACAGGTAGTGGGACTGCAGCTCGGTGAAGGCACGGGTGCGCTTGCGACGGCCGTCCCCCAGAATCCTGGCCACGGCCAGCTTGGTGTTGTCGTACAGAATGCTCTGGGGCGCCCCGCCCAGGAAGGCGAAAGCGGAGACATGGCCGTCCAGGAACGCCTCGGTGGTCTCCGCCGGGTAAGCCTTTACGAAGCAGCCGTCGCTGTGGGGCAGGTCGATGACGAAGCAGTGGGCCTTCTGCTCCACGCCGCCGATGACCACCAGGGCCTCGCCGAAGTCGCACTGGGCGTGGCCCGGCGCATGGGACAACGGCACGAACATCTCCCGCGATTGCCGGCGGTGCTCCCTTACGTAGTCCTTGACGATGGTGTACTGGCCATCAAACCTGTACTCCTCGCGAAGGCGCTCGAAGATGCGCTTGGCCGTGTGGCGTTGCTTCCTGGGACGCCTGAGATCGTCCTCCAGGATCCGGTCGATGACGCCGGTGAAGGGCTCCAGCTTGGGCCTCTTGGGCGGAGACTGCCGCAGGTACCCCGGCGGGACTGAAAACACCAGCATCTTGCGCACCGTGTCCCGGTGCAGCCCGAACACCCGGGAGGCCTCCCGGATGCTCATCCCACCTCACATCACCGCCCTACGGACCCGCAGATATACGTCCACCTTGTACATCCATCACACCATCCATGGGTTCGGATACAACCCTATGAATGATGGCGGGCGGTACAGTATTCAGTCGCCGTTTGTCAGCAATCTTCCGCCCGCGTGGTCCACTTTACCTCCGCCGATTACAAAGTCGGGCTGTTTCGTAGCTGAAATGGGGCGGATCACCCCTCTACAGGACTGAGACAGTGAACACTTTGACTTGCGGGTACGTTCCGGACATGGTTTGCAAGTCCGTAGCTGAAAGTTGCATTTATGTAGGCGAGCGAGATCGGGTCCGAGTTGCAAAGGCCATAGCTGGCAGTTGCATTTTTGCGGGGCGGCGGGAGGTCTGGAATCGGGGATCATCGGAGACGCCTGACGCCGTAGGTCAGCGCGGGCGATCATCCTGTCCGGCACGCGCTGCTCACGCCGCTCCTTCCCTCGATGCTCGTCGGAGTGGAACGGCGATCCCCGCTTCGTCTCCCGGTGATTGGTCGATGGTCTCCGCGCCAACTCGTTCACCTCCTTGCGTTCTGCCGCGACTCATGGAAGCGCTGCTCTCGCAAGAGAGTGTGCACAATCGCAACGCTGAATAAGACCCCTCATAGCTCTGCGCAGGGATGCGGGGTGCCACAGGCTCTCTTTTCTTCGGCCCCTTCCACGCAGTATCGGGGGTGTACAGGAGTTTGAGTTCCGTGACAGAGCGGCAAGAGTCGTGATTTCGTAGCTGAAACAGGGGTAAAAGGCCCCTCTACAGGACGTAACCAATGAACACTTTTAGAAAGGGTGCGTTCCGGACGGCAATGACATCGCCAAACGTGGGGAATGACATCGGCAGGCCGGTTGGAGCGGCGTCCCAATGACATTAGGCTCAGGAAAATGCGATTGAAGTGGGGGTGCGTTACGTCCCTCGAAGATGTGGCTGGAGACCGGGGTGACGGGCCGACAGCGCTTCCTCTACCTCAGCACAAACCACCACAGGAGAACGCTCCCGATCAGCAGCGCCAACAGCACGAAGGCGATTATGCGGGCCGCGATGAGCACGTCGTTCGTCTTCTCGTGCTCGGCGACCTCCTTCTGGTACTCTCCTTCAAGCTCCAGGTACGGCCGTCTGGCGGTGGCTGCGGACTCCCTGGCCTCGTCCCGCTCCCGCTCCAACTCGGACACGCTGAGCTTCAACTCGGATACTCTCTGCTCCAACTCCCGCACGGTCTGTTCAAGTTCATGTTCCCTGTCGATGGTCCGGCGCAGCAGTTCCTCGTCGGTGATGTACTCCCCCGCCATCCGCACGAACACCCGGCGGCCCTCCCTGCGGACCTCGACCTCGGCCTTCCTGATCATCCGGTCGAGAGTCGAGAGGGATATGTCCAGCTCCTCAGCCGCCTCCGCTTTCGTCACCCAGCGGACGGGCTCATCCATCGGTTTTGCCTCCCTATCCGCTGACACGGCAGGGTTCCCAAAGTGCAATCAAGTTGTCATCAGACTCGCCAGTTATTTTAGCATGGCTTCCCATTTTGTACCCTGACCGGTCAGACGACACGTCAACCCCGTTTCGTAGCTAAAACAGGGGTGTTTTGGCCGTCGGCGGACCCCGGACATCGGGCCGGTTGTGCCATTTTGGACCACCCATCCAGCATAGAGGGCAGATAGGGCTGATACGTCCCTATCTATCCCTCCCTACAGGACTCTGACGCATCCGGTGGTAGAGCGAGTCCCACTGGTAGGCTCTCAGTGCGGACAGCGGCAGTCGGGGAGACTCCGGTTCCCACAGTGGACGCCATGACCGTCCGAGTATCCCTGTGTGGGACAGAACGGGTATGCACGACACGAAGATGGGCAGGGACATACGGCTCATGTGGGCGGCGGTGCGCACGTAGGTTGCCTCCACCTCCTCGGTGTCCACGACGAACAGGGTGACGGGGTACGGCGGCTGGTCGTCCTTAGACTCGTTTGACCAGTAGTAGCTCATGTAGGGCTTCAGGCGGGCAATGACTCCCCTGGGATGGCGGGCGCGGAGCTCGTGCTCGAAGTAGAACGGTATCCGAAGGCCCTGGGCTGTCATCTGCCCCACGGCGTCGGGTGCGATGGCGGAATCGCCCCAGTTATAGGTTCGGTCGGACCTGGCTGTGGGGACGGACCACACCAGGTCGCTGTCGGGGTCTGCCCTGGCCTCAGCCTCCAGCTTCGACAGGAACCAGGTGATGCCGTCTGCGTGCCTCGTCTGCCTCGCCCATGTCTCGATGCGGTGGCCCACGTGACGCCTGCGACCCTGTTTGTCGGTGGTGAGGGCCGTGCTCCATATGCCCTGCGTCGTGGGGAGCTGGGCGCGGTCCCTGTGGGTGACGTAGCGAATGCCCTCGGCGGACAGGGTGTAGCGTGTGTCTCCCCGTTTGCCGTGACGCTCGACCAGGCCCCAGGTATCGACGAGGCTGCGCATCATCTGGCTGACCCGTCCCTCGGAGATGCCGAGCCAGCGGGCAAGGTGCTCACGGGGGATCATCGGGTGGTCGGTGATGAGGTCCAGCGTCCGCTTCTCCGACGGGTTGACGCCGAAGGCCGGCGCAGCCCGCGCCATCCGTTCGGGACGTGGCAACGATGCTCGCTTCCGCTCCGGTGATGCGGTGGAACGCCTTCCGCCGGGGCTGCCGGGCGAGCTCACACCCTCCAGCGTGCGGTACGTGCTGCCGACCCACGAGTATCTGTGCCAGAGGCGAAGGTCCCGTCTTTCCAGTGCATTCCTCGATTCCACGGCAACGTAGCAGTCGTCAAGGTTCAGTCGCTCGCAGAACCTCGTCGTCAGTCTCTCCTCCCAGACGCTGGGTGTCAGGATCAGGACGGCGCTGGGACGGCGGGTGTAGTCGTATCCCGCGATGGCCCTCAGCCGATCGTAGAGAGACCGGCGCCGTAGGGCCAGGCCCTGGCGCACCACGCCGAAGCTGCGGCCGTCGTGGAGGGTGATGGTGGTGTCGAAGCGGCCCCTGCGGTGAAACTCCACGTGGGACCGGAGGCCGTCGATGCCGGGGGAGAGTGAGGCAGCGAGACGGTAGACCGCGGCCACCGCGTCCATCCTGCGGACCAGCAGCGTTAGCCATTCCCTGGACACCGGGTAGGCTCGCACGAAGTCCGAGGGGGTCTCAAAGCCGAGGACTCCCGTTGCCTGTCTGATGCCCTTGGTCGTCAGGTAGTACCTTTGGCTCGAAGGCAGGTGTGCGGTGCCGTGGCTGACCCTCCCGGTGATGCCGTCGGCCAGCAGGTCGGTAAGGGTGCGGTGGACCGTCGTGTGAGGCTCGCCGAGAATGAGCGCCAGTTCCGTCGAATCGACGAACGGCGTCCGGCTGAGGGAGTGGAGCAGCTGTCGGTCGGAGAGCGCCAAGTTAGGGTCTCATTCCCTTGTTATTTCGTACTTCTACATCTACTGTGGTCGGTAATTACCCAACATCCCATTGTGAGCTGGAAAGGCGGCATATGTAATGCCTTGCAAGCCATTGTGTCGTGGCCAATTTTGTGGTAGGGGGGCGAAAGGGTTTCTGGTCGGAGCGGCCGCAAGTGGCGAACGGAAGGGTGGCAACGTGCCTGAGCATGGCGGTCATTGACTGGGAAACGCCTAGGGACGTATCCTTGAACAGTATTCAAGGGCATTTCAATAGTCTCGGGAGATATGAGAATGGCTTCAACCAAACGCCTGCTGCCGACCGGCGAATGCTGGTGTGGGTGCCGCGCGGAGACGGCAATCGGCTCCTTCTTCCTGCCGGGCCACGACAAGACCGCCGAGTCCGCAGTTATCTCCGTCGAGTACGGCGGCGTCCCCAGCTTCCTGGTCCATCACGGCTACGGACCGGGGGGCAAGAACGCCCTACGCGAGGTGGACAGCTGGCGGTCCAGGAGCAAGCGAGGGGGCCAAGGATAATGACGACAACACCACGGAGACGAACGGGCTCCGGCGTGGACGCCGAATTGAGTAGTGGTGCTCTGATGGGCTACGAGGCCGAGCTCTGGCGGATGGCCGACGCCCTGCGGGGCAGCATGGACGCCGCCGAGTACAAGCACGTCGTCCTCGGCCTCATCTTCCTCAAGTACATCTCCGACGCCTTCCAGGAGATGCACGCCTGGTTGGGGTCGAAGACGGGGGAGGGGTATGACCCCGAGGACATGGACGAATACCGCGGCGAAAATATCTTCTGGGTCCCGCCGGAGGCCCGCTGGCCTCACCTCAAGGCGCAGACGCGGCAGTCTACCATCGGCCAACTGGTGGACGACGCCATGGCCGCCGTCGAGCGGGACAACCGGGCCCTCAAGGACGTGCTACCCAAGGACTACGCCCGCCCCGCCCTGGATAAAACTCGCCTCGGCCAGATCATCGACCTGATCACCAACATCCAGGTTGGAGACGCAGAAGCCCGCTCCAAAGACGTGCTGGGCCGGGTGTACGAGTACTTCCTCTCCCAGTTCGCCAGCGCCGAGGGCAAGAAGGGCGGCGAGTTCTACACCCCGCGCTGCGTCGTTAAGCTCCTGGTGGAGATGCTAGAACCGTACCATGGTCGCGTCTACGACCCATGTTGCGGCTCCTCCGGCATGTTCGTCCAGTCGATGGAGTTCATCGATGCCCACGCCAGCGGGAACGGAAACGGGGGGAAGGCGCGGGGCGACATTTCCGTCTGGGGCCAGGAATCCAACTACACCACCTGGCGGCTGGCTAAGATGAACCTAGCGCTTCGCGGAATAGAGGGCAACATCGCCCACGGCGACAGCTTCCACAATGACCGCCACCCCGACCTGAAGGCCGACTACATCCTTGCCAATCCCCCATTCAACGTCTCAGATTGGGGCGGCGAGCGGCTGCGGGACGACAAGCGATGGGAGCATGGCATCCCGCCCACGGGCAACGCCAACTTCGCTTGGGTGCAGCACATGGCTCATCACCTGTCGCCGCGCGGCACGGCGGGCTTCGTCCTTGCCAACGGCTCCATGTCGTCGAACCAGTCGGGCGAGGGAGAGATACGCAAGAACCTCATCGAGGCAGACCTTGTGGACTGCATGGTGGCTCTGCCGGGGCAACTCTTTTACTCTACGCAGATACCCGCCTGCCTCTGGTTCTTGTCCCGCGACCGCAGGGGTGGCAAACACCGGGACCGTCGGGGCGAGGTGCTGTTCATCGACGCCCGAAAGCTGGGCCGCATGGTGGACCGCACCCACCGGGAGCTGACCGACGACGACATCGCCCGCATCGCCGACGCCTACCACACCTGGCGCGGCGAGGAAGATGCCGGCGAGTACGCCGACGTACCCGGATTCTGCAAAAGCGCGACATTGGAGGAGATCCGCAAACACGGCCACGTCCTCACGCCAGGCCGCTACGTCGGCGCGGAGCCACAGGAGGACGACGGCGAGCCTTTCGAAGTGAAGTTGGCGCGCCTCACGGCCCAATGGAGGGAGCAGCAGGCGGAGGCGCAGCGGCTGGACGCGGCTATTGAGGCAAACCTGGCGCGGCTGGGGTTTGGAGGTGAACGATGACCGTCAGCGAACTGGTGTAGTTGCTAGGGATACTCTGAACAAGGCCGTCATAGTCTGGATTGTCATAGCCGAGGCAACGATGGGGGTGAGAACCGCCTCACGAGGCTTGTTGGGCCGGGCTTGGTCCCGCTGATCGCACCCTGCGGTGGCCGATGCGGGCTTGATACTGCCGGAAAGGCCGGTCCGGAGCTGTTGGCTCGCGCACTACGCCGCCAGATGGCGCTGGGCCGTCAGCAGGTTGCCCAGTCCCAGTAGCATCGCCAGCCGCTCCGTGTTCTTGACCAGTCCGCGGTAGCGAACCCTGGCGTATCCGAACTGCCGCTTCACCCTCAGGAAAGGGTGCTCCACCATTGCCCTCACCTGCGCTTTGAGCCTCTCCAGCACGGCCTCCTCACTCCCAGGCTCCAAGCCCCTGCGTTTCCCGGGTCGCATCGCCACCTGCCAGTCCACCTCCCGCTCCCGGTTCTCCTCCCGCTTCCCAACCCCCTGATACCCGGCATCGCCCCACACCACCGTCTCCCCGCCGTGCAGCAGATTGTGCGCCTCCGTAACGTCGTGCGCGTTGGCCGCCGTCGTGCTCATGCTGTGCACCAGCCCCGTTTCCGAGTCCACCCCGATGTGCACCTTCATCCCAAAATGCCACTGGTTCCCCTTCTTGGTCTGGTGCATCTCAGGGTCCCGCTCCCCAGACCGGTTCTTGGTCGACGACGGCGCCTCTATGATGCTGGCGTCCACGATGGTCCCCTCCCGTAACCGCAGCCCCTGCGACTCCAGGTGGGCGTTGATCTCCTCGAACAGTACTTTGCCCAACTCGTTCCGCTCCAGGAGATGGCGGAAGTTGAGGATGGTGGTCTCGTCGGGCAGGGCGTCCGACATCCTGAGCCCAGCGAACCGCCGGACCGATTCGGCCTCGTAGAGCAGATCTTCCATGCCAGGATCGCTGAGGTTGTAGCAGAGTTGCACACAGTGTACCCGCAGCATCACCGCCAGAGGGTAGGGCCGGCGGCCCTTGCCTGCCTTGGGGTAGAAGGGCTGGATGCGTTCCTCCAGATGCTGCCAGGGAACCAGGAAGTCCATACGTTCCAGAAACAGTTCCCGACGAGTCTTGCGCTTCTTGCCCTGGAATTCCAGGTCCGCAAAGGTCGGTTGGTCCATCTCTGCTCTCACCCACGTCCGGATTCGGGTCTGCCAGCCTTACTATGCCATATCACCCAGAACTTGTTCAGAGTATCCCTAGAGGCATACCCGCCCGACCTGCGCGTGGTAGTGAACGGTTACGAAGAAGGCTACGACGACATTGAGGCTCGCCTTGTCTCTGTACGTGAAATAAGGCTTGACGCCGGCAAGAAGTGGTGGGAAGGACGGCATCGCGATTCCGCAGACACCCGGGCTGAGGGCAGCGCGGTGGTTAGCACCTTGGTGCTGCACCGTCCCATGAAATCGTCATGACAATAGACTACGGCGACCTCAAACTATCCCTGAAGAATCTGGAGACGCAGCACGAACATCTTCTTCACCTGTCGCCGGATTATCCTTCGTTTGTGCATGAGGGCATGGCCAAATCGGTGATCCAACGGTTCGAGACCTGCTATGATACCTTGTGGAAGGTTCTCAGGCGCCACCTCGTTGAAGAATTTGGTATCGCCGAGATTCCCAACAGCCCCAGACCCATATTTCGCATAGCCGATGAGAACGTGCTGCTAGTACCGCGTCCGGCTATTTTTGATAAATAGCTGAACGAAATCAGGCTGCGGCAACCATCGACTGGCGATTCTCCACCACCGATGCCCGCAACAAGCTTCAACATATCTATCCGTCAGGTTCAGGCTGACACGGTACTAGCATCTGGTGGTGAACAATGGGAACTCTACGTGCAGACGCGCATTGACACTACGCATGATTACGACAGAGACAAAGCGGCCAACGCCATTGGCGTAATGCCCGCCTTCATAGAGGACGCCATCAGGCTTTATAGCGCTCTGACGGGGGAGCCTTGGGAATAACCGGCTCGATTGATATCAACCCCAACTATCTGGCAACTGTTGAGCGCATCCTCGCGGAGCACGTGCCAGAGTGTGAGGTGCGGGCCTTCGGCTCCCGCGCAACGTGGACGGCCCGGGACTACTCCGACCTCGACCTTGCCGTCGTCGGTAAAGGGCCGTTGCACTGGAGAACGCTCGGCGGCCTGAAGGAAGCCTTCGAAGAGTCCAACCTCCCCATGCGAGTGGACGTGCTCGACTGGCACGCCATTTCTGAGAGCTTCAGGGATATGGTTGAGCGGGACTACGTGGTTGTGCAGGCGGGAACCAAGCAAACAACGGACGGCGAATGGCGGGGAACCGTCTATGGCCGATTCGCTAACACCTTCAACGAATCCTCGCTAGCTGACTTGTGCGACAAAACTGATGGTATCCAGACAGGACCCTTTGGAAGCCAACTGCACCAAAAGGACTATGTGCCAGCGGGAACCCCCATCATTACTGTGGAGCATCTGGGCGAGAATCGTATCACCCATCACGATCTGCCTTGCGTGTCCGATTTCGACAGAGACAGGTTGTCCAAGTATACGCTTCGCCAGGGTGATGTCGTGTTTAGCCGTGTCGGATCAGTGGATCGCCGTAGTCTCGTGCGCGGCACGGAAGAAGGGTGGTTGTTCTCAGGGCGTTGTCTACGGGTGAGACCAGAGCCCAACCAGATTGACCCAGCCTACCTTTCCTATTTCTTCGGCCTACCGGCGTTTCAGGAACACATCAGGTCAATCGCTGTAGGCGCGACGATGCCCTCTCTCAACACTCAAATCCTTAGTGACGTGACGGTTGTGTATCCACCCCTACCGGAGCAGCGGGCCATCGCCCACGTCCTCGGCACACTGGACGACAAAATCGAGCTGAACCGGCGGATGAACGAGACGCTGGAGGAGATGGCGCGGGCGCTGTTCAAGTCGTGGTTCGTGGACTTCGAGCCTGTGCGCGCCAAGATAGAGGGCCGCTGGCGCCCCGGCGAGTCACTCCCCGGCCTCCCGGCCCACCTCTACGACCTCTTTCCCGCTGGCCTGGTGGATTCGGAACTGGGGAGAATGCCAGAGGGGTGGGCGGTGAAGGCGTTGGGAGACTTTGGAGAGGTCATCACTGGCAAGACTCCGAGCACCAAGCAACCAGACTACTATGGAGAAGATGTCCCATTCCTACGTATCCCCGATATGCATGGCAGAATGTATGCAGTGACAACTAAACCAAAGCCAAGGTGGGATGTGCATTTACAATACATCGGTGATTGGGCTGGGATTCTCGCAGAAATCCTTCGGCCTTTGATTGTAGGACGGTGCGGCAGCGGCCCTTGACCTCGTCTTTCCGGATGGACAGCCCGCAGAGGAAATTCCCGACCCTCTCCTTTACCAGGGCCTTGGTTCCCAAGCACAGGTTTCCGGTGGCTTCCTCTCTCGCCCAGCCCCAGATGGCCTCATCGGCGTTGAAGTCCGGGCTGTAGCCCGGCAGGTTCATCAGCCGCAGCCCCAAGCCCGGCGTCCGCAGATACTCACGCACCGCCTCGCCGCGGTGCGCCGGCGCGTTGTCCCAAATCACGTTGAGCGGCCCGGAGTGCCTCTGCCGCAACCGCTCCAGGAAGGCAGCCGAGGTTCCGGAGTTGCTGTTCCCCTCCAGGTCCATCCACTCCACCTCACCGGTCTCCAGGCACACTGCCGAGTAGTAGCTGGCCTTTTCGCCATAGCTCGGGCTGGTCGAGTCCACCAAGGCCGGCTCTCCCTTTAGCACCCATTTGCCTCTCAGTTCGGCATCGGCCCGGAAATGGGCCTCGTCGGCGAAGAATATCTTCGCTCCCGTACGCCACGCCTCGTCCGACAGGGTGGCGTACTCCGCCACGAAGGCCTCCCGCTTCTGCTCATCTGCCTTGACCAGACGCTTCTTGGGACGCTTCAGGACAAACCCCAAGCGGTGCAGATAGTTCAGGCAAGTGCTGCGGCTCAGGCCAATGCCGAAACGCTTCGAGACAAACTGCCGCACCACTTTCCAGTTCCAGTTGGCCATTTCTATGCCCGACATCTCGGGCAACTCCTGCACTGCCCCCGTCAACTCCGCCTGTTGCGTCTCGCCAAGTGCGGGGGGGAACCCCCGGTCTGCTCGAATATCAAGGCTGCAGGCCCTCCCTCGCCGAAGGCGGCGGCCCATCTGCCGATGGTGTGAGCATCCCGGCCCAGTGCCTGGGCGGTGCCCGAGGCGGTCAGGCCCCGGCACAGGAGCCACAGTGCGTGCCACCGTTCTCTCTCCAGGGGTGTCGGCGCTAGGTACATCCTGCTGCGCACACTAGCCAAGTCCAACTGCCACCCCTCCAAGTCCGGCCTTATCCCCCTCATACCCATCACCATCCCCACTCAGTCTGCTCCCAGTCCTGACGCTATGCCTCCCTGATTCTAGCCGACCCAAATGCGGGTTTCACCTTGGCTTTGGTTTAGCTCAATGCTCTCGCACGATGGGGCAATGTCTCAGTCCAGACAGGCCATACCTCCGGGAAGCATATCAGTTAGCTGTATTGCCACACCTGGGTTGGTAATATTGAATCATAGGGAAACCCATACTAACCAGCAAATCAATAGCATCGTCCCCAAAGATACGAGGGCTAGCAAGTATCTTTATTGGTCGTGTAGACAAATGGCGTCTGAGATTATGACGGGCGGCAGTGGAGGCTCTGTGTTTCACAACATGAACAAGTCAACCTTCAGTGCTATCGAGATATTGGATGCTGACATTCGAGCCATTAGCGCTTTTGAAGAACAGGTGTCGCCTCTTCACGAAATGATCTTGTCCAACGAGAAGCAAAGTCAGTATCTCGCCGCCCTCCGTGATGCTCTGCTGCCGAAGCTGGTGTCGGGAGATGTGCGAGTAAAGGATTCGGAACGTTTGCTGACAGAGGAAGCAATGTGACCCCTCTCCCACCGTGGGCCAATGGCCCGTTCGAGCTTATGGTTCATGCGGAAAGTCACTTGCGAGGAGCGAACGATTTCGACCGCAGTATCGCTCTTATTGGCTTTGACAATGCCATTGAAGTGGCGATCACGACCTACCTCACACTGCATCCAATCCAACGAGGAGGGCACCGCTATCAAGGCGACGAAGTCGACCAATGGATGAGAAATTACCACACGAAACTCGATTTCTTCGAGAAAGAAATAGAGTCAAGGAACATCACCTGGGCCATAGAAAAGGCCTATATCATATGGGCGCACGACCAGCGAAACGAGCAGTACCATGGTGGCCAGAAGGGTATACCCGACAGAAATACTCTTGAAATTGCTCGGACTGCCGCACTCTGGATATTCTCGGTACTATTCGACGTTTGCGATCCCAAGGCTGTACTTGAACAGGCAATGTTGGATCGGACTCCCCCTGAACCTCCCTCTCGGGAGAGAGATTTCGATGTGGCAATTGACGCACAGTACGGGATCATGGCCGTAGGTGAACAGGATTACTATTCTAGTGAGTTGTTGTTTGCTGTCGACCATGTAGCTTATCGGGACCTTGGCGGGAAGCTGATGGATGATTCTACAGATGAAACCGTGGACGAAGTGGAGTCATGAACAAGACTCTACTTTCTGAGAACGTAGTGGAAGAGGCCACCCTTGCCTGGCTGGTAGGCCTCGCCTGGCGCGTGGCTCACGGGCCGGACATCGCCCCGGACACGCCCAGCGCGGAACGGGACGACTACGGCCAAGTCGTGCTGGAGCGTCGGCTGCGGGACGCCCTCGCCGAGCTGAATCCCAGCCTTCCCGCAGCCGCGCTAGAAGACGCCTTCCGCAAGCTCACCCGCCCGGATGGTTCGACCCTCGAAGCCCGCAGTCGCAGCTTCCACCAGATGCTCGTCAATGGCGTAACGGTAGAGCATCGGGACAGTGAAGGACGCATTCGTGGAGCGCAGGTACAGGTCATCGACTTCGACAACCCCGCCAACAACGACTGGCTGGCTGTCAACCAGTTCACCATCACCGAGAACAGCATCACCCGCAGGCCGGACGTCGTCCTGTTCGTCAACGGCCTGCCTCTCGGTATCATCGAGCTGAAGAACCCTGCCGATGAGGACGCCACCATCTGGACGGCGTGGCAGCAGCTCCAGACCTACAAGTCAGATATGCCGTCGCTCTTCTCCATGAACGAAGCGCTGGTAGTCTCCGACGGGACCGAGGCCCGCATCGGCACGCTGACCTCCGGCAGGGAGTGGTTCAAGCCTTGGCGCACCATCGGCGGCGAGACGCTGGCCCACCCGCACCTGACCGAGCTACAGGTAATGCTGGAGGGCGTCTTCGAGCCGGGCCGCTTCCTCGCCATGGTCCGCGACTTCATCGTCTTTGACGACGACGGCAGCGGCGCGCTCGTCAAGAAGATGGCGGGCTACCACCAGTTCCACGCCGTCAGGGTAGCCGTGGATGAAACCCTGCGGGCGGCGAAGATGCAACGCGCTGAAGCCCGAGTCGCCCAGGCGGTCGGACGGTACGAGGCGGGCCGCACACCCGGCGGTGAGCCTGGGGATCGCCGCATCGGGGTCGTCTGGCACACCCAGGGGTCAGGCAAGAGCCTGACAATGGCCTTCTACGTCGGCGCTATCGTCCGCGAGCCAGCGATGGAGAACCCGACCGTTGTGGTTCTCACCGACCGTAACGACCTGGACGACCAGCTCTTCGGCACGTTCTCCCGCTGCCAGGACCTCCTGCGCCAGCCGCCAGCCCAGGCGGAGAGTCGGGCCGACCTACGGATCAAGCTATCGGTGGAGTCCGGCGGCGTGGTCTTCACCACCATCCAGAAGTTCTTCCCGGAGGAGAAGGGCGATACCCACCCCACCCTCTCGGAGCGGCGCAACATCGTAGTCATCGCTGACGAGGCCCACCGCAGCCAGTACGACTTTATCGACGGGTTCGCCCGGCACATGCGAGACGCGCTGCCCAACGCCTCCTTCGTCGGCTTCACAGGCACGCCCATCGAACTACAGGACGCCAACACCCGCGCTGTGTTCGGAGACTACATCAGCATCTACGACATCCAGCGCTCCGTCGAGGACGGGGCCACGGTGCCCATCTACTACGAGAGCCGTCTCGCAAAGCTGGCCCTGGAGGAGAGCGAGAGGCCGAACATTGACCCTGAGTTCGAGGAAGCCACCGAGGGCGAAGAGGTCGAACGCAGGGAGAAGCTCAAGACCAAGTGGGCGCAGATGGAGGCCATCGTCGGCGCGGAGAAGCGAGTGAAGCAGATTGCCGAGGACATCGGGGCCCACTTCGAGCAGCGCCTCGAAGCCCTTGATGGCAAGGCGATGGTCGTCTGCATGAGTCGGCGCATCTGCATTGAACTCTACCGGGAGCTGGCGCGCCTGCGCCCTGGCTGGTACAACGACGATGACGACAGGGGAAGCGTCAAGGTGGTGATGACCGGCTCCGCTTCCGACCCACCGGATTGGCAGCCGCACATCCGTAACAAGGCTCGGAGGGAAGCGCTGGCGCACCGCTTCCGCAATCCTGCTGACCCACTCCAGGTTGTGCTGGTGCGAGACATGTGGCTCACAGGGTTCGACGCGCCCAGCCTGCACACCATGTATGTGGACAAGCCGATGCGCGGGCATGGGCTGATGCAAGCCATCGCCCGCGTCAATCGGGTCTTCAAGGATAAGCCGGGCGGTTTGGTGGTGGACTACCTTGGGCTGGCCCAGAACCTCAAGACAGCCTTGGCCACCTACACCGAGAGCGGGGGCACGGGGCGAACGGCGCTAAATCAGGACGAAGCGGTGGCGGTCATGCTGGAGAAGTACGAGGTCTGCTGCGCCCTGTTCCACGGATTCGACTGGTCTATGTGGACGGAAGGTAATGCGCAGGAACGGTTGGGACTTCTGCCGCCCGCTCAAGAGCACGTCCTGGCCCAAGAGGACGGCAAGGAACGCTGCCTGAACGCCGTCCGCGAGCTGTCGCAAGCCTTTGCCCTGGCCGTGCCGCATCCGGAGACGTTTCGCATTCGGGACGACGTTGGCTTCTTCCAGGCGGTGAGGGCGGCGCTGTCGAAGCGGGCAACGGGCGAGGCGCGCCCCGAGGAGGATCTGGACCTGGCCGTACGCCAGATCATCTCGCGTGCGGTGGCCTCCGAAGGCGTGCTGGACATCTTCGCCGCTGCGGGACTGGACAAGCCGGACATCTCGGTGCTCTCCGACGAGTTCCTGGCCGAGGTGCAGGGAATGCCTCAACGCAACCTCGCCGTCGAACTTCTACAGAAGCTGCTCAAGGGTGAGTTGTCCGTCCGCCGCCGTAAGAATGTGGTTCAGGCGAGGTCATTCGCGGAGATGCTGGAGCAGACGCTGCGCCGTTACCAGAACCGCGCGATTGAGGCGGCGCAGGTCATTGAGGAGTTGATTCAGCTTGCAAAGGACATGCGGGAGGCCACCGCACGCGGCGAGCAACTGGGCCTGAACGATGACGAGTTGGCCTTCTACGACGCACTAGAAACCAATGACAGCGCGGTTCAGGTGTTGGGCGACGAAACCCTCTGCGCCATAGCCCGTGAGCTGGTCGACACCGTGCAGAACAATGTCACTATCGACTGGACGCTGCGGGAGAACGTCCGCGCCAGGCTCCGGGCGATAGTCAAGCGCATCCTGCGCAATCACGGCTATCCGCCTGACAAGCAGGAGAAGGCAACCGTCACCGTTCTTGAGCAGGCAGAGGTGCTCTCGGCAGGCTGGGCGACCGCCTGAGTTCGCTGTGGAATGTTATCCTTTTCCCTAGAGGGCCAACCTGAACCGCAACGTGAAGGTTCTTGTGAACCAATTGACACGCACTCAGGCTGAGGGGACTCAGGGTCAGGAGAAGCAGGGTCTGAGGAATCATCGTCGATGGGTATAGCCAGCGTGATGTGCACGTTGTTGTCCCTGTCGATGATGACCTGTTCCACGAGCATCTGGAGATAATCGTGACGCTCCTGGGGGGTCAACTCGTCCAGGCCCTGGCCGAACTTTCTCGCCCAGGCGAGGACCTCCTCCATCAGTCGCCGCTTCTCTGTTCCACTCTCCTCCAGAGCACGGTAATCGTCCAGCTTCGCCCTGGCGCTCTCAAGCCGCTCGGTGATGAACTTGCGCTGGAGGTCGAGTTGGGCTTCGGTGATCTTTCCCGACACGAACAGCCTGATAGCGCGGTCCTCTTCCATCTGGATGCTTCGCAGGTCTCGCTCGGCCTGGGCGATCTCCTCCTCCATTCCGCCGCCCTCGTGAGAATCGAGGGTGGCGATACCGGCGACGATCAGGTCGGGGTTCTGGAGTACCCGCTTCACCTCGCTCCATATCGGCTCCTCCAACTGCTCCGCCCGGATGTAGGGCTTCTCCCGGCAGCGCAGGCGCATACCCTGCATACCGTTGCACATGTAGTAGCGGCGGGGGGCGGTCAGGTCGTAGGTGTAAGCCTTGCCTTTGCGAACGCTGGTGGTTGTCCAGGAGGCCCTCGTATGGAAGTTGCGGCCGCACTCGCCGCATTTCAGCAGGTGCTGCAACAGGTAGAGCACCTTCGTGTTCCTCTTGGCCTTCGTGCTCCGCTGCTTCTTCAACTTCTGCGCCCGTTCCCAGGTCTTATTGTCGATCACCTGCGGGACCGGAATCTCAATCCAGGTGTCTCTCGGCTGGTCGTAGACCTTCATGCCGTCCTCGGTGGCGACATGGCGATACTTTCCGTAGACCCAGGTGCCCGCGTAGGTGGCATTCCCCAGGATGTGGTGCACGCGGGACTGAAGCCACATCAGCTTGCCGGTCTGTGTGGGAACCTCCTCGTCGGTCAGCCGCACGGCAATGGAGTAGGCCCTCATCCCCTCATCGACGTACATGCGGAAGATGCGTCGAACGACCTCCGCCTGCTCCTCAACCACCTCGGGCCTGCCGTCGTCTCCGATGCGGTAACCGTAGGGGAGGCCGCCGGTGGGCACCCGTCCCTGCTTGGCAGTCCCCCGCTTGCCCATGGTGGACCGCTCCCGGAAGTTGTCCAACTCTATCTTGCCGATGGCCGCCATGAGTCCGAAGGTCTTCATGTCGATGGCGTCCAACACGGCTTCCAGCCGAATCTGGTGGGCCTCGACGACCTCCATGAGTGCGGCGGCGGGGTACATGCCTCTGCTGAGGCGGTCGGACTTCCAGCACACGATGGTATCGAAGCGTCCGCTTCTGGCGTCTGCCAGCATCCGCTGGAACTCGGGTCGCTTCTTCGACCAGCCCCTGCCCACCTCTTGGTAGCGGGCGGTGATGGTCAGCCCTTTGCTCTCGCAGAAGGCTTCCATGTCGCCTGTCTGCTCGGAGATGGAGGTCTTGTCCTCCCCGTCCTGGCTCTTGTCCGACACGCGGGCATAGATGGCCGCCCGGTTCGCCTCCGTCTTTCTATCGTTGATTCTCGCCATTGCTGCCTCCTTTCCGACTCCCTGAAATCAAAAAGACCCGCCTCCTGTTGGGAGCGGGTCTGCGAGTAGTACAATGCTACTGCATCACCTGGACTCAACAGGTGGCGCCACGGCCCGGGGTGTTTGCTGCATCGCCGGGCCAACTTTCGCTCCCATGATACCGCGATTTGGGGGCCAGCGTCAAAGCGCGTCACCCGCCAGTAGGTCAGTCATTCTCTACCACCCGGCCGGCTTGGTTATAGTTCCGATCCCGTCAGTCAGCGTGTCGGGGAACAGGCTCCGTCTCAGGTGGCTCTTCCACAGGCGCTTGACGTAGGTCGCGGCGTCCGCCAGCTCCCTCGGACTGCTGTTCCTGGGGTCTGGATTGACAAGGGTGACGCGAAGGCCCAGGTCGTCCCGAACGTAGCGCATCGCCCCCGCAAAGTCCGCGTCATTGGACACGACGACCGCCTGCTCGTACTCCCCGTTGAACCCATCGACCAAGAGACGCGTGGCGAGGTTCACATCCGACCCCTTCTCCTCCGAGTCCCTCACCAGGACGTAAGACGGCAGCCCCGTCACAGGCTCTGCCAGCGGACGCCGCTTGACGCCGGACCGGAACACGCCGTAGTACGCGTCGAAGCCCGGCAGGGTCGCCAGGGCTCTCAGGTAGATGAGCTGACGCTGGGCTTGACCGGGGTTGCTGGGGCGCACGTCGAGCCGCGCGGTGAAGTAGGAGACCCGGTTGATCGAGTCCTGGGGAAAGAGCGTCTCGGCCAGCCTCCGCAGGTCAAGCCACCTGTAGGGCGTGTCCTTCAGGGCGCGGTAGTAGAGATTGAAGCCGTCGATGTAGAGGTTGGTGATCAATCGCTACTCCCATACAAAGACAGAGACCGCCCCGGAGGGCGGTCTCGACCCTACCGTCGAATCGATAGGGGTGGTGTCAAAAACATACCACGAGCGGCGGCGGCTGTCAACGCTCGATGCCGGTGATAGCCCGCGCAGCTGTGGGTTGCCCAGACCTCTGTCGTTCGTCTTCATACCCACCTCACACTCCGCAGTGTCCCTCGCACTCGTTCCCAAACCCGTCTCGCTGTCCGTCATCTCCCAGGCCCGCCTCATCTAAGGCGACCGCCTCGGCCAGAGGCATCCGCAGGGAGTGCAGGTACGGCGTCTTGTCCAGGGCCAGCCCGTCGCGCAACCCGGCGTCGATCTCCACCGCCTCGGCGAACAGCTCCGGCCACCCCCGATCAGGTCGGGGGCAGGCTCTGCGCTTCGTCTCGACCCATCTGTGGCGGGACTGGAAGGGGCAGGCGACGCAGGCCGAGCGTTCCAGGGGCCTGTCGTAACGCTCCTTCCACCAGTTCAGGCAGTCGCTGCGGGACATCCCCGCCTCGATGAGAGGGTAGCGGTTCGTCATCCACTTGTCGCGGGAGGCCCTCATGCGTCTGGCCTCGTCGGTGGAGATGCCCAGCCACAGCTCGACGGTGGTCCCGGAGGGGACACGCTGCCGGGGTTTCAGACCCAGCAACTCGCGTATCCTTCGGCGGATGGGCCTGATCTTGTAGTTGTCAGTGCACTGGCGCCTGCCGATGCCGTCGCCCTCCCCGTCGCGTCCCTTCAGGTAGACGGGGATATCCACGTAGTTTCGTGAGCCCGAGTGGTTGGTGAGGGCCTTCACGTCCTCGCGGAGGCTGCGTCCGTTGTCCACGACGTACAGGGGGAAGCTCAGCCGGTCTCTGAGCCACGCCAGGTGCTCGTAGATGCTGGGCGGCTCCCAACGGGTGTCGGCGAAGATGGCGCAGTCGGGGATGCGGTCGAACGCCCCCTCATTTGCCATGAGCGCCATGACGGAGGACTGGACGCCCCCGCCCAGGCTGATGACGGTAAGAGACGGTTCGGGCTTCATCATGCCTCCGCCTCGGTGGTGTCATCAGCTTGCGGGTCGCTCGGGGGAGTGTCCTCGCCGTGCGCGGCCTGCCTGTCCCTGGCGGCGTGCTTGATCATCAGGGTGATGATGCGGCGCAAGCGGTCCCGGGCATCGGGTGCGGGTCTGGAAGAGACCCTGATGACGCCTATCTCAAAGGCGTCCCTGCGGGGCTTCCGCCGTCCGTTCTGTTCATTCTTTCCGGTGGTATCTTTCATATTGCGTAGTCGCAGCGGCGTCTGGTGGGCCGCTGGCCTCTCGACACGGGATTGCGGCTGGACCGCCGGAGCCGACGGAATGGGCGGGCGCCGGCGGCATCCAGCCGTCTCGGGCCCCGCCGTGCCGCCGTTGCGCCTGCGCCCGGCGGGGCCGCTTGTCTAGCTGTCCTCTTTGAAGAAGCTCATCTGGAAGCTCTCGGTCACGAGGATCGCCATGCCTCCGGGCATCCGAGCCGCGAAGCGGAAGAGGGCGTGCATCGCCCAGCCTCGGGGCTCGACGCCGTTGCGCCACCGGTGGACCAGCTTGGGGTCCACGCCGATGGCCCTGGCGAAGGCGGCCCACGTGAGGCCGCTGACCTCGTGCAGCCGTTCGAGGCGCTTGGGGAAGTCCTCCGCCAGCACGGCGGCCTGGAGGGCCAGGTCCTGTTCCTCGTCGAAGGTCTGTTCCGTGGTCCCGTCGAAACGGGACGAATCGTTATGGTTCGTCATCTCTATCCTCCATAGTGAAGAGTTGGTCGAAGTCGTCGAAACCCAGGGCCCTGAGCATCCGGCGGCGAATGCGACCGGAGGGTGTGCGCCCCGCGTTGACAAGCATCGAGATGTAGCCGGGGCTGACCTCGACCTCCCTGGCGAGCCAGTTCTGGGAGCGGTTCAGCAGCGTGAGCCGCTCCCATAGGGCCGCCGTGTTGAGCCGGACAACGGTCCGTCCTCCACGCCTCCGGGGGCCTTTCTTATTGTTGTGGTCGTCTTGCGAACGCATGGCTCTTCGTCTCCTCTGGGGGAAGGGAGCGCGAGCCGTCGCGCCGCTTCCCCGATGTCAGTCGTTGGTCATTGCGGCGGCATGGCCTGGGGGGACTGCCAGTCGTCCGGGGCGCGCCATGCGCGTCCCAGCGGCCCGAGCTGCTCGATGGCGGCCCTGTGGGAGACCCACAGGGGCACCGTCACGCCCTTGGCCTGCATCTCGTCCCGCGCCAGGCGCAGGAAGTGGGTCTGGACGATCTCGTCGTCGAAGACGATGAGGACGGAGGGCCGCGTGCCGTGGTCGTCGGTGGGCCGGTGTGAGGAGAAGTAGCGCAGATAGGGGGCGAGGCGCTCCGACATGGTCGAGGGCCGCACGGCCCTTCGCTCCCACTCCAGCAGGAAGGGCCACGTGGTCTCGCCCTTTCTGAGGACGCCGAAGGCGTCGGGGTTGACCGAGCGCATCCCGTCGCCGTGCTTGAAGTGTCGCGAGGCCCTGCGGGGCGGGTCTACCTGGGAGACCTCCCACTCAAGGAGGCCCGCCTGCACGGTCATGGCTGCAAGGAAGGAGTGGACGGCTGCGGTGTGCTCGACGTTCCTGAGCAGCTGGCGGCTCCTCGCGCCCGTCACGTTGTCCCAGACGAACGGGGTGCCGGGGAACAGGGGAGCGGCGCTCCACCGCTTCTTCGCGACGGCCACGGACGTCCGGTCCCTGCGGGCCAGGAGCGCCAGGGCCCGGTCGGTGAGGGCCATGCGCCCGCTCCCGGCGATGGGCCGGGTGACGAGGCGGAACCCTTCGAGGGGGGTCACCAGCTGGGAGGCCCTGGGGACCGAGACGGCCAACATTCCGGCCAGGTCCGTCAGGGTGATCCAGGGCCAGTCGGAGATGAGGTCGAGGGCGCGCTTCTCGGCGGGCTTGAGGGTGGCGGGCAGCAGATAGTCGGGGACCTTCCACCCCGGACCCTCGACGGAGAGGTCGGCTGGGACCGAGACCATCCGGGGCTCCTCCTCCTCGGGAAGGAGGCTTCCCTTCTCTATCCGGTCGAGGACAGAGCGCAGCTCGACGGAGGCGCTGACCGCTGGCGGGCTCCACACCGGGTCGTCCGGCGACGCCGCGACCGCCTCGCGCTCGAGGGCGAGATAGAAGGGAACGGGGGCGCCGGCCAGCGTCCTGCGGACGTGCCTGAGCCGCACGTCGTCGGCCATCAGCACAAGCACCGCTCCGGGGAGCGGCCCCTGGCGCAGCCTCCACATCCGGTTGGAGAAGCCGGTCCTGTCGGCGGTGAGCCCCTGCCTGACGATGCCGACGGTGCGGCCGCCGGGAAGCTCGATGGCGGCGTCCAGGGTCGAGGCCCTGTACCACCGGAACCGTATGGGGTATGCGACCCCGGAGCCGGCGGCCGCCAGCCGGTAGATCGCGGCGAGGGAGTCGAGCCGCCCCATCAGGTTGCGCCGCCACTCGGCGGATACGGGGTGGCCGCGTACGAGTTCGTCCAGGGAGGTCTCCTCCTCCTCGGCCAGCCGCCGGAGCCCGGCGGCGGTGAGGTGGAGCCTCTGGGTCGATGAGGGAAAGAGGGTGGTGGCGTGGGGCACGGCGGCGCAGAAGCCGCCGGAGTCCAGCCTGTCGACGGCCTCGTGGACCGCGGCCTTCGACCAGCCGGTGACGGCCACCATCTCCGTCCGGTCGAGGAATGGCATTCCCGCCAGGGCTCGGAGGGTCTGGGCTTCACATCCTTCAGTTCTCACTGCTCGGCCTCCTCTTCCGCCGCGTCCTTACTGGCGGCCTTGTCTTCCGTCTCCTCGCCGTCCTTCTCCAGGTTGGCTGCGCGGTCCTTGAAGTCCCGGACCTTCTTCTGGGCGGCGGCCCCGGCGTCCTCCAGGTCCTGGGCCGTCAGGGTGTATGCGGAGGCAGCGCTGCGGATCTGCGCGGCGACGGCGGGGTCTCCGTCCTCCGGCTTTCTGACCATCATCGAGAAGGCGGGCATCCGCTCTTTGCCCACGGTGGCCCTGACGTAGCAGTGGTGGACCGGCAGCGACGTGATGTCGTCCTCGGTCACCCGCTCCTTGCCCAGCTCCCACACCAGCTGCCTTGCGTCGTTCCCGGCCACCTGGAAGACGGCCAGGCATCCGACGTTGGCGAGCAGGGTGTCCCGCATGGTGCGGGAGAGGTCGTCGAGCTTGGCGAGGCTCTGGGTGGCGAGCACAAACGACGCCCCGAACTTGCCCAGCTCCGAGAGCATCGACTCGTAGTCCACGCCGGGCATCGACTGCATCTCGTCCACGACGACCAGCGCGCCGCGCCGCTGGCTGAGTGAGACGCTCTCCTGCTCCCGTATCACCGAATCGACCAGGTTGAGGAGGGACGCTCCCACCAGGGCGGACACGTCCCTACCCACCGTGCCCTGGGCGGTGGACACCAGGAGGATGCCGCCCTCCAGGATGGTGTCGCGCAGGTCGATGGTGGAGCGGCGCTGGCCGAGGATGGCCCGCGCCCGCTTGGAGGATGCGTAGTAGGAGAGGCGGGTCTGCACGGGGGCGAGGGCCTCGGCGCGGTACTGCTGGTGCCAGCTTCCGAAGTCCCTGGCCCACCACTCAAGGAGGTACGGGTCCTCAATCCTCTTGAGCACGCCGTCCCGGAACTTCCTGTCGGAGAGGAGCTTCAGCCCGTCGAGGATGGTGTGCTGGCTGCCCTCGTCGGTTTCCGGGTGCTCGTTGGCCTCGTGAAGGGTCTTTACGGTCTGTTCGAGGATGGACTGCATCCTCGGCCCCCACTGCTCCCACAGCCCCTTGGCGACGCGCACCACCGAGTCGGCGGTGCGGTCGCGGTCGGCGAAGATGCGGGTGTCGAGGAGGTTGATGCCGGGCGCCCTCCGCTGGTCGGCCAGGTCGATGACTCGCACCCGGTCGATGAGGGACTCCGGCACATGTTCGAGCAGCCCTGCCACCAGGTCTGCGTGGGGGTCGACGACGACGATGGCGTCGTTGTCCCTGCCCTCGGCCTTCTCCCGCATCTTGTGCGTGACGAGGTGGTGCATGAGGGTGGACTTGCCCATGCGGGTCCTCGCCACGTAGAGGTGGTGCCTCCTGAGCAGGTCCTCGGGGAATCGGATGGGCCGGGGCTTGCCGGCCGTGGTGTCCCCCACCAGCGCGCCGCCCCTGACACCCTTGGCGAATGGCAGGAGCGCCCTCGCGCCGGAGCGCTCCACCAGGGGCGTCTCGTCCCCGGCGCCGGGCGGGTGCCACAGGCAGGCGATCTCGCGGACGCCCAGGACGCTGCGCCCGCCGAACAGGCCGGGGCCTGCGGGGTGCAGCATCTCCGGGTCGGGCGCGGTTGGCCGGACTCTGCCGACCTTGAAGCGCGCCCCGGCGGGGTTGTCGAAATGGCGGTAGGCGGCGGCGACCGGCCCCAGGAGCTCCCCGGCGCGCTGGGGCCTCGTCCCGGCAGGCAGTATGGCGGTGACCTGAAGCTCGGCGTCGAAGGCGATGCGGGAGACCTTCTCCTGTATCAGGATGGGGTCCTCGACGCGCTTGCGGGCCTTCTTCCAGCGGTGCCATACCCAGCCGCCGACCGCCAGCCCCAGGGCCGAGCCTATCCCCAGGAGCGCCGCCTTCCATATCTCCCCGTCCTGCACCCACAGGTAGCCCTTGAGGGCTGCCAGCGCGCCCAGGCCGAGGACGGCCATCGTGATGCCGTCCATCTGCAGGGGCTTGGTCTGGAAGGTGTAGGCGGGCTCCCGCGGCTCCATGCCGGGCCGCTTGTGGGCCTTGTCCAGGTGGGCCTGCGACCAGTCGGGGCCGAGGGAGCGCAGCAGCAGCCGCGCCACGATGCGCTCACCCTTGTTGATGTTGGAGAGAGCGCCCATGAGGGCGATGAGGGGGTCTGAGCCGGGATCGAGCAGGTCGTCGTCCCTGAAGGTCCTCAGGGGCACGTACTCGGGGGCGTCTGCCCGCAGGGTCATGCTCCACGCCTGCTCGCCCTCGCCCATGCGCAGGGGGTCGTCGTCCGGGTCCAGCCTCCGGATGCGGGCCTGGGGATAGTGGGCGGAGAGCTGGCCGCGCACCACCTCGTCGTCGAGGCAGCGGGCCATCAGGGTGACGCCGTCCATGTCCCCCGCCAGCTCCAGGGAGAAGGGCTCCGGCACCGCGATGGAGCCGAGCATGTTCTCCACGCCCAACAGGGTGCGCTCCCCGGCGCGGGGCGGCGTCACGGTCAGCAGGACGGGCTTCTTCTCGGTGTCGTCTCCGAACAACAGGTTCTTCGGGGTCAGCTTCATCGGTATAGTCCTTTCTCTAATGGCGTCCGGGCGTCCACTCGATGACCTTCGTCTCCTCCGGGGTGGCCTCGATGCGGACGGGGAAGCGGTTGCCCTTCGACAGCAGCAGGCCGTCTCCACGGGGGCACGACAGGAGCCAGCGTTGGAGGTCTTCGGGCAGGTCGAAGGCGTCGCCGACGGTCCTGATGGCGGCGGCGTCCTGCTGGAGCAGGAGCTTGAAGGCGGCGTTCTGGAGGAGGGCGCGACCGGAGTGGCCGGTGATGGTGCGGGAGGTGTCCTCACTCAATAGGTCCTGGACGTCCTGGGTGATGAACTGCAACCCCAGCCGGTGCTTGCGGGCGCCCTTCGCCATCGACACCATGAAGGCCGCCCCCTCGGGGTGCTGCATGATCGACCACACCTCGTCCACCACCAGCAGGCGGGGCTTGGGGTCCTGGGCTGCGGCGGCCCACACCGTCTCGGTGCAGACCATCGCGGCGGCAGGCCGGAGCTCCGGTTCCAAGAGGCGCAGGTCGAAGACGGTGACCAGGGCCTCGTTGCCCAGCAGGTCGTCGCCCTCGTCGGAGAGCAGGTGGCGCAGGCTGCCGGTGGCGAAGGGCCGTAGCAGTCTTGCGAGGCCGGGGTCTCCCGCCTCGTCCTCTTGCAGATATGAATAGAAATCGCGGAAGCCGGTGCGCTCGCGTGGCTGGGCGTAGTAGCCCGCCAGGGCGTGGTCGAGGGCTGCGCGGCGCTCCGCGCCGAGACTCTCGCCCACCATGACTTCAATCAGCCGCCGCAGGCTGCCGATGCGCTGGAGAAGCTCCTCGGAATCGCCCCGCTCGATGACGAAGGGGTTCATGCCCTGGCCGGGGACGCCGGGGGAGAGCACCCGTCCGCCCGCCGCCCTCGCCATGTCCGCGTACTCGCCCTCGGGGTCGATGACGTAGGCGGTGATGCCGCGCGTGATGCCGCGCAGCACCCCCAGCTTGGTGGCGAAGCTCTTGCCGCTGCCCGACCGTGCGAGGACTGCGGTGTTGGCGTTCAGGTGGGTGCCGTCCCAGGGGTCGTAGACCACGGGGGAGCAGGCTCGCATGTCGATGCCGTAGAGGGTGCCGCTCCGGGTGTCCAGGTCCGGCGGCGAGAAGGGGAAGAGCCGGGCGATGCTGGACGTGTCCAGGCTGCGCCACTCGGCCACGGCGTTGAGGGCCAGCGGCATGGTCGAGAGCAGTCCCTCGCGCTGGCGGAAGGCCAGATTGTCCAGCTTGCCCAGGGTGGCGGCGAAGTGGGCCTTGGCTCTTTGGGTCATCTCCTTGAGCGACGCCTCGTCCCTGGCGTGAAGGGTCACGGACAGCGAGGCGTGAAAGAGTCTCTCTCTGCCCCGCTGCACCTCGTCCCGCAGCCGGGTGATGTCCTCCAGGGCGATTTCCGCCTCCGGGGACATGGTGCGCCCGCGTTTCAAGGAGAGGGACTGGGCCGACTCGAAGCGGACCTTCTGCCACTCCAGCGTCCTCGCCGCCTGCTCCGCCGGTATCGGGCCGACGTGGACTGCCAGGTCCATCGGCGCTCCGGCTGCCATCAGCCCCTGGAGGAAGCCGGGGGCCAGCGAGCGGGGCCACTTGCCCAGGTGGAGGGAGCGCGCAAGGCGGTGGCCGATGCGCACGTCGCGCCGGCCCACCTCCACCTCGACGGGGGCGTCCTCGTCGAACTCTGCGGGGGAGCCGCCCAGGGCGGCCGATACGAAGAACATCCGAAGCTGGCGGCCCCTCAGGGCGTGGACGGACAGCCCGCCCCTGGAGAGCAGGCCCCGCAGGTCGTCGACGCGGGCGAACTCGCACACGGCGTAGAAGCGCCGGTCGAGGATGCCGTCCCGCGTCTCAAGGTCGGTGAGCAGACGCCCCAGGGATTCGGCGGCCGCCTTCGTCTGCGGGGGCAGGTTGCCCGGCTGGGCCTCTTGCAGCTTCTCCCGCATCCGTTCCAATCTAGGCGGGTGCTGCCTGATGAGCAGCTGGGCCGGAAAGTCCAGGGCGTTGAGCGCCCCGGCGAAGGCCCCGAGCTTCGGCTCGTCCAGCTCCAGGCCCATCACCTCGCACACCCCCAGCTTCACCCCGTCCAGGCGCACCGGCCCGTCCTCTTCGAGATGCGACAGCATGAAGAACAGCGGCGGCTCCGGCGGGAGCTTGGGCGCGGTCTCTTTGGCTGCGCCAGACGCCGGCTCCGTGGGGAGTCCGCCCTCCGGCATCTCCTGCGGAGCGGCGGACTCGCTTGGCGGCGTCTCTCCTCCGCGTCTCGTGATTCGTTCAATCAGTTTCTTCAATTCGCTCGGTTCCTTTTCTCTAGGGGGTTGGGAAGTCCACCAGGCCGTTCCTCAGCAGCGCGGCCACGCCCTTGGCCGAGAGCACGAGGACGAGGCCCACCACCGCCATGACGACGGCGGCCTTGGCCCTGCCCCCGCCGCGCTCCTCGCCGCCCTCGGCCATCAGGACGAACCCGGCCCAGACGATGGCGAAGAGGCACAGCCCGGCGGCGGCGTAGGCCATCGCGGTGAGCGCCCGGTCGAACTGGCGGAGCATCTCCTGCTCCTCCGCCGGGGCTGCGCCGGTCGTCGCCAGCGCAGCCCCGGCCAGCAGGGTGACGGCAATCGCGGGCCTCACCAGGGCCACTCCCATCCCAGCAGGTCGAACCACTGGCGCAGGCCGGCGGCGGGCTCCTGCTCGGCGGGCGGGTCGACCGGCTCGGGCTCGGGCAGGACCAGCGCCTCGAAGGGGTCGTCGCTGCCAATGGCGGACGCCAGAGACATCGTTTCGCCCCTGATCCTCGTGATGGGCGACCGCTCCACCGTCTCGGCCTTGACGTGCTCCTTGTGCAGGACGTCCACCGTCACCTGCTTGGCGATGGTGGCGCTGGGGACGTAGGCGTACGCCGTCGCGGTGGCGGTCGCGGTGGAGCCGTCCTCGCAGGCGGCGGTCGCCGTCTCACTGTCGGAGTCGCTGTCCCCCGGGCGATGGAGGTGCACGGTCCTGGTGACCTGTTCGACCCGCTCCGGGTGGTGGGTGAGCTGTGTCAGCGGGGGCATGGGGATGCTCAGGGATGCCTCCATGCTCACGTCCACGGTCACGGCGTGAACCGCCGCGCCGGTAGGCACGCTGAGGCTGAAACGCGTCTCGCCGTCGGGGACGAGCGAGACGCTTGCCTGGGACGCGCCGGTCGCGGCGGCGACGGTACCCGTGATGGCCGTGACGTGGGCGTCCAAGAGCGCCGTCTCGGTGACGCTCTCGTGGCCGGCCACGGTCTGGAGTTCCACCGGGTGCTCGGTGTGCGTCACGCACTCGGACTCGACGACGCCGGTGACCGCTTCGGGCGTCCAGCCCAGGGAAGTCATACGCAGGTCGCACAACTCCCCCTCCACGATTGGCAAGGGATAGGGAAGCTGCGCTTCCTTGACGGTCAGCGCCCCGGCCTGGCCGAGGGTGTCCACCCAGGACACCGTGAAGGACGGCGCCGGGCCGTGGAGGGGGAGCGAGTAGTCGATGCGCTCCCCCTCGGCCAGGGTTGCCGAGCCCCAGAAGCGCAGCCAGTTCCCCTGCGGACCGCCGAAGGCCCGCACCCGGATGTCCAGGGCGGTGGCGGCCCGCAGGGTGACGGCCGCGCGGTCGCCGGTGACGGTGAGCGCCTCGACGAATATCCGCCGTCCCTCCAGCGGCTCGTCGACCTCGAAGTCGATCTCCTCCCGCCAGGGCTCGTGGTCGTCGGCCAGGGCCGCCTGGGGTACGGTCATGACCGCCGCCAGGACGGCCAGAGCCGCGATGGCGAGAAAGCCCCTGTGGGGTTTCCGGCGCCTGATCTCCAGCGTCTCGGCCATGTTGTCGTGACGCTGGCGGTTCCCGCCGTCCTTACCTCTGCGCTTGCCGAACCAGCGCATCCGTCCGTTGCGGCGCTCCCTGCTCTGGCGCGTCTTCTTGCGCTGCCTCCGCAATCCGCGCCGGGCTTTCCTGACCATCAGCCGAATGGGGCCGGGTCCGGTCTTCACCGGCTGCGGGGGCGCGGGCGGCTCGGCCCTCACCAGCTGGGCGGTCTGCCCGGCGTAGCGCCGCGCCCCCAGCCGGTACTTCAGCAGGTCGGCGGCCACCAGGGGCAGCCGCCGACCGCCTATCTTGCCCACCACCATCGCCACGCCAACCAGCCCGAAGAGGACGGCCAGGGCCATGCGCACCTCGGAGGGGCCGACGGGGGCGTAGCGGTAGGCCCCATAGGACAAAGCGAATACGGCCATCACCGCCACGACCTGCGGGAAGGTGAACCCCAGCAGCACCCGGTCCTCGGCCTGCACGTGAGTCGGTACCTCGTGTTCTCTCATGTCTTTTCGCTCCTTCCTCACGTCGGCCTAGCTGTCCGATTGGGGTGTGGGTTCGGGCAGTACGTCGTCGATGTCGATTCCCGGGTCCACGACCGCGTTCATCACCAGCTCCACGACGCCGTAGGCGACCAGGGCCAGGACGATGCCGGCGAGGGCGGTCATCATGGCGCTCTTGCCGCGCTCCATCTGGTTGGGCGCTCCGCTGGCGGTGAGGTACATGTACGCGCCGTGTAGGGTAGGCCGCCGGCGAGTTACCCCGCATTGGCGGAGCACTTTTCCGTCGGCCCCCCTCCGAACCGGACGTGCGGCTTTCACCGCATCCGGCTCTCCAGTGGTTTATGTCTGCGATTGCGGATTGCCTCGCCCGTGGTGGATGTTCATGTGACACGTCCGGCAGACCACGAGGGTCTTGCGTTGCCGCGCCGCCATAAGTTGTACCCACTGGGGCTTTTCCCGTTGGCCTTTCACGTTCAGGTCGCGCAGGGCGCGGATGTGGTGGACTTCTACGTCCACCGTTGAGCCGCACATCTCGCATTCGTCCGCCAGGAGCCGTTTGATAAGCTCGGTGCGGTCAGTCCTGTACCGTTGAGGCTGTTGGTCTACGAGGACAGCCTGCCGTTGCCGTTTCAGGGGTATGCCACCGAAGTACGCCACTAGAGGGCGTTTGCCGTTGTCCCGCTGCTTTACAACCTTGAGGCAGACACGCGGCCCGTGCTCGGTTTCAACGATGCCCTTGTAGAGACGGCGCATCTTCCGTGCGGTGGACTTGTGCTTTGCTGCCAGGCTTCTTGCCAGCGACATCTCCATGACCGTTCGCAGTCGCCCGAAATGAGAGACGTTGGAGGCCAAGAGGTAGTACTGGACGACGCCCCGGAACTCCGCTTGATACCGGCTGACGATGGTGTAATCATCATCGGCCAGCAGTTCGTTGCGGTGCGCCGGTTTGCCGTTGCGCATGTAGGCTCGGCCGATGACTTCGGCGGGAACCCGCAACCCGATTCGACCATTGCTTGCGTTGACCACTGATCGCCTGCTGGTTCACAAGTTCGTTGGCTGGTGGCGTGGGTTATCAGGGTCTTTTCCTGGGATAGCTCCCTTGAGCGAGTCGCCAGGAACGTCTCCAGGGACTCTTTCACCTGTTGGGCTTCGGCTCTTGGCCCGATAAAGCCCAGCACGACGTAGCGCCGTATCGAAGCCGCCGGTAGTCTGGGCGTGGGGGTCGCCCGACGGCAGTTGTTGCATCTGCTTCCGCAGTTCCACCGCCAAGCTGTGGTGCCCCACGTTCCGGTGATAGACCATACGGCTCCTCAAGCGTATGTACTCGCGGTTGTCTCTCCGGTCTGTGCCTCGGGTGTTTGCGTATCAGCACGGGCGTCCAACCGGTCTAGGTAGATGTTGGAGAGGATGGGGCTGACCACACCCCCTTGCCGTACCGCTCAGGGTGCGGCCGTATTTCCAATCCTCCACGTAGCCCGCTTTCAGTAGGTACTTGAGCAGGCGCAGGAATCGGTTGTCGTGGAGGCGAGCACTCAAGACCTCGTGGTCGTCGAAGCACCCTTTGATGTCGCCCTGACGGGACACCGGTCCAGTGTCAACCACGTTGCTCCAGTAGCAACCCCGTCCGGGCCGGAAGCCGTGGGAGCGGTCGGAAAACTGCGGCTCGTAGTAGGCTTCCAGAATCATCCGGATGACCTCTTGCAGCAGCTTGTCCTCCACGTTGGTATGCCCAGAGGACGGGTTCCCCCCTTTGGCTTGGGAAGGTTGACCCGTCGCACTGGCGTCCATCGGAACCTTTCGTAACGCAGTGCGTCAATCAGGTCGTCGATTTTCGCCAGGGACATTCCATCCACGGGTCTGCGGTGGTTCCCCTGGTCAGTTTGTAGAGACGACCGTCCATTCCGGTTGTAAAGCAGCCGATAGATGTTCTCCAGCGGCAATCCTCGTTCTCCGCGTTCACGTAAGACGTTCAGCAGTTTCGGCCTCGCATTGTGCAAACCTCTGTCGTATTCCGTCAGAACCACCTGTCCTCCTTCGATTCCCGGGCTTTCCCCGGCTCCTACTACGAGGACTCCGTTGCCCGCGTAGGCAATCACCAGCGTTCCACATAGGACGTGATAGCGCGACTTAGGTGCCCCGTTCGTTCCCTTGAATGACCCATCGGTCATCGTTCACCCATCGGACGTGCACTGCTCACCTACGGGCCAGTGCGAGCGCCGGGTTGCAGGCGTTCTACCGGCGGGTGGCTACCAACACCAACTGGGAACTGGGGTTCAGGCAATGCTTTCACCGTATCGCGCGCTCTTGCCTTGTAACGCCTTCAGCTAGCCGCTTTCATGCTATTTTTCCCCTTCGGCTTTCGCCTCGTCTCCGAACTCCCTGTTCCTCCCGATTGGGTACATGTGACGCGCCGCACAGATGAAGAAGCCCACGCCCACCGCTCCCACGACGCCCAGCAGGATGCCCACCAGGTTCGAGATGGTCTGTGTCAGTTGTTCCATTCCTTTCGCTCCTCTCTTGTTCCAAGCTTTCCGTTCTCTCTCTACCGATTGGGTTCCATAAGCTCCGCTAGCTGCACATCGCTCCCCCTCCTTTGCTTTGCTTATCGACACGAGCCCTCGTGTTTGCGTGTTCTTGCTACTCGCCGCTGCTCCGGGGCTCGCCGCCGCCGTCTCCGCCTGCCGATGGGGTGGCCATCGAGGCCGCCGAGCTCAGGCCGCTGGCGGCCGCCGACACGCCCGCGCTGGCCGCAATCGCTCCCACCGCCATGCCGCCCGGCCCTCCCGCGGCCCCGCTCATCAGCCCGATGGTCCGGGCCGACCGCATCAGCGACGACGGAAGGTTCATGCCGAAGAAGAGCATCGAGAGCCAGGAGTCGAAGGTCCCTGAGTTGCCGAGCATCGACGGCACCCGGGTCGCCATGTAGACGAAGGCCAGGGACATCAGGAGCTTCCAGATCAGGTCCTGCACCGGCTCGAAGGCGGCTATCGACGCGAACTCGTTGAGGAAGCCGAGACCGAGCGCAAGGGCGATGAGCTGCACCGCCTGCTGGAACACCGTCGTCATGAACAGGCGCAGCCAGTGCCGTCCCCATCCCGCCGTGTGCGGAAGAATCCACAGCCCCAGGGCGATGGGCGCCAGGGCGAGGAGGATGTCGATGAGGGCCAGGCGCAGCACCATCTGAACGATCACGTAGAGCACGAAGAAGCCGTAGACCAGGTAGAGCAGTGCAAGCAGTTGCGCCATGCCAACGCTCCCGGCTTGGACGGCTGTGAGGAATGTGTCGAGGGGAGCCCTGAGCAGGTCTCCGGGGGTGACGTTGAGGGAGACGGCGATAAATCCTGACACGGCGTCGGCCACGTCCAGGACCAGGGCGCACCACCACAGGGACGACGCGGCGGCCACCAGTCCGAGCACGAGCCGGGGGACCATCTCCCGCCAGCCCGCCTGTTGGCGTCCAAGATGCTCGGAGACGATGAGGCTCAGCCCCATCCAGCCGAGGATCACCACCAGCGCGCCCGATGTGATGGCCCAGACGACCATCCACGCCTGGCGCACCAGGTCGTGGGCGTAGGTGAGGTCGGGAGGGGTGCCGGTGAGGATGTCGCTCATCTGCCGGATTCCCTCCGGCAGTTGTCGGCGTCCTCGCCGCTGGCACGCTCCACGACGCCGCAGAGGGTCCCGTGGACGCCCTCGACCACCCAGCCGGCGAAGGCTTTGGCCCAGCGCGCCGGGCTGAGGGCGGACAGAATCTTGTCCCAGATGCGGCCCGGCTGGTGGATGGGTACCACCGCGTAGAAGTCGCCCCGTTTGCCGTCGTCAGCGACGGCCAGCATCACCAGCAGGTAGGCCCGGTCGGGGTCGAGATCGGGCTGCTCGTCCAGGTCGGGGTACTCCCAGGAGTACTCCCAGCCGTCGCCTCTCTTCTTCTCGCCGCCCTTGACCCGGTACATGGCGCTTATCCAGTCGCCGGTGTCGGCGTCCCGGACGGCGTAGAAGAGGTCCGCGATCTCGCGGTCGAAGACGGGGCGGGCGACGAACTCGCCGTCCTTCTTTCGCTCCACGAAGTCCCGGTCGGCGTTGACCATAACGATCTCGCCTCCGGGCGGGGACTGGGCCAGGGCGATTCCGCTCGACGGCAACGCCAGCGCCGCCAGGAGCAGCGCGATTGCCAGGGGAATAAACCGCCTGAGTGACCGGAGTTTCGATGTGTGCGCCAACTCGTTCACCTCTCTTCCGCTCGCCGCGATTCATCGGATCGCGGCACTCGCAGAAGAGTTTGAACAAACGAAATGACGATGGAAACTGCCCAAAAGGGACGACAAAAATGTCGCCCCTTTTGAGGTTCTTGGCAAAAGACACCCTCCCGTGCAGTATGGGGGCTGTACAAGAAAACGAAGTTGGTTGCGGAGTTGTCAGCGAGGTCACGGCAAAGCTGAAACAGGAACAAATGGGGCCGGAATGGCGCAGAAGTTGTGAACACTTGGACTTAAGTCCTCAGGTCGGCCTCGCTCCGCAAAAAGGGGCGCAGCGGGGCCGCAAGAAAGAAGGGCAGAAGCGGGTCGGAATCCCGCATAACCCCCTACAGGTGGTCCACATGTCGCAGCCCGTGAGAAATCGGGCCTGGGTCGGGGGCGAGACCGGGGACTGAGGCCGGTGAAAAGAGGAGGACTCATGGAACCGAAGAAGGACGTGGTCGAGAAGGGCAGGAGCGTGCGGGACATGCACCACCTGCGGCTCATGTCGCTGTTGCAGGAGCTGGAGCGCGACAACGGGCGGAAGAAGGCGGCCGAGATGCTGGGGGTGGACCGCAGGACCCTGGACGCCAGCCTCGACGAGGGGGTGCTGACGCGGCGCATCCGGGGGGCGCTGGAGAAGGCGCTCCAGTCGGGGGTGGGCTCCGCGGCCGCAGAGCAGCGGGACCGCAACGACAGGCTGGACGACCGTCTGGAGGACTTGGAGGGCGGCTTCGAGGAGCTTGGCAAGGAGGTGCGGGCGAACAACAGGGCCAGCGAAGACAGGGACAGGGCCGTGCGTGAGGAGGTGGCCCAGGGCTTTCGCAAGGTGGAGAAGACGCTGGCGGGTCTTGAGACGGGACGGGGTGGGCAGGAGGACGGGGCCAATGCGAACGGCGCCGGCCCGCAGCCCAGGAAGAGGTCTTCGCTCAGGCGGGAGTACCCCGACCTCGTGACCTTGGAGCCCGCCGAGGACGACGAGGACGTGTTCGGCGAGGTCTGGCCCCTGATCGTCGAGTGGCGGGAGCTGAAGGCGACGCATCCCGACGAGGGAAAGAGCCTGTCCTGGCTGCGCAGTGAGGAGCGGTTCCTGGCGTTGGAGCTGACGCTCTTGGAGGAGCACGGGCTGACGCTTCCCCCGGCGACGTTTCCGCTGCGGGGCTTCGACCGGAACGGGCAGGTCAACTGGCGGAAGACAGCGCTCTCCGACACGCGGAGAGCGCTGAGAAAGCGTGAGCTTCTGCACTCACTGACCTTCGGAGTTTTGTGGAAATAACCCGGCGGGTTACCGCTCCGGCTTCCAGTGAACTTCAGTGAAGTTTTGTGAACGATGTTGGCGTGGACTGCCCGAAAGCCTTCACATCGGGTCTTTGGTGGGGTAATAATGGTGGCACTGTTTGGCTTTCAACCAAGGTTTCCGACCATAGAAACCTGGGGGCGCGATCCCTGTTGCCCGGGTCCGACCTGACGGATGATTCGCTCTCTGGAAGGTCTCCCACGAGGGAATTGCTGCCGCTGCGGATTTGACGTAGCTCTCCGCAAGCAGCACGGGTCGAAACGACGAAGTTTGACGTAGGTCCTTCGTCCTCGGTCCACGTCCGTCGGTTGGAGTTTGACGTAAGTCCTTCTCCCGTCGGGCACCCGTCCGGTGGTTGGAGTTGATCGCTTCTCCCGCTGGACTTTGAGGATGGAGCGCCTTCTGCGCCTCGTCCTCGCCCAGTCGGTCGGAGTGCGTCTTTCGCCCCGGCCGGTTCAACATGCCTGCGGCACGGCTGACACACAGCTAGGGCCGCAGCTTCGACACGCGCCGGTCTGCGACTGAGAAGCAGGCTGGCCGCTTCACGTTTCGCAGCTTTCCCTCAACTCGGACGGTATCCACCCTGGGCCGAACTGCGTCTTCTTTCACCCCACTCCGTCTTCCGCGTTCGGCATGCGACCGTGGGCGGAGTGCGTCTTCGGCACGGAGTCACGGGTTCAACGGCAACGGCAAACCAATCAACAAGGAGGTAACGAATGGCGACGTCGAAACGGACACACAGGAAGGAAGGAGGCCTGGACATGACGGCACTGCAAGAGGGCATTCGGCTTGGTCGGCATCAGGGGCGCGAAGTGCAGACCATCGGCGACCGTGTGGTCGTCAACCCGCGCTTCCGTCTCGCTGCCCTGAGAGACGTTGACGGCAACGTCATTGAGACGGTCAGGCTGTCTCTCGAGGTCTGCGGCTGCGGGTATTCCTACGCTCGGCCAGGGGTGGGCTACGCCGGGCCGGACGGCTGGTATTGCAAGCGATGCGGGCAGCTCCACACGTTCGACAAGAAGGACGCCGCGAGCGCCCATGTGGACTCAGCCGACCTGAAGCCAGACCCCTGCCGGGTGCGAGCGTTCGACAAGCGCATCAAGGTGTGCCTCGACTGGTCAACCCCTGAGGATCTGGAGGCCGGCGCATGAACAGCACCCAAGCAAACGAAGGAGGACAGGACATGACGGAACAGTACACGGGACCGAGCGCAATGCGGATAGCGAACCTGCTGGGGCGCCGGGTCAGC
>CBDCYT010000015.1:0-242007 GCA_965224325.1 Dehalococcoidia bacterium
ACCTTGGGTAGGGACACCGTGGGAAGCGCACCGCGCACTTCTGTGGTAAGGACTACCGGCCGCAGGCGAAGGATAATTCACTCTGCCTGTCAGCAATTCCCTCGTGGGCGCTCCGGGGAGAGAAGCCTCGATCCTCACGGAGCAGGCCCGGGCGAGCAGGGATCACGCCCCCAGGTTTCTAGGCAGTGGAAACACTGGAAAAGCCAGACAACGAAATCAGTATCCGGCCCCCGGAAGACCCCTGGCAAGGGTTTCGGCGACGACCCGCCCACATTGATTGCAATCGCACCGCAGGAAACCGGCAGGTATCCCGCCGGAATCCCGCAACCCGCCGGAAGCGCCCGGAGGCGCCGCCGGCAGCCTACCGCCTCCACCGCAGCAGGGCCAACCTCAGACGGTCCCAAACCGCCCTCAGCCACCGCCACGGACTCGGCGCCCCCGCCACCTTCGCCAGCAACTCCAGCCTGGCCCGCCGCTTTCTGAACTGGTGCAGCGCCTTCAGACGCCAGTTCAACTGCGCGCCCCGGTCCAGGCCCCGCAGCGGCTCCGTCTCCGGCGGCAGGGTCAGGCCGTGCTCCTCCAGCAGGGCCACCTCCAGCTCCAGAATCCGCTGGCGGGTTGACACCCACGCCAAGCCCTTGCCCCGGGCCGGGTGTCCGACCCACAAATTCCGCCACTCCGCCACCAGGGGCCAGGCGTCGCCGAAGACTACCTCGTCGTCCTCGCCCGGGTCACGGGTTACCAGATCGGGGTAACGCCGGCGGGTCGCTACTCCCGCCACCGGCGCCGGACGCGGCAGCCCGGTTCCGCCACCGCCCCTGGTCTCCCCCTGGGCCAGCCGCTGCTCCAGCCGCCGCATCCCCTGGGCGTGGGTCTCCCCAAGGGCCTGCATCCCCTCCCGCAGCTCACCCTCCAACCCGGCCACCTGGGTCGTCAGCCCGCCGACCTGTCCCGCCAGCCCCTCCACCGCCTCCTCCAGCTCGTCCCTGGCGCCGCCGTCCCTTTCCACCAGCATCTTCTCCACCGCGTCCCGCACCCGCCGCGACATCCCCTGCTGCACGCTGCCCGCCACCGTCCTGGGGTCCAGGCCCAGCACCCGGCCCGCGCCCTTGTGCCCCCGGGTCCGCGCCAGTTGGCGGAACAACGCGGTGAGCCGCAGCTCGTAGACGTCGTCGATGACCTGGGCCGCCGCCTGGCCAAGGCGTCGCCGGGGTCAACGCCGGAATTAACGCCGCCGTCATCCACCGCGTCACCGTCGCCAACCGGATGGCCCGGAGCGCGACCCCCGCCAACGCCAGCATCGCCGGGGCCGCCCGCCGTCCTGCCCTCGTCCTGACTCATGCTCATCCCTCCCGGTGCAAATTGCACCTTTCCAATAGGGGCCTTGCACCCCCGACCTGCTTTCGCCGGCCTGCAAACTGCACCCCTCAAACGGGGCCAATGCACCCCACGACCGGAACCGGCCCCGGACTCCAGGTGTTCGCAAACTTACCGCTGAAATGGGGCTGCACCCCCCATTTCAGCTACGAATCCCCTCCCATCAACCGGCGCCATCCAAGTCCCAATTCCTGTACACGTCCCTAACACCACGGCGGCCTCCGAAAATCCCACGCCTCGAAAGGGGGGGTCTGCTAACCCCCCCTTTCAGGGCATTATGCGCCGCCCGCCCCGCCGCCAGACTGGCTTCCCGCCCCTGCGCTCCCGCCTGCTGACCGGCTGGCGGAACGGCAGTCCCCGGTCCGGAAAACCCCTGTCCTCCGGTTCCCTGGCGGAGCGGGCGGCCCGCAGCGGCAGGACGGAGTACGCCGAGGGGGACGGCATTGCCGTGGTCGCCAAGCCCATCTTCTGGAAGGGACGCCTCGCCAAGGTGGCCGTGGTCGCCCTGCCCTGGGAACATCGCAAGGCGCTGGCCCCGCAGCATGGGGCAACCCCGTGGCCGGGAAGTGAATCCAGCGCCCGCCCCCGGCGGGCGCCAACCTCTCCTTGACAGGCCGGACCGTTTGTCCGATGATGGATAGTAAGATACTCCCTTACATCAACTGGCAAAAAGAGAGACCATGCCACCACGCCGCATTTCCAGGACCATCACCTTCTCCCTGCCACCGGAGATGTTCGAGCAGGTGCAGCGGGTGAAGGAAGAGGAGGGCCGCGATATGAGCGAACTGGTGCGGGAAGCCCTCCGCCTGTACATGGAAGAAAGGGAGCTGCGCCGCCAGGAGCGATTGGAACGGCTGCGCTCCCGCCAAGCCACGAAGCCAGAGGACGAAGGAGGCGAATCTAATGACTGAACTACACGACCTGATACCCGCGGCCCTCTACGCCCGGGTCTCCAGCGAGCGACAGGACGTGGACCTGTCCGTGGCCGCCCAGCTTCGGGCGCTCCGCGACTACGCCCAGCGGAACGGCTATCTGGTAGCCCGCGAGTACGTGGACGAGGCCGAGAGCGGGCGTATCGCCGACCGGCCCCAGTTCAGCCGGATGCTGGACGAGGCCAGCAAGCCCGAGGCTCCCTTCAAGGAGATCTTGGTCTGGAAATTCTCCCGATTCACCAGAAAGCGGGAACACGCCGTGGCCTTCAAGTCCATGCTGAGGCGCAGGGGCGTCCGCGTCGTATCCATCACCGAGCAGGCCGACGACACCCCCACCGGCAAGCTCCTGGAGGCCATCATCGAGAGCGTGGACGAGTTCTACAGCGAGAATCTTGCGCAAGAGGTTCTCCGGGGGATGCGGGAGGCCGCCACTCGCGGCTTCTGGATGACCACCTACGCCCCCTACGGCTACAGGCGGGTCTACGTCCAGGACGGAATCAAGAAGCGCCCCAAGCTGGAGCTCAACCCGCCCGCCGACGCCGTGGTCAAGCGCATCTTCGACATGGTGCTCCAGGGCAAGAGCATCCTCGACGTGACCAAGACCCTCAACGCCGAGGGCATCCCCACCACCAACGGCAAGAAGTGGCTCAAGACCACCATCCACACCATGCTCGACCACGAAGCCTACACCGGCACCCTGGTCTGGGGAGCAAAAGCCAAGGACGGCGCGCCGCCGGTGCGCGTTGAGAACGCGCATCCCGCCATTGTATCCAAGCGGGATTTCCAGAAGGCCAGGAAGTTGCTGGCGTCCCGCGCCCCCAAGAAGATGAACCCCCGCCGGGCTTCCAGCCCCTACCTGCTCAGCGGCCTGGTCAAGTGCGAGACCTGCGGCAAGGCCATGACCGCTGCCGAGGCCAAGAGCGGCAGGTACACCTACTACATCTGCCACTCCCTGCTCAAGCGGGGCAAGGGAACCTGCGAGACCCCCAGGCTCAACTCCAGGAACTTTGAGAAGCTCATCGTCAGCGAGATCAGGGAGAACGTCCTCACCGAGTCCAACATCCGCGACCTGGTGAAGCTGCTGGACGAGGAAATGGACGGGGTGGCCCGCGAACAGCGGGACCGGCTGGAGACCATCGAGGAGGAGCTTGAGGACGTAAAGAAGCGGCTGGGCCGCATCTGGCAGGTAATCGAGACCACCGATATCGAGATGGCCGACGCCTCGGAGCGCATCAGGGAGCACCGGGAGCGCAAGGAGAAGCTGGAGATCGCCGCCGAGGAGGCGCGGGCGCTTTTGTCGGACCGCCGTCAGTTCCTGGACAGCGCCGACACCATCGCCGCCTTCGCCGCCGAGATGAGCGAGTTCCTCAAGACCAGCGAACTGACCGAGACCAAGGCTTTCGTGAGGTCTTTCGTCAAGGAGATCGTGGTCAAGCCCGGCAGGGCCGCCATTGTTTACTCGATACCCACGCCGGATGACTCTCCGGCAGGTGGTGCGGACGCTGTGGAGATCGCCCTAAACGGGGGTGTTATGAATTCGGTACGTCATGGTGGGCCGTGTGGGGATCGAACCCACGACACCCGGATTAAAAGTCCGGTGCTCTGCCGAACTGAGCTAACGGCCCAGAGGTGCTTGCAGATGCCGCGTGGCGCTGTGGCTGACTAGCCCATGCCGCACCCCCATGGATGCGGACTGGCGTATGCGGTACTCACACAGATCAGGAAGGGTCGGACTAGGAGGCTCGGCTGGTCGCCCAACACTCTTCGTCCAACTGTTTCCGCGCCGCCAGTCACCCCCCTCCCATCCGGCCAGTCCGCCGGAGGGGATTGAGCAAGTTCACAGCGCGTCAGTCTTCCCGTAGCGGAAGGGTATTGTATCACTTGTAGCTCATTGGAAAAACGTTGAGAGCGATCCGTAGCTTCCGTCAAAGGCGGCTTGGACCCGCCTAGAAACCCCGGATTGGCCGACCTTCGTCTTTGAGATTTGTCTCCCGGGAAGACTCAGCCCCGCCGCCTGCGGCAATCTGGACAGTTACCCCGCAACGCAACTGCTCGGACTCGGGGAGAAGCCAGCAGATTGCGGCCGGCCATTTAGAAACTATCTCAAAACGGTCGCTCCCTGGCGCCATCGATTAACTGGAAGCCTGTGGCTAAGGATTCCCGCTCCCCGATCGGGGTCGGGGACAAGCTTCGCGGGAATTGCGGATGGCCCTCTGGGCCGCGTATGGGTATGAAAACGGCTATTTTCATGGCAATGACGGTTTGGATGCTGCGCCAAGTTTTGAGATAGTTTCTTAGTTATTTGAGCTCCGCTGTTGACGTTCGGGCCGCTGGTTGTGAAACGGCTTTTAGGAGGCTTTCGGCGAATTGGACTCGCCAACTCTGAACAGTTGCGTTGCCAGCAGGGCCTTTTAATCGTTGAGACTTGCCGGAGAGTCCTTTCAAGGTGAGGTTGTCGAACCATTGACCCTATGCTATTCGACAGGCCCCGCCATTAACCCTTAGCACCGGGGTAGATGCGTTGGACGCAATGGCTTCGTCGTTTCGGGTTTTACTCGAGTTCGGAGACCTCTTCAGCGGCTGGTTTGGCGACGACGCGCCGCGAAGCGCGGAGACTGCCGGCCCGCCGTAACTGGTCCGTTCATGCCTGGCGGGCGATGGAGGGCAAGCGCTGCCACTGTATTAAGCGCATTATCGTTGTCAGTAAGCAATTGGGCCCAGACCCGTCCATTCGCGGGTGGGAGCTTGGCCTGGACAACTTGATGTTCCAGAAGCCTAAGCTGCTCCGTAGCCCGTCGCGTCCTGTTGCTATTATTGCCTGACCACGTTGATTATACGCAAATATCCGACGTATATCGGAATGTATTGGCTTGATTGACAAGATAATGTGCTGATGCTACAATCCCAGCCGCAAATCTGCGGCGAGACGGCCGCTGCTTACACTGCACTTTTCTTCTTTGGTAATGACTCTCCCGCGTCGTTGCCGCTACTGAATTCTCCCTACGTAAGCGAGGAGGAGTTATGAAACTCACTCTGTCCATCCTGAAAGCCGACGTCGGTTCCATTGGAGGCCATACTAAACCGTCCGATCATATGATGGACGCGGTGCGCTCTGACGCTGCCGACGCTGTGAAACGGGGCCTCCTGATCGACACCTTCGTCGGCCACACCGGAGATGACATCTGCATTGTTGCCTCCCATACTCGGGGCCCCAACGACACAGAGGTCCACCAATTCGCCTGGAATTCTTTCTTGCACGGCACTGACATCGCCTCTCAGTATGGACTATACGGAGCCGGCCAAGACTTATTGGTCGATGCGCCGTCAGGCAACATCCGGGGCGCCGGACCGGCGGTAGCTGAGGTAGAGTTCGACCACGAGCCTTCCAAGACAAACCGAATAAGGCCGGCTGAGTCGTTCATGGTGCTTGCCGCCGACAAGTGCGGTCCGGGGGCTTACAACCTTCCGCTATTTCTGGGATTCGCCGACCCTATGTACTGCGCCGGGTTGATGCTGCCCAGACTCAACGAAGGGTTTACCTTCAATGTCATCGATATGGACAATACGGAAGGAGATAGCATCATTTCGTTGAACGCCCCGGAAGACTATTACAAGCTTACGGTGCTTCTGCGGGACAACGAGCGGTTCGGCATAGACTCCATTGTCTCAAGGTACTCGGGTCAGACGGCCGCCGCCGTTTCAGCTACGCGCTTGCACAACATAGCGGGTAGCTACACCGGCAAGGATGATCCGGTGGCCTTGGTGCGGAACCAGGGGATCTTCCCTGCGCCGGAGGAGTTGATCTCTCCTTTCGCCAAAGCCCACTACGTCGGAGGCGACGCCCGGGGCTCCCACGTGATGCCTTTGATGCCGGTGCCCATCAATACCCCGGTCACGGGCATATACTGCTTGCCTCTGGTCTCCTGCATAGGGTTCTCTCTGAGCGCCCAGGGGGAGTTTTCCGACTCTTTCGTGGACTTTTTCGACAATACGGCCTGGGACCACGTAAGGTTGATAGCCCAGGAGAAGGCCCTCGCTATGCGCTCTCAAGGTTGGTCCGGGGCTGCCATGCTCCCCTATGGTGAGTTGGAGTATTCCGGGTTCCGCCAGAGCATCGGCGATTTGGTAGCGCGGTTCAACATTCGAAACGGTCATGGAGAAGGGGCGGGAATCCCGGAACAAGCAGCAAGCGCGGACGGTTAACCACTCGTTGAGGCCGCGGCTTGCTGGGCAAGGATGGATTCCTTATCCTTGCAAACTTCGATAACCTTTATATGGGGCTACACACTGGGACCGAGTCCCCCTGATTGCCCCTCTACGATGAGGAGGCAATCAGGGGGACTTTTTCTGGGCTATTTGAGACATTGCGGTCCGGGGGACGACTGCCGGAGGACAGATGAGCGTCGAGTTGGAGGACATCCAGGCGAATGGAATGGTGTTTCGCTGTCGCCGCGCCGGCGCCACAGGGGAGCCTGTGATATTGCTACACGGCTTCCCGGAAACCTCTCACATGTGGACGCCGTTGATGGAGAGGTTGGCGGCCGCGGGGTATAGGTGCTTGGCGCCTGATCAGCGGGGATACAGCCCCGGGGCGCGTCCGGAGGGTATCGAACACTACCACTACACTTTGCTGGCCGGTGACGTACTAGCGCTGGCCGAGGCTGCGGGTTTCGGAAAATTCCACCTGATTGGACACGACCACGGAGCAGGGGTGGGCTGGACTACGGTGTTCCTCTATCCGGAGCGGGTCCAGAGCTGGACAGCCCTATCGCTTCCCCATATCGCAGCGTTCATTCAGGCACTCCGAGCCGACCCTGATCAGCAGGCTCGCAGCCGCTACATAGCATTCTTTGCACTGCCGGAGCTTCCTGAGAGCGAGCTATCCGCCAACGATTGCCAACGCTTGAGGGAATTGTGGGAACGCAGCTCGGTAGAGGAAGTTGAGGACTATCTCTCGGTATTTCGACAGCCTGGCGCGCTCACCGGAGCGTTGAACTGGTATCGGGCAGCCTTGTCGCTTCAGGGTTCTAGCACATCCCCCTCATTGGGAAATGTCCACGTCCCCACGATGATGGTTTGGGGCAATCAAGATAAATTCATCGGCCGTAAAGCCAACGAGGATACGCCCCAATACATGGTTGGGCCGTACAAATTCGTAGAGCTGGACGCGGGCCATTGGCTAATGCAGGAGGAGACCGAGAGGGTGATCACGGAAGCCCTCCAACATCTTCGGGCTAACCCCGTGACTTGAGCCAACCGTCAACGGGCGAAATAGGCCCATGGGGCAGCGGGCAAGTTGCCTGGGAAGCGGCGGCCCTTTATTCAACGATGCGCAGGGCCAAGGTGGATAGTCTGAAAGGGAGACTCGTGAACCCGCTTTACTCAACGATGCGCAGGGCCAACTCCTCCAATTGAGCCGGAGTCACCGGCGCGGGGGAGGCGAATAGCAGATCGCTTCCGCTCTGCGTCTTAGGGAAGGCTATCACCTCTCGAATGGAGTCGGCGCCGGCCAGCATGGCTACCAGGCGGTCGATTCCGGGGGCGATGCCGCCATGGGGAGGCGTGCCGAATTCAAAAGCTTCTAGTATCTGCCCGAACCGCGCTTCGGTTTCCTCCGCGGTGTAGCCCAGTATGCTAAACACCTTCTCCTGGAGCTCTCTTCGGTGAATGCGAATGCTGCCGCTGGCCAGCTCCGACCCGTTGCACACTAAGTCGTAGGCTTTGGAGCCTACGGCGCTCAGATCGCCGCCATCTAGCATGTCCTCCTGCCCGTCGGCGGGGGAGGTGAAGGGATGGTGGGAGGACTCCCAACGCTTGTGCTCTTCATTCCATTCGAAGAGGGGAAACCGGGTGATGAAAGCGAAAGCCAGCTGGTCCTGGGCAGTAAGGCCCAAACGCTGACCCATGTGTTCCCGCATGATGCTTAGCCAGGAGTTAACGCCTTTGGCCGGTCCTGCCATTAACAAGATCAAGTCTCCAGGTCCTGCGTCCATGCGGAGGGCGAGCTGCCGGCTCCACTCGGCAGGCATCCGCAGGCCGGCAGAGCAGAGGATGTCCTCTTGGGCCATGTCCTCCAACGGGCCTGCCCCTTGGAAGCGGAGATAGCTGAGGCCGCCTGCCCCAGCCTGCTTGGCGATCTCTTCCAGCTCGCGCAAGACGGACCCAGAAACGTGGGCTTGGCCGGGAACCGTGAAGCCCTTTACCATCCCGCCGCGGTCTATGCTGGTTAAGAATACCCGGAAGCTTGTTTCCTTCGCCAGGTCACTAACGTCCGACATCTCCATGCCAAAGCGCAAATCGGGCTTATCCGTGCCGTACAGGCTAAGCGCCCGTTCGTGAGTGAGCCTGGGAAAAGGTTTTATCAGCTTTTTCTCCGGCATCACGGACTCCACCAGACCGCCGTACAGCTCCTCGGTCAACTGGAGCACGTCCTCTTCTTCGACGAAACTCATCTCCAAGTCTAGTTGGGTAAACTCCGGTTGACGGTCCGCGCGGAGATCCTCGTCCCGGAAACAGCGGGCAATTTGGAAGTATTTTTCCACGCCAGACACCATTAGCAGCTGCTTGAGTTGCTGCGGTGACTGCGGCAAGGCGTAGAAATTGCCCGGCTGAAGGCGGCTGGGGACCAGGAAATCCCGTGCCCCTTCGGGAGTGCTCTTGATCAGGATGGGTGTTTCAATCTCCAAGAATCCTTTGGCGTCCAGAAAATCCCGAATGAACTTCACAACCCGGTGCCGGAGCATCAGGTTGAACTGCATAGGCGGACGGCGCAGGTCAAGGTACCGGTATCGCAGGCGCAGACTTTCATCGGCCCCAGCGTCATCGCTGATATAGAATGGCGGGGTTAACGAAGGGTTGAGCACCGTCGCCTCATCGGCAACCACTTCGACGGCGCCGGTGGACATGCCGGGGTTCTCGCTGCCGGCCGGACGGCGGCACACCGTACCCTTGATTTGCACCACCCATTCAGACCGGAGCTGCTCCGCCACGGCGTAGGCCTCGGGGGAAAGCTCCGGATTCAAAACGACCTGCACCACACCCGATCGGTCCCGCAGGTCCACGAAGATGATTCCTCCGTGGTCTCGCCTGCGGCTTACCCAGCCGGCCAGCGTCTGGCGGCTGTCGATATGGACCTCTCTCAGGGAGCCGCAGTCCGCGGTCCTTAGCACGCGATTCTTCTCCCGAGTGACCCGATTTTATTAGACCCGATTTTATTAGACCATTGACGCCTAGGATTCAACGCTAGTCCCCCCGAACGATTTACCGTCAGCCTAACCTTATTCATTAACCGTGATTCCAATGGATTTCGATATTGGTGTATGCCAGAGCCCGGAGGTCTGGGTCTTTGGCCAGAGGGATCACACCCCTGGGAATCGCTCAAAGATGTTTTCAAAAGGGCTAGCCTTGGGGGAGACCATATCGGCGAAGACCCCGGCCAGCTCATCGGGGTCGGTGACCGGCGGAAGGCACACGTTGTCCAAGCAGATATGGGCCAGGGCCGGAGGCTCCAAGTTTGCCGATAGTACCGGTTTGATATCCAGGTGGGGATACGAAAGCCGCCACGCTGCCTTCAACATGGCCAGCGTATCTGCGCCTTCCGGAGGGCCTTCGATGGTAATTTCCACCGGAGGGTTGAGCCAGAGGTCCACTGCCAGCCCGTAGCTGGCGGCGAACTCGCCGTGTTCCCGGTAGGTTTCAGCGAACCCGCTGATGGTGGCCTCCGCCAGCTCTCTGTAATCGCTATTTCTGGTAGCTTGGTTCAGCTTCATTAAGCCCATAGCTGCCGCTAGATTTTCGGCCAAGGGCTTCTCCCGCACCTGCAGATAGCCTATTGCCTCTGGCTCCGCCTCGGTGTCGAAAAATCCCCCATTGGCTTCGTCAAAAAACCGGTCCACCATCTGAATGGTTACCGACTTGGCGCGCTCCAGATAGTGCTCGCTGGCGGTATAACTATGGGCGGCCAGCAGCGCGTTCAGAAGTTGAGCCCAATCGCCCAAGAAAGCCGGCCCATCGCTTGGTCCGTCGCCGGTGTAAACGTGGCTCAACGTTCCCGCTTGAGCGGCGTTATCCAAAGTTTGTAGTATCTCCAGGGCAGCAGCTTTCAGATTGGAGCGTCCCAACTGGCAGGATGCGGTCAGTAGCGTCGACACCGCTTGAGCGTTGGAAGCCGCATAACACGAGGGGTCTGCCGGTGGAGGGCAAGTTTCCCGGCGTGAGGAAAGGGGCAGGCTGAAATACTCGGAGTGCGCCCCTTGGCTGCCTCGAAAGTTGGAGGCGCCATGGTCCAACAGGTTAGCTTGGACGTAATCCAGGCAGCCCTCGGCCACCCTTCGATAGGAGTCGTCGTCCTGCAGCACCCAGGCGTCCGCATAGACCTGGGCCAGGTTCAGGTTGTCCTCCAACAGTTTTTCCCATTGAGTTTCCGACCAATCCGCCTTCGCGCAATGGCGAAAGAAACCACCCTCTTCGCTGTCGAATATGCCGCCTTGCGCCATACGGTCCAAGGTTTTCGTCAACATGGCCCGGTAGAAGTCCTCTCCGGTGGTGCGGACCAGGTGCGTCAAAAAGGCCAAAACCGGAGCGTTGGGGAATTTAGGCTCTTCTCCGAACCCCCCATTCACCGGGTCGTATGCTCCGGCCACGCTTCTAGCGACCCGGTCCACCAATGCCGGAGTTATCTTGGGCCCGGCCTTTACCTTGGCTGCTTGTTCTTTGCGCAGGCGCAGTAGGTCGCGTGCGTGGTCGTACATGTCGGGCCGGTCTTCCTGATACGCTCGCTGCACCTCCATGAGCATGGCCAGAAACTGGTCCGGAGGCAAGTAGGTGGCGCCGGTGACGAGGCCGCCGTGGCCGGTGAGAAAAGCTGTGGTGGGCCACCCGCCGATGTTGTAGCGGGCGTTGATATCGGGACGATGATCACTATCCACTCTTACCGCCACGTAGTGCTCGTTGATAACCTGGCGCACGTCGGGGTCAGAGTATGAGGTTTCATCCATGACGTGGCACCAGTAGCACCACACGGCGGAGATAGCCAGCAGGACCGGCTTGTGTTCCGCTTGGGCCTTAGCGAATGGGGCTGCGCCCCACGGATGCCAGTTAATCTGGTGGGCCTGATTTGGATTGGGAGAGAATCTGAAATTATCCAACCGCGGTCCCGAACCCGTCCCTGGTGAGTTACTACGCTAAAAGGCCAACAGCTTTAAGCTGTCAGCCGTCAAGTGCTGCGGGCCCCGGCGTCCTCGACTTACTGTGAGGGCGGGAGGCTCTGGTAACGTTAGCATAGGGAACTGGGATTTTCAATTCTCTGGGAGTGGGCAGCGGGGCCTTTTCATTTTCCGGGCTGGCTCGCATGATTCTCGTCATTCCCGCGAGGTTTGTCCCCGACCTCGATCGGGGAGCGGGAATCCATACAGCCTTGCCACCGGGAGTTTGTCATATGGCAGGGGGTAGTGGATTCCCGCGTTCGCGGGAATGACGGAAGGCGGGAATGACGGAAGGCGGGAATGACGGAAGGCGGGAATGACGGAAGGCGGGAATGACGGAAGCGGGGGAATGACGGAAGAATGAAAAGGCACTGCTCCCCCGACCCAGGGCTATCGGATTTGGGCGAGTCGTTCTGTATTCAGGGTTAATCAATTCGTCATTCCCGCGAAACCCGTCATTCCCGCGAAAGCGGGAATCCAGAGACCTTTGCGACAGGAAGGCTGGCATTGGACAGACAGCCTTGGACTCCCCGACCCCGATCGGGGAGCGGGGAATCCATACAGCCTTGCCGCCGGAAGTTTGTCATATGGCCGGGTGTAGTGGATTCCCGCTTTCGCGGGAATGACGGAAGGCGGGAATGTCGGCTTCTTTACCCCGGCTTTCGCCAAAGTCCAAAGACTGAGAAAACCCGGCAGCATTTTACGCTAAGCTGGCTGTGGAGACCCGCGAGGATGCTTCCCAGAGATTGACCAGAGATTGAACTGAATCAAGCGGTGGTTGGAACTGCCGTCGGGTGAGCTTCGGGAAACTCCGCACCGGGAGAGCGCCGCAGCAGCCTGCGAGCCTCGTCTAGCACCGGCTCGTCCCCCCTACCCCGATCCACCACGTTGCCATTCTCCAGGGAGCACATGGGAACCCCGTCCTTGAAGGCTACGCGGTTTCCCAAAACGCTGGGCACTTTTTCTCCGGGAGTGAGAATGCCCACCAGATTCAGGGGATCGCAAGCGGACACCACTAAACACTGGCCTGGGGAACCCCGGTTGCGGCGAGCGCGAAGCGCTTCCACCGCTTCCGGGAGCGCGAATTGTTCCCCGACAAACCCAGTGACAAAGCGGCCGCCTCGGATCTCTCCCCTGGATTCCAATTGGCGCAGCACCCGCACTAGGTCCCGCCAGCGGAGTGCTGCGGGCTCCCTGGCCAGCAATTCCGGGAAGAGGACCCCGTAACGGCGAAGGAGTTGCCGCACCCAAGGTTCCACCGAATCGGAGGCAGGGTTCATTGCTTCCAAGAGAGACCATCTGCTGTATCCGGACCGCCGCTGGCGCCCGGTGCGCCTTGACCTAGAGGCCTTATGGCCTCGCCCGGCATTACCATTGACCCGACTGCCAATTCGGCTGCGCAGCGGCTCCATACCGTCAGCGGTTACACGGCCAAGGGCCGCTAGCTGCCACATTGCTTCCTCCACGTGGGACGGTAGGCGATCGCCCGATGCGATGATTTCCGATAGGAAGGAGGCGCCCCGGCGGGAGAGAATAGCCAGCATCTCCTGAGGCCCCCCTGGCAAACAAGAGTTGCCGTCGTCGTGTTGCTCCAGCAACCATTCCAGAGATTCTCGCAGTGCGATGCTGATTGGAGTGGCCCGGGTGAGCGCCCCCTTGGCCGTCGAAAGACTCTTGTCGTCTCGGGGGCGGGATAGCCGGCCCCACACTACCTCGCCGCTCAGGCATAGGTGGTCCAAATATGCCGGCTTGTAATCCACCATGCGCGGCGCTAGAACCTCGCTTTCCAACGCTCCCGCCGCCACTTCGAAGCCCTGAAGCATCTCGATGTTGTCCAGAAGTCCGTCTTCTCCGTGGAGCTTGGCTATCGGCTCCATATGTTGCCACTGGAAGAGGAATCCAACAAACTCGGCGGGTGATACCGGCTCGATCTCTCGTCTAAGCCGGCCCAAGGTGGCGCGGTGAATTCGCGCCAAGATGCGCCTGTCGCAAAACTCCTCTTCTTCAACCCCCGGAGTGATGCGGCCCCGTAGTATGAGCCCCTCATTCTCGAGTTGGCCCAAGGCGAAGCTCACATCGGGATATTCCAAGCCCAACGCACCAGACAGCCCGGAGCAGGAGAATGGGCCGGAGCATTCCACCCATCCGCGGACTACAGACAACACCGCCTCCTCCTGTGGCATCAGCGCTTCCGCGCTACGGGCCCGTGGCGGCTCTAAAAAACCCTTGGGGAATGCGCTTACGGCCACGTCCAGTCTTTCGGCCGCGACCCAGGAAGGCGCCGGACCCGCCCCGCGCAGCAAATAGGCCCGGCCGGCGCTGGCCAGTTCGGCGAACCACTGCCTGAGCTGGTCTTGGTCCTGGTTTCTGCACAGCGCTTCACTTTCGGGCAATACCCCTAAAATCAAGAGAGCGTCGTGCAATTCATCTGCGTTCCTGATCCTAGGCCAAGCGATACGCGCTTCCTCCAGAATGGCGGCGGGGTCCAGGGAGGCCAGGTCTTTGGCGTCGTCGGGAAGAGCCCGGCGCAGAGATACAGCCCGGGCCCTGCGCTCCTCCAAGGGGGCGTCGTCGAGGAAGGCATAGGGCATAGCGTTTAAGATCTGATGGGCGAAAACCGAAGGTTGGACCGTGTCTCTGGCATAGACCTCGATCTCGTCCGTCTCCATGGATTCCAGAATCCGGCTCAGCCCTTCCAGGTCCATGGCTTCGGTCAGGCAGTCCCGCATCGTCTCGAAAGTTAAGGGATCGTCGGGAATGTCTATATAACCGGAAGCGGCATTGTCTTGGCAGGCAACTTGATCGGGGAAGACCGCGGCCAACAGGTCGTCCGAGCGCATACGGACGAGGGGCGCGGGCACCTTCCGTCCGCCGGAATGGCGCAACACGGCCAGGGACCGGGTGGCGTTCCATCGCCATCTCGTGCCGAAAAGAGGCGCCTGCAGCACCGCCTGACGCAGCACTTGTTCCACCGTACGCTTGGCAACGTAGGTAAAAACTTCGCTCAAAGGGAAGGAAAGGTTGGGGCCCAGGGAAAGGTTGATGCCGTCATCGGTAGCTGAAGCTTGAAGCTCGAAGTCAAAATTGCGGCAAATCTGTTTTCGCAGGGCCAAACCCCAGGCTCGGTTTATCCGCGAGCCGAAGGGGGCGTGAATCACCAACTGCATGCCCCCACTGTCGTCGAAGAACCGCTCCGCCACCACCCGCCGGCCCGTGGGAACCATGCCCAGCACTCGCTTTCCCTCCTCCAGGTAGGCCACAAGCTGACGGCTGGCTTCCTCTCCCACCCCGGCTTGTTGCATCACCCATGCTTGAGCGTCTTCGAGTCTGCTGGTCCGCTGGTCCACGCCGTCTCGCAGCGCCGTCACCTCGTCGCATAATTCCGGCGTCCTACCGGGAGCCTCGCCCAGCCAAAACGGGACCGAGGGCGATTGGCCCTGGGCGTCCTCCACCCGCACCTTGCCGCTTTCCACCCTTCTGATTTTCCAGGAGGTGTTGCCCAGCAGAAAAATGTCCCCGGCCAGGCTCTCGATGGCAAAGTCCTCGTTGACGGTCCCCACGAAGGTCTCCTCGGGATCGGCAATTACGTCGTAATCTGCGTTGTCCGGGATGGCCCCTCCGCTGGTCATGGACGCGATGCCGGCTCCACTGCGGGCCTTTACCCGGTGATTGACCCCGTCCCGGTGCAAGAAAGCGCCTCTGCGCCCCAACCGGGTTGCGAACCCTTGCGATAGGGCCTCCACGACCTGATCGAACCGTTCCCTAGGGAGTGCTCTATAGGGGTAGGCGCGGCGGCAAAGCTCAAACAAAGCGTCCTCGTCCCAGTCCTCCGGGACGCAGGCCGCCACGATTTGCTGAGACAGCACGTCCAATGGCCAGGGAGGAACTTTACGCGAGTCTAGATTGCCGTTGCGTATGCCCCTTAGGAGCGCGGTGCACTCCACCAATTCGTCTCTGGTCAAGGGGAAGAGGCGGCCCTTTGGCGTACCCCCTACGGTGTGGCCCGAGCGGCCGACTCGTTGCAGGACTAGGCTGATGGACCTGGGAGAGCCCAGTTGGCACACCAAGTCCACTTGCCCTATGTCGATACCCAATTCCAGGGAAGCCGTCGCCACGCACACCTTCACTTGGCCGGCCTTTAGCTTTTCTTCCGCTGCCAGCCGGCTGGCCCGGGACAGGCTGCCGTGATGCGGCGCCACCCAGTCTTCCCCCAGCCGTTGCGATAGCTGGTGGGCGACCCGTTCAACCATTCTCCGGGTGTTGCAAAACACCAGGGTGACGCCATGTTCCTTGGTCAAAGCCGCGACGGTGTCCAGCGTCTCCGCCCATAGTTCGTGGCTGGCGATGGGGCCCAACTCCGAGGAAGGCATGTGAAGGTCCAGGTCCATAGCCCGGGTGTGGCCCGAATTTACGATCAGACACTCGGGCGTCCCGTCCGGCCGGATGTTGTCGCTGCCAACGAGCAGGCGAGCTGTTTCCTCGATGGGCCGTTGCGTGGCTGACAACCCGATTCTAGCAACGGGTTCTCTGGACAGGGCGCACAAACGCTCGACCGATAAGGTGAGGTGAGAGCCGCGCTTGTCGTCAGCCACAGCGTGAATCTCGTCCAGGATAATGGTTTTTACCTCGCTGAGGCCTGCCCGGCCGCTCTTGGAGGTTAGCAAGATGTAGAGAGACTCCGGGGTGGTGATAAGGATATGAGGCGGCTTTTTGGCCATCCTTTGCCGCTCCGACGGCTTGGTGTCTCCGGTGCGGACCGCGATTCGAATTTCAGGAAATGGTGTACCGGCAGCCTGGGCCAACTCCGAGATCTGATTCAGAGGGGCCATAAGATTTTTTTGGATGTCGTTGGAGAGGGCCTTGAGTGGGGAGACATACACCACCTGCGTGGCGTCTGGCAGGTCGCCTTGCATTCCCTTCCGGACCAGAGTGTCAATACACGTGAGGAACGCGGCGAGTGTTTTCCCTGAGCCAGTCGGCGCGGCGATAAGAGTGTGGCGGCCCTGAGCGATGGCCGGCCACCCCTCGGCCTGAGCCTGGGTTGGCGACTCGAATTCGCTGCGGAACCACTCTTGGATGATAGGGTGCATCGAGGAGAGAGGCATGGAATAAGTTTAGCATAGCCGCCCCCGGAGGACGCTTCTCCGGCATGTGCTATACTCCTTGGCGCTTCGGGAGACGCGGGTCCTAAACTTTGCGCCGGCAGCAGTAATCGTCGGGAGGGAGACATGGTTCAGGCGCTAGAGGCCAAGACTAACCCATTCGGCGGAATGGTGACTGACCCCCAGGCTTTGCCTGATGATCCCGAACACTTTGGCCGGCGGCTGCGATGTTCCCTAGACTCCTGGCAAGCGGAGGGAGTTCAAGTGGTTTGGCTGGAAATTCCCATCAGCAAAGCCAGCCTAATTCCCGTCGCTGTGGACCTGGGATTCGTCTACCATCATTCCGGAGAAGGGTATCTTCTACTGACCTGCGCCTTGGTGGAAAACGCCTACGTCCCGCCTTTCGCTACCCACTACTTGGGGGCCGGCGGCGTGGTGCTTAACGAGAATAATGAACTGCTCGTGGTGCGTGAAAGGCACGGCTTCGGCGGACGCCCTCCCACGTTGAAGCTGCCGGGCGGCGCTCTGCACCCCGGGGAGCACCTGGCTGCCGCCGTGGTGCGCGAGGTGCTGGAGGAAACCGGCATTGACACCGTCTTTGAGACATTGGTGTGCTTTCGCCACTGGCACGGTTACCGGTACGGGAAGTCGGACATATACTTCGTCTGCCGCTTGAAGCCCCTCAATATCCAAATTACCATGCAGACCGAAGAAATCCAGGAATGCCTTTGGATGCCGGTGGACGAGTTTTTGAACTCAGAATCCGTCTCTGAATTCAACAAATGGATAGTCAAGGCGGGGTTGAGGCCGTCAGGAATGGTGCTCACCTCCGTTGCCGGTTACTCCGACCCGGGAGAGCGGGAGTTCTTCGTGGCGTCATCGGACGGCGCTCTTGGGGACGGCGCTCTTGGGGACGGCGCTCTTGGGGACGGCGCTCTTGGGGACGGCGCTCTTGGGGACGGCGCTCTTGGGGACAGCGCTCTTGGATAAAGGAGCGATGTCTTTAGACTTGAGATTGGCCCCGCTCCAACCACTGGACGTCCAGATACAGATTACCCATCAACTACCCGCCGGCGACCGTGCCACCCACCTTTAATCCCACAGGGACGGGACGTCCCTGTGGGATTAAAGGTGGGTGGCATGTTGTTTCGTGGTTCCTCCGAGAGGAGAAGTGGTTAACATAAGCACACTGCTTTTGCCTGCCATTGACAATCGGCACTCATCCCCCGGGAGTCCTGGCTACAATGGTCCAATTTCAGAGGTTTCCTAAATTCCAGTCGGATTTACGGTGAGGTAGATGCGTGGCGGACTCTGCTATGGATGATGCTCTAGACCTTGCCGGGGGTGTTTTTGAGTTGCAAACCCTAGACCGGTTGTTGTCCGGCATAGTTGCAACCCATCCGGAGAAGGTGGCTGGCTGGATATCGGACGAGCCGGGTTGCTGGGGTTTTCTGTCTGGCAAGGCGCTCATCGGGTTCCGGGACCAACTTGGACGGCCATTGACGGACCAAGAACGCCGGCTAGTCTGGCACCGGTTGTGGTCGCTGCTGGAGCAGGCCAAGAGCGGGCGGTCCCAGATTTAGGGCTGGCCCGGCAAAGCTATGGCCGCCTGCGAGGGCGCTAGATGGGCTAGGGCTCCGGGACCGCGGGGAGTGAGGGCATCCGGTTGATCTGAGCTGCCATGTACCCGGCGCCAAAGCCGTTGTCGATGTTGACCACGGCCACCCCGGGGGCGCAACTGTTAAGCATGCTCAGCAAGGCGGCTAAACCTTCGAAGCTGCTCCCGTAGCCGGCGCTAGTGGGTACGGCTATGATGGGGACCCGGACTAGACCCGCCAGCACTCCTGCCAAAGCAGCGTCCATGCCTGCCACCACGATGATTACCCTAGCTTGCCGGATGACTGGAAGGTGGTCCAGCAGCCGGTGCAATCCAGCAACGCCCACGTCGAACACCCGCGTCACTTCATTGCCCATCAGCATGGCGGTAAGAGCCGCTTCCTCCGCCGCGCCTATGTCGGCGGTGCCGGCGGTGACCACCAACACTCCAGCTTGCTGGATAACCGTGTCTGGTGATGGAACAATTATTGCGCCCGCCAACTCGTTATAGGTAGCTTCGGGGGTGTCTTGGACCACTCTGTCGAACGTCCCACTGTCTGTCTTGGTCACCAGCACCGGATGGCCGCGGCCTTTAAGAGCGGACACGATAGTGGCCACTTGCTCCGGGGTTTTGCCCTTGCCTAAAACTACTTCGGGCGAACCTGTGCGTAACGGACGGTGGTGGTCCAGCTTGGCGAACCCGACGTCTTGATACGGCAGGTCTCGCAGCTGGGCCAGAGCTTCCTCCACGCTCATTCCGTTTTCTTTGAACTCCCGTAGGAAATCCTGTAAACGATGCTCTTCTACGATTATCCTCCCGGGGCGGCAAGGTCTCTTGGGGCTATCAGCGGCCGCTTTTTCATGAGCTTCGTCTGGGCGAAGCCTCCGGATTAGCCCCACTCTGGGGTCTTATCCTGCGGACCTGCACGGGGCCAACCCGAGCGATGATTCCTGGGCGTTTGCACATGCGCCTCCTCTGGCAAAGTCCCGGTGCTGGCCCCGGACCGGGAGCCGGACGTAGGAGTATACGGTTGGGATAGAGCCTCACCCTTTACTATGAGCTATCCTGAACGGGTGGGAGGCGTTGGTTTGAGTTGGTCGTTCAAACTGCCCGAGCGCAGACCTGACAATTCCATGGATACCCACAAATATCCAATGCTTTTGAGGTTTTCTGCGATCTGGGTCCGCAACTGGAAGGCCTTGTCCATTTCGGCTTCACCCACCTCGATCCGGCACAGCCGGTCATGGTGCCGGGCCCGGACCTCTTTTAGACCAAGACCGCGCAAGTAGTCCTCCGCTTGCTCGATCTTAGAGAGATTTTCCACGGTCACGGATATGCCATAGGGAATCCGGGACGAGAGGCAAGGTTGGGCCGGCTTGTCCCAAATGGGTATGTCCAACTCTTTGGCTATTTCTCGTACCGCCGACTTGTCGAGTCCCGCTTCCACCATCGGGCTGCGCACCCGGTGTTCCGCGGCAGCCCGCATGCCCGGCCGATAATCACCGGCGTCGTCGGCGTTGGCTCCGTTGGCTACCCACCGGTATCCCTGTTGGTCGGCTAGAGTGGTCAGTTGGGTATACAGCTCTGTCTTGCAGAAGTAGCATCGTTGCGGCGAATTGGCCACGTACCCTTCGCGTTGCATCTCGTTGGTGTGGATTACTTGATGGTTAAGGCCAAGGGATTTCGCCAGACTGGTGGCCTCGTTCAGCTCTCTGGCGGCTAAGGCCGGCGAGACCGCGGTTACGGCCAAAGCTCCCTCGCCCAGCGCGCGGTGAGCGGCTACGGCAACCAGAGTACTATCCACACCGCCGGAGTAGGCGACGATCGTTGATCCCATGCCTCCGAGTATCTCAGTTAGGGTTGCCAGTAGGCTTTGGGATTGATTCGTCATTCACACCTCCTCGTCTAATGGTTGGATTGACTTATGGTTGGACAGACTCGGGGCATCAAGCCGCTCTGTGCTTGAGGTTCCCCGCCCTGCGCTTGAGGTTCCAATGGGCCCTGTTCCGTTAACTGCGGTTCTATTGAGAGCCTGCAAAGAGCGATGAACGCTTGGCGATGGCTTGGTAGTGGAGATGCGCTCGCTCTTGCCTGCCCGCTTCCTCATGCTCCGGAGTGTTTCCATAACCGGTGCTGGGAGTACACTTCCGCGCGCTCTGGGCTTGCTGAAAGCCGGTCCATGGCTGGTCCATGGCTTAGAAAGGCTCACTATGATGGGGTCTCCCCGGACTGGTACAGGACCCTGCGCCACGCTCCGGACCGGCTCGGACTAGTCCCCATGATCGCATCGGCAGTCTCGCCGGGTGTCGATGCCAGGAAGTCTATAGCTCGATTTTGGCGTCGTCAATCTCCATTGGGTGCTGGCTCAGGGGTGTTTTAACGACTTGAAGTCCCGAAAGTCCCCAAGCATCAGGTCCGCGCCCATGCAGCCGTGGCGGCGCTTCGCGGGACCAATTTGGGCTGGGGTCTCTCCAGATGTTCAAAAGACGCCGGCACTTGGCCTGCCCGCTAGGTGTTGAGTGCGCAGGAATCCGCTCCATGGCCGGCTGGCGTAAAGTGTCTTGAAGGATATAGCGGTGGACCGCGATGCAAAGAACTAAAGGGACGCCGGAGCATCCCAGCCGCCTCGGTTTAGGTTCTGAGGTATGGCGCGCCCGGCAGGACTCGAACCCGCAGCCTCTGGGTCCGAAGCCCAGCGCTCTATCCATTGAGCTACAGGCGCAATCAGGTAATGTGGGGCGAGCGACGGGATTCGAACCCGTGATCTCCTGTGCCACAGACAGGCGCCTTGGACCACTTGGCTACGCTCGCCGCGTTGAATGGGAGTGAAAAATCGGTACTCCGGGTTTCCAGAGTGGCCACCGGTAAGCTCAATCATGGTAGCAAATAGCTTGGGTGCTGACAAGAAGCTTGCCCAGGGTTAAGAGCGCGTCGGAGCGGTAAATACTGGCCGCACGGGGTGTAGCGTGATACTCTAAAACGGCTGTTTCAAGAATCCCGTCCGTACTTTTTGTGGACAAATCCGGCAACTAATCCCGGCAACTAATCAATGTATTGAGTCGAGGAATTCGCTCATGGGTTGGAAGTTACTGTTGGCGATACTCAGCGGCCTGTTGGTGATGGCTGCGTGCGGCGGTGGAGCCGGCTCTGGGTCTATTGCCGAGCCCACGATTGAGGCCACTCGGGCCCCGGAAGCCGTGGAGGCAACCGCCGCTCCTACCGAAGGTCCGGCCCCTGTCTCTACTGAGGAGCCGGCGCCGCAAACCCCTGTCGAGACAGGCGCGGATGCGGACGGCGGACGGCTGGTCTACCTTTTTGTAGACCCCCCCCACGCTGGACCCTCACCTGACTACCGACGCGACCTCGGCACAGATCATTATCGAGGTGTTTGGCGGCCTGGTCACCATCGACCGGGACTTAAAGTTGGCGCCCGACTTGGCGGAGACCTGGAAGATCAGCCAGGACGGCACGATTTATACCTTCTCTCTGAGACCGGACGCGACTTTCCACGACGGCAAGCCGGTTACCGCGGAAGATGTGCAGTGGTCGCTGGAACGCGCGACCAATCCACTGACCGAGTCCCCCGTGGTGGACCAGTATCTGGGTGACATCGTAGGTGTGGCTGAGAAGCTCAGCGGCGACGCCCAGAGCATTTCAGGAGTCAGGATAGTCGACGACCACACCCTGGAGATCACCATAGATGCTCCCAAATCTTATTTCTTGTCCAAACTAACCTACCCCACGGGGTTTGTCTTGGACCGGGAGAACGTGGAATCTGACCCTAAGCGATGGTTCCGCCGTCCCAACGGCACGGGGCCGTTCCAGCTAACGCAGTACGATGTGGGTGAGAGGATAGTGCTGAGCCGGAACCCCGACTATCACCTAGGCGCTCCTCACTTAAGTGAGGTCAATATGATTCTCAGCGGCGGCACCTCCTTGCTCATGTACGAAAATGACGAGATTCACCTTTCCGGAGTGGGATTGGCTGATCTGGACCGTATTCTCGAACCTGGCAATGAGTTAAACGAACAGCTCCTCACCGGGCCTCCGTCTTTCAGCATCCAGTACGTCGGGTTGAACGTAAACGAGCCCCCACTGGACGACCCGAAGGTAAGACAGGCGTTGAATCTAGCCATAGACAAGCGAGAAATAGCGTCCATAGTTTTAGCGGACCTGGTAGTGCCCGCGTCAGGGATCCTGCCCCCCAACTTCCCAGGGTTCAACCCGAACCTGCAGGGCTATGAATTCGAACCGGAACGGGCAAGGCAACTCCTCGCCGAGTCCAAATACGGAGACGACCTGGATAACTTGCCGCCTATAACCCTGACTACTGCCGGCAGCTTCGGCGCCTCGGTGAACCTGGACATGGACGTAGTTCTCCAGATGTGGAAGATAAATCTGGGGATCGACGTTGCATTTCAGCAAACTGAGTACGCTATTTTCCTGAAAGACCTGAACAAGCGGCGGTTCCAAATGTTCGACATCGGCTGGATCGCCGACTACCCGGACCCCGAAAACTTTCTGGACCTGCTCTTCCACAGCGATAGTAGCAATAACCATACCAACTACAACAGCGCTCAGGTGGACAGCCTTCTCGAGCAAGCCAGGACCGAAACCGATGAAACTCAACGCTATCAGCTTTACCACCAAGCCGAGCAGTTGATCATTGACGACGCTCCCTGGGTGCCTCTTTGGTACAGCGGGGACCGGTACATGCTGGTTAAGCCCTACGTCCACGATTATATCCTCTCCCCTCTGTATATCCCGAGGCTCCGTTACGTCTACCTAACTGACGAAGGTTAAAGGCAGCTGAAGACGTGGGCGCTTACGTTGCCCGCCGCTTAGCTTGGTTGCCCGTCATTTTGCTCATTGTGTCCTTTATTACCTTCGTGTTGGGACGCTTCGGGCCGGGCGACCCGGTGGAAGTCATTATGGGCCAGCACTCTGACCCGGCGACCGTGCAGCGCATCCGGGAACGGCAGGGACTGAACGACAACATCTTCTTGCAGTACGGCCGCTGGCTCGGAGACGCCGCCCGCGGCGACTTCGGTGAGAGCTTCAGGTTAAGGGGCCGGAGCGTGAGCGAGTTACTCAAGAAGAAGATGTGGGTGTCGGCCCAACTCAACATCGCCGCCCTGATTATCTCCGTGGGGCTCGGGATTCCCATCGGGGTTTTCGCCGCAATGAAGCAGGGCACCGGGTGGGATACAGCAGCGGTCGCGGCGACTCTAACGGGGCAGTCGGTGCCCGTATTCTTGACCGCTCCGGGGCTGCTGCTTATTTTTGCCTTGAAGTTAGACCTGTTGCCCACCCACGGCTGGGGAGGCTTTTTCGACACCCAGATTATCCTACCCGCGGTGGCAATGGGTGTGCCCGGCATCGCAATCCTGGCCCGGCTTACTCGCGCCAGCACCTTGGATGTGATCTCCCAAGATTACGTGCGCACCGCCCGGGCCAAAGGGTTATCGGAAATGGTGGTCCGCAGCCGCCATATCCTGCGAAACGCGTTGATTCCCGTGGTCACCACCCTGGGCCTCTCCCTGTCCGGCTTGGTCGTCACCTCTTTCATCGTGGAGCGGTTTTTCGGCATCCCCGGGATGGGCGATCTTTTCATTGAGTCCTTCTTTGCCAGGGACCTGCCGGTTATCAGCGCTTTCGTCCTCATCGGCACTTTCCTCTTCGTGGTGGGCAACTTACTGGTAGACCTCTTGTATCCACTCCTAGACCCGCGCATTCGCCTGGGGGGCACCGACGTTGCAGGATGAGACCCAACCCGTGTTGGTCCAACGGTCCCGGCGGGCTCAGGGTTATTGGGAGATCTCACTCCGCCGGTTGTTGCGCAAGAAGTTGGCGGTTGCCTGCCTGGGTATCATTCTGGTCATGTATGGTGCGGGCATCTTGGCGCCTCTGGTCACCGCCCACGATTACGATGAACAAAACCTTGATATCGCCACGCAGCCACCCATCGGGGTCGGGGCTAAAGTGATCAACAAAGTGGTCGTAGCCAACGATGCTAAACCAAAGCCAAGGTGAAACCCGCATTTGGGTCGGCTAGAATCAGGGAGGCATAGCGTCAGGACTGGGAGCAGACTGAGTGGGGATGGTGATGGGTATGAGGGGGATAAGGCCGGACTTGGAGGGGTGGCAGTTGGACTTGGCTAGTGTGCGCAGCAGGATGTACCTAGCGCCGACACCCCTGGAGAGAGAACGGTGGCACGCACTGTGGCTCCTGTGCCGGGGCCTGACCGCCTCGGGCACCGCCCAGGCACTGGGCCGGGATGCTCACACCATCGGCAGATGGGCCGCCGCCTTCGGCGAGGGAGGGCCTGCAGCCTTGATATTCGAGCAGACCGGGGGTTCCCCCCCGCACTTGGCGAGACGCAACAGGCGGAGTTGACGGGGGCAGTGCAGGAGTTGCCCGAGATGTCGGGCATAGAAATGGCCAACTGGAACTGGAAAGTGGTGCGGCAGTTTGTCTCGAAGCGTTTCGGCATTGGCCTGAGCCGCAGCACTTGCCTGAACTATCTGCACCGCTTGGGGTTTGTCCTGAAGCGTCCCAAGAAGCGTCTGGTCAAGGCAGATGAGCAGAAGCGGGAGGCCTTCGTGGCGGAGTACGCCACCCTGTCGGACGAGGCGTGGCGTACGGGAGCGAAGATATTCTTCGCCGACGAGGCCCATTTCCGGGCCGATGCCGAACTGAGAGGCAAATGGGTGCTAAAGGGAGAGCCGGCCTTGGTGGACTCGACCAGCCCGAGCTATGGCGAAAAGGCCAGCTACTACTCGGCAGTGTGCCTGGAGACCGGTGAGGTGGAGTGGATGGACCTGGAGGGGAACAGCAACTCCGGAACCTCGGCTGCCTTCCTGGAGCGGTTGCGGCAGAGGCACTCCGGGCCGCTCAACGTGATTTGGGACAACGCGCCGGCGCACCGCGGCGAGGCGGTGCGTGAGTATCTGCGGACGCCGGGCTTGGGGCTGCGGCTGATGAACCTGCCGGGCTACAGCCCGGACTTCAACGCCGATGAGGCCATCTGGGGCTGGGCGAGAGAGGAAGCCACCGGAAACCTGTGCTTGGGAACCAAGGCCCTGGTAAAGGAGAGGGTCGGGAATTTCCTCTGCGGGCTGTCCATCCGGAAAGACGAGGTCAAGGGCCGCTGCCGCACCGTCCTACAATCAAAGGCCGAAGGATTTCTGCGAGAATCCCAGCCCAATCACCGATGTATTGTAAATGCACATCCCACCTTGGCTTTGGTTTAGAATCCCGCCCCGCGACAAGATTACTAGGATAACCCTGGCCAACGCACAGCGGAAAATGGCGATAGGGCAAGCAACTTTTTTTGAAGAGGGACCAAATAGGGAGATAAAAGTTGGCGACCGTTTAGAGGTAGTGGTGAGGCCGGCCGGCTCCTGGAGTCATCCTTTTGGCGCCGACCGGTTGGGCCGCGACATCCTCACCCGCATCATATACGGGCTGAGGACTACTGTAATAATCACCGTAATTACGTTGGTGACGGGAAGCCTAGCGCTGGGAATCGTCTTGGGCCTCCTGGCCGGTTACTTTGGCAAGTTCGTCGACACGATAATTATGCGAGTAGGCGAAGTAAGCGTCTCTTTCCCTGAGATATTTCTGGTTTTGATTTTCATTGCTACGTTACGGGACCCCATTAGGGATTGGGTTCGGGGCATAGAGGACGTCCTGGGCATCGAAATCGTGAGGCTAGGCGTGGCCGATTACCTCGTGTTATCCCTGGCCCTATCGATGTTCTCCTGGTTTGGTATGGCCCGGCTGGTGCGGGGCCAGGTATTGCAGGTTCGAGAAAATCAGTACGTGGAAGCAGCCCGCTCGATCGGGGTCCCAACTCGAAGAATTCTGCTGAAACACGTGCTGCCCAACATTCTGGGTCCCGTAATCGTGGTCGTCTCCGCCGGGCTGGCGGCCGTGGCCGGGGCGGAGGTTTTCTTCAGCTTCCTGGGTATCGGCATCCAGCCGCCCGCTCCCAGCCTGGGATTGATGATTTTCCAGAACGCCAGCATCTCCGTGTTGCAGACTAATCCCCACTTGCTGCTATTTCCGGTGGGAACGTTGACTGTGCTCCTATTTACCTTCAACTTGTTGGGAGACGCGGTTAACGACGCTTTCAACCCCCGCGCCCGTTGACGTTAGGTCCACGGAAGGGTTTACTGCGGGGACATGAGAGCTCGCGAAGATTTCGTGGCCTAACCCGCCTGCTCAGTTTCGACGTTCTTCAGCCCCATTGCGTCTTCAGCGACGGGCCCGCATGTAGCCTCATTTCTTCTTACGGTTCCACGGCGCAACATGCGCAGCGACAGCAGCCCCAGGGGGGCGGCCATTAGCAGCAAGCCTCCCAAGCCGAGAGGCGTGGGACCGGCTGAATGAGCCGGGGAGTTGCAACCTCCGGCGGCGGGCTGCGCGGCAGCTTCGCTTTCCTCGGCATCTCCGGCATCTCCGGCGGCGACCTGCCCGGCGGGTTCGCTTTCCCCGGCGTCTCCGGCAGATGCAGTCGGGCTGGGATTGACCTCGGGCGCCGGGGCAGGGGCCTCGCCTTGTTCCGGAGTTGGGTCCACTAGTGGCGCAGCTTCCGGCGCCTGTACGGTGGCCAACTCGGCTGGTGGCTGCTCTTCAAGCTGAAGCCGAAGCTCCTCGGGAGAAGGCAGCGGTTCGATGCCTATGGCCAGCCTCCACTCGGTATCCAGTCCGTACTGGTCGAGACCGTATACTTCCTCAAGGGCAAGGTCCATGTCCAACGTGCGCTGCAACACCTGGAACAATTCGGCCATCTTGCCTGGGTCCCACCGCAGCAACATGAAGTTCACTACCGACCGTCCCTGGCCGTAGGCGATTACGATGTCATCCGGGGTGCCGCTGAAGGAATCCAGGTACCATAACGGCTTCAGCCGCCGGGTGAATATTCCGTACAGGAGGGCCGCTTCGTAGTCGTCGGTTGGATCGATGTTGCCGAACTCAGCTAATCCCTCGTTCAACCAAGCCGGCACCAATGACTTGGCACGGCCGGCTGCTTCCGCCACCAGGAGGTGGGTGAATTCGTGGGACGCCGTTCCCTGGATAGTGGAGTCAAACCCGTGCACCAACAAAACGCGTTCTTCGCTAAAGGCCATTCCCTGGGTTTGCAGTTGCTCCCGGACCGTCTGGGACCTGAAGGGCAACGCGGTGGACATGTGGCGGTAGTTATTGTAGGAGACCACCCTCAACTCTTCTGTAGGAGCTATGCCCAGTATCGGAAGCATGCGGTCCATAGCTTTTTCGGCGGCGTCCAACACAATCTTGGCCCGCTCTTCTACGTACTCGCTGTAGTAATAAACGGTGATCAAGCCCGATTTGACACTGAGCCATTCGAATCGGTTGTCTTGATAGACGAAATCTTCCTCCGGTGTCCTGAGGACCGAGCCCGCTTTGTCTGTTACCTCGAAGGAAAACTTGAGGAGAGTGCCCGGCGGAAAATAGTTGCTCCCTCCAACGGTGCTGAGGATGGATTCCCCGGTAACTTCGGTCCCTGGCTGGAAATCCAAGGGCCTGTAGGCGCTGACCCCAGACCCACTCGCCTTGGTAAAGAACACCCGGATGTCATCGATTTCTTCGGAGCTGCGGGCGGTGACGGCGAACCGGACGCCGTCGGGGAATTGACTTTCCACGTTCACGTCCAGTATCTCGATGTCCCCCTCGTCGGCCGACGCTATCGCGGCCGGAAGGAGAGTCCCACAGGCCAGTGCCAGGGCCAATACCAGGACCAAGTAACGCATGCGGCCTCCCGGCTCAAGTGTACTTGATATGTACGACTGTGTCGAAGAATTAGACTCCTTGGTTGGCGAGCCAACCGGCTTCCGCGAAGCAGCCGGTTGAGATCACTATTGACGGAAAATAGCAATCCGCCTAAAATCAGACCCGCGCTTGGCAGTCCCGCCTCGGAAAGGCAGGTATTAACATAATATGGTGCTGATTTATGGCTCTTAAGGTGGCCCGGGTCCCTCATCTGAATGCTGAGGCATTCTACGTGGATATGGTGCGCCGGGGTCTCGAATTACAGGAGATACTGCCCGGAGGGGTTGCCGGGGCAATCCGGCGCGGCGAGGTGGACGCCGGCCCGGTGCCATTGGTGGACGCCTTTCAACTGGAAGAGGAATGCAAGCCGGTGTCAGGGTTTTGCATATCCACAACAGAGAAGGCTAGGAGCGTCTTATTTTATTCCAAGCAGCCCGTCGAAGACTTGGGCGGGGCCAGAATAGCTGTGCCCGAAGATTCCGGCGCCTCCTTTTCTCTGCTTCAGGTGCTGCTTACCTTGAAGTTCGGGGTCCAACCTGAAGCTTACGTGTCCCCTGCGGAACCCCACGACGCTTTTCTCGTCACCGATGACCAAGCCCTACGCCGCCGTTTGGGCGCCCGTGGATACCCTCACCGCTACGATCTGGGCGAGGAGTGGTACCGTTGGACTGGGCTTCCCTTCGTGTTCTCTCGCTGGCTAACCCGTAAGGACCTGGAGCCGGACCAGTTTCTGTTGCTGGAAGATACTCTTTACGTGGGTCTGGAAGAAGGAGTGGAGTTACTATTCCACGAGTCTGATCCCCGGGACCGGCTGCTAATGCTGCCCAAGGACATCGTAGAATATATCCAGGGGTTTCGCTTCTTCGTTGGACTTTCGGAACGGAAGGCCATAAACCTGTTTCGTAATTACCTGAGCCAACTCAAGCTGGATGGCTAGGTCCTTAACAATTCCCGCCCCAAGGTCCAGCATCGCATTGAACCGGAGCTGTCGTGGCAAAAATAACCGACCGGTGCTACGAGGCCACGGGACACACAGCGTTCATCTGTGACTTCTCCCCGCCCCGCTCCGGCCACCTGTCTGCGCTCGCACAGGCCGACCTTGACGCGGATTTCATCGCAGTGGCCTATAACCCGGGCCGGGCGGTTAGAGTGAACTCGGCCATGCTGGCCGCCGCCATCAAACTGCATTTAGGCAGGGATGTCGTGTTCATCGTGGCTACTCGAGACATGAACAAGCTGGGCCTGCAATCTATGCTCTTGGGGGCCCAGTTGCTTGGCCTGGAAAACGTTGTCGTGGTCCAAGGCGACCCGTTCAACCGGCGAGACCGGACCTTTGTGAGAGACGCTTCTGACGTTTCTCCCACCGGATTGCTCGCGGCCATCGGCGACATGAACCGGGGCATAGACTTTCGGGGTTCCCAGCTGCTCTCACCTACCGGCTTTGCTATCGGCGCCACCTTGGACCTGGGCCGAGGCATAGATGCGGAAGCCGCGCTGGCTCACCGCAAAATAGAAGCCGGGGCCCAGTTCTTGATAACGCAACCCATATTCCAAGCTGCCGAAGCCATCAGGTTCAACAACGCCTATCTCGCCGTGGCTGGCAGGGCGTTAAACGTCCCAGTATTCTACGGCCTGCAGGTCTTGGAAATGGGTGGAGTAGTTTTTAGCTCGGTTCCGGATGAAGTGCGAGAGGAACTGGCCCGGGGGCGGACGGGACCCGAAATCGCCTTGGAGTTGTTCCAGGAATTCCAGAAAAACGGGCTGCACAACGTGTATCTAGTGCCGCCCATCCGCCGTGGGGGCGCTCGCGACTACGAGGCCGCCGGCCGGGTGCTGGCCGATGCAAAGCGTATTTGACGGTTTTGTCTAGGGATACTCTGAACAAGTTCTGGGTGATATGGCATAGTAAGGCTGGCAGACCCGAATCCGGACGTGGGTGAGAGCAGAGATGGACCAACCGACCTTTGCGGACCTGGAATTCCAGGGCAAGAAGCGCAAGACTCGTCGGGAACTGTTTCTGGAACGTATGGACTTCCTGGTTCCCTGGCAGCATCTGGAGGAACGCATCCAGCCCTTCTACCCCAAGGCAGGCAAGGGCCGCCGGCCCTACCCTCTGGCGGTGATGCTGCGGGTACACTGTGTGCAACTCTGCTACAACCTCAGCGATCCTGGCATGGAAGATCTGCTCTACGAGGCCGAATCGGTCCGGCGGTTCGCTGGGCTCAGGATGTCGGACGCCCTGCCCGACGAGACCACCATCCTCAACTTCCGCCATCTCCTGGAGCGGAACGAGTTGGGCAAAGTACTGTTCGAGGAGATCAACGCCCACCTGGAGTCGCAGGGGCTGCGGTTACGGGAGGGGACCATCGTGGACGCCAGCATCATAGAGGCGCCGTCGTCGACCAAGAACCGGTCTGGGGAGCGGGACCCTGAGATGCACCAGACCAAGAAGGGGAACCAGTGGCATTTTGGGATGAAGGTGCACATCGGGGTGGACTCGGAAACGGGGCTGGTGCACAGCATGAGCACGACGGCGGCCAACGCGCACGACGTTACGGAGGCGCACAATCTGTTGCACGGCGGGGAGACGGTGGTGTGGGGCGATGCCGGGTATCAGGGGGTTGGGAAGCGGGAGGAGAACCGGGAGCGGGAGGTGGACTGGCAGGTGGCGATGCGACCCGGGAAACGCAGGGGCTTGGAGCCTGGGAGTGAGGAGGCCGTGCTGGAGAGGCTCAAAGCGCAGGTGAGGGCAATGGTGGAGCACCCTTTCCTGAGGGTGAAGCGGCAGTTCGGATACGCCAGGGTTCGCTACCGCGGACTGGTCAAGAACACGGAGCGGCTGGCGATGCTACTGGGACTGGGCAACCTGCTGACGGCCCAGCGCCATCTGGCGGCGTAGTGCGCGAGCCAACAGCTCCGGACCGGCCTTTCCGGCAGTATCAAGCCCGCATCGGCCACCGCAGGGTGCGATCAGCGGGACCAAGCCCGGCCCAACAAGCCTCGTGAGGCGGTTCTCACCCCCATCGTTGCCTCGGCTATGACAATCCAGACTATGACGGCCTTGTTCAGAGTATCCCTAGAGCGGGTCTAGGTCATCAAGGCCGTCGGCCGGGCCGCTGACCGGTGAAAAGGGCATTTGACGGCTTTGCCTAGAGCGGGTCTAGGGGCCCCATGGCATCGGAGCCATTCCCTCCACGTCCGTTACAACTTCGACCACCGCCGGCTTACCTGACGCCAGAGCCTGCTCGATGGCGCTCTGGATGTCTCCCGGCTGCTCCACCTTGACGCCATAACAACCCATGGCTTCAGCCATCTTCGCCAGGTCTACGTTGCTGAACTCGTAAAGCTCCCCCGGATTGCCTGAGATCCCCTGGTAGGCTAGGTCGTCGCCGCGCTTGTCCTGGTTCAGCGCCCTATTATTGTTCACTACTATGACGGCGTTAATGTTGTGACGCGCCGCCGTTTCCAACTCGACCATGTGGTACCAGAATCCGCCGTCGCCGGAGAAGCAGATTACGGGCCGGTCCGGAGCGGCGCATTTGGCCCCCAAGGCCGCCGGCAGACCCCAACCCAACGATCCCGCAGCCCTGAAAAAGCTCTGTTCCTGGGATTTCAGGTCCACCATGCTGCCGGTCCAAATTCCGGCATGGCCCGTGTCTGCCAATAGAATAGCGTCTGAGGGCAGTGTCTTGGTCAACTCCGTGCAGAGCCGTTCAGGCCGGATGGGCACTGCGGTCGAGTTTGCCAGCGGCGCCACGTCATCGCGCCACTCGCTGACCAGTTGGTGTGCCCGGTCGACCCATTCCGATTGACTGCCCATAGGCTCAAGCGCTTCGATAAGGCGGCGGACGCTGGCCTTGGCGTCTCCCTGGAGGCCCAACGTTCCCGGATAGCTGCGGCCCAGCTCAGACGCGTCTATGTCGATTTGGATCACCGGTGTTCCTATCGCGGGTATCCTCCAATCCAAAGTCACCTGGCTCCCCGTGTGGCTGCCGATGAACAGCACCACATCGGCCTCAGACACAACGCGGTTGGCGCACCATCGTGAATATGACCCGCACACACCCACCGAAAGGGGGTGGTCTTCAGGGATGCAGCCCTTGGCGTTAAGGGACGTAGCCACCGGAATGGATAGCATCTCAGCCAGTTGCACTACCTCCGCTTGAGCGCTAGAGGCAGTGACTCCTCCGCCGGCGACTATTACCGGGCGGCGGGCGCCGGCTATTGCCTGGGCTGCTTCGCGAATCCTCTCGGGTTCCGGCTCGGGACGGAATGCCGGCCGGCGGATAAAGGACTCCTCGATGATCACTTCAAGGTCGGCTTCGCCTTCCGCCACAACGTCTCCGGAAATCCCTTGCAGCTCCAGGTGCACCGGAGCGGGGGCTCCCGAGGTTGCCTCCCTAAAGGCTTGCCTCAGCAGGTGAGGAAGCTGTTCTGTGCTCTCTACCACGGCGCTATACTTGGTGACTGCGCTGAATGGTTGCTGGTGCTCCACTTCCTGGTAGGAGTTCCGGTACCGGTGCATCTGCGGCCGCTGTCCGGTGATGGCAACTACGGGAGAAAGTCCCAGGAAGGCGTCTTGCAAGCCTGCCGCCAGGTTGACCGCGCCTACCGATTGCGCCAGTCACACCCCTACCCGGTTGGAGGCCCGGGCGTAGCCATCGGCCATGTAGGCTGCCGACTTCTCCCCGTGGGTCACTACCCGGCGTATTCCCAACTGTTCCATTTCTATCATGGCTCTTCGGACGATGACAGGAACAAGAAACGCGTGGGTGACCCCGTAGCCCTTCATGGTCTCGGCCAGGAACCTGCCTCCGGTCATTCTAGCCATAGCCTCGCCTCCGAGTGGTGACGTGTGGTGTGCCCCCGCTCAGCACCTGAGCAAGAGTATCAAGGGTATACCGATGGGCTGCCGCGGCGCTCGCCCCAGAGCGACTTGGCTTAGCGGGCGTCGAACACCTCTTTGGCGACGGTCGTCGCGTTGGCCGCTACCGGCCACCCGCCGTAAAATGCTTGATGCAGAATGAGTTCGCCTATCTCTTCTTCGGTAACGCCGTTATCCAGCGCCCGGCCGATGTGCCCCCGCAGTTGGTCGGTGCGGTAAAGCGCGATCAAAGTTGCAACCGTGATGAGGCTGCGGTCCCGTTTGGACAACCCGGGGCGCTCCCAAACCTCACCGAATAGCAGGCCGGAGCTCAGCTCGGCCAGGCGTGGAGAGATCTCTTCCATGATTTCGCGGGCAGTAGTCATCATCGCTCCTTTCAGCGTGCTAGTGTGGTCATAAACCGTGGGTCTGAAGTTCCCCGGAAAAGTATATGCTCCGGAGACTCATATAGCTAGGGTTGGAAAACCTCCGGCAAACATTGGCCTGCGTGAACATCACGTGAACATCAGCCGAGGCATTAGCCGGGGACTTGCGGGGCTGGAACATTCGGGTGCGTGGAGCAGGTGGGTTTGCCATGGCTTAACGGCTTGCAGACGGGAATGCCGAGGCGTTGACCCCGCAATGTTGTCCCGGAAATTTGACAAGATTTCGGCCCGTATATAGACTCGGTGGCGCTTGCCAAGGCATCCGCAATTCGGGCAGGAACACACGTACCTGCGGCCAGCTGGTCCTATTCTTAGGCAGGACCATGAGCGGAATACACGTACCTAAGCTGTCCGTCCATGGCGAAAGCAACACGTGGTTCCCGGCTATTTCGGGGCGGTGGTCTGCAGGCTTAGCGGGCAAACCGGATATTACGAGGTGGCGACGATGACAGAGGATAATCTAGCCTTGGGCCCGGCCGGTCGTTTCGGCTACAAACAGCGTCCATCCCAGTTCTGTAATCTTGAGCGGCTACTGGCCACCATGGAAGCTCGCGGTCTCGATGGGATCCTCTCCTACTACTCACGTAACGTTCTCTATCTGAGCGGGTACGCATCCGGCGCCACCTCAGTTTACGGAGAGGCCAACGGCTTTACCGCTTTCGTGATTTCTAGACACCAGCCTGACCATCCTATCGTGATCGTCCCCGACTTGGAGATAGGCTACTTTTTGCGTCAACCTACCTGGGTGCAGGATGTTCAACCATACCGGAGCGTGATACTCCCTGTGGACATCCCGTGGGAACCCGGTATGATCGACCGCTTCATTCCCAAGGACGCTCATGAGATTCCTTGGGTGCAGCGCGCAAAGGACAAGTATTGCGAGGACTTGACCCAAGCTTGCGTGCGAGCATTGCGAGACTTGGGATTGGACAAGGGTCGAGTAGGTTGCGATAACCTTTCCTTTGCGCCAATGGTAGCCTCGCATCTACCCGACGTGGAGATAACCGACGCCTACGGGATGATGAAGTTTGTGCGCATGATCAAGACCGGCCCGGAGCAGTCAATGCTAGAGGAGGCTTCCCTGCTGAATCAGGAGGCGATAGAACGAACGGTTAAGTCCTGGACCCCAGGCATGTCGTGGAGGGACCTCAACATGACCTACGCCGTAGAAGCGGTCCGCCTGGGCGGGTTTGTTCTGGACCGCGGCAGCCTCGTGCTGGCTAATCCCAGGGGAGCCGACACACCTATGCACCAGCTTTCGACGGGGTTGGAGGATGATTTTACCTTGGAGCCCGGCATGCACCTGATGTTCGACTGTCATGGCAGGTACAACAATTACAACTGGGACGGAGGAAAGACGTGGGTCGTTGGCGGCCAAGTCAACGACCACGATGAAAAAATCGCGCGGGCCTGCGGAGATGCTATGGAAGAGGTCCTGAGTTCCGCTCGTCCCGGGGTCCGCCTTAGCCAGGTCCAAGCACGGGGCCGCCGGGTGCTGGAAGCTCATAATGTCCAGGATAGCGACTCCGCCTTGATATACTTCCACGGTTTAGGGCTGGATAACAGCGAACAGGAATGGGGAACGCCCGTTGATTGGACCATGGAGACCGGAATGGTTCTCGCCGCCCACATTTACTATCATGGAGACGAACGGCGCCGCTACTATATTGAGGAGATCGGGGTAGTGACACCGGACGGCATCGAACGGTTCTTCACCTGGGACATGAAAGAGCCGCTGGTCGGCTAGCGGAGCTGTTTCCTGAGCATACGGAGGACTCCTACAGCGACCGATCCTTACGGGAGAGCAGCTATGCCTACTCTGGATTTCAAGGGCAAGCAGCACGTCTACGCCCACCACCTGACCGTCCCCTTCCGGCCACTGGTTCCCGACGCTGAAAAGTCGCTGAACCCGGCGGAGGCTGACGACAACCTCATCATACACGGTGACAACCTGTACGCACTGAAGGCGCTGCTGCCCCGCTACGCAGGCAAGGTCAAGTGCATCTACATTGACCCTCCCTACAACACTGGCAACGAGGGCTGGGTCTATAACGACAGGGTGAACAATCCGTTATTCAAAGAATGGTTCAAGCAGCAAAGCCCGGTTGACGGCGAGGATTTGGAGCGGCACGACAAGTGGCTGTGCATGATGTGGCCGAGGCTGCACCTCCTGAAGGAGTTGTTGGCGGAGGACGGGGTTATTTTTGTATCTATTAACGACAACGAGCAACATCATCTGCGGATGATGATGGATGAGATTTTTGGGGAGGACTTTTTTCTAGCGGAGTTGGTTTGGAAAAGTCGTCAAAACAGGGATAACCGCAATGTGACCGGCGCGTCAATAGATCACGAATATATTCTCTGCTACGGAACATCTATAAGGGGAGACGATAGAAAAACCGGACTGTATTCGAATCCAGATAATGATCCCAGAGGGGACTGGGGTAGCGGCAATATGGTTGGACTAGCAACTGCAGAAACCCGCCCCAATCTACATTTTGACCTTGTAGATCCTGAAACAGGGATAAATTATGGCTGCCCCCCAAGGGGCTGGAGATATGATGTGGCTCGTATGGCGGAATTGATTTCTGAAGGCAGAATACTTTGGCCAGAGAATGCTGAAGGGAGGCCGAGGGTCAAAGTATTCCTGAATGAGTTACAAAATACATTCACCGGATTTTCTTCGATCGTTGGAGACGGGTTATTCACAAGGGACGGTACGCGAGAAATTGAGGAACTTTTTGCTTCAAGGGTTCTTGAGTTTCCCAAGCCGTATGAACTCATCCGACAGTTAGTACTCCAAGGATGCCCGGAGGATGGGATTGTAGTGGACTCCTTCGCCGGCTCCGGTACGACGGCCCACGCTGTTCTAGCCTTGAATCAAGAAGACGGCGGCAACCGCAAGTTTATTCTGGTGGAGTGCGAGGATTACGCGGACACCATCACTGCCGAGCGGGTACGCCGGGTTATCAATGGAGTGCCCGACGCTCGGGATGACGCGCTAAAGGAAGGCTTGGGCGGCTCCTTCACCTACTGCACCCTGGGCGACCCAATCGACGTGGAAGGGATGCTGACCGGCGATTTGCTGCCGGAGTATTCGGCGCTGGCGGCTTACTTGCTCCATACGTCAGCCGGGCTTTCTGCCGGTGTCGCTGCAATAGAACCACAGAACGACGACGGCCTGTTTTACAGCAGCGACACCACAAACTACCACCTGCTGTACAAAGCCGACGTGGACTACCTTAGAAACAACGACGGCGTGCTGAACGAGGAGCGGGCGCGGCGGATCAGCGCACTTGGCCAACAGGACGGCAGGAAAGCCATCGTTTTCGGACCTGGCAAGTACATCGGGCAGCGGGAGTTGACGTCCCTGGGCATTACCTTCTGCCAGTTGCCTTACGAGATTCATAGGGCCGGGTAGCCCTTATGGCGTCTTCTGCCGCCTATTGATCAGAACATCAGAGAGGGCCAAACGATGAAAATGACGGTAACTATTGATCGGGATGAAGACGGCGTTTGGGTCGTGGAGTGTCCGGCCATCCCGGGCTGTGTCAGCCAGGGGCATGCTAAGGATGAAGCCCTTGCCAATATACGAGAGGCCATCGCGCTCTGCATCGATGTGCGCGCCAAAGAAGGCCTGCCGCTGACCATAGAAACCCGGCAGGTGGAAGTGGCGCTGTAGTGCCTCCGCTTTGTGAACCGGCATTCTGGAAACGATAATGGAATTGAAAGATTACCAAACCAATGCCCTCGAAGCCTTTACTGCTTGGTTGGACGCGCTCACTACAGCGCGGTTGCAGTCATTGACCGCCATAGACGTGCTGAGGCAGGCAGGGCCTGCCATCACCATACCCGATGAGCTTTACAACTACCCCAGGGCGGCGTGGCGTCAGTTGAAGGACGCGGGCCGAGTCCCGGATACCGCCGGGGAGTACGTCAGCCGGACCGATGACGCCGATCGGCCCATTCCACATATTTGCTTCAAGGTGCCTACCGGTGGAGGCAAGACCCTGCTTGCCGCCGCTGCGTTGCAGAGACTCCGGAGGCAAACCGGACTGACACTGTGGGTGATGCCAACTCGGGCCATATATCAACAGACTAAAGCCGCATTGCGGAGCCGGGAGCATCCCTACCGCCAAATGCTGGAGATCGCCAGCGCCGGACGGGTCAAACTGTTGGAAAAGGATGACCTGTTCACCCGGTCAGACATAGAAAATTACCTTTGCGTAATGCTGTTGATGCTGCCGGCCGCCAACCGGCAGCGGGGGCGCGACTTCTTGAGAATGTTCCGCGATTCGGGGCGTTATCCCACGCTTTTTCCGGACAGCGACGACTTGCTTGGCGACGCCAGGCTGCTCAACGATTATCCGGATTTGGAGCGGATTGCCGACGACGGCCCGGTGAAGCACAGTCTTTTCAACGTATTCAAGATGCTGAGGCCGGTGGTGATATTGGACGAGGCGCACAAAGCCTATGGCGCGCGGAACCTGGCGGCTAATGAAGAGTTTGCGCGTTCGGTCAGCCGCCTGGATCCCAGCCTGGTGATTGAACTTTCAGCTACTCCCAACCGGGGCATCAGCAACCTATTGGTCGACATTACCGGGGTGGAACTGAAAAACGAGGAGATGATAAAGCTGCCGGTGCAAGTGACGTCTTTCACCAACGCCGACTGGCATTACACCTTGGCCCAAGCCCACGATGAGCTGGATCGCCTTGATGCGGAAGCGAAATCGTTGCAGATGAGTGAAGGCCGCTACATTCGCCCAATCGCCGTTGTGCGCGTAGAGCGCACGGGCAGGGACCAGCGGGACGTCGAGCGCGTTCACTCGGAGGACGTAAGGGAGTATCTCACCCAGAACCTGGGGGTTCCCGAAAACTCAATTGCCGTTAAGTCCTCCGAGTTGGACGAATTGGGTCGTGATGACCTGCTGTCGGAGTTTTCGCCGGTGCGCTGGGTTATTACCAGGGCCGCCCTTATGGAGGGTTGGGACTGTCCCTTTGCCTACCTGCTGGTGATGTTGGACAACACCCACGCCCAGCGAGCCATCACGCAATTGGTGGGCCGCGTGATGCGCCAGCCCCACGCCCGGCGTACCGGACGGGAGTTGCTGGACCAGTCCTACGTCTATTGCTGGAATACGAGCGTAGGCGACGCGGTGGGGCAGGTCAAGGAGGGCTTGGAAGAGGAGGGCCTTACTGGGCTGGGTGACGCCGTGATCAGTGCCTCGGCCGACTTCCGGCGTATCACCCTGGAAAGACGCGAGGGATTGAAGGGAAGGGATATATTCTTGCCCTTGGTTTTGCATCAGCATGGCGAAGGGTGGGGTGAGTTGGATTACCAAAGCCATATCCTGCCCGGAATTGACTGGAACGCGATTGAGTCTCCCGATCCACAGAGCAGTCTCCCTGACCCGGCTGTCCGGCAATCAGCGAGCGTTGATGTTGGCGATGCGCTTCCCGTTTTTCATCCTGAGAGAGAGTTGAACATTGCAAAAGAGGTCCAGATTAATTGGTTTGCCCGCCGCCTGTCGGATGTAGTTCCAAATCCGTGGCAAGCCGCGCGCCTTGCACAGCAGTTTGTGCAAAAACTCCGGGAGGGCGGCGACACCGAAGACCATATTTATGACCGGCGTTCATACCTGGCTTTCGCTCTGCGGGACTACGTGGCGAGCCAACTGCAACAGCAGGCGGAAAGGGTCTTTCGAGATAAATTGCGGGAAGGCCTAATACGCTTTGACCTGGAAGCAGGCCAACCCAACTTTCGCATGGTCGAAAGCTATGAAATACCTATTGCCAGCGACGCGTCGCTCCTGACGGGGAACGACGGCAGACAGGTGCAGCTCAGCCTGTTTGAACCCGTATATGCGCAGCAGTTCGATTCAAGTCTGGAACGCAACTTCGCCCGTTATCTGGATGAACAAAAGGCGCTGAAATGGTGGCACCGGGTGGCAGTACGGCAACGTGGTGATTATTATCTCAGGGGTTGGAAACAGGAACGTATTTGGCCGGATTTCGTGGCCATGGGCGGTAAAACTGAAGGCAAGCCCCAGGTCCTGGTCGTCGAGACCAAGGGGGAGCATCTCTGCGACAACCCGGACACCGACTACAAGCAGCGTGTTCTTGAGACACTGCAAAATGCCCTCAACTGCGGGACAATGACCATCAAGGAGGGGCCAGCCAAAGGCACGTTTCGACTGGTGTTCAACGAAGCCGAGTTCCCGGGAGTGTTGGCAACGCTTCAGGGGGCTTACAAAGCCTGATCGCGTGCGAAGTTGCCGAAGCCGTCAAGCGGGGTCTCAAACTAATAACTACCCCGCCGGGCGGAACTTGGGCAGGCTGATGTTTTCGTTCAGGTCCTCGAACACCACCTCCACTGCCATTCCGATCTTGATCACTGATGGATCAGGATCGACCTCAACCAGGTTGGTTGGCATCCGGACGCCGTCTTCTAGCTCAACCATGGCTGCCACGTAGGGCGTCCGGTCGCGAAACGCTGCGGTCGGTCCCCGGTGCACTATGGAAAAGGTGTGCACAGTTCCCACTCCGTTGCTCTGTATCCAGTCGGTGTCTCTGGAAAAGCAGAGGGGACAAATATCCCTGGGATAAAAGTAAGCCTGGTCGCAGCTGCGGCAGTGACGCAGCCACAACTCGTGGGCCCTGCATTTTTCCCAATAAAAGTCGGACTCCGGCTGAGACAACGGCGTTGGTATCGGCGGCAAGTCTTGAGCCGGTTGGGTCATGTTTCTCTCCTGGACGGTGGGGTTCCTAGGCTCTCATGGGCGCGGGGTCTTCGGAGGATAAGGTGGAACGACCTCACGCCTGAATCCGTTGCCACCGCGAGTGCTGCGTTCCCAAGTGCTGCGTTCCATAGAGGATAAGGACTAACTCAGGCACAGTCAAGGTTGATATCATCTGGAGCAGCCGGGGGAGTAACCAGCGTTTAGCCAACGTTATTCCGGTTGTGGGGCGCCTCACAACCGGCGCCCGGATTCGCCACAAGCCAAGGTCCTGTCGCATGGCGTTTTGACAAAAATGACGCCTCGTCTTAGCATGGACGGCGCGGCGAAGTTTGGCGCCGGCGGGCGTCAGCGCGGTGTAATGCCGGCGGAATCTCAACGTCTTGACCCCGGGAGGCTTGACCAGAATGGATGCAACAGGCGTGTCTCACATTGCTATTTGTGTAAGCGACCTCGACAAATCCCTGACGTTTTACCGGGACATACTGGGCATGAAGGTGACCATGGATGAAGTCCAGGACACCTCCGCCGGCGGGCTGCCCAGTGTATACAAGCACCCGCGCAAGACCCGCAGGACCGTGCACGTGCAGAGTGGCAACACCCCAGAGTTGGTGTTGACCAGCCACCCCGGGGACCAACCCGACGGTGGGCCCATAAAACTGGACCAAGTCGGCATTAGCCACTTCTCTTTCACGGTCAACGACGTCAAAGCCTTGGGCGAGGAATTGACCGCAAAAGGAGTGGAGTTGGCCGCGCCCATGGAGGCTTTCTCCGACGCTCAGGGGCACGTCACCAGTATCTTCGTCTACGACCCCGACGGAATTCTTCTCCAATTTGACGATCACGGCTGAGGATGGCGTTGGCCGGCAACCACCCCGACAGCCACGACTTTGACAAGCTAGAACGCTGGGTCATGGAAATGGCGTCGGCAGAATCGTCAACGTTTCCGGCTTACGCGGTATTCTTGGTGGGGCCGGAGGACCGGTACGCCCACAATGTGTTTAGGGAGTTCCGGTCTAGGTTCGGCCAACTGGGAGCGGGGTTCCAACACCTGGTGATCTTTGGACAACACGGCGTGTCCACCACTGTGCGGGGTTTGATGGCCAGCCTAAGCTTGCCGGAAGACTCGCTGCCGTTGCTGGCCCTGTTCACTGGCCGGCTGGCGACGGCTGTCCACACTCTCCCCTTGGCCAAGGGAGGCTCCGGTGAGGAGACGCTTGATTCCAGCGAGTCCTGGGGCGAGGTGCTCAGTTCGCTGGCTGGCGCTGCGGAGGAAGGAGCAAAGGCGCTGGATGCGGAGCCGATTTCAGGGCTGGACAGCCGGCCCCTCAGGGATGGAACGCTGGAGGCAATGGCGGGCGGGTTGCTGGCCGGGTAGCGAACACCGCCGCTTGATACGCCACCTTTTGGTCTACCGGATGACCCCGGCGACCATCAACACGCCCCAACCCGCCAGTCCCAATCCCGTGGCCCGACTCAATAATATGCCGCGGGGCGCCACTTTTTCCAACAACACGAACCCGGCCAGGGCGGCGATCCAAAGCAGGTTCATCACCCCCAGTACGAATAACAGTCCCATGATCACCCAACAGCAACCCACGCAGTAGGCTCCGTGTTGCAGCCCCATTGCTAGCGCTCCCCAATTGCCCTCCCGCCAGCTATTGGTAAGGAACGACATCGGTGTGCGGCAGTGGGTTAAGCAGACGTACTTTAGGCGGCTCCACTGGAACGCTCCCGCCGCCATAAGCAAGGACCCGCCCAGGTAGGCGCTGGTGCTTTCGCCCATCATCGAGTTTAACAACGAGTTGAAGTGAAGCGCCCAGTTGCCTACCGTGGCCACTACGGCAAAGCCGCACCAAACCAGGAGATACCCTGACACGAATATGCTCGTGGACGCAAAGGGGCGCTGCTGCTGGCGGAATCTGCGGTTGACGGTAGCGAATACGAGAATCATTGGGGCGGCGGTGGGCGCCATCATAGCTATCATCATCACCGACCACATCAGGAACATCAAACCAAAATCAGTGGCGGTCCAGCTGCTCAACCGGGGCATGGTCATATCCATCGCGTTGTTGCTGCTGGCCAGGTAGACAATGTAAGCCCAAGCTAGGCCCGCCACCGCCAGAACTCCGGCGGTGACCACGGCTCGATCGCGCCTTAACACCGTTTCCAGGGGAGTGGCGCCTTGCATAGGAGTCCCCAATTGAAATCCCCTAATCTAGAATCCCCTAATCTATAGTAGGGTCATCTATATATTACTGCCCCTGTGGGGCGATTCGCGGTTAGAGTCTTGGGTTTTTTCGGGGCATGTTGCCTCACCAGGTATGGCTGTCCGGTCCGGGTTGCAGGCTCTAAGGATACTCTGAACAAGGCCGTCATAGTCTGGATTGTCATAGCCGAGGCAACGATGGGGGTGAGAACCGCCTCACGAGGCTTGTTGGGCCGGGCTTGGTCCCGCTGATCGCACCCTGCGGTGGCCGATGCGGGCTTGATACTGCCGGAAAGGCCGGTCCGGAGCTGTTGGCTCGCGCACTACGCCGCCAGATGGCGCTGGGCCGTCAGCAGGTTGCCCAGTCCCAGTAGCATCGCCAGCCGCTCCGTGTTCTTGACCAGTCCGCGGTAGCGAACCCTGGCGTATCCGAACTGCCGCTTCACCCTCAGGAAAGGGTGCTCCACCATTGCCCTCACCTGCGCTTTGAGCCTCTCCAGCACGGCCTCCTCACTCCCAGGCTCCAAGCCCCTGCGTTTCCCGGGTCGCATCGCCACCTGCCAGTCCACCTCCCGCTCCCGGTTCTCCTCCCGCTTCCCAACCCCCTGATACCCGGCATCGCCCCACACCACCGTCTCCCCGCCGTGCAGCAGATTGTGCGCCTCCGTAACGTCGTGCGCGTTGGCCGCCGTCGTGCTCATGCTGTGCACCAGCCCCGTTTCCGAGTCCACCCCGATGTGCACCTTCATCCCAAAATGCCACTGGTTCCCCTTCTTGGTCTGGTGCATCTCAGGGTCCCGCTCCCCAGACCGGTTCTTGGTCGACGACGGCGCCTCTATGATGCTGGCGTCCACGATGGTCCCCTCCCGTAACCGCAGCCCCTGCGACTCCAGGTGGGCGTTGATCTCCTCGAACAGTACTTTGCCCAACTCGTTCCGCTCCAGGAGATGGCGGAAGTTGAGGATGGTGGTCTCGTCGGGCAGGGCGTCCGACATCCTGAGCCCAGCGAACCGCCGGACCGATTCGGCCTCGTAGAGCAGATCTTCCATGCCAGGATCGCTGAGGTTGTAGCAGAGTTGCACACAGTGTACCCGCAGCATCACCGCCAGAGGGTAGGGCCGGCGGCCCTTGCCTGCCTTGGGGTAGAAGGGCTGGATGCGTTCCTCCAGATGCTGCCAGGGAACCAGGAAGTCCATACGTTCCAGAAACAGTTCCCGACGAGTCTTGCGCTTCTTGCCCTGGAATTCCAGGTCCGCAAAGGTCGGTTGGTCCATCTCTGCTCTCACCCACGTCCGGATTCGGGTCTGCCAGCCTTACTATGCCATATCACCCAGAACTTGTTCAGAGTATCCCTAACCCTGGACGCTGGAGAACACACCCGCGGGCGGGGAAAAATATACTCCAAAGCTCCGCTGGACGCCACGATTGGGCCGTACCGGTGACTCCGCGTTCCATTCTTGTTGTTAATCTTCCGCCGGGAGAAGCGGCCTATGCAAAGACCCCGTGGCGCTTTGATTGGCTTGCCGCCGAGGAAGAAGTCTGTCCAAAGACCCCGTGGCGCGCCTACGCGTCCCTGGCTGTCACCCACCTCGGGTCCAACGCACTCCTGTTAATCAGTCGCCCCGGACTGAAGCTGCCTTTTCGTACTAACAGCGTTTTTCCCAGTGTATCCATAAATTACCGAAATCTCACGTGGCGCGGACCCTTTTCGGAAATTCAGGACTGCCTCACCACGTTGAAGCCGTCTTCAAACCATGCTTAGTGCCGTGGGCACGTTGACCATCAGCCCGGTGGGGGTTAATATGATGCGGGCGCAGTCAACGAATGGCCTGCGTTTCAGGGGTTGTGCCCCTGAGCGCCGCCGACGCTGCCCATGCAACGCTCATTATAGCGATGCTATAATTCCGCCTAGGAGGTGGCCTAATTGGAATGGATTGATTACGAAGCGCCCAAGGCCGTTAGTGAAGCTGTGAGCCTCATGGCTTCCAAGGGAGAGCGAGCCAAAGTGATCGCGGGAGGCACCGACATTCTGGTAAACCTCAGGGTTGGCCGGCGCGGCGCGGACCTGCTGGTGGACGTCAAAGGAATTCCCGAGCTAAACGAATTGTCTTTTAGCCCGCAAAACGGGCTGGTGTTGGGAGCGGCCGTCCCCTGCTACCAGATCTACCAGAACCAAGCGGTGGCGTCAGCCTATCCCGGACTCATCGATGCCGCGGAACTGATAGGCGGCATCCAAATCCAGGGCCGCGCCACTATCGGCGGCAACTTGTGTAACGCAGCGCCCAGCGGAGATTCGATTCCTCCTGTCATCGTGTTGGGTGGCGTGTGCAACATAGTGGGACCCAACGGGACCCGGCAGGTTGCAGCGGAAGACTTCTGCACCGGGCCCGGCCGCAGTGTATTGCAGGACGGAGAAATCCTGGTGTCGATTAGCATCCCCGCTCCTCAGGCCCACTCCGGCGCCAACTACTTGAGGTTCATCCCGCGTAACGAGATGGACATCGCAGTGGCCGGCGTAGGCAGCTCTGTGGTGCTGGACGGTTCCGGCCAGAACTTCGTCTCGGCCCGCATCTCCCTTGCGTCCGTGGCGCCCACCCCGGTACTGGCGAGCGAGGCCGGAGACAGTCTGGCAGGCAAGCCGGTCACCGAAGCGGCCATTCAGGAAGCCTCGGATAAGGCCATGGCCGCCGCCGTGCCCATCAACGACATGCGAGGCACCGTTAGGCAACGGACTCACTTAGTGGGAGTCCTGACCCGGCGCACCTTGAACAACGCTATTGAACGAGCTAGAGGTGGATAAGAATGCCTGGAGTAACCCACGTACAAACGACCATCAATGGTGAACCGGTAAACTTCTTGTGCGAGCCCCGGCAGAGCCTGTTGGAGTGCCTGAGAGACGTTCTGGCCATGACCGGCAGCAAAGAAGGATGCAACGACGGCAACTGCGGTGCCTGCACGGTGAAGTTGGACGACAGGATCGTCGATTCGTGCCTGGTCCTTGGCGTAGAAGCCCAGGGCAAAGAAATATCGACCATCGAGGGCATGGCTAGCCCCGAGGGACTGCATCCTCTGCAGCAAGCCTTTCTGGAGCAAGCAGCCCTGCAATGCGGCATTTGCACTCCCGGTTTCCTGGTGGCAGCCAAGGCGCTGTTGGACCAAGAACCGGATGCCGATGAAGCCCGCATTCGCCATTGGCTAGCAGGCAACTTGTGCCGGTGCACCGGCTACGACAAGATCATTCGGGCGGTGCTGCAAGTATCCCAGAACAAGAGCTGAGGTGAAAGAAAAGTGGCCTCCAACGTAGTACTTTCCGAAGTTGAATATCGAGTCGTCGGTCAGCGGCCCATTCGCCCCGACGGCGTCGACAAAGTCACGGGAAGAGCCCAGTACGGCGCGGACATAAACCTTGTGGGGTTGCTACAAGGAAAAGTCCTGCGCAGTCCCCACGCCCATGCCAGAATAGTGTCCATCGACACCTCTCGGGCGGAAGCTCTGCCCGGGGTGAAGGCGGTTGTCACGTCGCAAGACCTGCCCTTAGCGGGATATTCGAAAGAAGAGCTAGGGGGAGATTATCTGAGGTTCAAGTTTGCCAGTGACCACGTGTTGGCCAGTGACAAAGTGTTGTTCAAGGGCCATCCCGTAGCGGCAGTGGCAGCCGCCAACCAGCACGTGGCCGAAGAAGCCGCCAAGCTGATCTCGGTGGTCTACGAGGAGCTTCCGGCGGTGGTGGACGTCCAACAAGCGATGTTGGAAGATGCTCCTTTGCTGCATGATGGCCTTTATACGTCGTCATTGGGAGAGACTTCCAAGCGACCTAGCAACGTGGCTGCGCACCTCCGGTATGAAAAGGGGGACACCGAGCAGGGGTTCGCCGAGGCCGACGTGGTGGTTGAACGGGAGTTCACCACGGCTCCGGTGCACCAGGGATATATCGAGCCCCACAACGGCACTGCTTTCTGGAACGCCGACGGGCAGTTGAATATCTGGACCAGCACCCAGGGCGCGTTCCAGGTTAGAGCCGCTGTCAGCGACGTGCTTAGGCATCCGGTTTCCAAAATCAGGGTAACACCGATGGAAATTGGGGGCGGCTTCGGGGGCAAGATACCTGCCTACCTGGACGCCATCGCCGCGGTTTTGTCCCGGAAGACCGGGGCCCCTGTGAAATTGACCATGAGCCGTATCGAGGTGTTTGAAGGCTCCGGACCGGCTCCCGGCAGTTGGTCCAAGATCAAGATAGGAGCCACCAGAGACGGCAGGTTGACTGCATGTCAGGCCACGATGGCCTTCGAAGCGGGTGCTTATCCTGGTTCTCCGGTGATGCAAGGCATCACCTGTGCATTCGGATGCTACGACGTTCCCAACGGCTTGGTGGACGGCTACGACGTAGTGGTCAATATGCCCAAGTCGGCGGCGTATCGGGCTCCCGGTTCGCCTCAGGCCGCGTTCGCTGTGGAGTCGGTGATAGACGAAATTAGCAGCCAATTGGGCATTGACCCCATAGAGTTCCGGCTGCTTAATGCCGCCAAGCAAGGGACTCGCCGAATCGAAGGCCCGGCGGCGGCCCGCATCGGGCTGATGGAGTGTTTGGAGGCTGCCCGCGACCACGAGCACTACAAGACGCCGGTGGGGGATGGAAACCGCGGGCGAGGCATCGCGTGTGGGTACTGGATGAACCGTTCCTTCCAGTCCAGTCTATCCATGACAGTCAACTACGATGGCACCATAACCCTCATCATGGGGTCCGTTGACATCGGCGGCTCCCGCGCCTCCATTGCCCAGCAGACCGCGGAGGTTTTGGGAATAGCCTACGAGGATATTAAGCCCACCGTTGTGGACACAGATTCTATCGGTTACACGTTCATAACCGGCGGCAGCAGGACATCCTTCGCCACCGGTTGGGCCGCAATCGAAGCCGGCGAGGACGTGAAAGCCCAGATGATCGCCAGGGCTGCCAGGATCTGGGACACCGAAGCCGATAACGTGGAGTACGTTGACGGTGTGATTCAACACACGTCAGACCCGGAATTGCATATGACCTTCAAGGAGTTGGCCAGGCAGTTGGGGTCTACCGGCGGGGCGATCACCGGCGCCTCCAACGTAGAGCCCACCGGAGAGGGCAACGGTTACGCAGTCCATGTGGTGGATTTGGAAGTCGACCCGGATACCGGTAAAGTGGAGATTCTCCGCTACACCGCAGTTCAAGACGCTGGTAAGGCGGTCCATCCCAGCTATGTCGAAGGCCAGATGCAGGGTGGGGTGGTCCAGGGGATCGGATGGGCCCTGAATGAGGAGTACTTCTTCAACGGCCAGGGGCATATGATGAACTCCAGCTTCTTGGATTACCGCATGCCCACCTCGTTGGACCTCCCTATGATCGACACAGTAATCGTTGAGGTGGCCAATCCCGGTCACCCCTACGGTGTTCGAGGCGTTGGCGAGGTCCCTATCGTTCCTCCCATGGCTGCCATCGCTAACGCCATCAACCAGGCTATTGGAGCCAGGTTGCAAGGTCTTCCTATGACTCCGGGCAAGGTGCTTGATGCTGTCTGGGACCAGAGTGAGTAACTGCAGCCCTTGCCGCCAATAAAGACAGTTCAGACCTTTCGTGTTTATGTCTGTAGCCTTAATTCAATGGGGCGGGGAACGGTTTATCCACCCCGCCCCATTGACTAACCACCGGGCTCTTATAGGTGCGAGGGCAGGCTTTCGGCAGCCTGCCATAAAAGCTTCACCGGGAAGCGCCGAGTTATAACCTTCGCGTGAGTATCGGATACAACTAATAATCCTGCCTGGCGAGTCGAGAAGTGGAGGTGACGCCATGGCCATCAGTACGTTCCGGCAAGTGGTGACGGATGAGGACCAGTTAAGGGAAATACTTGGACATCCCATGGAGCTGGCGGTCCAGAAGCAGATCTCAGCCTTGGACCATCATTGCCGCGCTTTCATCTCACGTTCGCCGTTCTTGCTCATTGGCACGGCTAACGGAACGGGCGTATGCGATGTTTCTCCGAAGGGTGACCCTGCCGGATTTGTGCAGGTCCTCGACGACAATACCTTGGTTATCCCCGATCGCCCTGGCAATCGGCGGGCCGACACCCTGGTAAACATACTGGAGAACCCTCAGGTCGGTTTACTCTTTTTAATTCCGGGGGTAGAGGACACTCTAAGAGTCAACGGCCGCGCCCACATAGTGCAAGATGAGGAGCTCCTGGAACGCACGGCAGTCAAAGGCAGGAAGCCCCTCTTGGTCATTGTGGTGGACGTCCAAGAGGCGTTTCTGCACTGCGCCAAGGCTTTCAAGCGGAGCCTCCTATGGGATCCCGACTCCCAGATAGACCGCAAGGAGTTGGCGTCGCTGGCCAAGATGGTTATGGACCACACCGGCCAGGACACCTGCACTCTCGATGAGATGGAGGAGCTGGTGGAGGAGTCCTACAAGACGACTTTATATTAACCGGCCGCGACGATGCACTTTCAAGCGGAATAAGGAGTTCACGTCTTGGCTACGGTGTTTATCCCAACCATGCTCCAAAAAATGAGCGGCGGCGTAAAGCAGGTTGATTTCGAGGCCAAAAACGTCCGTCAGGTGATCGACGGGTTGGACCAATTGTATCCCGGTATGAAGGACAGCCTGATGGAGGAAGGGAAGATCAAGCCCAGCTTGGCGGTGGCCATTGATGGCGAGGTCGCCCGCATGGGCTTGTTGGAGAGGCTCAAGGACGATTGCGAAGTGCATTTCGTCCCCGCCATTGGCGGAGGGGATAGTCCTTAGGTCGTCCGTGGCGCCCCACCTGAGCCGCCAGGGCGGTTAGGTCCAGTCCAAGACTCCTTTTCGTCCAGGTCTGACGCGCGTTCCTTCTGCTCTTCACGACCGTTCTACTGCGCATGCCTCCGTTCACCTCTCCCGTCAAGTGGGGGGTATGAGGTCCGCTCCAAAGCAGCGAGGTTGCGTTTACTAGGGTGCCCCTGCTCCTTGTGTACCGGAGAGCAGCCCATGAAGAGCCGGTCTCAGAAGTCTCCAATCACGATTTCGGGCGCAGGCAACCTGACGGGTGACTATTATTGACCGCCTAACCCAGTATTGAATGCGGCTCAATAACCCGTCAATCTCCCGCGTCCGTGATTCCCACGCGTCCGTCAGTCCCGCGGTTCCGTCAATCCCGCGCGTCCGTCAATCCCGCCTTCCGTCGTTCCCGCCTTCCGTCGTTCCCGCCTTCCGTCATTCCGGCGAAGCTTGTCCCCGACCCCGATCGGGGAGCGGTAATCCAGACTCAATAACCCGTCATTCCCGCGAAAGCGGGAATCCAGAAAAGTAGGATGCCGGAGGACTCAGCTTTATGAGACAAGCCCATGAAGTGGAGCCCCACGTCCGCTGCGCCACCGGGTTGGTTAGGCAAGAAACCAAGAGCTAACGTCCTAACTGTTTAGACTTGATGCGGTCCGAGTGTCCGGCGCCCAAGAATAGAGGGTCAATGTCCGTTGCTGGCGCTCAGGACGCCGGTTGTCAAACGGCTTTCGGAGAATTGGATTCACCAAGTCTGAACAGTTACCTAACGTCATTACGTTGACTCCCGATGCAGGTGGCCCCTAAAATCATATTGGGGAGCGTCACCGAACTCGCCGCAGAAAGCCCGGAACACGTAGCGCCGAAAGCATACCCCGGGAGGCTCCGATGGAAACACCCGCGGTTTTCGCTACTCCTACGGGTGAGTGCATAGTGACGCCCTTGCCAATGACCCTGTTTAGAAAAGGCAGCGTGAAGGCGATACTGATTTGACGAAGAGCAACACCAATCGCCGGGTGGAGACCTTGGTGTCGGCGGGGGGAGTAGTCTACCGGACAATTGACGGACGCTTGGAGGCGGTGCTGTGCGGGCGGACGATGGCTTCCAAACTTGGGGCCTCCAAACCTGGCGGAGACGGCGAAAAAGAGGAGACGTTCCGGTGGAGCCTAGCTAAGGGCACTCCAGACCCGGGTGAGACTATCGAGGAGACGGCGCTCCGGGAAGTGCGGGAGGAAACGGGCTTGGAGGTGGAGATCGCCGATTCCTTGGGCGCCATCGAATACTGGTTTGCCGGTAGGGAACCGGGTGTCCGTTTCCATAAGACCGTGCACTTTTATCTAATGGTCCCCACCGGCGGCAATATCGACTTGCACGATCCCGAGTTCGACGTGGTGCGATGGTTCAGCTGGGATAAAGCCCTAAAATCTTTGGCTTACGTCAATGAAGCTAATGTCTTAAGGCGGGCCTTCGCCTTGATACCCAAGTGACGGGGGTGCGGCCGTAATGGTGGAACTACGCGGCGCCAAGCTAATACTGCGCGATAAAAGGTTGGAAGACGCCGAGCAGGACTACATCTGGCGAAGCGATCCCGAGTTAGCGCGCCTTGATGCGGCTTATCCTTTAACTATGAGCTTTGAACGGTACCTGAAGCTATTTCAAGACCAACTCCGCTATCCAACTCCCGGCTCTCACCACTTCGCCGCCGAAACGGTGGACGGCAAATATATCGGAAACTGTATGTACTACGACCTGGACACCGTGAATAGGGAAGCGGAACTGGGTATCGTGATTGGTGACCGGGAGTATTGGAGCAACGCCTACGGCTACGACGCCGTTACCACCCTCTTGGATTATATGTTTACGGAGCAGAGGCTGAAACGAGTCTATCTGCACACTTTGGACTGGAACCTGCGCGCCCAACGCTGCTTCGAGAAAAGTGGGTTCAATCCGGTAAAAAAGGTGCGCCGTATGTCCCTGGATTTCCTTCTCATGGAAGTGCTGCGGGGCGATTGGTTCGAGAAAGCCGAAGAACGGTTGGCTGCCCGATGGAACACCCCAAAGCAAGGAGCCGCCGCGATCGATCCTGAAGGGCAATAGTTGAGTTAACCAACGGAGGCGGTCAACTCGATGGCGGATTGCCGCTGCACGGGCGTTAGTCCCCTGGGATGCCGGTCTCCCCGACCGAGTCTATGGCCTCGGCTAAGGTGAAGGCTCCAACGTAGAGCGCCCGGCCCACGATCACCCCTTCCGCACCCGTCCCGGCCAGAAGCCGGATATGTTCCAATGTACTTACTCCGCCCGATGCCAGGACTGCCATACCGGTGTCCCGCACCAGGCTGGCGTTGGCGGAGAAATTGGGCTCGGTCATGGCGCCATCCCGGGAGATGTCCGTATATAGCAAACGGGTGACTCCAAGCCGGCTCATCCCCTGCGCCAGTTCCAAGACTCTCAGCGAGCTCTGCTCGGTCCACCCTTTTACCGACACCAGGCCGTCACGGGCGTCCAGCGCTACGACTACACTGTCTGTGCCCCGGTCCGTGCACATCTTCTCCACCAGTGACGGGTCCTCCACCGCGGCTGTGCCAATGACAACCCGGTTTGCCCCCTCGTCCAGCAGCCACGTAGCCGTTGCTTCCTCGCGGATTCCGCCCCCCACCTGTACTGGAATCGAAAGCGTCCGGATTATCTCAAGAATTACATTCCGGTTTACCGGCCTCCCACTTGCCGCGCCGTCGAGGTCGACTAGGTGGAGCCTGGGCGCCCCCTGCTCTTGCCAAGCCAGAGCTACTGAGACCGGGTCGTGGGAATAGACAGTTTCCTTCGCGTAGTCACCCTGGTACAAGCGGACGCAGCGCCCCGAGCTTAGGTCGATGGCGGGGATCACTTCCATGGAATTATGGGGATGCTTTTACCGGCACGCAGCAGAGGTATCAGCTGTGCTTGCCTGATTCTTGACAGGTGTTGGCCTTGTGCCGCGCCGCCAGCTCGCAGAAATTCTTGTAGATTCTCAGGCCGGTGTCCCCGCTCTTCTCAGGATGAAACTGGGTGGCTACCAGGTTGCCTTGAGCGTAGACACTGCAAAAGGAGACCCCATACTCGGTGATCCCGATCCGCCCCGAAGGTTCGGAGGGAACGGCATAATAGCTGTGGACGAAATAAAAGTGGCTATCTTGGGGAACGCCCTCAAACGCGGGATGGTCACTCTGGAACCGAACGCTGTTCCAGCCCATGTGGGGTACTTTCAAGCCCGAGGGCAGCCGCCCTACCTGGCCCGGAACTATGCCCAAGCACGAGGTCTCACCTTCTTCAGTGCGGTCCATCAGCAACTGAAGCCCTAGGCACACCCCCAGGAATGGGCGGCCCGAGGCTACGTAGTCGCGCAGCGGCTGGACCAGTTTCCTCTCCCGCAGGGCGTTCATTGCCGCCGGAGCCGACCCCACGCCGGGGAACACCACCGCGTCCGCGGAAGCCAACTCCTCCAGGTCTCCGGTAACGATGGGACGGACGCCCACCGATTCCAAAGCCTTTGCTACACTGCGAAGGTTGCCGGAGCGGTAATCGACGACCATCAGTTTGAGCGCAGGAGTCATAGTTGCTAACTTCGCGCTCCGGTGGCTCGCTCTATGGGCAAGTCCCGGTCTTGGTAACGGGCCACCACGAACAGCAAGTCCCCTACCCGGTTCAGGTAGGTGATGACCAAGTCGTTGGTTAGCTGTCCGGCCTCCTTTAGCGCGACCACCCGGCGTTCCGCGGTGCGGATGACGCACCTCGCCAAGTCGATGGCTGCCGACGCCGGGGAGCCGCCGGGCAGTATGAAGACATTGGGCATCTCTACGTCTTCTTCCAGAGAGTCTATCGTGGACTCCAGCCTCTCCACCATCTCCGGCGTCACCGGCTCAAAATGCTGTTGGAACAGCTCATACTTGTCTGGCTCGGTAGCCAATTCGGCGGCTATGGTGAACAGTTCTCTCTGCAAATCTCTGAGCACGTCTTTGACCCGGGGATCCTCCGACACAGCCCGCGCCAGGCCCATAGCTGAGACGGCCTCGTCGGTAATTCCGTAAGCCTCGGTGTGCAAGCTGTTCTTGGAGACGCGGCCTCCGTAGAGCAGGCTGGTGTCGCCCTGGTCCCCGAACTTGGTGTAGAGCCTTTTCCTATATGAAGACGACGAGGTCATCTGTTAAGCCTTCCGGTGGACTCGCTGCAGAAGCGGAGTATCGGGTTGACCATCAACTGTAACCGGGGAATTGTAGCATAGGGGTAAGCAGAGGGCTATACTGATTTGAACCGCTACAGAGGTAAGGGACTATGCCGCCCGAGGTCCGAGTTATAGGCGTCCAGGGGATGCCGGAGATCAAGCCAGGGGACAATCTGGCCGGCCTGATGATGGATGCCGCCCGGGACCAAGGCACTTCGGTGTTGGCAGGAGACGTGATAGTCGTCACGCAAAAGGTGGTGTCGAAGGCAGAGGGCCGGGTCATCTCTTTTGAGGGAGTAGAGCCGTCACCCTTGGCGGTGACCATCACCGAGGGGCACCGCCGTGACCCCCGGCACACGGAGGTCGTCCTCCGGGAAAGCCGGCGCATCGTCCGCATGGACCGGGGGGTGATAATCAGCGAGACACACCACGGCTTCATCTGCGCCAACGCGGGAATCGACGCGTCGAACATACCCGGCTCAGACACGCTTTGCTTGCTGCCCGTCGATTCGGACCTATCGGCCCGCGGCATCCGGGACTCCGTGAAGGAGCGGTTGGGCGTGGATGTGGGGGTGGTGATATCGGATACTTTCGGACGGCCTTGGCGCAACGGCGCCGCCAACGTCGCTATCGGCGTTGCCGGGCTTGACCCCATGCTTAGCTACGTGGGGCTGGAGGACGCCCACGGCAATTTGATGCACACCACGGAAATCGCTGTTGCCGATGAGTTGGCGGCCACGGCCGAGCTGGTGACCGGGAAAGTGCTTGGGGTCCCGGTGACTATCATCAGGGGCTATCCGTACGTACCGGACGAAGACGCCTCCATCCAACGCCTAATCAGGACCGGTGACAAAGATCTATTCAGATAACGTCAGATAGCACCTTCGCCGGCGCCTTCCTCGCCAAACAGCGGCAACTGAAGCTGGAGCTGCGGGGTCTGTTGGAAAGAACTCACACCCACACCCAACAGCCTAAAGGACCGCTCCGGAGCCAGCTCAGGAGTTAGCAACCGCCAGGCCTGCTCCAGGATGTTTTGCCCGGAACACGTAGGGGTTGCCAGGGTTACCTGGCGGGTGAAGGTGGTGAAATCGGCCAGCCGGGCCTTGAGGGTAACCGTCTTCCCCCGCAGTCCTTGGCTGTCCAAGTGGCGGGCTACATTTTCCGCCAGCCTAACCAGTTCCTCATACAGGCGTTCCGGTTGGTTCAAGTCAGTAACGAAAGTGTTTTCAGCGCTTACCGACTTGGTCTCTCGCTGGATGTGGACCGGTTCCTCGTCCCGCCCCAACGCCTTAGCCCGCACGGAGGCCGCCCGCTGACCAAAGATTCGGGTGAACCAGTCCAGGGGCTGGGCCGCTAGTTGGCCGATGGTTTCCACTCCTGCCCGGTGCAACCGGTCAACGGTCTTGGGGCCGATACCCCATAGCTTGCCCACCGGCAATGGGGCTAAGAAGCCGGCCTCCCCTCCCAATGGCACCACTACTAGCCCGTCCGGCTTCTGCATGTCCGAAGCGATCTTGGCCACCGTCTTGTTCGTTCCCACCCCCACCGATATTGTCAAGCCGGTCTCTTGGTGGACTCTTTGCTTCAAGTTCAGCGCAACAGCCAAAGGAGGCTTGCCGTGGTCCACCGCCTCAGTTACGTCCAGGTACGCCTCATCCAGCGATAGCGGCTCCACGAGGCCGGTCACGTCCTGGAAAATCTGCATGATTTGGCCGGAGATCTCCCTATAGCGTCCGAAGCGCGGCCGTACGATGATGCCTTGGGGGCAACGCTGCACCGCAGTCCGCATGGGCATGGCCGAGTGGACCCCGAAGAGGCGGGCCTCGTAAGACGCGGTAGCCACAACACCCCGGCTTTCAGGAGGGCCGCCCACCAGCACGGGTTTGCCTCGCAGCTCCGGATTGTCGAGTTGCTCTACTGAGGCATAGAAAGCGTCCAGGTCCGCGTGCAGGATGTGGCGCGGCATCCCTACCGAAGGGTTATTAGACTCAGTAGGCCCGTCGACCAAACAGGTCACCATTTTCCAAGGCTGAGGTTTCGTTCATTTTACTCCGGTCCACAGCCAGGGACACCTGCCGGTTGTCCTGAAGCGGAGCGATACTCATCCCATTGACTCTATTTGGGCGCGGGTACATGTTCCGGTGGCTGCGAGTGTTTCTGTTCTCTATCCTATTCGGCCTTTCCATGGACTATCCCAGTTTCCGCCTGAGCCGCATTAGTGAACTCTTCGACCAGACGGGGGACAACACCAACTCTGTGCCCTTCGGAATAAGGTTCACAGGCCGTTAGATTACCGGGGCGGCCTTAATCATCGTAGCCGTCTTCTGGCGGTTCGCCGCGGGAGACCTGGTGGGATTGCAGCAGATGAGTTTTGAGTTGGGGATCGCTATCTTAATGGACGTGATCATCGTACGTGTCGTGCTGGCGCCCGCGTCCATGCGGCTGCTGGGCAAGTGGAACTGGCGTGTACCCCGCTGGCTCCAATGGGATGCCCGACCTCCGGGTAAAACCCGGGCCTGACGTCCTGGAGCCAACCCAGATCCTCGACTAACCCCCGCCGATATTTTGGGGGCGGATGAGCGCAGGAAATTGCCCAAGAAATTGATAAGAAACCCGCCTACATTCCGCCTTCTCAAGAGAGCAATCAGGGATATTAAGCCCTTCTGACCAAAATCCCGGCCCGGCCCCACAGTACCGGACCCTTGGACTGGGCCAGGGTCATTTAGTTTTCGCGACAACTCCTATTTTCCCATGCACTTTGGGCTTGTCCAATGGCAGTCCAACATCAAGAACGTATGGATTCCCGCTTTCGCGGGAAAGACAGGTGAGCGGCAGGATGGATTCCCGCTCCCCGATCGGGGCCGGGGACAAGCTTAGCGGGAAAGACGGGTAAGCGGCGGGTATGACCGGCGGCAGACAATTAAAAGGCGCTTAGACTGGGCCTCGCCGGTGGCAGAATCGCAACTGGGACGTTAGAATAGCTGTGGCTTATCCTCCCTTCGGATCGCCTGACCCTCGAAGTCCTCTCCAGGCGTTCCCCCCCTTGGGAGGTAGTTTCGCAGCAGGCGGGATCAAGTTCCAGGAGGTGATATGCCAACCGTATTGGATGAATACGTAGCTAAACACCCAGGGTCGGCACAACGTTATGCCGAAGCCGCCCAGTTCTTCCCGGGCGGAGTGACCCACGACTCTCGCTATGCCCAACCGTTTCCGTTGTTTATGACCCACGGAGAGGGGCCGCGGAAATGGGACGTGGATGGCAACGAGTACGTGGACTATGTCTCGGGCCACGGCGCATTGCTGCTGGGTCACTCCCACCCCGCAATCGCCGAGGCTGTATCTCGACAGATCTTGCGCGGCACTCATTTGGGTGCATCCACCGACGAGGAACTGCGGTGGGCCAAGGCCATTCAAGCCTTGGTGCCCTCGGTGGAGAAACTACGCTTTCACAGCTCCGGCACCGAGGCTACCCTGATGGCTATGAGGCTATCCCGTGCTTATACCGGCAAAAACAAAATTATCAAGCTTCAAGACCATTTTCACGGTTGGCACGATTATGCCATGGCGGGGTCCGACCGCGGCGCTCCTGGCATCCCCGACGCCACCTTGGGCAGCATGGTGATTGTGCCTTCCGGTGACCTGGCGGCGCTGGAGGACGTCTTGAACCGGGACAAGGACATCGCCGCGCTGATCCTGGAGCCTACCGGCGCCCACTACGGGCAGTTGCCCATCGGCGTCCCTGAATACCTCGCCGGACTGCGGGAGTTGACGGCGAGGCATGACGTCGTACTTATCTTCGATGAGGTGGTGACCGGCTTTCGGGCCTCTTCCGGGGGGGCCCAGGTCCGCTACGGTATTGTCCCGGACCTTACCACCATGGCCAAGATCGTGGCCGGCGGTCTGCCCGGAGGCGTAGTTGGCGGCAAAGCGGAGATAATTGACATGATTGCCCATCGGGGAGAGCCGGATTGGGACAACACGCGGCGTGTGTACCATCCCGGTACATTCAACGCCAATCCGTTGTCGGCGGCAGCCGGGGCAACCGCGCTGGAGTTGATTGCCAGTCAGCCGCTGAACCGGCAAGCCGACGCCATGGCGGACCGGCTCAAGGCAGGCGTTAACGAACTCTTTGGGAGAATGGAGGTGGCGGGTCACGCCTATGGCATCTCTTCCATGGTCCACGTAGTCTTGGCCGATTGCGACTGCGACCGGGAGATCTGTTTCCTGCCGCACAGTGAGATCAAACACACGGTTGGTTCTCCAGCCACAACCGGACTCAAGCGAGGCCTGCAAAACTTGGGCGTGGACATCATGGGCCGGGATGCCTTCCTGGTGTCCGCCACCCATACCGAGCGTGAGATCGACCAGACTTTGGAAGCGTTTCAGGATACACTGGCGAACCTGAGATCGGAAGGTCTAGTGTGAGGGGTGGCACGTGCTGACGACGGAAAATTTAGAGCCGAATGCCGCCCGGTTAGTTCCAGGGCCCATTAAGCCGATTACCGGGTCTCAGCAATCTTTCCCGGCGGGGCAGCCACCCGGGGCATTTATGATGGGCGCTTCATGCGGCCACTTCACATATTAAACGGCCAGGACTTGGAGATGCAGACCAGGGGGCGCTTGGTGGCCCCGGATCCCGTCATGCGGTGCGTATCGTCTACGCCGGAATCGTCGATGAGTTCTACAGGGGAATGGGTAGCCCGCCTGCTGAGGGTATGTTCCGGTGGCGCCGCACTTGTGTCACACTCTTTACCAAACCGCAGCGCCGCCGCCGGGAAGCCAGTGAGGCGGCTTGGCGGTTGTACCCCGGGGTTTTCAGCCCCTCATTTGAAGGGGGATGGGGATTGGCGGCACAGCTCAAATCAAGTAGGCTTTGCGGTCACCGGCCACGAGCGCGCAGCAACGCGCAGCTAACCGGTTGACAATACACAGCGTTTGGCGAGGTATCTATGGCAACGCAATCTTTCGCGGGTAAAACCAATGCACCCGACTTCCCTCCAGACTTAGAGTGGGTCAATACCGATCAGCCCTTGACGCTAACCCAGTTGAGAGGGAAGTTGGTGATTCTGGATTTTTGGACCTACTGTTGAATCAATTGCATGCATATTTTTCCGCAGTTGCGGAAACTCGAAAAGAAGTATGCGGCAGAGTTGGCGGTGGTCGGCGTTCACTCGGCCAAATTCCCCAATGAAAGGGATGCCGGCAACCTCTTAAAGGCGGTGCAACGGTACGAACTGGAACATCCGGTAATCAACGACGCCAAATTTGAGATTTGGCAGCAGTATGCCTGCCGGGCCTGGCCCACGCTGATGTTTATCGATCCCCAGGGCAAGGTTATCGGCAAGCACGAAGGAGAGATTTCCTTCGAACCCTTTGATAACCTCATCGGCCAGATGGTTACCCAGTTTGACGCGGAAGGCCTGTTGGACCGCACTCCCTTGCCTCAGTCATTAGCCCAGCGGCCGAGTTCCGGCCTATATTTCCCGGGTAAGATCTTGGCCGATGCTCCTGGTGACCGGCTGTTTATCGCCGACTCCAATCACAACCGCATTGTGGTCGCCTCTCTCTCCGGTGTGGTCCAAGAGGTGATAGGTTCCGGTGTGGAGGGCTTGGCCGACGGGAGTGTCGGGTCCGCTCAGTTTAACCATCCCCAAGGGATGGCGTTGGTGGAGAACGTCCTTTACGTAGCGGATACCGAAAACCACGCCCTTCGCAAGGTAGAGCTTGGGGACCGCACCGTGGCGACCATCGCCGGAACGGGCGAGCAGGGGTCGGTCCGTGAAGGGCGGACGCCCGGGTTGGAGACGGCGTTGAGTTCGCCATGGGACCTAGTGTTTCACGACGGCGCCCTGTACATCGCCATGGCCGGCATCCATCAGCTTTGGTCTATGACCCTGGCCGATGGGATGGTGGGGCCTTATGCCGGCAGCGGCCAGGAATCTCTGAGCGATGGCCCCTTGGGCTCCGCCACACTGGCCCAGACCAGCGGCATCACTACCGACGGCCAGAAGTTGTACTTAGCGGACAGCGAGACCAGCTCTGTTCGCTCTGCGGACATGGAGCCAACGGGGAGGGTGCGCACCATCGTGGGTCTGGACTTGTTCGTCTTCGGCGACGTGGACGGCGCGGACCACCGGGTCCGCTTGCAGCACCCCTTGGGCATCACCCACCTTGACGGTGTCTTATACCTGGCCGACACCTACAACCACAAGATCAAACGCATTTTGCCGGCTACTCGCGGCGCGTTCACTTTGTTGGGCACGGGGGAGTCAGGCCACCAGGATGGCCCCGGAAATCAGGCTCAATTCTCTGAGCCCAGCGGTTTAAGCATCGCTGGGGGCCGGGTATACATCGCCGACACCAATAATCATGCGGTGAGGGTCGCCAATCTGGAGACACAAGAAGTGACGACACTGGACCTGACCGGGCTGTAGATTCCGTTGGCCTAGCTTTGGTGGGAGATGACGATAACCCGGTCTCGCCGGGCTAGGTCCTGCTCTACGCTTGTGGTGGCTTCAGGAAAGTGTTGGCGGGCTAATTCTTGGACCATGGGGACTTGTTCAGGGTCCAATTCCAGTAAGATGGCGCCGCCGTCTTTCATTTTGCTGGGCGCTTGAGACATCAGCCTGCGTATGACATCTAAGCCGTCCGCACCGCCGTCCAGGGCTTCTCTAGGCTCCCATTGGACCTCCGGCTGCAGGGCGGCGATGCGACCGGTGGGTATGTAAGGCAGATTGGCCGCTATCAAGTCCACAGGCTCTGGCAACGGCTCCAGTAGGTCCCCCTTACCCAATTTGATCCTGTCGGCTACGTTGTGGGACCTGATGTTGTAGGCGGCAACGTCCAGCACCGGGTCAGCGCAGTCAAGCGCATATATCTGGGCCGCCGGAAGGTGAATGGCCAGGTTGATAGCGATCGCACCGCAGCCGGTGCCCACGTCTGCGATGGCCAGCTCGGCGGTTTCCATACCGGCGAGAGCCATGAATAGGGCGTACTCTACCATGGTCTCGGTTTCTGGACGGGGGATGAGCACATTGGGGGTAACCAGCAGGTTTATTCCGTAGAACTCCCGGTAGCCCAAAATGTAGGCTAAAGGCTCACGGGCGACTCTCCGCTCCATCATGCGGTCCAACTCTTGTTCCTGCTGGGGGCCAAACTCGGTTTCCTGGTTGGCGTAGATGTCCCGCCGGCTCATCCCCATCAAGCTCATGACCATGACTTCCGCTTCAAGGCGGGCGTCTGGTATCCCCAACGATTCCAAAGCGTGGTGGGTAGTTTGTATGACTTCTCGGAGTGACGCCATGCCAACGCTGCCGAATCAGGCTAGGCTATCTGCCAGCAATTGTTCTTGCTCCTGATTGCTAAGATGGTCGATGATGTCGTCTAGGCTCCCATCCAAAACCCGGGGGATGCCGTGGAAACTGGTGTTGATCCGGTGGTCGGTGATCCGGTCCTGGGGGAAATTGTAGGTCCTTATTTTCTCAGACCTCTCGCCGCCGCCCACTTGTGCCCGGCGGCTTTCGGTTATCTCGGAGACCTGGCGTTCCTGCTCCGCTTCGTAAAGCTTGGCGCGCAGCATCGTCATCGCTTTGTGCTTATTTTTATATTGGGACCGCTCGTCCTGGCAAACCACCGTTAGGCCCGTGGGCTCATGCACGATCCGCACTGCGGTCGCCACCTTGTTTACGTTTTGGCCCCCGTGTCCGCCGGCGTGATAGATGTCAGTTCTCAGGTCGTCGGGGTTGATGGTGACCTCAACCTCGTCCGCTTCCGGCAGCACGGCCACCGTGGCCGTGGAGGTGTGAATGCGGCCTTGGGTCTCGGTATCGGGCACCCGCTGGACCCGATGCACGCCCCGCTCGTACTTCAAACGGCTGAAAGCGCCCTTACCCTGGATTTCGAAGGCAATTTTGTTGAATCCGCCCAACTCCGAGGGGTTGGAATCCATGATATCGACTTTCCAGCCGCGTATTTGGGCGTAGCGGCTGTAGGCCCGGAAAAGGTCGCTGGCGAACAGGCAGGCCTCGGCGCCCCCGGTTCCAGCCCTGATTTCCACAATAACGTTCCGTTCGTCGTTGACGTTCTTGGGGATTAATTCCAGCTTTAGCTCCTGGTCCAGCTTTCCCAGGCGGTCCTGCACTTCATCGAGTTCGTCTTTGGCCATACGGACCAATTCCGGCTCCGACTCCTCCAGGAGCAGTTCCTCCAGGTCAGTTCGCTCCCGCACCAGCTTGCGGCGCCGGCGAGAGATCTCCACCAACGTTTCAAGAGCGGCGCGCTCTTTAGCTAACTCTTGGATCTGCTCGAAGCTCGTGGCAATCTCCGGACGGGCCATGGCCTCTTCAATTTCTTGATGGCGGACTAGAACCGAATCTAGCTTGTCAAATAATGTACTCATGGATCAATTCACATTAATACCAGTGGCCGAATTAGTACCGGCGGGGCAGCGAAATTGTGCTATGGACTCCCCAGTTTATCCCAACCCCAAGCGGTGAACAAGGTCGAAAGCGTCTGCCATCTCGCCAATTCGTCTCTTTTTCAGCCAACTCTCCCCTGGCAATCGCCCTGGCCACCAGAGATAAATGACCATCCTCCTGCCCTTTTACCTCAAACATCCGGCCGGAGGCCCCAGTGCAGCGTTACCGCTCCCAAGCCAAGCCGTTGGTATCCCACGTCAACCAAGCCCAGTTCCCGGAAGAGGCCAGCCAACCGGTCGGCTTCCAGGAAGTAGTCCACTGACTGGGGGAGATAGGAGTACGCCGCCCGGTTTCCGGTGGCCAGCTGTCCCATGATCGGCACCAGCCGGTGAAAATACAGGTTCAACGGACCACGCCTCCATCCCTCCGGCATGGGACTCAGTTCAAGTGTAGTTATGCGGCCGCCCGGCCGGACCACCCGCACCATTTCGGCCAGCGCCCGGTTCAGGTCAGGCATGTTCCGCAGACTAAATCCCGCGGTGGCGCAAGCGAACGAGCCGTCCGGGAAGGGGAGCTCCAACGCGTCTCCCAATATCAGGGTGGTCTTATCGGCCAAGCCAAGAGCCTGGGCTTTGGCGCGGCCCAAGGCAAGCATGTTGGGTAGAAGGTCCAACCCCACCGAGTGCTCGATTTCGGGTCTGCGGGCCAGGGCCAAAGCCAAGTCCGCAGTGCCCGTGGCTATGTCCAGGGACATTCCGCTCAGGCCCTTGCTGGTGAGGCCCGCCGTTTGTTGCTTCCACCGCCGGTGCAACCCGGCGGTCATCAGGTCGTTCATAAAGTCGTAGCGGCCGGCGATCCGGGTAAACAGGTCCGCGACGTACCGTTGCTTCGCCTCTCCCGTAAGCTGGGCCATCAGAGTACGCCTGTAGGCTGCGTGGGTTGTGGGGTCCCGATAAACGGACTGAGAGACAACTCCGGGCTTTGTATGTCACCGGGCCATTGTCCCAGCATTGGAGGAGGATTAGACAACAACGCCCACGCTTCTTCTCCAACGAGAACTCGGGGTGTTCCGTATGGGTACGTTACGGCTATCAGTCTTCTCTTGCTTGGTAGCGAAAACCGGGCGGGAGGGTGTCCTCTATTCCCAGAGCGACGAGGATGCGGCCCACCACGAAATCCACGATGTCTTCGATGGTCCGGGGCCGCAGGTAGAACGCGGGCTCAGGAGGCAGGATCACCGCCCCCAAGCGGCTTAGAGTCAGCAGATTCTCTAGGTGAACGCTATGGAGGGGCGTTTCCCGCGGGACGACAATCAATCGCCGGCCCTCTTTCAAGCATACGTCGGCGGCCCGGTGTACCAAGTGACCCGTAATTCCGTGGGCTATCGAGGCCACTGTGTTCATGCTGGCGGGCACTATGACCATGCCTCTGGCAGGGTAAGTGCCGCTGGCGATAGGGGCCCGCATGTCGTTTACGGGGTAGAATTTAAAGTTGGGATTTTCTTGCCACTCCAGGAGCGTGTCGCCAAAAGGCGCCCCCACTTCGTCCTGCCACACCATGCGAGCGCTGTTGGAGCACACTACGGCCGTGGCGACGTCTCGTCTTAACAGCGCCTCGACGGTGCGGAGGGCTAGCGCAGAGCCGCTGGACCCCGTTATTCCCACGATCACCGGCGGCATGATGTTCCTTGGTCGCTGCGTTCTATGAGTATGCTGAGGTGATTCTCACTTGGCCAAGTGGGTTTTCCCGGTAGTTTGGCGTGGGTAAAAGTCTCTATATGCAACATGCTACAACACCACCGCCAGGGTCGTGAAAACCAGCAGTATCATCGCGATAACGCTATTGTACTTGAAAAAAGGTGAATGCAGCTTGCTAACGTCATTGGGCCGCACCAGGCTGTTTTCAAAGCTTAGCAGGACCACCGCGATTGCCCAGCCGATGATGTAGTAGGGCCCCAGGTTGAGCCACAGGCCCAACGCCAGCAGACAGGCCGCGGCACATACGTGTAGGCCTTTACACACCCAGAGCGCGGTGGCGATACCGAATCTGCTGGGCAGGGAGTGGATGCCATGTGCCTTATCGAAGGCGTAATCAGAACAGCCGTAGACCACGTCGAACCCGCCGGCCCAGGTGGCGACTGCTAAGGACAGGAGCACGGATTCCGGGTCAAACCGGCCGGTCACTGCGATCCAAGCCGCAGATGGAGAAATGCCTAAAGCGCAGCCCAGTAACAGGTGGCAGGACCAGGTGTGGTACTTAGCGTAGGAATACAGGACCACGTAGGCAGCTGCTACCGGGGCCAGGGCTAAGGCCAATTGGTTAAGCTGGGACGCGGCGAGGAAGAAGACACCGGCGGACACCAGCATCATGGCCAATATTTCTCGAGGTTTCAACAACCCCTGGGGAAGGTGGCGGTTGGCGGTTCGCGGGTTTAGCCGGTCTTCCTGGTGGTGTATCAGCCGGTTAGCCGACATACCCAGAGTGCGGGCTCCGGCCATGGCGACGGTTATCCAAACGAAAGGGCCCCATCCCGGCCATCCACCAGCCGCTAGGACCATGCCCATATAGCCGAAGGGCATTGCGTACAGGGATTCCCAAACCCGGATGGCGCCCAGGTAGAGAGGCGCCTTTTCGGCGATTACTCTGGGAAAGGCCGCCGCTCCGTGGACCCCGGCTTTTGCCAAATTCTCCATAGCTCCCAGTTAGGCTGTGCCCGGTGTCGCCTCTGTGCTGAGATCAATGCGCCCTTGATGATTGATCTGATGATTGATCGAGTTCCACTCTTGGCTCGACATAACTGGGCTATATATTCGTTGGGGGCTCACGGAGACAGCATCAACGGATACCGTAGTCATCCCACTTGCGGTCCACCAATTCCTTGATTTCCGGAGACATGACGATGTCCGGCGGCCACTCCTGCTGCCGGCCTTCCAACGGACCTTTGATAGTGGCGTCGATGCCCAGCTTGCTGCCGAATTTTGGTGTCGGCGAGCCAACATCCAGGTCGTCGATGGGCCCATTGAAGATAACCAAGTCCTGGGCCGGGTCGATGTTGTTAGCAACCCGCCACACTACTTCCGACGGGTCATGCACGTTTACAGAGTGGTCCACTACCACGATGGTCTTTGCCAAACTCAGCAGCCCCAATCCCCATAGCCCGCTCATCACCTTCCGGGCATGGCCGGGAAACTCTTTCTTGATGGAAACAATGACCAGGTTGTGGAATACGCCTTCAGCGGGCATGTTGATATCCACTATTTCCGGCAGCACCAATTTTAGAGCAGGCAGAAATACCCGTTCCGAAACCTTCCCCATCCAGTAATCTTCCATTGGCGGACGCCCCACCACCACTGCCGGATAGATGGGCTGCCGCCTACGAGTCACGCAATTGACGTGGAATACAGGGTACGAATCGGTCATGGAGTAATAGCCGGTGTGGTCTCCAAAGGGCCCCTCCATCCGCTCCTCCCCGGGTACTACGTATCCTTCCAGCACGATTTCAGCTTGGGCCGGAACCAGCAGGTCAACGGTCTTCCCCTTGACCAACTCAACCCCCTCTTCCCGCAAAAATCCGGCCACCGTCATTTCGTCCACGTCCGGTGGCAGCGGGGCCGACCCCGTCCAGATAGTGGCCGGGTCACCGCCCAAAGCCACCGCCACCTCCATGCGGCCGTCGCCTCGCTCTGCGCTCAGACGATAATGGTGGGTGCCCACCTTATGGGTTTGCCAGTGCATGCCGGTGGTGTTACGGTCGTACACCTGAAGCCGGTAAGTGCCGTAATTTTGTACGCCGGTCTGGGGATTCCGAGTGATCACTAGGGGCAAAGTGATAAACCGGCCCCCATCCAGGGGCCAGCACTTGAGGACCGGGAACTGGAATAGGTCGACCTCGTCTCCGTGGTAGACCACCTCTTGACACGGTGCGTTGCCCACGGTCTTGGGTTGGAACGAACCCAAGTGCACCAATTGCCCCAGCGTACGAAGCTTGTTGATCAGGCCTTCAGGCGGGCCGTGCCTGAGTTGCAATAGGCCTTGAACCCGGTCCACCAATTCATCCAGGCTGTCCACCCCCAGGGCCCAAGCCATGCGCTGGTCTGAGCCGAAAATGTTAATTAAAACGGGGATGTCGTAACCCGCCACGTTTTCGAACAGCAGGGCGGGTCCACCTCCCTTGACGACCCGGTCCGCTATCTCCGTTATTTCTAGGTCCCAGCTGACGAGGGTCTTGACGCGGCGGAGCTCGTTCTTTTGCTCCAGGAACGCGATGAACTCCCTCAGGTCTTTAAATTTCATACCGCAGCCTCAGTGGAATAGGTGAGAACGCAAGGCCTAGGGAATGGGCAAGCCACGACCACGATGCCGTCCAGGGGTCAGGCCCCGTTCGGACTCACACGGATCAAGCCAAGGCCTTGCAATTGTAGCGGTTTTCCTCGTTGGCGTTCAACTTGAAGCATGAGGAAGGGTGCTCAGGCGAACGGAGGACGGTTGGGGGTGGATTTGGTGGACGCGCCCTGATAGACGTGGAAGGAAGGTGGCTGTTTATGGGGAAGGAGTGTGCCCGGGGGGTAAAATCGGAGTTGGACTCGAGTCCAGCGCCAATTTTACCCCCCGGTTATTATAAACTTAGAAGCTTGAGGATTCGGTCCGCATTTTACCGAAGCAATCGCTGCAATAGACCGGCCGGTCGCCCCTGGGCCTAAAGGGCACCGTGGCGTCGTTGCCGCACTCGGCGCACACAATGGGGTACATCTCTCTGGGGGAGTCCTGGAACATACCGCCGCCGCCTCCGCCACCACCGCCGCCTCCGCCACCACGCTGTTCGGTGCGGCGGACTGCCCGGCAGCTACGGCAGCGCTTGGGCTCGTTGGAAAATCCCCGGGCGTTGAAGAATTCCTGTTCGCCCGCCGTGAAGATGAATTCGCCCCCACACTCCACGCAGATGAGGGTCCTATCTGACAGTGCCACTGGTTGACCTCCTTGTAGTCACAATGTGCTAGGGGGTTGGCTCAGTAGGTCAACCGGCGCCGGTTGTTGCGACTCTTCGGACCACATATAGATTAGCTACCATGGATAACCTAACGTGTGCCTAGCGTCCCTATTATACCCGCCACTGCAATATATGCAACCCGATCGAAACATAGGCAACTGTTCAGAGTTGGTGAGTCCAATTTGCCGAAAGCCGCCTGAAGCCGTTTCACAACCGTCGGGCTGAGCGTCAGCAGCGGAGATTCAACCTCTAATTAGTGGCCGCTGGACACTCGGAACCACTCGAGTCTGAACAGTCACGAACATCGACTCAGTACCCCACGGTTCCCTGCTCAGGTCGTTAATCCGTTTGACGAGCCGGTTGACTCGGAAATGCGGTCCTTCTTGGGGGCGCTTCAGGCAAGATACCTGGCCGGTGCCTCAGGCAGGTTTAATCTTGGACTAAGAAGCAAGAAGAAGCCTTGAATATCGCCCACAGGACTGTCCCCGGCCGAATCTCCATTTCGTCCAACGCACCTCCGGTGATCTGGGCCCGGATGGGAACGCCGCAGTCCAGCGTCACCTCGTACCCGGGCGGGCGCAGCTCGACACTAGTTACCTCGCCGCGGATCCGGTTTCGCGCCGTAGAGCCGGTCAACTCTTGGTTGGCGAGGATGATGTCGGAAGACTTGACGGCTACAGTAACCCGGTCTTGTGTGACCCGGCCTTGGTCCAGTGTCGTCGAAGACTCATCGAGGGCTGCCTCAATACGCAAACCTCCACCGGCGCACACCATGGTCCCATCTCTGGGGTTGCGGCTCTTCACGTTCAAATGGAATAGGTTTTCGACTCCCACCAGGTTAGCCACCCTGCCCTGCCCCGGTTGTCCCAGCACGTCCAGCGGGCGGCCGCCGGCCAATCGCTTTCCCTCGCTGATTACCTGGACTGAATCTCCCAAGGCCAACGCTTCCTCCCGCTCGTGGGTAACCAGGAGCACCGGGACACGGGCCCTGGCGAACATGGCTCGAAATTCCCTTCTAAATATACGGCGAAGTTCCATGTCCAAAGACGAGAACGGTTCGTCCAGAAGCAACACCTCCGGGTTCGGGGCGAGGGCGCGGGCCAAGGCCACGCGCTGCTGTTGCCCACCCGACAGCTCCGTGGGGCGACGCTGGTCCATGCCGTCCAAATGCAGGGCGCTGATCAATTCCTTGACTCTTTCGCCAGCCGCCTGCCGGGGCCAATGTCCGAGCCCGTAGGCTATGTTTTTGGCCAAGGTCAAGTGGGGGAACAGGTTGTATTGCTGCGTCAGGTATCCGGCCCGCCGCCGGTGTGTGGGCACCGACACGCCCCGTTCACCGTCGTACACCACCTTCCCGCCGATCTCGATGTGGCCCCGGTTCGGCGTCAACAGCCCCGCGATGGCCCGCAACGTGGAGGTTTTACCGGCCCCTGAAGGACCGAAGAGGACCAAAACCTCCCCTGGTTCGATGCTCCAATCAGCCTCCAGGTCGAAGGTCCCAACCTGGCAAGCCATCCAACCCCGGGTCATTTCCCCCTCCTATCGCCCTACGCCGTCCCCGGCAAAAAGCAGGGCCGCCTCCTTGCTAATTGGTTGACAACCGTCAGTGCTGACGTCAGCTCTACTTGATAGCAGCATGCCTGACCCGGCCGTCACTGCTGGGCCTGCCAACGGCGCCTGGCCACCAGTCCCAGCGCCAACAGGACTGCCGCCGCGCCGGCCACCAACAGCGCCGATAGCGCCAAGGCCGTATCCAGACTGGTCTCCATAGCGGTCATGATGGCCAAGGGCATAGTCTGGGTCTTGCCGGTGAGGTTCCCGGCGAACATGACGGTTGCTCCGAATTCGGCTATTGCCCTGGCCCATGCTAGGGTCAGGCCGGTGAGGATAGACGGTGCGGCCAAAGGTAGAGTCATCCGCCAAAAGGTCCACCAGGGAGATACTCCCAGGGTCTGAGATATGTCTTCGTGGTCTCGCGGCACGGACTGAAACCCCAACTTGGCGGCCCGGACATAAAAAGGCGACGCAACAAATAGTTGGGCAAAGATGACCGCCGCAGTCGTAAAGGGCAAAGTAATACCCAAGTCGTGCAACGCCGAACCCAGTATGCCTTGGCGGCCAAACGCCATCAGCATCGCCACTCCGGCCACCACCGGAGGGATCACCAGGGGCAGCTCAACCAGGGTGTCCACCACTTTGAAAATCGGCGACTTGCCCCTGGCCAATAGATAAGCGAAGGGTGTTCCAACCAGTACCACGATCAGCAGGCTAATCGCGCTGGTTACCACCGATAGTCTGAGGGCGGTGAGGGCCGGCTCACCGCTCAAGCTGGCGAAGAAGCTCTCTTGCTGAGCGGCGCGGAACAACAGCGCCCCAACGGGCAACCCGATGAATCCGACGTACAGCAACGTGCCCGCAGTCCCTAAACCACCAAGGGCGCTCGGTGCCCGAAGCGCCCCGGGTCTCCAGGTCAAGGCCACTGCGGCGTGCCTCCGGACCCTTCAATTTCTCCGAGACGCTGTTTGGCGGCGCCCACAGCGAAGCTTGCGCCGGCGCCCATCATCCCCGGATCTTGGGAGCCGTTCCACGTGGGCCGGTGTCCGGCTTCAGGTCCGGCTGGCGCAGGACCGAAACCGTGCTCTTGAAGGATGGACTGTCCTTCAGGGGAGGTCAAAAAATCAATGAACGCCTCCGCCATCGACCGTTGGGATCCATCGCGCAGGATGGCTACGGGATAGGCGGCCTCCACGTTAGCCCTATTGGGCAAAGGAATTACCCTTACGCCAGAGGCCGGGGTGGCGTCGGTGAGATACACCATTCCGGCGTCCGCTTCGCCCAACGCCACCTTTTGCAGCACGCTTCGCACGTTTGGTTCATGAGAGACCACGTTAGCCAGGACCCGCTCCGAGAAACGTGGTCCAAAGCTGGGATCCTCAGCCAAACTTGCTATCACCGTCCGGGAGTAGCTTCCGGCAGGCACTTCGGGCTGGGCCAATACCAGCTTGGCCCCCTTCCCGGCCAGATCGGCCAGCGATTGGATACCGGAAGCGTCCCCGGAAACTTCCATAGAAGGCGCAGGAGAAGGCCCAGGCGGAGGCCCAGGCGGGAGTTCGTCCCTGCTGTGGCCCCCTGATTCCCCCCCGGCCCGGGTGGACGCAATCACCACCATGGCGTTGCTGGCGAAGTTCACCGGCGCGCTAAAGAGCAGTCCAATGGTCTCCACCTTACTCATCTGCCGTGGGTCGGCTGAGGCATACAGGTCAGCGCTGGCGCCGTGCTCGAGCTGAACGCGCAACTGTTGGCTGCCGGCAAAGTTCAGGGCTACCGAGATTTCCGGATGGGCGGCTTCAAAGGACGTGGCCACTGCTTTGAAGGCCTCGGTGAGTGACGAGGCGGCAAAGATTGTTAACGTCTCTCCGTTTCCCGAGGTTGCCCCTGTTGAGCAAGCTACAGTGAAAGCCAAGACTGCCGTTATAGCCAAGACTAACGTCGCAGTAGAGAGGGGCAGCAGACGGCTCAAGACCCCTTCAACATAGCGCCTGGAATTACAGCCCAATTCGCCGTTAGCCTCCGGGTCCGCCGATAGCTGAATATCCGCCCATGCTCTTTCGATAGCTGGGTGCTGATTGCTCTGTGTTGGTCATAACTTAACCTCCGAATTGTAGTTTAAACTTGATATATTGACAAGTTTACTGTACTTTATCGATATGGCCGCATTGCTCAATCACCTGAGGCGTTATCGCCGGGACGCCGGCTTGTCCCAACAGGAATTGGCTGCCCGGGGTGGAGTCAGCCGCCAAGCGTACGCCGCCGTGGAGTCGGGCAAGTCCGCGCCCTCCACCGAGTTAGCATTGCGCTTAGCCCGGGCTCTTGGCGCGCAGGTCGATTTGTTGTTTTCACTCGCTGAGGACCCGCCACAAGCCGCGAAGGCTGATTTGGTAGAGGTCAACGGCGCCGGCGAATTTGAAGGCTCCCCAGGGCCGCAGCGGGCCAGGGTTTGGCGGGTAGGGAACCGTTTGTTGGCCCGTCCGGTGCGGGGACCTGAAGCCGCACCGTACTCGCTGGCAGATACGGAAGGCGTGATACTGCCACTGCCCCAAGACGGTAATAAAGTAGCCGTGCTGCCCTTCGACGACGATGTGCTGGAGGTCCCTTCCCTGGCTATGCTGGGTTGCGATCCGGCCGCGGCGCTATTGGAAGCCGGCCTGCGAGGATATGGGGTGCGGCTGGTGACGATGGAAGGAGGCAGCTATCGTGCCTTGACCGGTTTGGCCCGAGGAGAGGTCCACGTGGCGGGTTGCCACCTGAAAGACGAAGCCACCGGTGAATATAACTACTCCTGGGTGGGCAGGTTGGCCCCTTTCCCCTGCACTTTAATAACTTTCGCCGCCTGGCAGCAGGGTTTTATAGTGACGTCAGGCAACCCAAAGGGTATTCGCGGCATCGAAGACTTGGCCCGTCCGGTGGGATCTCCACCTGTTTTCATCGTGAACCGGGAAGCCGGGTCAGGGAGCCGCTCCCTGCTGGACCGTCTGCTGGGCCAGCAGGGCATACCGGAGACAGCGGTGCCCGGTTACGGCCGGGAAGCGGGCGGACACTTGGCGGTGGCCAGAGCAGTGGCCTCCGGCGTGGCCGACGCCGGTATTGGCGTCCAAGCGGCAGCCTTGGCTATGGGGTTGGACTTCGTACCCTTGGAGGAAGAGCGTTACGACCTGGTAATTCCCCAACACCTGCTGGACGATCCGGGAGTCCAGGCGTTGTTGCACCTGCTCCGTCGTCCGGGCCTCCGTCGCCGGGTTGAAGCCCTGGGAGGGTACGATGTTTCCGATATGGGTATGCCGGCGGCTCGGGCTTAGCTGAATTGCCGAACCTGTTGCAAGGGCGGCGAAATAGGCCCGTGTCTGGTTCTCAACGGTAGCCGGAGCGATCCCCGCCGGGCCGCGGATGAAGTTGCCTCCGCGGGTCTCCTTGACTGGCCCTCCAAACTAAGGTGTAATTGGTTCCTACTGGCCGGGCCGGTACGGGTCAGGCTACGATTGACGGTAGTAAGGCGACTTCCACTTGAAGGAGGTGAGACAGCCATGGCTCAAGTGCGGTGTATCATGGAGATGGGGATGGGTGTAGACGTTCATGGACGAGACTACACTTTGGCCGCCGAACGGGCAGTCTTCGACGCTATACACCACAGCAGTTTGGGGTTTCAACGCCTGTTGGGCAAGACCGCTGACGATATGCAGGTTGACATTACTATAGGCGTGCCCCGTCCGGAATCTGTGAACAAGGAGTCTGTGGCGGCGGTCCTGCCCCACGGCCGCGGCCAAGTAACCGCGGTGCTTGGCGGGCTGGAAGTGCCCAACGAAGATGGCAGCGACGCCATGGTTATCGCCAACGCGGCGGTGATTGTGAGCTTCGACGATGGCAAGTAACGGGTTAACCCCGTTTCCGACCTTATGGGCATACTGCTCCAGGTCTGGACCATCCGTAGCATAGTGAATCAGGTTAGCCGTCCCACGAAATAGGGGGAATCGTAATGCCGATAATCGACAAAAATGACATACCCATGCCCGCGCCCGAGGACGGGCGCAGCTCCCGGCGCTTCGTAACCGGAGATGCAGGCGCAGCCAACTTGACCGTAGGCGAGCTGGTGATGCAGGACGGTTCCGCTTTACGTTTGCACACTCATACTACCGATGAGGCCATTATTCTGCTGGAAGGCCAGGTTGAGATGATAGTAGGCGACGAACACCACGTTGGGTCACCGGGAGATACTTTGCTTGCGCCGCCGGGTACGGCCCACAGGCTGATCAACGAAACCGGCGGACCCGCCAGAATGTTCACGATTTTCCCAACCAGTGATCCCCAGACCCAATACGTGGACTGAGGACTCCCCTCAGTAGGCGCTTTCCTAAGTACGAAAACCCCGAATAATAAGAAAACCCCGAATTATTCGGGGTTTTCTTGCTTACTCTCCAGGGGAGGGAAAGTACCGGCATCGAAGCCAGGTGCAAGAGTTCACACTTGTGCCGGGAGTCGGCGATTGGAGCCGTTTAAGGCATGAAAGCGGGGTTAGCCGCGAGTGGTTTTGGTTGATGCTTTGATATTCGCGGATAGCTCGTCTGCCTCAACCTCGTGGACTTCCACCAGATGCTTGGACATGTCTTCCAACACACCCTCTTCCGTATCCGCTTTTGCCATGTAGCGGCAGCCCACTCCCGACGCGTCTAGGGCTAGAGATAGGATTGCGTTGCACCGAACGTACTTCACCATGGCTAATATCTCCTCATCTGAACCGTGGGTTAGGCCGTAGATCTGGCCGCTGCCGCACCGGCGGGAATCCAAAGCGCACCTGGCGATTATACGCTATTCCTTTCGCTCTGGCACGTGATTGCTGCAACGGAGCAGAGCAATCGTATCAAAAAGTAGCTCTTCGGATTTCAGCGGCAAAGTCTGAAGTCCATGACCTTTGGGACCTCGAATCAACTATAGACCCAATAAATCGTTTCAGCCAAGCGGTCTCTGCGCCGCCCAAAACCTCCAATAACCGCTATTGGAAGCTGGAGTTGAATCAAAACGTGATTGCGGCAACTGGGATCTGGAAATCCTGTTGCCTGTTGAGTGCATTCCCACCCGGCGTTCCGGCAAGACCGCGTTGTACTTGGGCTAACCGCAACGAGTCACAGGCACAGGGAGAAAGGGGGGTTGGGTTAATCTCATCCGGTGGAGCGACGCAGCGTAGTCCAACTTCCGGCGAGTGTGACTAAACCCTTGCTTACAGCCTAACGGATGTTAACCTAAGTAGTATCAACGCCGCGGTCTTCACCAACTGTACCGTGGCCTATGCCTTGTTACTGCCCGTCGGCTTTTTCGCGGGCTTTGGCCGCGTAGCCCTCTAGCTGACCGGGTGTGCTGGAGCCGGACGTGGTGAGCCGGACCAGCACCCTGCCTTCGACGAAAAAGAGGGTCTGGCGCGCCTCACCCCCCCGGTCCTCGTTCAAGATACCTGAGATGTCTTGGAACTGTTCCAGGTATACCGGTAAGACCCCCTCCGCCAACTGGTCCTGCTTGATTCCTGCCAAAACCGTGAAGGCTGACTCCGGAGTGGCAAAGACCACCACGCTCTGGTTTAGCGCGAAGTTTGTGCCCAACAATTCCACCTGAGCTGCGTCCACACCGAGGGGAGTGACGTCTGCCTGGGTGCTAATCTCGGTGACCTCTAGGTCAGGAAAATCGGCTGGGCTCAATAGCATGTCCGAGGCTTTGATGTCCCCACCGGAGCACGCCGCCGCCATGACCATGACCATGACGGCCAACGCAACGCTCGCTGCCAATTGGGCTATGCGATGTCGCTGGGAGGACCCCAACCGCCTCCTCCAGGAGTTCGGATGCTCAAAACGTCCCCTGGCTCTACGTCGAGGACCTCTTTGCCGGCTAGCTGCACCTCTTCGTAGCCGCCCCGCAGCAGCAGATTCTCTCCGGTATGCCCGTGGTGACCTCCATGATATCCGGGAGGCGGGCGTTTCCGCCGCTCAGATAGCAAGGTGACCCGCGCGGGCGCCAGAAATTCGACTTCCCGTACGAGACCGTCTCCCCCTTTGAATTTTCCGGCCCCTCCGGAGCCACGGCGTAAAGCGTAGCGCCGCAAGCGCAGCGGGAACGCGAACTCCATGGCTTCTATGGGCGTGTTCATCGTGTTGGTCATGTGAGTCTGGATACCGGAGATTCCATCCTTGGTGGGTCTGGCCCCCATGCCGCCGCCTATGGTTTCGTAGTAAACGAACGGCTTGTCTCTCACCGGGTCATGGCCGCCGACTATCATGTTGTTCATGGTGCCTTGGCTGGCCGCCGGTATGCGTTCGGGCAGCGCTTGAGCCAGGGCAGCCAGCAGCACGTCGGTTATGCGCTGGGAGGTCTCCACGTTGCCTCCCGCCACTCCCCGCTGCGGTTCCGGGTTTACCACGCTGGCCCGTGGAGTTACGACGTGCACCGGCCGCAGGCAGCCCTGGTTTGCCGGGGCGTCCCCTACGGCTAAACACCGGACCACGTACAGGCACGCCGACATGGTCACCGCACGTGGTGCGTTTATGCAGCCGGGCCTTTGGGGCGACGAGCCGGTGAAGTCCATGACGATCTCGTCCCCGTCAACCCTCACTGTCACGGCAATAGCCACCGCCTGCTCTGTCAGACCGTCGTCGTCCATGTAGTCCACCACCCGGTAGACGCCGTCGGGAATTTCTAGAATAGCCTGACGGGTCACCCGCTCCGAGTAATCCAACAGGGCTGCCATGTGGGCTTCAGTTTCTTCCATGCTGTATCGCTGGGCAATGTCCTGCAGCCGTTTTTCTCCCACCCGTATGGACGCCATCTGCGCCGCTAGATCGCCCTTCCGTTCCTCCGGAGTTCGGGAGTTGCGACAGATTAGCTGTATGACTTCCCGGTTGACTCTCCCGCCCCTGACCAGCTTTATGGGCGGAATGATGGTGCCCTCCTGGTAGAGCTCGGTGGACAGCGGCAATGAACCTGGCGTCATCCCTCCCACGTCGGCGTGGTGGCCCCGGTTGGCCACGAATCCCGCCATGCGTTTAACGCCATTCTCTTCCAAGTACACGGGGGCCACCAGGGTGATGTCGGGCAAGTGGGTGCCGCCCAGGTAGGGATCGTTGAGAATGACCATGTCTCCCGGGCGGAGAGCGCCGGGAAACACGTCCAGCGCCGCCTGAACAGAAGCGGGCATAGCCCCCAAATGCACCGGCACGTGGGCCGCCTGGGCGATCATGTCCCCTGCGGGGTTGAAAACCGCGCAGGAGAAGTCGCGGCGCTCCTTTATGTTGGGGGAGTAGGCGGTCCGCTGCAACGCCACCCCCATCTGCTCCGCCACCGAGATGAACAGGTTTTTGAAAACTTCCAGGCTTATAGGGTCTACCGGCATGGGCCTATCCTTTTCGGCAGCGGGATTTGTTATGCCAGCTTGGCCAGCAAGTCCGCTTCTCCGGCGGCTCCCTCGGGAAACACCAAGGAATAATACTCGGTGCTCATCATTTCCCGCACCATTTCCTGGGGCAGCCGGGAGAAAGGGCCGTTGGGGTCCATTTGCGTGCGATGACAGTTTAACGAGGCGATCTTGGTGTCCACGTAGGAGCTTACGTCCACGACGGTAGTCGTCGCCTCGTCAGGGGTCCCTATCGTGTCGACCTCCAAACTAGCGAAGGGAGGCGTGATCCCGGAGTCCAGCATCTGCTGCCACATACGCCGGAAATTGCTGCGAGGAAAACACACGTAGTAAAGCAGCGTGGGGGACCAGGCCCCCGCCTCTTGGGACAGCTGTCCTGAGAATTCCGGGTCGCTGGCCAGATAGAAAGCACGGCTGGTGTGTCGGTGCACCGCCGTGTGGTCGGGATGGCCGTAACCCCCGGTGGGGTCGAAGGTAATGACCAATTCAGGCTGGACTTCCCGTATGATGGCCACCAATTGATCGGTCACCAAGTCCGCATTAGCCCGCGCCAGCGCATCCGGGTGATTGTTGTCGTCCGTTCCCGCCATTCCGGAGTCGCGGTAGCCCAAGAATCTCAGGTCTGTTACGCCGGTAATGTTCATAGCCTGGCGCAATTCCTCTCTACGCACCTGGGCAAGGGTCTCCGGTGTAGCCAACTCTGGGTCGCTCACTTCCCCTGCGTCGCCGTTGGTGGCGCAAACCAACGTAATGCGGGCGCCACCGGCAACGAGCATGGCCAAGGAACCCCCGGAGCCGAACCCCTCGTCGTCAGGGTGAGCGAATACGGCCAGGGTCGACAGTCCGGACACTGATTGGGGCATTGATAATTCTCCTCTAGGTCGGGGTTAGCACTAAGTTGCCGTATTGGTCCACAGGCCCGCCCCAGCCCGGAGGGACCACGATGGTGGTGTCAGTCTGGACCACCAGGGCCGGACCTTCCACCAATGCTCCGCTTTCCAAGTTTTCTCTCCGGTAGAAGGGAGTCACGGCGGGACCGCTGGCAAACACGACTTCCGTTTCGCCCATCCTTGCGGCTGACGGGTCCGGCTCGCCTGCCGGCTGGGGAGTAATCCGGGGTTTGTCCATCACTAATTCCAGTTTAAGCCGCAAGCTGACTATCTCCATAGGCTCCCGCCGATCGGCGTAGCCGAATCTCTGGAGGTGTGCCTTGTAGAACAGATCGCTGATGGACCTGGGGAGATTGTCTCGATTCGTGGGAGGGGGGTAGTCGATGGTCAACTCGAAAGACTGTCCCACGTAACGCACGTCCAGAAAACGGAGGGCTCCCATGCGGTCTACCGCCAGGCCTTCGTGCCGGAGCTCCTCCCGGGCTAAGCCCTCCATGCCGTGGTATTCCTCATCCAGCCGCCGCCGGCTCACGTCCTCGCCCCGCAGCATCACCGTCCGCGAATAATCCTTGACTATGTTGGCGATGGCTACGCCCAGGGCGGAGAGGATCCCGGGGTAAGTGGGGACCAACACCTTCGGAATACCCAGCTCCTCCGCCAGCTCGCAAGCATGCATGGGGCCGGCCCCTCCAAAGGGCACTAAGACGAAACGGCGCGGGTCGTATCCCCGCTCTAACGAAACGGTCCGGATGGCCCGGTCCATAGTGGCGTTTACGACCCTGACTATACCAAGAGCAGTGCTGCGCGCCGACGCACCGATCCCTGAGGCTAGAGACCCCATCAGGCTTTCGGCGCGCTCAGGGTATAGCGACAGGCGGCCGCCTAGAAAGTGATCGGGGAGGAGCCGCCCGAGCATCAGGTTGGCGTCGGTAACGGTGACCTGGTCTCCCCGGCCGTAGCATGCTGGGCCGGGGTCCGCTCCGGCTGACTGCGGTCCCACGACCAGGGCTCCCCCACTGTCCAGCCGGGCGATGGAGCCTCCGCCGGCGCCAACGGTGTGTATTTCGATCATGGGTACACCGATGGGATAGCCGCCGACATTGGAGCCGGTGGTTTCCTTGATATTCCCCGGGCACAGAGAGACGTCGGTGGAGGTGCCTCCCATGTCCAGCGTAATTATCTCCGGGCAGCCCGCTTGGACCGCGGTGTAAAATGCGCCGACCACGCCGCCGGCGGGCCCGCTGAGGATGGTCCGGACCGGTTGTTCCGACGCCAGCTTCGCGGTGATACTGCCTCCCGACGACTGCATGATCCGCAGCCCTTGGCCCAGAGACTCCTCCATTTTCCCCAGATAGCGGGCCATAACCTGGCCCACGTAGGAGTTCACCACCACTGTGCTGGTGCGTTCGTACTCCCGAAACTCGGGGAGCACCCGGCTGGAAATGGATATGAATGGTGGACCGGGCAATCGTTGCAACGCGTCCAGGACCATTTCTTCGTGCGCCGAGTTGAGGAACGAGAAGAGAAATGAGACTGCCACTGCGTCGACCTGGGCCTCCCGCAGCAGAGACAACACGGTCTCGATTGCGCCTGCTTCAAGGTCCTCGATGATAGTCCCGGTGTGGTCTACTCGCTCAGGCAGCCCAAAACGCAACTCCCAAGGGGCCAGTGCAGGCGTTCGGTCCAAGTTCAGGTCATAGAGCTCGCTACGGGCCTGGCGGCCAATCTCCAAAACATCCTCGAATCCTAGAGTGGTCACCAGGGCAGTCCGGCCGCCCTTCCCTTCCAGCAAAGCGTTGGTGGCCACGGTGGAGCCATGGACGAAGTCGGCGCCGGTCGTCCCGGTTTCCGTCACACCTTGGAGCGTGCCTCGGGATGGGTCGTCGGGAGTTGAGGAAAGTTTGTGGACGCTAAGGCGGCCGTCCTCAAGGATGGCGATGTCAGTGAAGGTGCCGCCCACGTCTATACCAACGACGGTTTTGGTCATGATGGTCCGTCGCCTCGGCCCTGTGATGATGCTTGGAGCCCTGTGTTGGAGCAGTCGGGGGGAAAGCGAAGCGGGTTCAGTGGACGAGCCCGATGCGGAGGCGCTTGTTGATCCGGCCTTTGCTCTCGTGGCCCACCACCTTGATGGCGCCCACCTCGTGAGTGTTGGACACGTGGGTTCCGCCGTCGGCCTGAAGGTCTAGCCCCACTATGTCTATGGTCCGCACCTGGCGAATGCCGGGCGGGAGCAAGTTGATCTTAGTTCGAATCAGATCGGGGGTTTGGTCCGCTTCCTCCCGGGCCAGATTGCCCACCAGCACGGAGCGGGCAGCTGCGACCTCGGCGTTCACCTTCTCTTCAATCTCCTCGGCAAACTTGGCGCTCATCTGCTCCAACTCAAAGTCCATCCGTGCCTCGCCGGGCCGCATGTCCCCGCCGGTCACCTTGGCGCCGTAGTCCCTCCACACAACTCCGCACAGGATATGCAGTGCCGTATGGGTGCGCATGAGGAGGAGGCGCCGGTCCCAGTCGATTATGCCTGTCACCTTTTCTCCGGGGGTGGGTCCGCCGTGTGCCAGCGCGAGGTCCGCCACCTCGTGCACCAGCTTTCCTTCCCTCCGCCCAACTTTAGTGACTGGGCAATTCTGGTCTTGCCGCACCAGAACCCCGGTGTCGCAAGGCTGGCCTCCGCCGCCCGCGTAGAATGCGGTGCGGTCCAGCACCAAGCCACCTTCCACCGCTTCCACGATGGTGGCCTGAAATTCCCTGAGGTAACTATCGTCCTGGAAAAGCAGATCAGTCATGAGGTGTTTTGGGCTTCGGTCGTTACTAGCCTCGGTTGTTACAACGGGAGCCGTACCACAGCCCTAGGCCGGCAATCTCCGCTGGGACTCCGCGACTTTACCAATGCGCCCGGGCTTATTAACCGGGTTGCAATCTTCCGCAACTCATTGCAGATTTGAAGCCCATTATAGCAGACGTCCCGGCGCGTACGGTCAACGCCAGCCAGGGTGGCAAGAACAAGGTCTTTGTTGCCCAATCGCACGGCCTGGGTTGGTAGCTGTTCAGACTTGAGAGGATCTGAGTGCTAAGAATCGGGGGTTAATCTTTGCTGCTGACGCTCAGGGCGGAAGTTATGAAACGGCTTTCGGCAGCTTTCGGCGAAGTGGACTAACCAACTCTAAACAGTTGCCTGGGCTCGTCATAAGTTGTGTTTGCCGGGTTGCAATGACATAATAGGGGGCCAAAACGACCCCAAGGCCTTTGACAGTTTGGAATGCCGGCTTTTACAACGTCACTCCGGTTTCTGCTCAATGGGGCGGGGGATTTCGCGGTCCTAATGGGCGCCAGGCCCTGAATGGCGACCTCCAAATGGCGTGAGCGACGATAGAGGTACTGTTCCTGACCTAAGATTTCACCCTGGCCCGCCGTAGACTCGGTGAGTCGTGGCGTGAAGGGCCTGAAGCTATAACACACCGGACTAGGTTAATATTCTGGGCATTGATGTCCCTTCACCCAGCGTTACCAACAACTAACCCGTAGGTGGCACTAGATGAGATTGTCGTGTTTGCAGGAAAACCTTAGCCGTGGGCTAGCCGTGGTAGGCCGGGCTGTAGCCAACCGGTCTACGCTCCCTATCACTCAAAACGTGTTGCTCAGTGTAAATCAGTCTATGCTGCAGTTGTCCGCCACCAATCTTGAGGTAGCAATAACCACGTGGACCGGGGCCATGGTAGAGGAAGAAGGTTCCGTGACCGTTCCCGCCCGGTTGCTGACAGAGTTTGTGAGCTCGTTGCCCAATGAACGCATCGACCTAGAGTTACAACCGGGAACGGGCGTGCTGGAGCTCAAGTGTGCCCGCTCCCAAGCCCACATTCACGGCACTGACGCCAGCGAGTTTCCTCCTATACCTACGGTTGAAGAAGGAATCGGGGCGAAAGTGGACCCATCGGTGTTGAAGTCCGCCATTGCCCGCGTCGCCTTCGCTGCCGCTACCGAAGAATCGAGACCGGTCTTGACCGGCGTGGAGATGAAGTTCGACGGCAGCCGGTTCAGCCTGGCGGCTGCTGACGGTTTCCGCCTGGCTGTGCATCAAGGTGTGTTGCGGGAGTCGGTGGAATCGGAGACCAAGGTCATCATACCGGCCCGGACTCTCAACGAGGTGAGCCGGCTGTTGGGGGACCAAGAGGACCCGGTGGAGATAACGATGACCCCGGCCAAGGGCCAGGTGTTATTCCGCATAAAGGGCGCTGAGACGGTGGAGGTGGTCTCCCAACTGCTGCAAGGCGCTTTCCCTAATTACGAGCAGCTAATCCCTGAAAAGCACGATACTCGCGCCGTGCTGGACTTACCCTCTTTGCTCAGAGCAGTACGCACCGCGGCCATCTTCGCCCGCGACGGCAGCAACATAATCCGCCTGGAGCTTTCACCGGGCAATGGCGGCGGGGATACCGGAAAGGTAATTGTTTCGGCTCGCTCCCAGGAGATTGGCGACAACCAGGATGAGATCGACGCCGACGTTATTGAAGGCGTGGAGGGCAAGATCGCCTTTAATAGCCGTTACTTGCTCGACGTTTTAGCCGCCTTGGAGCGGGGCAAGGTTGCCCTGGAAACAGCCTCCTCTTCCAGCCCCGGGGTCTTCAGGCCCGTTGATTCGGAGGACTATATCCACGTCGTCATGCCCATGTTTGTGCAGTGGTGAGCCCATGAGAGGGGCTTTCCCGGGCCTTGACGTCGTTGATGTAAGTTTTCCCGGTTCTTCTGACCCGGGCAACACCGCATTTGAGGATAGTGTGCCGCGATAACGGCCGCGCACGTTCAACCCGCCAATTTGTCGGCATTTGAGCGCCACGTAGCCGAATTCGGTTCCGCGTAAGCGGAGTTCCCCATGCAAGGCAGCCTCCAAGGCTTCCGGAGTTAACCGGGTTAGCATGACGGCAGCCTAAAGAGAATACCTGCCCGCTATCCGGCCCCAATGGCTCAAAAGGTCATTACCGCCTCTCCCAGTCCCATTCGGCAGGCTCATGTCGCTAGTTCGTTGACAACTCATCCCCCTTAATGAGAACTCATGTTCTTAAACAGAGGATGGGAGTAGTCTATGCTGATCAATCGCAGCCTGGATATGTACGAGAAGGTCAATATTCTGGGATCCATGGCAGGCGGCGATGTTCTGTCTGGGCGGGAACACGGGAACTCCGCCCGAACCCCCTATTCTTCCTCTCGTAGAAACCCTATCCCCGGCGTCTACAGGGCCGCCATGCCCAACGGACAATATATTAATCTGATGCGGGTGATGTTCACTGATTTCTGCAAAATGGACTGCGCGGTCTGTCCCAACAGCCATTGGGTCCCCCGGAAACGTTACGCGTTCAAGGTAGATGAGCTGGCAGACGCCTTCATGGAGTTGCAGCGGCGCCACGCCGTGGCCGGCCTGTTTCTTAACTCGGGGGTAGCAGGCAGCGGTTCGAAAACCACGGAACGGATGGTGAAGGTTGCGGACATAATACGCAGAAAGCACGGCTTCAAGGGATACATTCACCTGAAGGTGATGCCGGGGACCGAATTTCAGTACGTTGAGGCGGCATACCGGCTAGGCACGCGGTTGTCCGTGAATATCGAGACGCCTACAACAGCTCATATGCAGAAGCTCAGCGCTATGAAGGACCTTGACCGAGACATCCTGGCTCCCATGGAGTGGATCGATGGGTTAACCCGCGGCGATACCGGCGGCGCGGTGGGACAGGCTACCCAGCTTGTCGTGGGGGCGGCGGATGAGTCGGATTGGAATATCTTTCAACGCATGGACCAGCTGTATGGCGGCTGGAATTTGAAACGGATATATTTTGCGCCCTTTCGACCGGTGCGCCACACGCCACTTGAGGAGCACCCACCCACCCCCCTTGAGCGAGTACATCGTCTCTATCAGATGGACTGGTTGAAACGCATTTACCATTTCTCCCATGAGGAGCTGAAGCTGGCTTTCGACAATAGCGGCTTTCTGCCGCTGGAAACTGATCCCAAGACGATCATCGCCGCGGAGAATTTGGACGCTTTCCCCGTCGAAGTAAACTCAGCGACCCGGGAACAACTTCTGCGAGTCCCCGGCGTGGGCCCCAGTTCGGCGCAGCGAATCTTGCAGACTCGCAGAAGTCATAGCGTAGATACCTGGCGGGACCTCCAGGCGATGGGAGTGATAAGGAAACGAGTATGGCCGTTTCTGGTTTTTCCCGGCCACAGGCCTCCCCGCACCAAACAACTGAAGCTCGATCTCTTTGGGGAGTTTTCACCAACCAAGAATGGCCATCACCGCCAGATTGCCTCCGGCCGGGATGCTTCTCTTGAATCGGAGCAGGTCCGTTCGGCGGGCCCGGGACATGGCGCAGCGGCGTGTGGGCAGACCATGGCGTGTGGAGGCTGCCCGATGTATGGAATGCCGGGCCACCCGGGTTAGAACGTTGCTCTTGATAAATATCCCGGGCAGAAACCAGGCTCTTAGTGGAAGTTCCGTGACTCCGGTGGATGGGGTATAACGTACATTGGCTTGACCTGCTCCACCACCAAGTTTAGGGTCTCGTCATGGCGAGACATGGCGCCGGTTACCACCAGAAAGGGCGCTTTGAGCTCGTTACGCAACCGGGCATAGTTCTTGGGCCACACCACCATGGGGATATGGCCGTATTCGTCTTCCAAAGTAATATACACGGCTTTCGCCAAAGGCCGTTGGCGGCGGATGACCAGCCCGGCCACGGTGATTGTCTCGCCATCGGTTGCCAGCAGCACTTCCGCGCTGGTCAGGACATTCATCCCTAAACTCTCGCGAATATAGGCCATGACATGGCTTGCGGGATGCATCCCCATGGTGCGGTACTCCCGCATCATTTCGTCGAAATTCCCGGCCTTGGGTAAGCAGGCCATATCTTGTTCCACCGGCAGCGGGAGCCCTAACTGGCGGCCTACCGGCCGGTAGCGCAGGCCTGCCTCCCAACGGGCGCCGCGGCGGTCCTGACACAGGCTATCCAGTGCGCCGGCATCGATCAGGTCCTCGACTTGTTGTTGCTCCAGACCCGACCGGGACATAAAGTTGGCCAGACTGAGAAAGCTCCCGGTTTGTTCTTTGGCTTGGCCTATTACGCTGATCGCCGCTTCGCCGAGTCCTTTCACATAGCTCAAGCCAAGCCTGATGCCGTCAGATTCGATAGTGCATAGTCCAGCGCTTAGGTTCACGTCCGGATTGAGGATGGGAACGCCGTGGCGCTTGGCGTCTTCCTTTAGCGTCTCGGGGGTGTAAAAGCCCATGGGTTGTTGATTGAACAAACCCAAGTAGAACTCCACTGGGTAATAGTACTTGAGCCAGGATATTTGATAGGCGGTGACACCAAAGGCGAAAGCGTGGGACTCGGGAAACATATAGTGGCCGTTGAATCTGTCGAAGATGCGGCGGGCGGTTTCTTCCTCGACCCCGTTCGCCTGCGCCCCGTCGCGGAATCGTTCCCACCAACGTTGGATCGTGGCTGCGTTGTTCGGTTTGGTGAAGGCGCGCCTCAAGCGATCGGCGTCAGAGTGGGAGAGTCCTCCAACGTCGTGAGCAACCTGATTTATCTGGTCCTGAAAGAGGATCACCCCGCGAGTGCGCTCCAAGGCCCTTCGCTCCAACTCGTGGATGAACTCGATGGGCTCCAGTCCCATGCGGCGGCTGATATAACGGCGAATGCCGTCGTTAGCTCCCACGCCAGGCCGGACTGCAGCCACTTCATGGGCCATATCTATAAGGTTTTTCGGCTTAATGCGGGGGATGGTCTGCTGCTGTGCCGCCGACTCGACCTGGAAAACGCCTATGGTGTCGGCTTTGTGGAGCATGGAGTAGACTGCCTCATCTTCAAAGTCGATGCGAGATAGATCGATAGAGTTTCCGTGGCGGCGCTCAATGGCCCGAAGGGCATCCTGCACTTGAGAAAGGGCCCCTATGGCCAGGAAGTCTATCTTTACGAAGCGTGCTTGATCGATGGCGTTCTTATCCCACTGCATGATGTAGCGCCCCTCGATGGCGCTGGGCTGGACAGGCACGATCTCGGTTAGCGGGCTGGAGCCGATGACCATACCGCCTGGATGCTGCGCAAGATGACGGGGGAAGCCCTCCAATTGGGCGGCAAGCTCAATGAGATGCTGCCACAGCGGGGCTTCTACTTTATCCTGAAAGTCGGGCAGAAGACGCATCTGCTCTAGCAACGGGATACCTTCCCGTTCGTCGACTCGCTTGGCCAGCTTATCCACTTGGCCGGAGGGTAGGCCAAGGGCCAGGCCCAAATCCCGTACCGTGCCGCGAATGCGGTAGGTATCGATCATTCCGGTAAGGGCTGCCCGCTCCCAGCCATATTTTTCATGGACCCGAAGGATCAGCGCCTCACGGATGTTACGAGGAAAGTCCAAGTCGATGTCAGGCACGCTGGCTAACTCGTCATCAGGCAAAAAGCGTTCCAGAGAAAGGTTGTAATGCAAGGGATCGATGTGGGAGATTCCCAAGAGGTAACCCACCAGCATCGACACCGACGAACCCCGGCCGCGGCCCGGTGGGTCGAATTCCACGGGCGTCTCCGGGTTCGCCAAACCCAAGTCTACGGCCACTTCCTGGGCCAGTAACACGATGTCTTGGTAAACTAGGAAGAAGCCTGCAAGATTGTGCTTTTGAATGAGACCGAGCTCTAGGTCCAGGCGTTGACGCACCTTGGGTGTGATCCGGCCATACCGCCGCTCGGCCGCTTGGCAGCAAGTATGCTCCAGGTAACTTTGGGGCGTGTACCCTTTTGGCACCGGGTGGTCTGGGAATTGATATCCCAAGTCTTGAGTTAGGTCGAAATTGGCGCAGCGCCGGGCAATGCGAGCAGCGTTGTCTACGGCCTCGGGGCGCCACTGAAACAGATCAGTCATTACCTGCGGCGCCTTGAGAAAGAACTCGCTATTGGGACGCCGCTCACGATGGGAGTCCTCCAGCGAAGTATTGTTCTTGATGGCTACTAGGCAATCCTGAAGGCGGTGGCGCTCCCGTACGTGGTAATGGACGTTGCCCGTGGCAACGACACCGACGCCCAACTCCTGCGCCAAGTTGACTAGGCGTTGGTTGCGCCGGGTATCCCCCTGAACAAAGTGTTGCTGCAGCTCCAAGAAATAATTACTTTCCCCAAAGAGGTCGCGGTAGCGTGAGGCAACGTCACCAGCCTCGACAAAGCGCCGTGCATCTACTAGCGACGGAACTTCACCCTGACGGCAGCCGGATAGGGCAATAAGCCCCTGGGTGTGACCCTCTAGCAACACAAGGTCCAGCGCCGGCTTACGGCGGTCCTCTTTGTAGGCTTGGGAAATGAGCCAACAAAGGTTGCCGTACCCCACCCGCGTCTCGGCCAGAAGGGTCAGATGGCGGCCGCCGGCCAAGGTGACCTCACAGCCAATAATGGGTTGTATTTCGGCGTCATGGCAAGTTTCGGCAAACTCCACGGCCCCGCAGAGATTGTCGTGGTCGGTAACGGCCAGGGCTTGATAGCCAAGCCTGGCGGCCTGCCCCACCATCTCCCCTATGGAGGAAGCGCCTTCTTGGAAACTGTAGTTAGTGTGAAGATGAAGTTCGGCGTACACTATTTCTCACACCTGCTGCTGGCGCCACCGGCCACTGCTAAGGTCTTTGAATAGGCTGGTCACTGTCCCATCTTCCAAAATCACACGATAGTACAGGCGCGACACCGGCCGTTTCCGCCACCATTCATCGTCGATGCGCCACGTGTCTAGGACCTCGGAGACCTGGCGCCACTCATACAAAATTGTCCGCCGGCTATCCTTCGGCGAGCTCGTCACAGGCGATGAGCTTGCCGAGGTGACGGGGGTGACGGGGGTGACGAATGAAGGGCGGTTTTTTAACTCCGTTGGCCGCGTCCGCCGGAGGCGGTCGGAATCATGGGGAACCGGCGCCCGGGCATTTTTATTCCTAACGATGCCGATGACTGTGGGCATGTCATTGTTGTCTATTTCAACTTGGACCAACTGAGGTGCGTTTAAGGGTCGTATACCACTAGGGCACGGCGTCGCTCCGGTATCCGCGACCATGGCTCCACCTCCCGTACGTGATAGATGGGCGGCTTATGTCCCAGTCTGGCTCCAAGCTGACGGATGGCGTCATCCAGCCGGTCTTGGCGCCGCACGTCGGGAAACAGACTTTCCTGTCTACCTGTCTCCCCGGTAATGCCGGAGAGAGTGAGGGATAGAGTTTCCAACGGGCCGGGTAAAGTCAGGTTCTCCAAGCGGCTCCGCAGAAGAAACAGAGCGCGTCTGTGACTGCCCACCGGCTCACGAAAGCCCACGCGCTTGTTCCAAGTGGCCCCGTTCTCAGTACGCCCTTCCAGGTGAGCGGTCCTGGCAAAGCGTCCCATAAGCTTGCCAGCGAAGGCTTGTGCCAGCAAACTTTCCAAGGCAATGATAATAGCGGGCAGAGAAACTATGGGCGTAGCAAAGGCGACCTCGGCGGCGAAAGTCTCCTCGTGACGGCGAGGGAGTAACAACTCGTCGTCTTGGCCGTTAGCCAGCCGCCATAAGCGCGCGCCCTCTTTGCCAAACTCGCCTAGCATGGTGTTAAAGGGTAGTTGGGCAATGCTTCCCATCACGTTCAGGCCAAAATCCAGGAACCGTTCCTTGATTTTCCAAGAAGCCGGCAAATGCGTCACGGGCAGCTCCGCTAGAAAAGAGGCAGCGTCTTCCGGAACTCGCGTTGCTCTGCCAGGCTCAGTTTGCAGGGCGGCGGCATAAGCGGGAAACTTGCCGTTGGCCACACCTACTTGTGGAAGGTAGGTTTGAGGAACGCCGTCTACGATCGCCTTTACCAGCTTGCTCTCGCCGCCGTAGAGCTTTTCCAGACCCCGGAGGTCCACATAGGCCAGGCCCAAGCCTGCATCTTCTACGATAGGACTCCTTTGTTCGAGGCGGTCCAGGATGCTGCTCCACTTCTCCCTGTAGAGTGACTCATCGGCTTCGATGAGAGCGGCGTGGGAACAGTGGGCCAAGGCCTTCTCTAGGGACATGCCTACCACGGTGTCATGAGCTGAAGATGAGCGGTCAATGACTAGCTTCTGAGCCCCTGATTGCTCAACAACTAGGACCGCCTTGCCTCGTAATGAAGGTTGGTGGAGCAACTCAGTTTTTAGCGGGAAGTGACTGACAAAGACGCACGCGATAGACATGAAGCCCCTAATATGAAGCTTTCACCCCTCCTCCTCTCACCTTGACCCTCTGCCCCTCACCCCTCACACACTGATCCTCTGCCCTTCACCTTGACCCCCCACCTCTCACCCATCACCTCCGCCCATCGCCTTCAAAAGGAAGTTCATTGTAAGAACGGGTGTTCTGATTAGCAAGCGGCAATTGACAGGCGCGTGAGGTGGCGCTCCTGGGGTGTCGGGCTGGGTCCTTAATGGTGCGTCCCAGCGAGTGCGGAGCCTTCGGTGTTATTGCCTAACCCCGCATCGTCTCTTGTATAATCCCAGCCGGGTTGAGGCAATATTCATGATGGGCGCACCAGGGCGTGCGCCGCAGATCAGACGACGAGGGAGGACATATGGCAGTACGAAGACTGGTGACAGGCAACGGGCCTGACGGCAAGTCCAGGGTCGACATAGACGGCCCGACTCCCGGGCATATCGACGTCCAGCGCGCAGTGTTCGACGAGCTCTGGATCACCAGCGGCACTCCGCCGACGGTGACTGGCCACACGGACCCTGCAGACGTTGAGGTCGCGGTCCTGCAACCGCCGCCGGGAGGCGTCAAATGGCGTTGTGTGACCTTCCGCCCTTCCGCCGAGGTCGAGGCCATGGGCGGCTACTCCCCTGAGGGCATCGCTGCCGGCGGCAGGTTTGACGATTGTGGCGCGATGGAAACCGACGCGCCCGGCTGGCACACCACTCCCACGCTGGATTTCGGGCTGGTCTTATCGGGGGAGATTTACCTCGAGTTGGACGATGGGGAACATCATCTGAAGGCCGGGGACTGCGTTGTACAGCGTGGGACCCGCCATGCCTGGCGCAATCGTTCGGATGAACCCTGCATGATGACGTTCATCCTTATAAGCACGGAAATAAGCACGGAACAGGCGTGAGTTCTTCCGGGTCCGTTCCACCTTGGCGACCAGTCCTCTTAGCGCCTCTATTCAACCAACTCAGAGGATAGTATGAGGGGATAGTGTTGGGGCTGCGGTTAACGGAACGGGGGGTTTATCAAATCATCCAAGCTGCAACGGCGATGCCCGTCCGATAGCACCCCGGTTAGTTATCCCCGGTTAGCTATCCCCGATTAATTATTCCCAGTCAGTTATTCTCAGGAGGTGGACCAACCGGTTTGGCGTATCGTCCGGTTGCCGGGCATAAGGTGCGTCAGGAATCTGAGATAAAGACAACTTTTGCTGTCCCTCAGGTCAGACTGCCCCCTGTGCTTCCAGCGCCTCCAATTCCGATGGAGTCAGGCCGCCGATGCCACACAGGATTTCCCGGTTGTGCTCTCCCAGTCGAGGCGGGTCGCCGCTTGGCGACTCGCTGCAGCCGGTGAGGCGCAACGGAGTGCGTAGCGAACGGAACAGGCCGCCCATTGTGTCGCCGGTATCGAGAAACATATGGCGGGCTTCCAGATGAGGACATTGGTTAACATCGGCGATTGTTTGGGCCACGCCCATGGAGAACCCAATCTCGGTGAGCATCCTGGCTACCTCCCACTTGGTCAGGTGTTGCGACCATTCTTCGATGGCTGGTATCACCTGTTCAAAGTAAAAGTCTCCATCAGCCCCCTGGTTCAAGTAGCGAGGGTCTTCCGTCAGCTCCTCCCGGCCAATAAGCTTCCACATCTTCCGCAGCCTATCTTCGGTTTTAGCGCCGGCCATTACCACATAGCCGTCTTTGGCTTTAAACGTGAGCCCTGAGGACGCCAGCCTATCCCGGGACCGCCCTGGATTCTCCCCTGTAGCTTGATAGGAAGTCAGATTGCCCGCCACGTGAGACACCATGCATTCGTACATCGCCATGTCCAAGTACTGGCCTAGTCCCGTCCTCCTCCTTGATTCTAAGGCTAGAACGATGCCCAGGGCGGTCCAAACTCCGGGAACTGTGTCGCCCATATTGTCGCCAACGGCTTGAGGGGGTCCACCGGGTTCACCAGTGATCTCCATCCATCCGGCCATTCCCTGGATGCTGAGGTTATTGGCCGGCCATTGGGAATACGGGCCATCCGGTCCCTCGCCGTAGCCGTAGCCGGTAATGCTGGCGTAGATCAGGCCCGGGTTGATTTCTCTCAGGTGCTCATAGCCCAGGCCCAAGCGCTGGAACGCGCCGGACCCCCAATTGTCCACTAGAATATCCGACTGGCGCACCAGGTTCTCAAAGGCTTGCGAGCAGGTTGGGTTGCGAAGGTCCAGGGTCACGCTCTTTTTATTGCGATTGGACGGCAGAAAACGAGCGCTCACTAGCTGGCCGTCGGTCCCCTGTAAAAAGGGCTCTCGGGCGCGGGACAAGTCTCCGGAGCCGGGACGCTCAACCTTGATGACTTCCGCTCCCATATCCGCCAAGATCATGGAACAATAAGGACCAGCGACCAGGTGGGTGGCGTCTAGCACCCTTATTCCCTCTAGGGGCAGGGGCATCGGCATCGGTCTTGAGTGTGCGGTCATGGATTCATAGCTCCTTAAGTTGCCCGCCGGGAATCTATCATTAATCTTGTTACTGGCAGCGGCGTTGGACGGCGGCGCGGCCTTGATTGGCCCACTTTCTAGCTGGATGGTCAGCCAAGAGTCGCGGTCTTGTCCAGCGTCGCCCACGGATGCCGCTCCCGCGTCCGCTGTCCTCCGGCGCCGCCGTCAATACCGGCTATTGTTTTGAGATAGATTCTTTGAAGAAAACTTAAATATGTTCGGACTTCTGGGGTTTGTTTAGACGCCTGACCGGTGTACAGGGCGTACAGACCGAAGCAATAGGCAATGGGACCAAGGCGCGGTATGGGAGCTTGCTTGCCCTTGAACGAGGTGTAATGAACGGGGTGTAAATGAGCAGGGCGTAAAATCCGGTGCTTGGCGGTGCGGGATGCAGGGGTTTATCGCCAAGCGCCCGCTGGAATTGCAGAACAGGTTTCCGGGACCGGAGGGATTGATCACTGAACGCCCGGTGAAATTGCAAAACAGGTTTCCGGGACCGGAGGAATTTAATGTGGGCTGCGCGGTGATGAGTGCGCCCCGGGGAGTGATCATCGAGCAGCCAGGACTGTTTGGCGCGGGGATAACGCCGACCTTCAAAGGACAAGCCCCGGCTAGTCCTCCGTGGGCCTTTGGATTTTAGTCGGGGGGCTATGCCGGCAGTCTACTTTCTTCATAGCCCCCGCTGGTTACAGCGACGCATAGATCGCGTGTATCAGTTTCGAGGCGCGAGTGTCATCGCCCGCCTCATTCCTCATCTGATTCATGCAATAGCCAAAGCTGACACCGGCGTCTGGGTCCGCGAATCCCAGGGACCCGCCGGCCCCCGGGTGACCGAAGGTCCTTAGGCCGGGCCCTAAGGGAAAGCTCTCGCTGCTCAGCATGAAACCCAACCCAAACCGCGTAGGCCGGTCCAACACTGCGTCCTGCCCGTTGGATTGCTCCACCAGGGCTGCTTCGATGGCCGCCTGGCTCAGGACGCGCACACCGTCTAGCTCACCACCCTGGGAGAGAGCCCCGTAGACCCGGGCTATGGCCCGGGCGTTGGTGTGTCCGTTGGCCGCCGGAATCTCCGCGCCCCGCCACTCGCGGGAGTTGTCTGTCACTCCGAAGGTAAAAGGCGGATTGGTCATGGCCTTGGCTGTTGCCCCCTCGGGCTCCCTGGCTATGAGCTCTTGCATGGGGTCGGTCTCCCCAGGGGGAAGCGGCGGTGGGGCAATAAGCCCCGCCGTGCGGGCGTCGTGTCTGGCGTCCAGCCCTATGTGAAAGTCCGCTCCAAGGGGTCCTGCGACTTCTTCCCGGAAATAGGCGCCAAGACTCTTACCAGTGATGCGTCTCACTACCTCCCCAACGAGGAAGCCGAAGGTAATGGCATGGTAGCCGTGCCGGGTTCCCGGCTCCCACCAAGGTTCCTGGGCGGCTAGGGCGCTGGTCATAGCTCCCCAGTCGAACATGGCCGAGGCAGGCAGGGGAGCTTTTACTGCCGGCAAGCCCGCCCGGTGGCTCAACAAATAACGCACCGGGATATCCGCTTTTCCAGCCTGGGCAAACTCGGGCCAGTACCGGGCCACGGGCGCGTCCACGTCCAGTTTGCCCTGATCAATCAGGCGGTGAGCGCATATGGCGGTCATACCTTTGGTCGTGGAGTAGACGTTTACGATCGTGTCTCGCTCCCACGGGCGGGCGCGGGCGCTATCGGCATGGCCGCTCCACAGGTCGACGACCGGTCTGCCGTCTACGTACACGGCTACCGAGGCCCCGACCTCATCGCGCAAGGCGAAGTTCTCTTTGAAGGCTTCTTGGACGCTGTTGAACCGGCTGTCGCATTGGCCACTGAGTTCGATCTTGGTTACCATGACTGTCCCCCCAAAGCAAACGGTGTGATGGTGCGGACTATCAGGAGATACTGCGGATACTACATGGAAGTATGCTGATACGAACGGTTTTGTTGGCAGCGAGTCCAACCGGACTCGCGCCGCGCTGGACACTGTGGACATCCCTGACCCTTCCCATCCGGGGAGCCCCCCTAACAGGCGAGTCGTATTGACAACGCCGTCCTAATCAGCCGAGCACGGTTGAAATCCGCCGGTTAAAGCGGGCTGCTTAAAGGCCCAACTCTTCCAGAGCGCCTAGTTGCTCTTGGGTCAACGTGAGGCCTTGAGCCACTCCAGCCTGGTATGTCCCCCGGAGGTCACGTAGGAGCCCATCCGGCGGGCGGGCGCCTTCCGACTTATGCGCGGCGGCCTCCGAAAGCGAGCTATAGGCCCAGTCCATATTCCAGAAAAAGCACAACAACCAGGCAAGCTCCCGTTCGTTGAGCGGTGGAGGAATGTCCGGCAGGTCCATCAGGTCATTGTCCACTTTAGTGTAGCGTAATATCCCCGCCTTGTCCTCGGCGTCGATACTGTAGTAGCGCCGGCGGAGGACCTCCTTGATCCGGCTGGAATATTCCTCGTCTCCGTAGATGTACCGGGGCAGCCACTGGGAGCGGAGGTCGAGAACTTCCTCCCCGCCGGGACCTATAATGGCCACTCCGATTTCCGAACCAATTACCTCATCGTACTCGAACTTTACGGCTTCGCGCAGCAACGCCTCTTGCAACATTAGGGTCAACTCTCGGGGAATCTTGTGGTAGAGTTGCCCGCTGGCTTCCTGGTTGGTGTCGGCTCCCACTCCGCCGGTATTGAAGGCGTAATACTCTTGGGGCAGGCCTTCTTGCTCTATTTGAGTCAATATGCGAAACATCAGGTTGGCGTTTTCATCTTCCAGCCCGATTATGAATGGATCGGAGAAATATTCCACGTAGGGCATGCCTATGGCCCCGATGGCCGCCCCCATCTGGACCGCCTCGCCGTACATCAATACCCGCACGTATTGCTTGAGTGTGAGGCGGCGCAGCGGAGGTATAACGGTGTTTTGGCGCATCACCGCTTGCCAAAACACCCGGTCCGTGCTTTCCATAGGCACGTGGACTGAATCGTTCTCGCGCCCGCCGGTAATGGCCTCGATGACGTGCCGGGCGCCTTTTCTGGCAATAAGCCGGGACCGGGAAAGGGTGACTCGCATGTTGCGGACGGGATTGGAAAGGAAATTGGGCTTGGCCTCTTCCACGTGAATGGGGACGTTTTCCAGCGTCTCCTGAGCGTTGGGGGCTCCTTGGGCGCCGCGAATGGCCTCGAAGGTGATGGGGTCGTCACTTGGGTCCAAGCCGAAAGGCATGGCATAGAAATTGTTTTCTGTGCCATCGATGCCGTAGGAGATAGTGGCTGTCCTGCCATTGAGGGTGGTGCGAATGGGTTGGCTCAGCGGTTGCAACAGCACAATATCATCGTTCATCGGGTAGACCCCCTCTTGGGGATCTTCCGCCAAGCCAAGCAGATTGGCTAGCTCGCTTTTAGCCAACTCGATCATGATGGTCAAGGTGCTCTTACCGTGCAGCGAAGGTCCTACCAAGATAAGGGCGGTGTTCTTCATGGCCCCGTCGAGGGTCTTGGCTCGGGCCATACTCAGGGCTGCCTGGACCGCGACCCCCTTCGCCTGTTTGACCAGAAACATTGCTATCGATAGCGGGCCCATCTTGTGCTCGCCAACGTAATCGAAGCCTAGATGAAGGGACAGGCCCTTGGTGGGGGCCTTGAAAACCAGCTTGGTGATTCCGGAATCAATGATGCGGGTTTTCAGGTCATCGGGCAGACCCAAGTCATCAAGCCAGTTGGGGATGGACACTTCGAGGATGTCGGGTACTCCCGCTCTCCTTGGGCCGGGGAGATCGAAAGTGAGCTGGCGCCACATGATGGGGATTTGGAGGTAGCGAGCCCCGAACAGCAACTGCCTGGCGTGGAAGGAGCGCTCCGGCACGTCCCCCACCTGCCGGTCAGACTGGATGATGGTTTCTCCCGACTCGAAGTGGCGCGCCATGGCCCGGTTGATGTAGCTGAACACCTCGGCGAACAGCGCTTGATTAGCCTCGCTGAAGGCCAAGGCGTCCCGGTTTTTGGCGAAACCGTCTATGAAATACTGGGTGATGTCAGGGCGGCGGGCCACTCCCAACTGACTGAAAAAGGCCAGTCCGCCGCTGTCTAATCGGATTACTATTTCCGGCCAAGCGCGCGGCGCCGCCCTACCGGCGGCGTTATGCTCCTCGGCCTCCCGGTTGATCTCCTGAGCCTCCCGCAACACCTCATCTCTTTGCGAAGCGGGAACGTCTTGCAGGATGGGCACCCGGTCGATCAGCCATTCGGTGGATGGATTAAGGAAGCTGCTGTTGGGCTTGTGCCCCTCTCGCGCCAGAGCGACCAGTTGATTCAACTCCCTTTCAAAGGGGCGATCAATGGCAGGCCCGGCGAGCGGAGAAGCTGGGTTTATCTGGTTTTGCTCCGTCATGACGTCGTCTCCCCGGTGTGTGCCACAGTGAAAGGAAGCCCCGGAAGCCTCAACATGCGTCCAAAGTCATCCTTACCCTAGTCACGGAACCCAACGTATGCTACATGCTGGCCGCAGCCAAGTCAAAGGGTTTTTTAATCTTTAACTGTTCAAATTTGGTGTGCCCGATTCGCGGAAAGTCGCCTAAACCCACATTTCCCATATGGCTGAATATCCCTCTGAGTAAATCGTCGGCATTCTTTAAACCATTGTCCATTTGTGAGACGTTGGCCGTCGGTATGGCTATAATTACCCCATAGCCTGGCGAGTTTTATATAGGTAGCGTAAGCATCCTGGAGGCACCCCATGGGTGACGGCGAAAAGGCCCCTCTCCGGCTCCAATTCAACCCCAAAATCCGCCTGGAATTCCACGGCTCAACCATCACCTCAGACGCTGGTCTTCTTGCTTTTCGAGAGTTTGATGATGCCTTGGGCCTTACCGAAATCGCTGAGGACTACCTCCAGGACCGCCGCACTGGTCGCAATATCCTCCACCACCTGGTTCCTCTGCTGCGCCAGTCTATCTTCAGTCGCCTGGCTGGCTACGACGACACCAACGATGCCGACCGTTTAGCCTACGACCCCGCCATGCGAGTAGTCGTGGGATGGCAGGGCTCGGAACGCAAGGCTGCCAGCACCAGCGAGATGGGGCGGTTTGAGACGGAGACCTTGACCGAGGAGAAGAACCTGAAGGGGCTGGCCCGGATGAATTCCCAATGGGTGGAGGGTGCCATGGTTCATACTCCACACCGGCGAGTGATCCTGGATATGGACAGTTCCGAGAGTCCAGTGCACGGCCAGCAGGAGGGAGCAGCCTACAACGGCCACTTCGAGTGTGTCTGTTATCACCCTCTCTTTCTGTTCAACCAGTTCGGGGATTGTGAAGCAGCGAAGCTACGGTCAGGCAACGTCCACAGTGCCGATGATTGGCAAGAAGTCCTCGATCCGGTGGTGGAGCGTTACTTGATAGCAGCAGTCAGGCTGCTGTTTCGTGCTGACGCCGCCTTTGCCAAGCCGGAGATATACGAATACCTGGAAGCGAGAAGCATCGGCTATGCCATCAGGCTGCGGTCCAATCAGGTGTTGCAGCGGGAGATAGCGCACTTGCTGGTACGGCCTACGGAGTGGCCTTCCCCGAAGCCCATCGTCTCCTATCATGACTTCGTCTACCAGGCCCAGAGTTGGAATGTATCCCGAAGAATGGTGGCCAAGGTGGAGTGGCACCAGGGAGAACTGTTTCCCAGAGTGGGCTTCATAGTCACCAATCTGACCTATCCAACTATAGGGATAGTCCGCTTTTACAATGGCCGGGGCACGGCGGAGCAATGGATCAAAGAAGGCAAGTACGCCCTGAACTGGACCAGGTTGTCCTGCCACAAGTTCGTGGCCAACCAGGTGAGGCTGGGACTGTTCGTAATGGCTTACAACCTGGGCAACTTCTTGAGAAGGCTGGCCGTGCCGGAGGAGATGAAACAGTGGTCGCTGACTAGCCTTCAAACCAGGATGATCAAGACTGGAGGGCGGTTGGTGCGCCATGCCAGAAGGCTGGTGTTTCAGCTTGCTGAGGTGCTCGTGAACCGGGAAATGCTAGGCGGGATACTGGAACGGATTGGCCGGCTTAGGCTGGCTCCTGGCTAGTCCACTTTAGGAGCGTCGGGATTGATTACGGTTACCGGGTCGTACAGGGCAAAAGGGCTTCCCAAGGAAGAGACTTGGTCGTAGACAAGCGGTTTGGAGATTTTACGCTTGGCAGGACGGTGGTTGGTCCATGAAAGGAGGAATTTGAGCGAATCAGGACGCATTTGACGCCCTTGGAATGCGAGATTATAGTTGGCAGCATCCCTGCGGGAGCTATATCCAGGAAAGGTGGTTCGATCTGGGGAATGTCGGCTAAAGCTGTTTGGCAACCGTCGGCTTGAGCATCAACAGCGGAGGTTGAACCTTTAATTTAATCGGGGGCCGTCAGACACTCTGACCCCTTCAAGCCTGAACAGCAACTTTAATCAGAACAATCGCGTCTTAATTCAACCCCAGCTTTGGATAGCGGTGTTGGGGGTGTTGCGCGGCGCACAGACCGTTTGGCCGAAACGGTTTATTGGGCATATATTCGTTGCGACGCTCCAAAGGACACGGACTTCGGACCTTGCCGCGTAAATCCGAGGAGCTACTCCATAACGCGATTGCCATGGTCTGTTCTAACTTCATGGGGGTCAGGTGTACAGTTGCACTGAAATACATCCTCGCCTTCCTAGTGAATGCACCGGGTGAGCCTGTCTCAGAAGTCTCCGCTCACGATTTAGGGCGGACGCAGCCTGACGGGTTACTATTATTAAACGCCTAAATCAGTATTGAATGCGGCTCAATAACCCGTCATTCCCGCGAAAGCGGGAATCCACAAAGGCAGGATGCTGGGGGACTCAGCTTTATGAGACAAGCTCGGGTGAACGCACTGGCAAAGGGACGACGGAGAGTAAGAGCATGAACGTCAATCGCAAATTAGCTGCCGTACTGTATGATCCGTCGGAATCGACAGAACCGGATAAGTACATGGCTGAAGTTCCTGCACTCCCTGGTTGCCGGGCATGGGGAGATACCCCAGAGGAAACGCTCGATACACTCCAAGGCGTGGCCGAGGCTTTCATTACTTCATATATCGCACAGGAACGAGAACTGCCCCCTTCGGTATTAACGTCGCCAGAAGGTGCACATGAGCATGTGATTGCCGTGTGACTTATAGCGAACTGGCGCATAAGTTGCGAATTTGGGTTGCAGATTTGATCGTACTGGTAAGGGTAGCCATCAGGTTTGGATTAATGAGACGACACAGGCTAGAACAACGATCCCGAACTGGGGTAGACGCGACCTGAAGCCTGGAACGGTGTCCGTGATCCTAAAAGACTTGGGTATATTTAGGAGGGACCTGAACCGTTTCTAATAGATGGAGGGGCTTGTCGCAATATATACAGCGGATACCGCTAGGGTGTCGCCGTTCCACAAACCACGCCTCGTGTTGGGCTTCGTCCCGAAACTTCTTGACCGCATCCGCATTAATCAAGCTGATACCCTCGCGCTACGCTCTTGCCTGGCGCCTTGCCAGATTGGCTCGTTAATGAAAGAGCCCCTAAAGACCCTGCATTTGCAGGCCCAGCGTGGAATGCCCCGGCTGTGGCGTGATCGGTCTGCTGCCGGGCGGCCGCGGTCCGGGAGTGCCGGACCGGCTGCATGGGGAAGACCGAGCGATAGACCTGCTTGGCGCCGGTCGCTATGCCGGGTTGCCGGCAGTGACGCCTAAAATCAACGCTCCGGTTGCGAGTTACTTAGTTAGCCTGATATTCTACTGCTGGTGAGGATGCGGCGTCCCTTGCCGGTAAATTGATGATGAATAGGGTTAGTTTTCGTCATCATCTCCTGTTTATGGTAAAGACGCCCAATGGCGGCGCCGCAATAGGCTGAGAGTCTAGACCTCAGTCACAGCAGGAATTCTAGAGCGCAGGCTGGCAGGTAACAGCCAAGGGACCATAGTGAGCGGCCTCCGCATACTCTCGTGGAACGTCAATGGCCTCCGGGCCGCGCATCGGAAGGGCTTTTTGGATTGGTTTGCCCAGGAAAGCCCCGATGTCCTTTGTCTTCAGGAAACCAAGGCATCGGAAGACCAGTTGGCGCCCGTCTTGAAAAACGTTCCCGGCTACGACTCTTACTTCGCCTCTGCCGAGCGCAAGGGTTATAGCGGGGTTGCCATCTACACCAACACGCCTCCGGTGAAAGTTTCGTCTGTTTTCAGTGTAGAGTCATTTACCCGGGAAGGGCGGGTGCTGGCCGCCGATTACGGCGAGTTTGTGCTGCTCAACGTGTATTTCCCCAACGGGAAGTCCTCCAACGAGCGGCTACAGTACAAAATGGACTTCTACGACTCCTTCCTGGAGTTTGTGGAAGGGATCAGGCGCGACGGCAAGCACGTCGTCATTTGCGGAGACGTGAACACTGCCCACAAAGAGATCGATCTCGCCCGGCCAGCGGCCAACGCGAACATATCAGGGTTCCTGGCGCAAGAGCGAGCTTGGATTGATAAACTCCTAGACCACGGTTATGTGGATACTTTCCGTATGTTCAATGAAGAGCCCGGACAATACACGTATTGGGACCAAATCAGCAAAGCGAGAGAACGAAACGTGGGATGGAGAATAGACTATTTCTTCGTTGACCAACCCTTTGCCCATCGAGTGAGCGAGGCGTTCATCCTAACGGACGTGATGGGCTCCGACCACTGCCCCGTGGGAATACAGGTCCGCTAAGCGAGGCCACGCGAGACCCTTTTCATGAAAATAAATAGTGCCTATATGCGACCCCGTAGATAGGAGATATATAGATGATGGTAGCCGCCGACAGCGTCCAGATGGACCCAAAAGCCATACAACAGGTAGAAGAGTTGTTCCAGCGTCAAATAGCTGAAGGGGTCCATCCCGGAGCTGTGCTAGCGGTATACCGCCACGGCAAACAGGTCCTTGACCTCTACGGCGGCATCGCCGATGCGGGAGGCGGCAAGCGGGTGGATAGCGATACCCTGTTTGTACTTTACTCTTCCACCAAGCCTTTAGCCGCAGCGTGCTTGCACATACTTTGGGAGCGCGGCAAACTTCGCTGGGACGACAAGGTGGCCGATCATTGGCCCGGCTTTGCCCAGAACGGAAAATCCGAGGTCACCATTCGCCACATTCTGACCCATCGCGGAGGTTTCCCGGACACGCCCTCGGAACTCACCTGGGAGAGGTGGCAAGACTGGGACTTCGTGGTCCAGTCCATGGAGAGAGCCGTACCGGTTTACGAACCGGGCAAGATTATCGCCTATCACCCGCGCAACTTCGGGTGGGTAATCGGCGAATTGGTGCGACGCATCGACGGACGGCCGATTAGCCAATTTCTCCGGGAGGAAATAACCGCCCCACTAGCTATGCACGACACCTTTGTGGGTCTCCCGCCATCCTTGGAAGACCGGGTCTCCAAGGAGCACGCGATGGCGGACTGCGATCGCATGGCTATGGTAACTACCTACAACAGGCCCGAGGTGCATCAGGCGGTGCATCCCGCCGGCGGCGGCATCGCCACGGCGCGGGACCTGGCCAGGTTCTACGCCATGATGTCCGGCGGAGGCTGCTTGGATGGGACCCGTGTCCTCCAATCCGAAACCGTGACGGAAGTTACCACTCTCCAGGCTGAGGGGATGGACCATACCCTGGAACGGCGAGTGCGCCGCTCTTTGGGCTTGTCCCTTGCCGACGGACGCATGGGATCTCCGGACAAGATGTCCACCCGGACCTTCGGTCACGGAGGGGCAGGCACCTCCGTGGGCTGGGCCGACCCAGACCTGGGGTTGGCGGTGGGTTTCATCACCAATGGCTTCAGGGCTGAGGAATCCAACACCGAACGATTGTCTGCCATATCCCAGTCGGTGCGGGATGCCTGCCAGTGAAAAGCCGGCAAAACTCGTGAGGTTTCGGCTCACCGGTTGACGCCGGATGTGAACCTAGGCGATAGTTACGGAAACCGGACCGCAAACCTTGGACCAGGGGCAGGCAGGGGCTAACTACTAGAACTTAAAGGAGTTTAGTCGCATGGGGGGCCAAAAACGGTCTTACGAAATTGAACTTAACACCGACCATATGGGTTTTATACTCGACGCCAAGAACAAGTACAATATCGCCGACGAAGGCAAGGTCGTGCGTATCGTGATGGACTACTTGATAACCCACCCCGAACATCACGATAGCGTCTTTGGAGATGCTCGTTGCCTTCGTTGCGAATAGTCGCCGGGTATGTGCCGCCAAGCATCACCCGGCTCCCTAGCTCATGTGTTTGACAGCTTCCAGGGCCAGCCTATACCCGTATACGCCGAACCCGTACACTGAGCCCTTGCATACCGGAAGGATGTTGGACACAGTTCCCCTGGCCGTGGGATTGGACGCGTGCACCTCTATTACCGGGTAATTCAGCTGGGAGATGGCGCTGCGGAGCGGCCCCGTTCCGGTGGTGTATCCTGCCGGATTGATCAGTGCAGCGTCGAACCCACGCTCGTGGGCGTCATACAGGGCGTTTACTACCTCTCCCTCGATGTTGGAATGGAAAAGCTCTACTTCCACACCTAGACCCTCGGCGTGGGCCCTAATTTGTTCGTTGATCTCCTCCAATGTTGCGGGACCGAAAGTTTCCACTTGGGCTTTACCCCGCATGTTCATGCCGGCGCCCTGAATCACCAGTACCTTGGTCATTTTCAAATGCCTCCCTCGGAAGATTCCCCGGGAACTAATGCCGGTTCCGTATGCAGCGGCGATTGCGGATTGCCGCGCAATTAGTCAGCGGGTTAAGGACTGGAACGGCCGTCCGGCCACTGAAACGGCCGTACGGCCATCGTTGGCTGTTGCCGTTGCGCCTTTATGCCCCACTGCTTGCTTCTGGTTCAGTGGGAGTCTCCGTTACATATCCCGCCAGCAGGATGTCCAGTTGGACCATCAGCAGCTTGCTCCAGGCCACCGACGCCTGCGTCGCCTGTAGCCGGTCTTGAATTTCATGGCTGAAGAGGTTGGTGAGGGCCGTTTGGATGAATGAAATCGTCCCTATCATATATCTGCTTGGTATGGACCCTAGGTGAGCGCGGTGGGACGGTGGGTGACTGTGTACGATGCCGGTTGCCAACACTCGTATGGGGTAGTCCTGGTCAATCTTGAAGTCTAGTGAACCGCGCAACCACCGGAGCAGGCTTTGTTTGCGGCGTTCCAGCTTCTGCAAGTCTACTTGTCCATCCGGGTCTAAGAAGAACTTCCGGGATCCTGGGAAGCTGATAAAATGATCGTACACCGAGGCCGTCAATTCCTCGGAGTGCCGCAACACCACCGGCGCCGTGGCCTGCACTGCCGCGAGCTCGTCCGGGCCGAGGCCGACGAACTCCGCTACCTCCTTCATGTGCGCTGGCCAATCCACGATATGCGGCATATATGCTCCAGTGCTGGTGTAGCGCCTGCGGACTCGGCGTCAACCGTGGACCGGTCTAGCGGCTACTCCTGGCAAGGCCGCAGCGTAACCAGAATATAACCCTTCCAAAACACGGGCACAACCCTACAGATTCTCCATCTCCCGCGGCTCTGGGCCGGCGCGGTTCCCGGCGATGACGCCCAGACGCCTTGGGCCTAATACTCGCTATTTTGTGCCGGTTCGGCCGCAACCCACCTTGGGTGAGGGCGGGTTGACACTGGCGTTCCTGGGTAGTTAACTGGGTTCCGCCTAGCAATTCGACGTACTTTACGGTCCGTGTGCCCGAAGGTCTGCGTCAGGTTTAGGGGTTGGCCCCGGGCGTTGGCGACCTCGGGCTATACCGTCGGCGTCAGGCGCACCGCATGGCATGTTGGCAAACGGACGGACCCGGCAAATATTTGGCCCAGGCATCCGCCTAACTCCAATCAATGGCGCAACCGAATATGAACGGTAGCGGGATATGAACGGTAGAACGACGACCTGGGATATAGAGGCTGGGTCGTTGCACTTGCCGTTGGTAATAGCCCATCGAGGTGATTCCAGCGCGGCCCCGGAAAATACGCTGCCTGCCTTCACCGGCGCCCTTGCCTCAGGCGCGGACGGCGTGGAACTCGATGTTCGATTGACCCGGGACGGGCAGTTGATTGTTTTCCATGACCGTCTCCTCGACCGCACCAGCAACGGGACCGGTTTGGTGAGCCACACCGCTTTGGAGGGAGTCCGTTCTCTCGACGTGGGCTCTTGGTTTGGGCCGGCATTTAAGGGCGAGACGGCCCCGACCTTGGACGAGGTGTTTGACCTGCTTCCCAAGGATTATCTAATCAACGTCGAAATGAAGGTGATCTTAAGCGGCATGAGACTGATTGCCCAACGAGTGGCCGAAATTATCAGCCGTCACCGGCGCTGGTCCAGCACTTTGGTGGCCAGCTATAACCCCGTAGCCCTATATCACTTGCGGCTGCTGGACCCGCGGATTTCCAGGGGTTACATATGGTCTAAACACCATCCCTTTCCCATCAGCTCCAGGTGGTTTAGCCCTTTAGTCCAAGCTCACTGGTACGATCCGGCCAACGACACGTACAACACCAAACTGCACGTAAAGTTCCGAAACCGAGGCCACCGGGTCCTAGCTTGGGACCTAGACTTCCAGTGCGACATGGAGGCAATGGCTGCGGCGAGCTTGGACGGTGTGGTTACCGACCGTGTCAGCGAAACGGTCCAACGGAAGAGAGAGTTGGCTAACCGGCTTGCCCAACAGTAGCTAAGCAACAACTAGCTCACGGTATTCGGTTTCAGTAGGGTAACTCTGCCCCCGAGTCGTAGAAATCCGCCTCTTGCCTGGCTGTCCTGCCCTACAACGAGATTGATCGCAAGAATTTGTCGTTTCCCTGGTTTCCTTCTACTACGACGTCCGTAACGGCCGCCGGAGGGAAATAGTCTCGAAACAAGGTCTTGAATGAGGGCAATCGCGTCTTAAAGTCTGGAGGCCCCTTCACCCGTCATTCCCGCTTTCGCGGGAATTGCGGAGAGAATGCGGGAAGCGGAGAGAATGCGGAAATGGGGGCGTCTGCAAAGCTGATTCGATTAAGATACGATTGCCCTGGGAGGCAGCCAGGGTGTTTTAATTGTGTGCCGCCCATCATACCCGCCGCTCACCCGTCTTTCCAGCGAAGCTTGTCCCCGACCTCGATCGGGGACCGGGAATCCATCCCGCCGCTCACCCGTCTTTCCCGTCAAGCTTGTCCCCGACCCCGATCGGAAAGCGGGAATCCATCCCGCCGCTCCCCCGTCTTTCCCGCGGAAGCGGGAATCCATACGTTCTTGATGTTGGACTGCCATTGGACAAACCCAAAGTGCATGGGAAAACAGGAGCCGTCACGAAAACTAAAAGGCCCCCCCGTCCTAAACTCCCGACACCTCGCCCTTGACCCCTCCGGCGACCACTCCCTACGCTGTTGATAGGCAGCTATTAGCATCCTGCCAAATCTATCAAACGGCCACTGAGGCCATGGCTCACAATGGCTCACAACGGCGCTGAAATAAAAAACTCCGGCCTCTCCCAACGCCGGCAACCGGCTCTCCCCATTCTCGCCGCCCCCCCCCATTGCCCAGGCCTCCCGCCTCTGCAAAGTGGGCCGCCGCACTTTGCACCGTTGGCTCCAGGACCCCGAATTCCGCGACCAACTTGCCCAACTGCAGCGCCAGTCCGCCGAACTCGCCAAAGGCTGCCTCCAAAGCCTCACCTTTCAAGCTGTCCTTCACCTCGGCAACCTCCCGGAGAATCAAAACCCGGAGAATCAAAACCCGGAAATCCGCCCCCGCGCCATCCGCGCCGTACTCAATTACTCCGCCAAATTCGGAGAAATCCCGAAATCCAAGACCTGCATGACCAGGTCCGGACCCTGGAGGCCGCCCTACCCCTTTTGACCGCCCGGGAGAAACCCGTATGAACATCACTCACACGCGGCGCCCTTCGCCGTTCGTGGCGAGGCTCTCGAATTACGAGGAGAAATCTGTATGACACTTAGCTCTTTGCGGGCCCGCGTCCGCTCCCTCCGCCGGAGATTGGCCCTGCCCTACGCCCAGCTCATGGTCCAACGCGTGGCCTGCGACCTCTGCACCCAATGGGCTTGCGCCCAGGCGGATAAGCGGCCCACACCTTCTCCCCAGGCCTTCGTTCGCCGGGTCGCCGCCGCGGGTTTCCTTCTCCCGACCTTCTCCGTTGCCGTCCGCTACCTTGAACGGTGCGCCTCTATCCGTCAGGAACCCAGCCCGGAGCGCCTCCTTCGCGCCCTCCTCCCCTGGGCCGCCTATCACCCCGGGGTGTTTTAATTGTGTGCCGCCCGTCATACCCGCCCCTTCACCCGTCATTCCCGCGAAGCTTGTCCTCGATCCCGATCGGGGAGCGGGAATCCAGAACGTCCCTGTGTATGCCAGCTTTCTAGCGGCGATGCTGTGTAGATTCCCGCTTTCCCGGGGATTGCGGAGAGAATGCGGAAAGCGGAGAGAATGCGGAAATGGGGCGTCTGCAAAGCTGATTCGATTAAGATACGATTGCCCTGAGTCAGTCGGGATTCAGTGGGGCCGGGACCCGAAAAGTGGTATAGTGTAACGTGGCGGCAAATCCTAACCAGTCATACCCTACAGACCAGCCCGTTGATGGAAGGCAGCCGAATCCTCTTGGCAACTGCCATTGAGCAACTACCCAGTGAAGGACTATGCCGCTGTTCTTGGGTGTTAGACAAGTCATTGCGGTCGGCCGGGCGTATCCTAGAGGTCAGGTTGTAATATGGCTGTCATAGATGACATCAAGAGCCGTCTAGACATCTTGGACGTAGTTTCGCAGCACGTTCCGCTACAGCGTTCAGGTCGCAGCTACAGGGCTAATTGTCCATTCCACCAGGAAAAAACTCCCTCCTTTCACGTGTTTCCCGACCGGCAGTCGTGGCGGTGCTTCGGGGCGTGTGCTACCGGAGGCGACGTGTTCTCCTTCGTCATGCGGGCCGAAAACCTGGAGTTCCCAGATGCTCTAAAGCGGCTCTCTCAGCAGTCCGGAGTCCCACTGCCCAGCCGCGAGGGCCGTTCCCAGCAGCAGGGAATGGTCCAGATCAGTGAAGCCGCTAAGACCTACTTTCAAGAGTTGCTGTCCTCCGGCCAAGGAGCCGAGGCCCGCGCTTATCTAGAGCGTAGGGGCCTTGACCGCGGCGTGATTGAGTCGTTCGAGTTGGGCGTGAGCCCAAAGGACGGGGACGCTCTGAGGCGACACCTGGCCGACAGGGGCCATTCAGTGCAGGATATGGCCCAGGCGGGAGTGGTCCATGTAACGGATAACGGGTGGGCCAGGGACCTGTTCCGGGGCCGCCTCATGTTTCCCATACGTAACGGACAGGGAGAGTTGGCGGGCTTCGGCGGCAGGGCGTTGGACGACTCCAACCCCAAGTACTTGAATTCCCCCAGGACCGCCATCTTTGACAAAGGGAGGCTACTATACGGCTTGCACCTGTGCAAGCAACTGTCTAACGAAGAGGCGTCCGCCAAGGGACTGGTGGTGGTGGAAGGGTATATGGACGTGATTGCCGCTCATCAGTACGGTTTCCGTAACGTGGTGGCGTCAATGGGAACTGCGCTGACGGAACACCAAGTGGCCGCGATTCGCCGCGTCACGTCCGACGTCACGATGGCCTTGGACCCCGACACCGCCGGGCAGCAAGCCACGCTGCGCAGCTTGGAGTCGTCTTGGAAAGCTCTGCATTCAACCGTAGTTGGGCACTCGCGCGGCGTAACCACCTACCAGTCCGCCGGCGCCCTTGAACCTAAGATAGCGGTTTTGCCTCCGGGGCAGGACCCAGACCAGTTCATTCGTAACTCTCCGGAACAGTGGGCGAGTCTGATCGAAAATACTACTCCGATTTTCGATTTCGTCCTCACGGCAGTCTCAGCCCAGTTCGACGCTTCTACGTCTCAAGGCAAGGCACGGATAGCAGAGTACGTGTCCTCGCTGATCTTCCGGGCTGAGCCGACCCAGCAAGACCACTACTTCCAATCGCTGGCGGTCCACCTGGGTGTTACTTCGGAAACCCTTCGCGCGACCATGAGTAGACCGTCGCCAAGCCTCCGGCGCCGAAGCACGGTTTCTCAGGGCCGGGACGCCACGCCGTCACCTTTCGCCAAGTTGGACAGGGACCCCCTGGAAGACTACTGTCTAGCGATGTTGTTGCAGTATGATGAACTGGATGAAGCGGCGGTGTCTTTGCGGCCGGAGTACTTCCAAAGGCTGGAGAACCGGGAGATTATTAACCACTGGTCCCGGAGTCAGGGGCAGGACCAACCTCTGACGTCGCTAAGGGCTGAAATCGATCAGGAACTGGTCGAGCACCTAGAAACGTTGGTTGCTAAAACCCTTCCGCCGCTGAGCTCCAAGTCCCGCTTGGGAGCGTTCCAAGGTACGATTCGGCGCTTGGAAGAACGTTATCTGCGGGAGTTGAAACGCGAGGAAGAAATCAGGTTCACCGAGGCCCCATCCGACTGGGAGGATGAGATTCAAACGGGAGTCCTGGAAGTGAACGAGCGGTTGAGGCAAAATCAGGAGAGGCGAAGTTCCTTGGTATCAGATATTTCCAACAAAGGATGATTTTAATATGGTGCGACGTAATAACGGACGTGAACTAAATCCGGAAGATTATCTGGACACGAATGAAGAAAGCGAAGAACCCGACCAGATCGTGGAAATATTCCGAGTGGTGAAGGAGTCTGGCGAAGAAGATGCCAGCGAGTCCAACGGACTGGCTAGGCAGACTTCCGAGCTTGCGCTGGAGCAGAGTGAAGAGCAGTGGGAAGACTCGCCAACTGAGGCGAAATCCGCTGAGAGCCCGGCGGACGGGGCCGGGGAGTCTGGGCCTGAAGACTCGGATTGGGAACCCGAACCGGAGACCGTGGAGGTTCTGGATGACCCGGTCCGGATGTACCTGCGGGAGATAGGCCGTGTGCGCCTCTTGACCTCTATCGACGAGCGGACGTTGGCCCGCAAGATTGAGGGCGGTAAGCACTTGCAGGCGCTAAAGAAAGAATTGAGCGAGATGGACGGACGGCCGCCCCAGTCATGGGAGGTCACCTGCGCTTTATTGAGGCGGTTGGTGGATGCCTCACCCTTGATAGTGGCTCTCAGCAACCAGTTAGGTTTGCGTGGCAACCCTACTCTTTCGCAGGTCACGGATCATCCAAAGCTCAGGTCCGCTATCGACGCCGAGGTGTCCGTGGACCTGTTGGCCGCGGTGGCCGAGACCCTGGAGGAGATTCCGGAAACGGTCTACCGCCGGGTGATCAACCTTTCCCTCAGCAGTTGGCTTCTACCTCCCGACGCTATAGACGTGCTGGAGGACTGCACCCTGACCGAGCTGGATGGGTCCTTGGACCAGCCCGGTTACCCTGGCCGCTACAAAGAGCTTCAGCAAATGGAGCCGCTGTTCCGCGCCTACTTTAGACGCATCGACGCAGAAGCCTCCCGGGCCCAGACGCATCTAACCGAAGCCAACCTGCGTTTGGTGGTTAGCGTCGCCAAAAAGTACATCGGCCGGGGCATGGCTCTCTTGGACATGATACAGGAGGGTAACATCGGGTTGATCCGGGCGGTGGAGAAGTTCGATTATCGCAAGGGTTACAAGTTCAGCACCTACGCTACATGGTGGATACGCCAGGCCATCACTAGGGCTATCGCCGATCAGGCGAGGACAATCCGTATTCCGGTCCACATGGTCGAGACTATAAACAAGCTGATGCGCCAGCACCGCCGGCTGTTGCAAGAGTATGGCAGGGAGCCCACGGCTGAGGAGATCGGTTTCGCCATGGAGATCGGTCCGGAAAAGGTAGAAGAGATCCTGAAAATTTCTCAGGAGCCGGTTTCCCTGGAAACACCCATCGGGGAGGAAGAAGACTCTCACCTTGGGGATTTTATCGAAGACCGCAACGCGCCCGCCCCTGCTGATGCTGCTTCCTTCCAGCTTTTGAAGGAACAGGTGGACGAAGTGCTCCATACGCTCACTGATCGGGAAGCGAGGGTGTTGCAACTCCGTTTCGGGTTGGAAGATGGCCGGAGCCGCACCTTGGAGGAGGTGGGCAGAGAGTTCGGGGTTACCCGTGAGCGCATCCGCCAGATAGAGGCCAAGGCGCTGCGCAAGCTGCGGCATCCCACCCGCTCACGGAAGCTCAAGGACTTTCTGGAGTAAGCCCCCCGAATATCATCAGGGACGGATTCATATTCAGCTTCTACGGCCCCTGTCTCAAACTCGCTATTCGCGGCCTCGTAATTTATTGTATCTATAAAATGGGCGGTGATATACTCGGCATCAGTTCGATTCGGGAGGGGTCTACGTGGAAGAGCGAACAAGTCCCAAGTGTATGAAGTGTGAGCTGGGGCAGTTGGTTCCTTTATCAGACTATGGCGGGCAAGGGGCCGCAGTCCATTTCAAGGCTTGGGTATGTATCAATCCCGATTGCGGTTTCAACCTAAAAATCCGCAATGGCGACATCTACGTGAACGAGCCAATAACCCCCGGTGGAATGAACGCTCCCCGGGTGCGTTAGCGCACCGCATTTCGTACTCGCCCGGCGTCAACCTCATCGAGCATCCTCGCGGTAAGTGGGTGGTGAAGACGTGCGATGGGTCCGCCCTCTGAAGTGAATCCACAGAGATTCGACTGCAATTATTTTAGGGTAGGGAGGTGGCATGCAAGCTGGTTACGACTATCTATTGCTTCGGAGCCGCCTACAGCGGAGACTTTCCAGGTATCTAGGCATAGTCTGCATCAGTTTTGGCCTGCTGTTGCTGGCCGGAGGCGGAGCATACTACGCCTATGCCGCAAAGGCCCACTCCGACCTTGACGACCTCAATGTAAACACTGTCGCCGCAGCTACTGAGCCGAGGGAAGCCACGTCAGCCGGTGGCAGTGCTGCACTAGAGCAGTCTACCGGGGCGCCGGCGCCCTTAGTTTCAGCTTCGGATAGCGTCGGACAGACGCCGCTGAAAGAAGCGCTCACCCCCGATGCTTCGAATCACCCATGGATCTACGATCCGTCCGCCTTCCATCAACAGGTGTTGGTTCGAGAGTTCACTCCCGTAGGAGCTGATGGCGTCTCCCAGGGTTCGGCGTTTGCCGCGGCAACCCGGATCATGGTGCCTTACGTGGGTATCGACTCCACCATTAAAGAGCTTGATATCATGGAATTAGGGGACAGCCGAGCCTACGAGACGCCGGACAAAGTAGTGGGGCACATTCCGGAAACTGTCAATCCGGGGGAAGCAGGAAGCTCTTGGTTCTTTGGCCACACGGAGAGTCCTATCCAGGGCGAAGGTTCCGTATTTTTCAACCTGCGCCAAATTCCCGAAAAGCTCCGCGATGGCCAAGACGTGTTTATCATTACCGACAACGGCCACCGCGAATACCTGTACCGGGTCACCGCGTCCCAGGTGGTGCACCAGGATGACTTGAGCCTGTACGATACTGGTGAGGCTACTATCCACTTGGTAGCGTGCGTTCCGCGGTGGGTGTACGACTACAGGCTGGTAATCAGCGGCGAGTTGATGGCGCAGAAAATCAAGTCCTAGCCGGCAGGCCAGCGGCGGAAGTTCCTCCGCGCCGCCGAGCCTACGTCGCAACGCCAGGTTGAGGGCTTGACGCCTAGTTTTCGTTCTCGGCGCCGTTGGCGTCTATCCTGTTAATACGCAGCTTGCGGAGACGCCGCCCCAAGATCGAGACTACCTCAATGCGCAGGTGATCGGTAACCACTACGTCGCCGACCTGGGGGATTTTGCCCAGGCTATGGTAGACAAACCCTCCCACTGTGTCCACGTCGGCACTCTCAATGCCGGTGCCAAATATTTCCTCCACGTTTTCCCGGTTAATTCCGGCGTCCACCAGGGCAGACCCGTCGGGCAACCGGACTACTGAAGCTTCCCGGGTCCGGGAAAATTCGTCCTCGATCTCGCCTACTATTTCCTCCAAAACATCTTCCAGAGTGACCAGGCCCTCCGTTCCGCCGTATTCGTCAACCACTATGGCCATCTGGACTCCCTTGTCTTGAAGCTCCTCCAGCAGGTCGTCCAGCCGTTTGGTCTCCGGAATGATGAAAGCTTGGCGTATCAGGGGATGAAGGCTCTTTTCCGAATTTTCGTTGACCATGGCCTCCATCACGTCTCTGGCGTGTACGACGCCGAGTATGCGGTCAATGGTCTCTTCATAGACCGGCAGGCGGCTGTGCCCTCCCTGGACCATTAGCTCGCAAACTTGGGACAAGGTGGCATCGTTTTCCACGGCGATCATGTCTAGGCGGGGAGTCATGATCTCGCGGGCGGTGGTTAAGTCTAACCGCAGTATGGACCGAAGCATCTCCAGGTCCCGCTGGTCCAAGCTGACCAATTCCGCGGAGGTAATTTCCGGTTGTACACGGTCGGGAAAGCTGTCTTCGGATTGGTTTCCCTCTGCGCCATCTGGGCTGAGCTCGGTGTCTCCGGCCCGTGCTTGGCCGCTGGCCGCCGCCGGCCCCGAAATCCGTTGTCCCATGGCCCTTTGTAGTACACCCGGCAAAAGGAGCCGGCTTGCCAAGGTCAAGCCGGCGACGCGGTGCAGGGCCGCAAGAAAGATTAGTAAGCCCAACGCCAAGAAGGAAGCAGGCCACCAGCGGACCGTTCCGGTGCTGTGGACCAGCGCCAGACCCGATAACGCCCCGGCGATCACACAAGCGGACTTTAGCCAGGGGACGCCGGCCGCGACCCAACGACGTGACTTAGTATCTGAAAATTGGGCGCCTACAGACACGTCCGGGCGGTGGACCAAGCTCAGGTAGAAGTACAGGAGGAGGGATGCGGCGAAAACTAAGGCAGATGGTAAGCTGTCTGTATCCAATACCTTTACCCTTACGGGCAGTGGCAGCCGCGGAGAGGCATTTTGTCAGTGATAGGTTAATTAGTCAGGCGGCTTCTGGCTTCCTCGCCATCATTCTAGCAGGAACGCCAACTACTAGTCTACCCGGAGGCACGTCGCCGGTCACCACGGATCCTGCGCCTGTAACGGCATCGGCTCCCACCGTAACGGGCGCCACCAGCATGGTGTCGCAGCCCACAAACGCGCCTGCCTCAATCGCGGTGCGGTGCTTCTCCCGGCCGTCGTAGTTACAGGTGACCACACCGGCCCCCAGGTTCACCTTCGCCCCGACGGATGCATCGCCGACGTAGCCGAAATGGCCCATTAGCGCTCCTGACGCCAGCCTGCTTTCCTTGATCTCAGCAAAGTTGCCCACGTGCACTCCGGACTCCAGATACGCTCCGGACCGGAGGTGGCTGAAGGGCCCAATATCCACGTCGTCTTCCATGGTAGCTTCTTCCAGCATGGACGCGGTGACGCGGCACCGGCTGCCTACTTGGGAATCCCGCACCACCGATCCAGGTCCGATCTCGCTGGCTTCACCTACGGCAGTGCGGCCCAAGAGCATGGTGTTGGGCAAGAGCACAGTGTCCCTGCCTATGGACACTTCAGCGTCGATGAACACGGAATCCGGGTCTATCATGGTCACGCCATTGAGCATCCACTGGCGCCTGATGCGCTGACGCAGCAAGCTTTCGACTTGGGCCAACTGAACGCGATTGTTGACTCCTGTGAGCTCGGCAGGCTCTTCTGTCGCTATCCCGTTCACCTTGGCCCCTTCCTTTGCACCAATAGAAACCAGCGAAGTGATGTACCGCTCCCCCTTCCCACCCGGCTCAATGCGCCCCAAATGGTCCCATAACCACGGGGCTGCAAAGCAGTAGACCCCGCCGTTGATCTCTCCGGGCCTATCGCCAGGGTCTTCTGTCTCTGCAGCTTCAACGATACTGGTCACCTGCCCCGACTCGTCGCGCAGCACGCGGCCGAAATCGCCCACCGACGGAGTGTTGCCAACGAGAATGCTCATGGGACCGGAGGAGCTCTGGTGAGAAACTACCAACTCCCTGACCGCGCTCGCTTGCAGCAGCGGGGAATCGGCGCCCACCACTAGCACGTTCTCGGCGCTTCCCCGGAGTGACTCCGTCGTCCGCGCCAGGGCGTCCCCCGTGCCTAGAGGCGAGGGTTGGAACACGTACTCGACCTCGTCCCCAAGTAGTTCCCGCACCGCTGGGCCGCTGGCTGGGGACACAACCACCACTATCCGGTCCAGGCCTGCCTGTTGCAGCAGCTCCACCGGGTAACGCACCATCTCTTTGCCGCAGACTCGATGCAGCACCTTGGGTATGCTGGACTTCATTCTTTCGCCCATGCCGGCCGCCAGTATCACTCCGGCCCATTGATCCATCAGGACACCTCTTGACGTGTCTCCGGTTGGCCCGCGCCGTCCGGACGAGAGCGGTGCATACCGAAGAGCCAGATTTGGTGCGTCGCCACCCGGTGATTATACTAGCGGCGAGAGACAGCCGCCTTTAAAATCGAGGCTTTTTAATTGTCGAGAGTTGCCGGAGGGTCAGTTCGTGGTGAGTTTGTCGAGCCATTGGCCCTCGGCCCTCCGACAGGCCCAGGGTGAACGGAAAGCAAAGGGTATTGCGACTACTATAAAGAAGCCGCCCTTAAAACTATCACCGTTGACAAGGAGAGTGCACGGGGGCAAAATGGCCTGAACTCAGCCAGCTTGTCCGTGTCGGGTCACCGCAGGCCCGAGGAGCCCGTCGGCTTGGAAAAATGCAGGCTTCCTCCCTCTCCGCTATGAAACAGGCTCTCGCGGTCACGTCCCTTCGGACCAGCCGCCCGCTGGCCGCCGATCTGGGAGCTGCGTGCAACCTCAATCTCGGACAACCGGGATGGGATCTACACTACCTAAGACATAGCATGGCCGCGTCTGGCCATAAATACCACTTGAGACGAAGGTTAGGCGTATCACCATCAGTTTATCAACCGGCGGAGTATACATAATGCCAGAACTATTCGACCTCGGTGTGACCCAAGCTGCACAGCTCATCCGGGAGCGGCAGCTCTCCCCTGTGGAGTTGCTGGAGTCGCTGCTCAGCCGTATGGACAGCCTAGAACCCAATCTCAAGGCGTGGGTCTACTGTGATAGAGATGCTGTGCGTTCCGAGGCGCAACGGAAAACGGAAGAGTTAGCCACTGGGGCGACGGTTGGACCACTTCACGGGGTGCCCGTTGGCCTGAAGGACATTTACTATACCGCCGGCATTCCAACCACCGCCTGCTCCAAGGTATACGCGGGTTACGTTCCCGAGTACGACGCCACCACCGTGACTGCCATGAAGCAGGCCGGCGCGATCATGCTGGGGAAGACCGTAACCACAGAGTTTGCCTGCATGGACCCTTCACCCACGCTGAATCCTTGGAATCCGGCCCACACGCCAGGCGGCTCCAGCAGCGGCTCGGCGGTGGCGGTAGCTACTGGCATGTGCCCCGCGGCCATGGGTTCGCAGACCGTGGGCTCGGTGCTCCGTCCGGCTTCCTACAATGGGGTAGTAGGCTTCAAGCCCACCTACGGGCGGGTTAGCCGCCACGGCCTGATTCCCGTTAGCTGGTCGCTCGACACCGTGGGTTGGATGACCCGCAGCGTGGCTGACGCCGCCCTGCTATTGCAGGTTATGGCGGGGCCGGACCCTCAGGACTCGGTGGCCTCCCGCCACGAAATCTCCGACTATTTGGGTGGGCTGGAAGCCGTACCGCCGCCGGTCATCGGCCTGGTCCGCCGGTTTTTCCTAGATCATTCCGACCAGGAGACCCAGCAGCACGTCGACGGGATTATCGATGCGTTGACCCGGGCCGGAGCGACGGTCACAGAGGTTGACCTGCCCGACAGCATCGATACGGCCATAGAGGACCAGCGGACTATCATGGCCGTTGAAGCCGCCGCTTTTCATCAGCCCATGTACCAACGGCAGGCCGAGGACTATCAGCCCCTACTGCGGGCAATGCTCGGGCGGGGTCTCAATATCGACGCCGTGACTTACTCCCGGGCGCAGGAACGCCGAAGGGGCTTTATTACCGACATGCGACTGCTGGCAGAAAAGGCGGACATTCTGCTTACTCCGTCTACTCCGACCCCGGCCCAGGCCGACTTGACCAACACCGGCAACACCATGTTTCAAGGACCCTGGACATCCTGCGGCCTTCCGGCCATCACGGTTCCGTCGGGGTTGGCGGCTTCCGGATTGCCTCTAGGAATTCAATTGATTGCTGCCCCATTTGAGGAGGCTCGGCTGTTCGCGGCGGCCCGCTGGTGCGAATCGGTCCTGGACGTGAGCTTGTCTCCGCCGGTGGATGGATAACACTAAACCAAAGCCAAGGTGAAACCCGCATTTGGGTCGGCTAGAATCAGGGAGGCATAGCGTCAGGACTGGGAGCAGACTGAGTGGGGATGGTGATGGGTATGAGGGGGATAAGGCCGGACTTGGAGGGGTGGCAGTTGGACTTGGCTAGTGTGCGCAGCAGGATGTACCTAGCGCCGACACCCCTGGAGAGAGAACGGTGGCACGCACTGTGGCTCCTGTGCCGGGGCCTGACCGCCTCGGGCACCGCCCAGGCACTGGGCCGGGATGCTCACACCATCGGCAGATGGGCCGCCGCCTTCGGCGAGGGAGGGCCTGCAGCCTTGATATTCGAGCAGACCGGGGGTTCCCCCCCGCACTTGGCGAGACGCAACAGGCGGAGTTGACGGGGGCAGTGCAGGAGTTGCCCGAGATGTCGGGCATAGAAATGGCCAACTGGAACTGGAAAGTGGTGCGGCAGTTTGTCTCGAAGCGTTTCGGCATTGGCCTGAGCCGCAGCACTTGCCTGAACTATCTGCACCGCTTGGGGTTTGTCCTGAAGCGTCCCAAGAAGCGTCTGGTCAAGGCAGATGAGCAGAAGCGGGAGGCCTTCGTGGCGGAGTACGCCACCCTGTCGGACGAGGCGTGGCGTACGGGAGCGAAGATATTCTTCGCCGACGAGGCCCATTTCCGGGCCGATGCCGAACTGAGAGGCAAATGGGTGCTAAAGGGAGAGCCGGCCTTGGTGGACTCGACCAGCCCGAGCTATGGCGAAAAGGCCAGCTACTACTCGGCAGTGTGCCTGGAGACCGGTGAGGTGGAGTGGATGGACCTGGAGGGGAACAGCAACTCCGGAACCTCGGCTGCCTTCCTGGAGCGGTTGCGGCAGAGGCACTCCGGGCCGCTCAACGTGATTTGGGACAACGCGCCGGCGCACCGCGGCGAGGCGGTGCGTGAGTATCTGCGGACGCCGGGCTTGGGGCTGCGGCTGATGAACCTGCCGGGCTACAGCCCGGACTTCAACGCCGATGAGGCCATCTGGGGCTGGGCGAGAGAGGAAGCCACCGGAAACCTGTGCTTGGGAACCAAGGCCCTGGTAAAGGAGAGGGTCGGGAATTTCCTCTGCGGGCTGTCCATCCGGAAAGACGAGGTCAAGGGCCGCTGCCGCACCGTCCTACAATCAAAGGCCGAAGGATTTCTGCGAGAATCCCAGCCCAATCACCGATGTATTGTAAATGCACATCCCACCTTGGCTTTGGTTTAGTACAACATTAGAGCTTACGTAAGAGTTTGCGTAGGGGAGTTTGCCACAGGGTCCTCCCGTAATGCCGGGCTAACACGTGTGCCGGGAGTGACGCCAACAACCAGAATCGAGATAAAGGAGAAATGAGATGGCCCAAGCAAACATTCCGTCTGAAGATGAGGTACTCGGATACTTCAAGTCCTTTTCCAACTGGGGCCGCTGGGGCGCCGAGGACCAACTGGGAGCACCCAACCTGATTACTCCCGCCAAGACTAAACAAGCAATCGGACTGGTGGAGGATGGCGTCAGGGTTTCTATGGCCCGGACCGTCAGCTTTGAAGCCAGCCCCGACTCACCCCACCCACCCATGCATTTTATGGTGGAAAGTGGAGATGGTTGGGACAGTGCAGGAAAAGTCACCACCTTCCCCTTTGCGGCCTCACTGGACTATTTTGGAATGATATTCCACGGACACACCATCACCCACTTGGATAGCCTGGCCCACTTCTTCTGGGAGGGCAAGACCTACAATGGCTTTCCCGCCAATATGGTGTCTACTAACGTGGGAGCCACCTTCGGCTCGGTGGAGGAAGCCAAGAACGGCATGATTACCCGGGGCGTACTGGTGGACGTGCCCATGGTCCGTGGCATCGACTGGGTTGAGCGCGGCGAGGGCGTAATCATCGACGATATTCTGGCCGCGGAAGAACGGTGCGGATTCAAGGTGGGAGAAGGCGATCTATTGCTGGTGCGCACCGGCCAACTGCACCGGCGCAATGTAGAGGGCGCGTCGGACCCCGGAGTCGTTGGGTCGACTGCATGCCAGGCCAATTGTTTACCCCTGTTCTACGAGCGAAACATAGCTATGCTGGGATCGGACACCGGCAACGATATTTTCCCGCCCCAGTACACCAAAGCGCCTCTTCCCATACACCAAGTAGGTATCACGGCAATGGGCCTGTGGATGTTGGATAATGCTAACCTGGAGGACGTGGCCCAAGAATGCCGCCAGCGAAACCGCTGGGAGTTCATGGTGTCCATCGGTCCCTTGCGGCTGCACAACACCACCGGGTCGCCGGTTAACCCCATAGCAGTGTTTTAGCGAACTCCGCGGGCGATACGCCAACACATCTTTCGTGTCCCGAGGCTCCTTGGATCCAGTGCCAGCCCCGCACCCTTCAAGGATTTCCCGAAGGCCGGATTCTCTAAAGCCGGATTCTCCTAAAGCCGGAGTCCCTTAAGAAAAGAATGCCCGGTTAGGTCCAACCTAACCGGGCTCAACGGCGCCGCTCCCTCCTGTTAGGTGTAGGCCTTAGAGACGCCGGGAGTCGCCGTTATGATGGCCGCCACCGCTCTCTCCCCTTCGACCAGGGGCCGGCGGAGGCTCTCCACTCACCCCGGACCGGCTTGGTCTATCTTGCTAGCGAGCCAACTTGGCCAGCCCTCGGAGCAGTCGCCCGATGTGCCCTTGCAGCAGTTGGTCCAACTGGAGGGTGGCAGCTATCTGCATTGCCGCCATCGAGTAGGTGGGATCAGGTGTATCGACGTTGCCACGTGGCGCAGCCTTAGGCCGTTGTCGATGGCCAGACTCCAGTCATGCACCATTTCCCCTGCCTGTCCCGCCACGATGGTGGCTCCGATGATCTTGCCGTTGGGTTGGTAAATTAACTTTACAAAACCTGAGCTATCCTCCTCGGTGACTGCCCGGTCCACCTTGGTCATGGGCCAGCGGCACACCCGCACCGCGTGTCCAAGCCGCTCTCTTGCCCGGCTTTCGGTAAGTCCTGCCTGGGCAAGCTCCGGGTCGGTGAAAGTGGCCCAGGGAACACTGTCCAGGACGGCCCTCACGGGAAAGCCAGGCAGGAAAGCGTTGCGAACCGCCATAAACCCCTGCCAGGCCGCGTAATGGGTGAACTGATAACCTCCTACGCAGTCTCCTGCGGCGTAAATGTGGCGGTGGTTGGTGCGCAAGCGCCGGTCGACGCGGATACCCGTTGCGTCGTAAGCCAACCCGGCTTTGTCCAGGCCGAGACCGGAGATGTTTGGCGTTCGGCCCGCACACACTAATAGGGCGTCTCCAACTATTTCGGTTTCGCCCAAATCCAAGTGCATGCCGTCAGCTTGCTGCCGAACACTCCTGATGCCGACGCCGGCCTTCAAGTCGATTCTCTCTGCGGTCAAACGGCGCGAGACCACTTCTGCCGCCTCAGCATCGTCCTGAAGGAGGATTCGGGGGGCGGCTTCCACCAAGGTTACTCTGGAGCCCAAGCGACAAAACGCCTGGGCCAATTCGCACCCTATCGGGCCAGCTCCCACCACCACTAGGCGTCTGGGCAGCTCCTCCAAATTCCAGACAGATTGATAGGTCAGGTAATCGACACTCTCCAGGCCCAGTATGGGAGGGGCCGCCGGCTGGGCGCCCGTGGCTATGATAAAACGGCGGGCCGTGATGCGGGCCTGGTTATCGCCCACCGCCAAGGCGTCTTTATCTAGAAACCGCGCTTGGCCCAGCAGCACCTCGACGCCTTTGGCTTGGAGGGCTTCGGGCGTTTCGTTTTGGTACACCTGGCCTACCGTGGACCGCACGTGGGCCATCACGGGTCTCAAGTCAACCGCCGGCTCCCATGGGCTTAATCCGAAGCGATGACCGGTGCGCATGTATTGCGCAACCTTGGCCACCTTCAGCAGCGCCTTGCTGGGCACGCAACCGGTCCAAGTGCAGTCACCGCCCACGCGGTCCCTTTCCACCAAGGCCACCCGCCGGCCTAGCTGCGCGCCAAACTCCGCGGCGGACAACCCCGCTGAACCCGCTCCGATTACTACCAGATCGTATGTTCGCCGGACCATTACATTCCTGCCGGTCTCCGGTTGATGCTTGCCAGCCTCAGCATACCGGCTGAAGCCGACGCCAGGAAATACGACAACCACCAGGCTTCTTCCAGCGGCGTGCTCTCCACAGCCTGCGCCCTCGGTACAGTTTTATCCCATATGACGCCCCCGAGTTACCGATAGGGAGCCAATGGTCAAGAACATCCCGTTAGGTCATGAGCGCCGGCGCTTGAGATTGGCTGGCAATGGCCGCGTAGGCAAGGCCGGTAACGCGCCGTACCGGGCAAATCTGTTTATTGGGCGCCGCCGGAGATACAGCCCGCGGGGGCGCAGGCGGGGAGCAGCCTGGAGTATACGCCTGCGCCCTTGGAGATTCCATTGGAGCACAGTTGGGGGCAATTATCATGCTCTCTCGGCGCTTCCTGGAATCCCGCTCCGGTGAACCCTTCGGCCCGTCCATGACATACCCGTGGAACCAAGGGTGGCATCTCGGAGCGGCCCTTCGCCCAGTTTCGCTGGATCAGGCCAGTTGCGCCGGACCGGCGCTGCAGGCGGTGTACTCCCAGGTGGACCGTTAAGAGTCTCCGCAGTCCAGCGCTCCGAAAATATACACTAACTGCCTAGCCTGTTATAATTCCGCCAGCCGTACGCCCGACCTCGCTTTATACTTTTGGGGAGGAGGAGCATGCCTGAAGACCTGCCAGGGATCTTGGAATCCGAGGAGCATACCTTACTGGCTTCCGGCTTGGGTCCCACCGAGGGACCATTGTGGCATCCGGGCGGCTATCTCACCTTGGTGGACCTGCGAGGGAGCCGTCTTCTCCGCTGGGACCCCGACGGTGGAATCTCGATAGTCCGGGAGAACACAGGGGAAGGCAACGGGTGCACTTTCGACCGCCAAGGCAACCTGATTATGTGCGAGGGCGCTGACCACCGGTGTATTACTCGTATGAGCGCCGACGGTGTTGTTACTACCATTGCCGACCGTTGGCAGGGCAACCGGTTTCATAGGCCCAACGACGTGGTCTGCCGTTCCGACGGCAGCATTTACTTCACCGACCCTTCGCTGCGGGTTCCCGTCGAGGAGCGAGAGTACGGGTTTGCCGGAGTGTTTCGCATTGCGCCTGATGGGCAGCTTCACTTGGGCACTGACGGGTGCGAGTATCCCAACGGGCTGGCGTTTTCGCCTGACGAGTCGGTATTGTACGTTGCCATCAGCCGCACCAGTTTGGATTGCCTGGCGGAAGAAGAGCGAGGGGAGTATTGCTCCCACCGGAAGATACGGGCCTTTGACGTGGATGCAGAGGGCAATCTGACCAATAACCGGGTCTTCGCCGACATGTCATCGGCGGAACCCGGAGTACCCGACGGCATGAAGGTGGATATCGAGGGGAGAGTGTTTTGCACCGGCTCGGGTGGTATCTGGGTCTTCGGTCCGGACGGCGACAAGCTGGGCGTGGTCCGCGGCCCGGAGATACCGCGAAACTTGGCCTTCGGCGGCTCCGACTTTCGGACCGTCTACACTACTCCTGGAGATTCGTTGTACAGCTTCCGAGTGAACACCCCGGGGATCAAACCTTTCTGACCGTGGCGCAGGGCGCCCTTTAAGACTTGGCGAACGTCGCTAGTAAGACTTATACCCAAGCCATTTGGCACGGGCCGGCATCCGGCCCGTCTACTAAACTACACTCCAATTAGCTTAGGAGAAGACACACCGTGACTACTACTGAAATTGTAGGCGCAGGCAGCTATACATACGAGATGGACGTGAATTGGGCCAAGCTCCCCGAAGGATGGAAAATGCCCGCTGCCGCGGTGTACGGAGACTCCCAGGACCGGGTTTACTGCTTCAACCGCGACCCGGACCACCCGGTGATGATTTTTGACAGAGAGGGAAACCTTTTGTCCCATTGGGGCGCCGGGCTGTTTCCTTTCCCTCACGCCATCATTCTGGACAAAGACGACAACGTCTGGCTGGTGGAGCGCAACGACGGCCAGATCATGAAATTCACTTCCGACGGCCAGCTTTTGATGACCATCGGCCTGAAAGGCTTTCGGTCTGATACGGGCGCCGACAACTCGGATTTCAGCTCCAACGGCTGGAAGCAGGTTACCCACGGGGGAAACCCATTCAATCTTCCCGCCGGCATCGCCCTGAACGAAGCGGGAGAGATCTTCATCGCCGACGGCTACGGCAACGCCCGGATTCATCAGTTCGAGGCCAACGGCAGGTACATCAAGTCCTGGGGCGGGCCTGGCGACGCCCCTGGGCAGTTCAATCTTCCCCATGGCGCTTGGATTGACCGGAAGGGACGCTTGCTAGTCGCCGACCGGGAGAACGACCGGATCCAGGTTTTTAGCCAGGACGGCGATCACATCTCCACTTGGCCCTCGAAGCTGGTCGGACCGGCCGTCCTGTACATCGATGAAGATGACGTCGCATACGTTGTGGAGCACAACGCCGGCCTGGTGAGTATATTAACTGGCGAAGGGGAACGCTTGGCTCAATGGGGGTCAATGGCCCACAGGTCCTGCCACGGTATTTGGGCAGACTCCCACAAGGACATCTACGTAGTAGAACCCTACGAGGGGAGCCAAGGCCGCACGGTGGTCAAGTTCCGCCGCAGATAGTAACTGTCCACACTTGGGGGGACCCGCGGGCCAGGTGGCCAAGAATCGGGGGCTACTCCCTGCTGCGGACGCTCAGGCCGACGGTTGTGAAACGGCTTTAGGCGGCTTACGGCGAATTGGACTCGGCTAGTCAGAGCAGTTACCGGCGATAAATCCGGTTGCTAGCCGTGCGGCCATTTGCTATATTGGATCAAGCGGGCCCGCCCGGGTCCGTGTATGGGGCTGTAGCTCAGCTGGGAGAGCGCTTCAATGGCATTGAAGAGGTAGAGGGTTCGAGCCCCTCCAGCTCCACCAAATTCCGGCCTAAGTTGACAGTAGGCAGTACCCATCAAGAGGTTTTCCCTGACGCCCACTCCATTGATCCAGGCTTCCAAAACTAACCCGATTGGAATGAGAATGCCAAATTGTCAAGCCCAGATCTGCGCGTTGTGAACTGGTGGGAGAGTTGTAGGACTGGGATGCTTTCAGTAGCCTATTGAACATTCGGGTTTTGACTGGGCAGCGCTAGCAAAGTGCAATCGCATTAGCCTGCCAGTTTCATTGTTTGCTGAGTGCCTGCATCAGAAAAATCTGGCCTAATAGCCACGTTCCAGCACTTGGCGGACCAACATATCAGATAGCAAAACCGGTGGAGGCAGCTTAGGCCGGCGCAGGTTTAATCGACGCCAGTCGGCAACCCAACTTCTGCGTACAATCTAGGATGCAGCCTTGATGGAGTAACGCTCCTTTGAATGAGATTGCGGAGCTAGAAAATCAGACCCACAGCCAAGACCCAAGAACCTCTCTCGCTCAGTGGGCAAACAAGAGCGATGAGTGGGTACGTCGGATCGTCCTACAAATCCTTGACTATAATGGCGAAATAGCGGCTGACCAACGAGAGCTTATTTACCAGCTCTTCCTGGAGGAAAAGGGATTAAAGGAGCGAACTCTTCCCCCGGAGCCCCAGATAGCGCTATCGGAGCAAGCCTTAGGGCAGCCTGAACCGCTCTATTTGACTCGGTTGTCTAATGTAAGGGGAGTAAACGCTCTCGTCGGCGGATCGCCGATTGATTTTTCGCCTGGGTTAACTCTTCTTTTCGGGGAAAATGGGACCGGAAAGACCGGCTATGCTCGTATACTCAAGTCTTTGGCGGGCAGTCGGAGCGTCGATGAAATTCTTCCTGACATTAACCAAGACAATGACCCACCCCAGCCTTATGCGGAAATCGGATATCGGATTGGTGGGGCTCATTCGTCACACCAGTGGACTGGTGAACGATCTCAATTTCCGTTCACCTTGATGTCAGTGTTTGACACACCCTCAGTTCATTACCATCTCGATGCCGAGCTAGGCTACACATATATACCTGCATCCCTTGTACTATTCGACAGGGTGAGTCGTGAAGTGCAACACATCGGGGGTGAGATTGCGAATGCGCTCAGCAAACTGGGAACGGACAACAAACCCCTGCTTAGCCGCTTTGACAGTAGCGCTTCTGTCTACCCCCTTATTGAATCCCTCGGCGCGGCCACAAACTTGTCTGAGCTGCAGCAATGTTCAACCCTACCCGATAACCCAATGGACAGGAAGGCGGAACTAAACCAAAGCCAAGGTGAAACCCGCATTTGGGTCGGCTAGAATCAGGGAGGCATAGCGTCAGGACTGGGAGCAGACTGAGTGGGGATGGTGATGGGTATGAGGGGGATAAGGCCGGACTTGGAGGGGTGGCAGTTGGACTTGGCTAGTGTGCGCAGCAGGATGTACCTAGCGCCGACACCCCTGGAGAGAGAACGGTGGCACGCACTGTGGCTCCTGTGCCGGGGCCTGACCGCCTCGGGCACCGCCCAGGCACTGGGCCGGGATGCTCACACCATCGGCAGATGGGCCGCCGCCTTCGGCGAGGGAGGGCCTGCAGCCTTGATATTCGAGCAGACCGGGGGTTCCCCCCCGCACTTGGCGAGACGCAACAGGCGGAGTTGACGGGGGCAGTGCAGGAGTTGCCCGAGATGTCGGGCATAGAAATGGCCAACTGGAACTGGAAAGTGGTGCGGCAGTTTGTCTCGAAGCGTTTCGGCATTGGCCTGAGCCGCAGCACTTGCCTGAACTATCTGCACCGCTTGGGGTTTGTCCTGAAGCGTCCCAAGAAGCGTCTGGTCAAGGCAGATGAGCAGAAGCGGGAGGCCTTCGTGGCGGAGTACGCCACCCTGTCGGACGAGGCGTGGCGTACGGGAGCGAAGATATTCTTCGCCGACGAGGCCCATTTCCGGGCCGATGCCGAACTGAGAGGCAAATGGGTGCTAAAGGGAGAGCCGGCCTTGGTGGACTCGACCAGCCCGAGCTATGGCGAAAAGGCCAGCTACTACTCGGCAGTGTGCCTGGAGACCGGTGAGGTGGAGTGGATGGACCTGGAGGGGAACAGCAACTCCGGAACCTCGGCTGCCTTCCTGGAGCGGTTGCGGCAGAGGCACTCCGGGCCGCTCAACGTGATTTGGGACAACGCGCCGGCGCACCGCGGCGAGGCGGTGCGTGAGTATCTGCGGACGCCGGGCTTGGGGCTGCGGCTGATGAACCTGCCGGGCTACAGCCCGGACTTCAACGCCGATGAGGCCATCTGGGGCTGGGCGAGAGAGGAAGCCACCGGAAACCTGTGCTTGGGAACCAAGGCCCTGGTAAAGGAGAGGGTCGGGAATTTCCTCTGCGGGCTGTCCATCCGGAAAGACGAGGTCAAGGGCCGCTGCCGCACCGTCCTACAATCAAAGGCCGAAGGATTTCTGCGAGAATCCCAGCCCAATCACCGATGTATTGTAAATGCACATCCCACCTTGGCTTTGGTTTAGAAATCTCGATTGCTGGACTGACCGCCGGCATGATCGGGCCACAGATCGCTCTCCAAGACGGGTTTCAAAAGGTCCTCACAGAGGCAATCAGCAACGCCGCGATACTGCAGAATCTCAAGGTCCAAGAATACAACCTCACAGTAAAACAATTGTCTGATCTTCACAGAGATCAGGAAAACTTGCGCGATAGTCTCTTCACTGCCGCCAATCTTCCAGCTGCGCCAGATCAGACCTGGGGAGCATTTATTAGTTCCGGCCAAGAATATAGAAGACATTTGGAAAGCCTAGGCGCGCACGACGATTCACGCTGTCTATATTGCCGGCAACTGCTTAACGATGAGGCGGCTCGACTGATAGCCCGATATAGCGATTATTTGGAAAGTCAAATTGCGGCGGATATTCAGGACCAAATGGCAGCTTTGAAACAACTGGCAAAACCTTTCCAAGATTTCTCGCTCGCAGCAGTCCAAACCTACATCCAAGATGTGGATGGAGGGATAAATAAAGCTCTGCAATCTCCGCCTGATCGGATAGAGGTACTGCGCAACATCGTCAACCTAAACGCCGGTTTGCAGCAAAAATTGACGGATGGAGTTCCTATCGACGAAAACCTTCTTGCAGGAGTTTCTGGAATTAGAGCCGTAGTTGAACCGTGGCTCTCGGAAGTAACGGAGACTCTGAAGGAATTGCGCAACCAGGACTCCGATCTAGAGAAATCATTGAAGGACAAAGAGGACGAATTGATCGAACTCAAGGCGCGCTTTGAGCTATGTCAGTCGTGGATGGAGATCAGTCAATTTGTGGCCTCAGCACGGCGTGCCAAGAAACTTCAGGATCAAAGATCAAGGATTACGAATATTCTTCGAAGTATCACGGCTCTTTCGACGAAAGCAAGCGAACAGCTGACGAACAAGAGCTTTGAAATATTGTTTTCGACCGAGTGCGCAAAGCTTAATGCTCCAGAGCTCAGTTTGGAATTCTTTGCCAGGGAAGGCCGTTCTCAACGCAGGAAAACCTTGCCCGGAGACCTTAAGCCATCGAGAGTCTTCTCTGAAGGAGAGCAAAAAGTCCTTGCGATCGCCGACTTTATCGCCGAGTCGAGAATGAGCGACAACTCGGTTCCGATAGTATTTGACGACCCCGTCTCCAGCCTGGACCACCGTCGTGTGAGGGAAGTGGCTGGCCGCATCGCTGATTTGGCTTCGGATCATCAAGTAGTGGTGTTCACCCATGACATCTTCTTAGCGACTTGTCTGCTTACCCTCCTTGAAAAGTCAGATCGCTGCATCTTTTACAGTGTCACCGATGATGACGGCAAGGGAACAGTTACCCACGGTGCGGGACCGCGATGGGATACCATAAGTGAGTTGAACAAACGAGTAGAGGCCTCAATCGAAAAAGCAAGAAAGGCCGTGGGAGAGGGGCGAAACACGCACATTCGAGAGAGCTATGGGTGGCTTCGTTCTTGGTGTGAGGTATTCGTAGAACACGATGTCCTGGCTCAAGTAACCGAACGATACCAGCCTAATGTCCGCATGACAGCACTCAGCCGAATTAAGATCTCAGTGTTGGAAGAGACAATAGCGGTCGTTACATCTGTCTTTGAGGATGCCTGCCGATACATTGAAGGACATTCTCAGCCGTTGCCAACCCTCGGGGTACTGCCCAAGCTTTTCCAGTTAGAGGGAGATTGGGAGAAAGTAAGACAATGCAGAGATGAGTACAACAAAGCCCAGAGTTAGCGGTGTCTTATTAATGGCGTCGGTCGCAAAGGCATCCGCGGCTTATCTCTATCGAGGCAAAGGCGTACGCCGCTTAATCCTTGGCGCTGAAACATATGGTCGAATTAGAAAGTTGCGTATGGTTGGCTAGCTGGTCGGTCCGCAAATGACGGGGTAAAACGTACTGAGGAGCAGCATCAAAGCCTCTCACCAATAACGGGCTATGGCAGTTTGGTAACATCCGAGGCTGTTATATTGAACCTCTTGCGGAGGCCTTGAAGGTTCAATATCAAATCAAAAGTTCGCAGTTGAGCCTGTCTCAGAAGTCTCCATTCACGATTTTGGGTGTACTCAGTCTGACGGGTTACTACTATTAACCGCCTAAACCTGTATTGAATGCGGCTCAATAACCCGTCATTACCGCGAAAGCGGGAATCCAGAAACGTAGGATGCTGGACGACTCAGCTTTATGAGACAGGCTCAGTTGAGTATGCTTAGCCCCACCATCTCCGGCCTGCGAGTACTGTAGGCGGGGGCAGGGCCGGCGACACCGGTCTCCTGCCCGGCCCCGCCCCGTTGCCAACTTACCCACCCTTACTGGGCGACCAGTCGTAAATTTTCGCCAGGGTTCCGCCCATGAGCGTGGAACGCTCTGAATCCGAGAGTTGGTCGTTAACCCGGAATGCCTCAACGCCCTGCTCGTAAGTCAGGAGCCTCACTGCCCGGGTCCAGTCGGTGCCCCACAGGCATCGATCAAGGCCGAACGCAGCGAATATCTGGCCCAGGGGCTCCCAGATGTCCTGGTACGGAAACGGTTGATGGGATAGGGTGCAGGCCCCGGAAATCTTGATGACGACGTTGTCGCATTCCGCCAGCGAAAGCACGTTAGCCAGATCGGCGAACGGTTCCGGCGGCGCCGGCGGCACGAAGGGCTGAGCCAGCCCCACGTGGTCAACCACCACCTGGGTGTCCGGATTGCGACGGGCCAGCTCAAGCATAAGCGGCAGCTTGCCCGCACACATGACGTTCAACGGAACCCCGGCCCGGGCACAGGCGGCGAATATGCTGTTGAGGCCCGGGTCGTCCGCTTCGTATGGCTGAGCCGCAAGCATGACGCGGACTCCGACCACACCCGGCGTCGCAGTCCACTCGGCTATGTCGGCAGCGACCGTTTCCGATTGCGCGTCAAACGGCCTAATCACCCCGAACCGGTCCGGATGTTTCGCGTATACGTCCAGGACGTAGCTGGCGTCGTAGCGATACAGAGAGAACGGTGAAATCAGCAAAGCCCCGTCGACCCCGACCGCGTCCATCGCCGCCACCATATCGTCGCCGGTGACCTCATCGGGCCCCTCCAAGAATCCGCTCCAGGGACGTTCGGGATGGTTACGCTCGTAGGCATGCACTTGTGAGTCTATTGTGAGAGTTCGAGTCGCCATCGTGCTTCTCCTTGTCGTTCGTAGATGTCAGGTTGGTGTGTGAGGCTCTGCTCCGAAGCTCCCAAGGGTCGTCGACCAAGATACGTCAGTTTACACCTTAAGCGGTCTTGTAGTGGCCGGCGACGGTTGTGGCCGGGGACAAGCGGCGGTTTGTGCGGCGAATTCGGTATATTCCTGCTCTCGTCTCCTTGAACCTCGCGGACTTGGCTCGAGTCATTCCGCCACTATGAAATTGACGGCCCGGAAATTGACAGCCCAACCACCAACTCAAAGTTTGCAGTGCAGCGCCGGTCGCCTCACCAAACTACACAAAATCAAGAGCCTTGGCGCTGAGGTGCCGTCTGGCGCTGTAATTCTACGAGGTCATCCGGCCTCCGGAGGGTATCGAGAGGGGTCACCGGGTAGCACTCACAGTAACGTCATGGGAGTACGAAGGACCATTCAAGCGATGGCGGAGATTGGTTTGCAGCGCTTGTGGGCGTCGACATTGCTGCCAGCCTGTGATGACGAGCCAGTACCCACAGCCACAACGCAGCTGGTCAACGCGCCTACTCCACCGGCGAGATCAACCCCGACGTATCCCGCCACACCCACACCGGCGCCAACTACAACGGCCACTGCTACAGCGCAGCACCGGCTGAGTTGGCGTGACTTTGCAAAGGGTCGACAAACTTATGCCTCTCAGACTAAGAAATTCACCACATTAAAAAATCCACCGCCCTGAGTCGAACTCTCGCTGGACTGTTGAGTTTGCGCCAAATCGGCAGGCCTGACGCTTTCCGACGGAGGCGGAACCCGCACCGCACCGCTTCTGGACCCGTCAACCTGAAATTGCAGGACCTCAATTGCAGGACCTTAATGGGAACAAATTGACGGGGGGAACCAATGGACGTGGGAACCAACTGACGGGGTGCGTTCCAGGCATTTTACGAGAGCGATTGAGTGACTTTTCCAACCTTCCTGGCGCGCCGTTCTGCTGAGGCCCAGCCAGCCGGGGCCCGGAACTCCGAAAAAGCCAGTCACGGAGCGCCCATGGAGCACGGAGGAAACATAGTAAACTCCGCGACTACTACGGCGCTCCGGTCCTGCGCGACGGGAATTTCTAGGTGGTCCGGCTGCGTACCAGCCCCTTCAAGTAAGAGATGTGGCCCTGGTGCTGGCAAAACTCCCCAAGGATCCGGCGGAGGACGATACCAACGCTCATATCCGGGCGCCGCTCCCTGGGTTTTGTGTCGTAGTCTTGAGGACCCAAGGTCCGTAAGTACTCTAGGGTTCCGGTCCGGACCGCCTCCCCGTACTGAAGGATTTCCTGTAAATCCAGGGTAGGGAAATTGGTTACTTGCTCCAAGGTATGGTCGAAGCCGTTATCCCGGGTGGGCAGGTCAAACTTCTGGTGCCAGCCGTCTCGCTCCCAAATCTCCAGCCGGTTTTGAATAAAGAATTGGACCCACATGTCCTCTACCCGAAACATATGCCACAAGATCCAGTTGATGGGATTGGCTTCCGGCCCGGCCCGCCACGCCAGCTCTTGGGACGTCAGGTCCTGGACCGCTCCCATCAAGAACTCGTGCTCTTCGGCAAGGGCGTCTTCGATGAATTCGCTGAGATTCATGGCTTGCTCCTTGGCGTGAGATTTTGTATGGGATTAGGCTGTTGGACTTGCGCCGCTGCGCGCAACTACCATCATGTCTGGTATGTTTGCCGCCGTGGTGAGTCAGCCTCTCCTCACCACCGTCCCCTGCCTCCCTAGGTGAAAGATTACCGAGGCTACGATGAAACCCAGCGGCCGGTTTCCCGGCGCCAGGTTCCAGGTATGGTTATCGCTGGTAGCCGTCCGGCCGCTTTGGCAGGGAGGCCCCCGAGTCTTGTAGTTGTCTTTGGAAACCCGTTCGTGATGATCTTGTCCAATGGACGGTCCATGGTTAGGCAAGCCCAAGGTGCGAGGAGGTGTACTCCGATATCGGCCTGACGTCGACCATTGACAACTCTTGGCGCCGGATGAGTGTTGGCCGCACCCCCTCCCCTGGCCAAGCCCGGCCCCTTCTTAGCTTGAAAACCTGACGACGCGCGAGAACCTGACGGCCGTGCTCGCAACGCGCCGGGCAACCGCCGCTTGACAATAATGTTTGCTGATAACTATAATAACACGCACTCGGTGCATAAGGTCCCCGCCCTCTTCTCGGTTTGTTCCCTTCGGCCCAGTGCCGTTGTTGCGTTGACCCCATGTGTCTCTTGTCCCAAAGTTGCCTCCCTGACCGTTGACTTTAGCGTAGGCGTATGCCCACAAGGTTTGTTTTCGTCACTGGGGGAGTGGTAAGCTCAATCGGCAAAGGGATCGGCGTCGCCTCCATAGGGCGCATCCTGAAAAGCCGGGGGTTAACTGTCTCCGTAATGAAGTTAGACCCTTATCTAAACGTGGACCCCGGCACCATGTCCCCCTACCAACACGGCGAGGTGTTCGTAACCAGCGACGGCGGGGAAACGGACCTCGATTTGGGGCATTACGAACGCTTTATCGACATCGATCTCACCCGCTCCTCCAACCTCACCGCAGGCCAAGTCTATCTAAGCCTCATTGGCAAAGAACGTCAAGGCGACTTCTTGGGAGGGACCATACAGACTGTCCCCCACGTGACCAATGAGATAAAAGAGCGAATCATCGCCCTGGCTGACGAGACCCGAGTGGACGTGGTGGTGGTGGAGGTGGGCGGCACTGTGGGGGATATCGAAGGCCTGCCTTTCCTGGAGACTATCAGGCAAATACGCAACGAGGTGGGAAGAGAGAACGTTTTCTACGTACACCTAACTCTGCTTCCCTACATAGCCGCCACCAAGGAGTTGAAGACCAAACCTACTCAACACAGTGTCAAAGAACTAAGAGCCATAGGCATTCAGCCGGATGCTATCCTTTGCCGCAGCGATTTCCCGGTTCCGGACAGCATCCGTGAAAAGATTTCCTTGTTCTGCGACGTGCCGAGAAGCGCGGTCATACCCTTGGAGACGGTGGATAACGTTTATGAAGTGCCTTTGATCCTTGAAGACTTGGGCTTGGGCGATATCATGTTGGACGCCTTGGGCCTTCATGGATATCCGAGGAACACAACGGACTGGGCGGCCATGGTGGACCGGATGAAGGACGTCACCGACACCGTGCCCATAGCGCTGGTGGGGAAATACGTCGAATATCCGGATTCCTACTTGTCCGTCAGAGAGGCCCTCCGGCACGCCGGACTAGTTCATGGCCGGGACATAGAAGTCCAGTGGGTCCACTCGGAGGACGTTGAGCGGTTGGGAGCGGACACCCTGCTCTCCTCAGCCTGCGGTATAGTTGTGCCCGGTGGCTTCGGACCCCGAGGTGTGGAGGGAATGGTGGATACGGTGCGCTACGCCCGTGAACACAAGGTGCCCTACCTGGGTTTATGCCTCGGTTTGCAGGTGATGGTAGTCGAGTGGGCGCGGCACGTGTTGGGCCTGACCGGAGCCAATTCCGTCGAGCTCGACCCCGACACTGAGGACCCCGTGGTGCACATAATGGAGGACCAACGCTCGGTTACTGCCAAGGGGGGCACGATGCGCTTGGGCTCCTATCCCTGTCTTCTCCAAGAGAATACTGTGGCAATGGCTGCCTACAAGGCGCCATTGGTCACCGAGCGCCACCGCCACCGGTTTGAGTTGAACAACGCTTACCGCGAGGTGTTCAACGATTCAGGATTCGTTGTGGGCGGCCTTTCCCCCGACGGCGACCTGGTGGAAACTGGGGAGATTGTGGACCACCCGTTCATGGTTGGTGTGCAGTTTCACCCGGAATTCCAGTCCCGGCCAAATCGGCCCCATCCGCTGTTTACCAAGTTTATAGGCGCAGCTACGGAGACCCTCCGGGAGGGCTCACAACGACGGTTGCCCCTCAAGGGCCTTTAGCACGACGGGCGACTTGCGCCGGTCCAACGAATCCCAGCGCGCTAAGGACCTCGCCCGCGGTTGCATCCAAGCCGGTATGCGGACGCAAGGCGGCCATGGGACTGAAATGCCGGCGATTATTGGCGCCGTCGTCTTGGACTGGATTTCAGGTGATACAGCCGGGAGGCGTGGGGGCCCGCCGGCCCCACGCAGGGGCAGTTCCTAGAATAAAGACGGGTGTAGTGAACAAAGTGAAGCTGTTTTTGGACACGGCTAACATACAGGAAATACGTGACGGGGCTAAGCTGGGCGTCATTAGCGGAGTTACGACCAATCCTTCGTTGGCGGCTTCTCAGGGCATTGGCGACCCGGAGAGTTACAAATCTGCGGTCCGGGAAATTGCCGATATCGTGGACGGACCCATATCGGTGGAGGTGGTCAGTGAGGACGCCGCCGGGATGATAGCCGAAGGGCGCGATATAGCTAGCTGGATTCCCAACCCGTGGGTGAAGATACCGAGTACGCCTGAGGGGTTCGAGGCCATATCCACCTTGGCCCAAGAGGGCATCAAAATAAACCAAACTCTGTGCTTCTCCCTGAATCAGGCCCTGCTAGGCGCCCAGGCAGGCTCCACGGCGGTTAGTCCCTTCGTCGGGCGCTTGGACGACATCGGACACGAGGGAATGGACCTGGTCGCGGAGATAGTATCCATATACCGCAGCTACGATATAAAGACCTACGTGTTGGCCGCATCCATCCGTCACACCCTCCACTGCAATCTGGCGGCTAAGGCCGGGGCTCATATAGCCACGGTGCCTTACAAGATACTGCTTCAAATGGTCCAGCACCCGCTCACTGACGCCGGCATGGCCAGATTTTCGGCCGACTGGCGAAAAGCCGGTAAACCGGCGGCGTCGTCTTGAACGATGGCCGCAGAATTGGCGCCGGCGCCCAGGTGGGCTTGACGCTTTGGTCTATTCGGAAAGATGCGCCCTGTTTGGGATTCGGGACCCCGGCGGCGAGGGTTTCCTGACCCGCATCCCTCGGCTATAAATTGCAATCTCCACGCACCGCCGGTGCGTGGATTGATCTCTACAAACCTAATGAGGTGAATATGGCGGCTACACAACGGACCATAGACGTTGCAGAGATGGGAGCCAAGAGCAAGGATGAATTATTGCTCCTGGCCGAGCACGCGGGATTGGCTGAGGGAGCGGCTTTGAACAGCATGCGCCGGGAGGAGGTGCTCAGCCGTCTATTCCAGGTGGCCTCCGCCCAGCAGTGGCTGGTCGCCTCGGGGATCCTGGAGGTCATGGAGGAGGGCTACGGCTTCTTGCGCCAAGTCTCCCCCCACGTTACCACCGGAGACGTGTACATCTCCCAATCCCAGATACGCCGGTTCGGATTGCGAACGGGCGACACGGTATCCGGGCAAGTGCGCCCCCCCAAAGAGGGAGAGCGGTATTTTGGGTTGGTTCGCGTCGAGAAAATTAATGAACTCGATCCTGACCAAAACAGCAGCAGGTTCCGGACCCAGTTCGAGCACATGGTCCCTATCTTTCCGCAAGATCAGATCATGCTGGAGACGAATGGAGGGGAACTGGCGACGCGTATGGTTGACCTGTTTTCTCCCATTGGTTTGGGGCAGCGCGGCTTGATAGTGTCACCGCCCAAGGCGGGTAAGACCACCATCCTCAAGAACATTGCCCATGGTGTGATGCAAAATTGTTCCGAGGCTAAACTCATGGTTGCCCTCATCGGTGAGCGCCCGGAAGAGGTTACCGACATGCGCCGGGCCGTGAATGGGGAAGTCTTTGCCTCCAATTTCGACGACTCGGTGGATGACCAGTGCCGCATGGCGGAGCTGTGCATGGAGCGGGCCAAACGGTTAGTGGAAATCGGAGGAGACGTGGTGATTTTGCTGGACAGCATCACCCGGCTAACCCGGGCCTACAACCTGGCGGTGCCCACCAGTGGTCGCACCCTTTCGGGCGGCATCGACCCCGTAGCGCTGTACCCACCCAAGAAATTCTTCGGCGCCGCCCGCAACATCGAGGATGGCGGCAGCTTGACTATCATCGCTACCTGCTTGGTGGACACCGGCAGCCGCATGGACGAGGTAATCTACGAGGAGTTCAAGGGCACCGGCAATATGGAACTCCACCTGGACCGCCGACTCGCGGAAAAACGTTACTTCCCCGCCATCGACATAGTCAAGAGTGGCACCCGCCGCGAAGAATTGCTGTTCGATGAGGAGACCCTGAAACAGATTTGGCTGCTTCGCCGCATGATTAACTTGATCTCCAACGACGGGTCCGCGTCCGCCACCGAACGTGTCTTAGAGCGCCTCTCCAAGTCCGCTAATAACCATGACTTCCTCGCCAACCTGAATAAGGAAGGCTAGACGCGGCGTCGGCATACGACGCATGGGTCCAATGGGTCCACCACGCCGGCTGGGCCGCTGCGCCTCTAACTGGACGGTTGCTCTGCCGAAGTCCACGTCACTAGACGGTGAATTGACAAGTCATCCCCAGTCGTTTTTTGATAGCGGCAGGGGTCAACCGCTTCCCGGCCGAGCCTTAGACCACTTCCAGACTGCCTTCCGCGTCGGAAGAGCGTTGCATAATCTCCAGCAGGCGATGCCTGTTGACCGCCAGATCAAAATCTGGGTCCGCCGCATCGCCGTTACGAATGGCTCGTCCCAGACGCGAGTATAGTTGTCCCACGTTGAAGGGCGCTCCCTGGGGCATGTCCTGCGGCGCCTGGGTAAGCTCCGCCGGTATGGGCAGAGGCTTCAGCGTCGTCTCACCTCCGTGACCGCCTTGTAGCCGGATCTTCCCGTACTGGACCATCTCCTCGGATGACGCGGTCAGCGTTCCTTCCCGCCCGTATACCTCCATCCTCCATCCGCTCCCGTGCCATGGCACGGTGGCTACGTGCGCCGAGGCCGCAGCGCCGCCGGCCAGCACGCCGCTGACGAGCACGTTGTCCGGCGCGTCCACGGCTACGGTCCTGCCCGCGTCGGAGGTGTCCCATTCCCGCACCTGGGTTGTGACCCGGGCCGAAAGATGCTGAAACTCGCCGACGCAAAAGCAAAACGCATCGATGGCGTGGCCGGTGGCAATGGTAAGCGTGTTGGCCCCCATGCCACGATCTGCCATCCAGGGCATGTTGATTCCCCTTTGCAGCAAACCGGGTAGGAACATGGTCATGTTGCAGGTCAGCATCTCTCCCACGTATCCTTCCGCCACCAGCTCACGCAACCGCAGCAAGGCGGGGGATCCCCGGGCCTGCAGCCCCACCATGTGGCTGACTCCCCTGGAACGGGCCAACGAGGCCATCTCTTCTGCTTGGCCTAAATTGGCTCCCAGCGGCCATTCGCAGAACACGTGCTTCCCGGCGGCCAAGGCAGCCATGGCCATGTCCCGGTGCAGCGGCACACGCACCGAAACCGACACCAAGTCGATGTCGGGGTGGCTAACCATTTCTTGGTATTCGTGGAACGCCAGTCTCGCTCCGTAGGCTTTGGCCGACTCCGCAGCCGTCTCCGGACGCGACGTGCATACCGCCGTCAGTTCGAATTCCGGTAAGGCTAATATGGCGGGCAGGTGGGCTCGCATACTCCAACCGTACCCGGCGTTGGCTCCGATGATGCCAAGACGTATCTTGTCTGCTGGCATGTTGCACACCTCCATCGAGTGTGGACTCCCGCCATTGGGGCTGGGAAGGATGGGTCCCCGGAGCGGAGCAACTGGAGTTACTCCCTAAAATCTGTCCCCCAATCCGCGAACCTTTGTAAGGAGCCAGCGCGGCATACCGCTGAACTCGCAGCGACCCGGGTTCGCCGCCACCGCTGGTAATGGTATTCAAGATCGGCCCGGAGATTTTCTGGCCGATATCATTATACTAATCATTTGGTATACTTGGAGAAAATCCGCAGCCCGATCCCCGGGCATAGGGAAGAGGTGCTCAATATGAAGTGGGCTTCCGCTGTTTCCGAATTAGTTGACTTAGAACAAGCCGTTGGCGAGTGCGCCGCGGGCTTGCTGTCCAGGCTTGATGATGCTGCGCCCGACTTGGCGGTGGTATTTGTTTCTCCACACCATGAAGCTGGTTACGAAAATGTTTCCCGCTTGGTGAAGCAACATCTGCCATCGGCCAAGGTGTTTGGTTGTTCCGGAGGGGGTATCATCGGGAATGGAGTGGAGGTAGAGCAGCGTCCGGCTGTGTCTGTGACCGGCGCCAGCCTCCCTGGGGTGGAAATCGTCGACTTTTTTTTGGACGGCGATAGCGTACCCGACCTCGATGCCGGGCCGTCCTCCTGGGAAGATTTGGTCAAGGTTTCAAGCGGCCAAGACCCTCAGTTCATTATTCTGGTCGATCCCTTTTCTTTCCCGGTACAGAATTTGTTGCTGGGCTTGGACTTCGCCTTTGGCTCGTGCGCCAAAATCGGGGGCATGGCCAGCGGCGCTCAGCAACAACAGAGGAACGCTCTTTTCTTGGGCGATGGCCTGTATCGCTCCGGCGCCATTGGGCTGGCCCTCCACGGCAATATTACCGTCGACACGGTGGTGGCCCAGGGATGCCGCCCTATAGGGCGGCCGATGCACATAACGGAATGCCGCCGGAACTTGCTTATCGGATTGGACGGTCAGCCGCCCGTAGCAGTGCTAAAAGAGCTGTTCCAAACGATGAATGAGCGGGACCAAGACCTGATGCGCCACTCGTTGTTCCTAGGAGTGGTAATGGACGAGCTCCTTGAGGAGCCCCAGCAGGGGGATTTCCTGATACGCAACGTAGTGGGGATGGACGACCGTTCCGGTGCTTTGGGCATTGGAGAGCTATTGAACGAAGGCCAAATGGTCCAGTTCCATCTTCGAGACGCGGAAACCTCGGCCCAGGACTTGAACGCGGTGCTGGACCGATACGCCGTCGACAACAGGGAAAACCAAGTTCAGGGAGCGCTGCTGTTCTCCTGCTTAGGCCGGGGTCAATACCTGTACGGCCGCCCCAATCACGATACGGATCTTTTCCGCGAAAAGTTGGGTGAGGTGCCGCTGGGCGGCTTCTTTTGCAATGGCGAAATTGGCCCTGTGAGCGGCACTACCTTCCTCCACGGCTATACCAGCTCATTCGGCATATTCCGCCCCAAGTATTAGGCATGTTGGCCGGTCCGGTGGGGCGTGAATGTCGACTCCGAGACCGGCGGCCGGCGGGGCCCCTGTCCTACTCGACGTAGATGGATTCGCCCTGTGCGGGCCAGTTAGTGTTACGGCAGCACAGCCATTCCTGGTTTTTCCTCGTGTGGACCGCCGTAACGAGCCTGATGCAAAGTTAGGTGCGGCAAATGACTGTAACCCCACAGCCGGCCGGAAATGGCCCCTAAGAGCGGCTCTCTGCCTTACGTAGGTTGCGCCACGCCTTCGGCCCGTACCCGCGCCGTAGCTGATTCGTTGGTAGCATGTCCTCCCGCCATCCGCTGACGGCGGGAATATCTACGTCTCTGTCCGGCCGGTTCCAGGAGCAAGGGAAGCAAGCATTGGCCGGTCTCCAAGCCTGGGCGAGGGACGTCAATGAGTCCGAGGGTATGGCCCTGGGCCGTCAAGGGAGCCGCCGACAGGTGGTCGTGGTCTACTACGATAACGGCAGCTCGGTGGAGGGCGCCAGACAATCCACCTATCGGCTCATCAATCAAGAGCGGGTGGACCTGCTGTTTGGTCCTTACTCCAGTGTCCTCACCAGGGCGTCCGCTGAGGTGGCCGAGAACCATCAGCGACTGCTGTGGAACCAGGGAGGCGCAGCGAGCGACGTCTACCGACAACGCTACAATTGGGTCGTAGGCATTCTTACACCCGCGGACGCTTACTTGGACGGCTTGCTCCCTTTGGTGCGCGGCGCAGATGGACAGGCGACCAGGGTCGGAATCATACGAGCTCGCCCGGGGGCGTTCCCCAGGGAAGTCAGTGCGGCGGTGGAGCGGCGAGCGGGGCCGCTTGGTTTTCAGGTCACTTTTCTACGAGAATACCCGCCGTCACTTACCGACTTCACCGAGATTGTCGAAGAAATGAAGAACGGCAGGCCTGAGGTCCTGGTGGCAGTTGGCAGGATCCACAACGATATTCAACTGGCGCGTCAACTGATTAAATCGGCGACCGGCCTCAAGGCCCTGGCCGTAGTTGCTGCCCCGATACAACAGTTCCGGGACGCATTGGGGAACGAGGTGGAAGGAATCCTAGGTCCCAGTCAATGGGAGCCGGAGACGAGCTTTCCCAACGAGTACGGGCCGCCGGCCGAAGAAGTCTTAAGGTCATTGGCCCACGGCGGCGGCGGTGTTGACTATCCCATGGCTCAGGCCTATGCCGCAGGCCTGGTTGCCCAAGCTTGCGTGGAGCGGGCGGGGGTGTTGGAGGATGGTGCGTTGCGCGAAGCGGCCAACCAGTTGGATTTCGCCACATTTTTCGGAAGATTCAAGATCGAGCCTGAAACAGGCAGGCAGGTCGGCCGTTCCACAGTCATCATCCAGTGGCAGCAGGGACGGAAGGTAGTCCTGTGGCCGGCGGAGCTTAGCCGGGGGAGCCTACTCCACCCTTGGCGGGATGACTAACCGGCCTTCCCGAAACCCCTCTATCGGCAAGACCCGGCATGGCATTGGCAGTCCCGAAGAGATTCCGGAAATGCAGAGACGCCCCGCAGAGAAGATAATTAGGGGAAATCGCTGCGTGGCGTCCCGTGGTGACTCAGGATTTGTCCGACCCGAAGCTAGTTGCCCAGCTTGATGGGGTTGCTCAGAACTCCGATCCCTTCGATCTCGATCTCGCAAACGTCTCCGTCTTTCATTTCTCCGGGTTCTCCGGGAGTGCCGGTATAGATCATGTCTCCCGCCTCCAACGTGACGAACTTGGAGGTGAATTCGATGATGGTGGGAATGTCGAAGATTAAGTAATTGGTGCTCTCGCTCTGCACCTCTTTCCCGTTTATCCTGCAAGTAAGCCGCACGTCGTGAGGATCGATGTCGGTGGTGATGAATGGTCCGGCGGGAGAAAAAGTGTCCGCCGACTTGGCCCGCCACCAGTTTCGGTCGTCCCGCTGCCAGTCCCTGGCGCTGACGTCATTGCCGCAGGTGTATCCCAGCACGTGCTCCATCGCCTGATCTTTGGGCACGTTGCGGCAACGGTCCTTGATGACAATCACCAGTTCTCCCTCGGCGTCCAGTTTCGCCGTGCCTGCGGGCCGGATGATGGTCTCCCCGGGGCCGATCAACGACGTGGGGGTCTTGTAGAAGACCATGGGCTCGGCGGGCGCTTCCCGGTCGTGCAGATGGCTGGAGTAGTTCAGGCCTATGGCCAAGATCTTTGAGGGTTCGCTGGGGGCCAGCAACTTGACCTCGGAAAGCGCGTGGGCGTGATCGGTTACCTGGTGGGGTTCGAAAGGGCTGGCGCTCAACTCTTTCACGGTGTCTCCCTCCAGGACCCCGTAGCTAGCTTGTCCGTGGGCGAAATATCTTGCGATCTTCATGGTATATGGTCCTCCTTGATTAGTTCTTGAGGAAGTGCGGCCCTGCCTGGGCTCGCCGGTCCCCCTTCATGCGGGGCAATCGGGCTCATTGTATCCGTTGGCGGTCCACTTGGCTACTTGTGGAGAGACCCCCCGTTGCCGGCCTTCCATGGCTAGATCGGCGGACTGCCGGGAAAAGATTAACCGGCGGCACGTACCCAATCAAAGCCTTTGACATGGCGGTCTGTTGCCGGACCCATCACCGCCGGACACCTTGAGGCCGAAACACGATGCCTGCTGGCCACCGGTCCGTTTTAAGGATCAGTTGACGCTTTACCACCAAGAGCCACTGGCGTTGGCGGCATCGGATTATGGGAACACTAACTCATCCACATAGTCATTGCGAAGGGCCTGGGTTACCTTGCTGGCGCCATAGAAGGCTTGTACCATGGTGCTATGGATAGTCTGCCGGCCCAATGCAATCCGGGGCACACTTTGAGTGGCTTGCGTGGTCCCATGTGTAACGGGCTAACCGCTGTGCCGGCGGCCGGGACATGGATTGCCCTCAATTGGCTGCGCAGGTTTCCTCGGTGAGTGTCAGCCCGTTATCACCTCTGGCCGGGGACGCAATTCGAGTCCAAGGCCTGGAGAAAGGCTTCGGAGACTGGCCGGTGCTCTGGGACCTGGATATAACGGTCCCCTGGGGCCAGTTGCTGGTCCTGTTCGGCTCCAACGGCGTAGGCAAGACCACGTTCTTGCGTATCCTCTCCATGCAATGCAAACCCGACGCCGGCGACCTGTTGGTGGCGGGATTCGACCAGCGGAGCCATCCGGAGGCCATCCGCCGGCGGTTGGGAGTGGTTGGCCATCGGACGTTCTTATATGATGACCTCACTTGCCGCGAAAATTTAGTCCACTATGGGCGGCTTTACGGGTTGGAAGACTGCCAGTCGAGGGCGGATGAGGCGCTGAGTCAACTGGGTTTGTCCAGCAGGTCCAGCCACCGGGTGCGCACACTGTCCAACGGAATGCAGAGGCGGCTATCCATCGCCCGGGCTATTCTCCACAAGCCCCAGGTCCTACTGTTGGACGAACCCGAGACCGGATTGGACGGGGACTCCGTTGGCGTCCTGGAATCCCTGCTCCAAGAGTGGACCGGCGGCGGCCGAAGCGTGGTCATGACCACTCACGATGTGGAGTTGGGTCTTTCCTGGGGCCACCGGGCCGCGATTTTATCCCGAGGCAGAATCCACTTTCCATCTCCCGCCGTATGCAGGGATGGCGCTGTGTTGCGCGAAATGCTGGCGTCTTTCGCAAAAACGGACTAGACGCGGACTTGAGATGAGGTTCCTCTCGCCCATTGGCGTGCTAGTTTGGAAGGATATCCTGCTGGAGCTCCGCTCTCGCGAGTTGATAGTATCGGTATTGGTGTTCGGTCTTGTGGTGGCGGTGGTGTTCAACTTTGCTCTCAACGCAACGCCGCAGCGGGTCACGGCACTTGCTCCGGGGATTCTTTGGGTGACTTTTGCCTTCTCCGGGATCATGGCCATGAACCGAGCCTTCGTGCGGGAGAGAGAACAGGGAGGCCTCGAGGGCTTGCTGCTAACCCCCGTGAGCCGGGACGCCATTTTCCTGGGCAAGGCGGCAGCCAGCTTCGTGTTCATGCTGTTGGTGGAAGCGGTATTGACGCCTGTCTTTGCGGGGTTGCTTAACTTCTCGGCCGCGTCTGTGACCTTGGTCTTGACCATTGTGCTGGCCACCCTGGGCTTCGCGCTGGTGGGCACCCTGTTTTCGGCCATATCGGTCCAAACGAGGTCCCGGGAAATCTTGCTGCCGGTCTTGTTTTTCCCAGTGATTCTGCCGGTGCTGGTGGGAGCGGTGGAATCAACAAAACGGGCCATGGGTGGCGAGACCATCGTGGGCCTGAATCATTGGCTGCCTTTGCTGGGCGCGTTCGACGCGGTGTTTCTGGTAATATGTCCGTGGGGTTTTTCACTAGTAGTGGAGGAATAAGTCTTAGTGGCGGGAAGTGAAGGCATCGAGCGGGCCCAAAGCCAATCGAGTCCCTGGTGGCGTGGGCTGGCCCGTGTTGGAGTAAGGCCCAATCTGAGCGTCTATTTGCTGCTGTTAGCCGCTGGGTTGATGCTGGCTAACCTGTACTTGATCTTCATGGTGGCCCCCACCGACAGCGGGCTGGGCGACGTTCAACGTATCTTCTACTTCCATGTTCCCATCTCCATCATGTCCTTCCTGGCGTTCTTGATAGTTTTCCTGGGCAGCTTGGCTTACGTGTTCCGGCGTGAGGCCAAGTGGGATGGTCTGGCCCGCGCCGCAGCGGAAGTCGGAGTGGTGTTTATCAGCCTGGCGTTGATCACCGGAATGATTTGGGCCAAGCCGGTGTGGAACGCCTGGTGGCTCTGGACTCCCAGACTAACCACTACTCTGATTCTCTGGCTGATTTTTGTGGCCTACCTGATGATTCGTTCCTATGCGCCAACCCAGGGCAAAGCCGCACTCTACGGGGCCATAATGGGGATATTCGGCTTCGCAGACGTGGTGGTGGTGTATTTCTCGGTCAATTGGTGGCCCGGAATTCATCCCACCCCCGTGATCGGTCCATTGGCCGAATCCGGCTCTCTAAACAGCACCATGAGGTCGGTATTGCTCTTTTCCTTCCTGGCCTTCTTTGTTTTACTGTTGTATTTGGTAGTCGAGCGGGCGCTGCTCCAGGACACTGAGGAGCGGATACGGGGGATGCGGTTCTCTTTGCGGAGGTCGCGGGCCCAAAGCGCCCCCCAAGACGTCCTAAGAGAGTGAGGAACTAGCCCATGCCCCTGCTGCAAATTGAAGAATTGCCTTCGTGCAACTTGCCGTGGATTTTTGCGGCGTTCGCGGCATGTTGGGTCGTATTTTTCCTGTACGTGTTTTTCGTGACCCGGCGGCAGCAAGAGCTGCAGAGCCAGGTCAGAGAGCTGCGAGGAGCCCTTGAGCGGCAAGAGGCTCCCGAAGAGCCATGATTCAGTCATGAGTCTCGGGGGTTTGGTCTAAACGCCGTCGTAGACGGTTTATCCTTATCTGGTGGCGCGGCCAATAAGGGTATGGTACCATACCGGCAGCGGCGGGCGATCCGTAAACACCGGCTCAAGGGTCCTGTAAGTATTGCAAAAGATAGTCCGGCAAACTCGCCACCGGAGGGAATTACGGTCCGTCCTGAGCCTGTCCCGGGACGGCGAATCACGGGTCATACTATTTCAAGATAGTTACCGAAGCTAACTCGGAGTGGCTGCCCTCCTGAGTGGATAACGGGTGATGCGGTTTCGAGATAGTTGCTGACGGGAGCGGTACGGGGAATTGGAAGAAGCAGAACTCCACCAGGGAAACCTTCTACACAGAGAAGAAAGTAGCGGGCGGAACAACCGGACCCGGCTGATCGTCCTCGTCGTGGTGGTCGGGTTGGCCCTGGGATACATGGTGTACGCGGCTTTCCCAGGCAATGCTCTCTTTTTCTTGAGCGTTGGAGAGTTCTTTGAAAAGGAGGAGATGCAGGACGGGCGAATCCTCCGGGTGGCTGGCACGCTGGTAGACGGCTCATTTCACCGCGAAGATGGTTCCACATTATCCCGGTTCCAATTGACCGACAAGGATGGGGGGGTCTCGGTACAGTATCTCCCGGCTAGTTACGTCGGAGTGCTGCCCGACTTGTTTTTTGATCCCCATTCAGAGATTATTCTTCAGGGAAGCTACGGGTCTGAACAGGTGTTTGAGGCGGACACTATCCTGGTTAAGTGCCCTTCCAAATATCAGTCCCTGGAAGAAGAACTGCAACAGTCCAGCTAACCCTTAGGTTGGCAAGGCTTCCCTTCTGCTTGCTGGCGGCCCCTATCCCGCTGGGCTAAAATTAAATCCCCCGTTCATTTGAACGGGGGATTGATTCACGCGAGTTATTAGGATTACTGGCAGGCGCGGCGGGTCAGTTAGAACTCGAACGCGGCCATCAAGGATTCCACAGTCCTGGGCCTGGCCTTTTCCCACATCTGCTCCAGCCGCTGGTCTAAAGACGGCCTGCTTTCGTCATTGTATATCACCCCTACGGGCACTCCCCCTTGTTGGAGAAGACGGTGCGCCGACTCACTGTCTGAACTGTCGTGGTCGTCGGGGACAGCCCACAGCGTCGGATCTATCCCTTTCTTCGGGTCCCCCTTGAGCTCTTCGAAGGTATCGTTGTAGGTGGTGCACGGAGATTGGACGTGGATGACGGCGAACCCGGAATGTTCCATCCCCTGCTTGATGAGATTAGCCAAAGGACGGGCTTGGCTGGAAAATCCGGAAGCGATGAATGAAACACCCATGGTGAGATATAGTTCAAGCGGATTGATCTGCGCTTCAAGCTTGCCGTAGGGGGTGGAAGAGGTTATCTCCCCCAACTTGGTGGTCGGCGAGCTTTGGCCCTTGGTCAGCCCGTAAACACCGTTGTCCATGATAACAGCGCATATGTTTAGGTTCCGCGAGGCCTGCGGGCCAATGTGCTCGGCTCCAATGCTTAGGAAGTCGCCGTCACCGGCCACGACCACTACGTTCAACTCCGGCCGGGCCATCTTTACCCCCATGGCGATAGGTAGAGACCGGCCATGAATGCCATGGAACCCGTAGGGCTGCTCCCCTTCCAACAGATGGACCAGGTTGCCTGAGCAACCGATTCCGGCCACCACCACGTTGTTTTCGATGGGCAGTCCGGTGCCCTCCAGCCGGTCGATCATGGCAAATTCCAACGCTCGGCGAACACCGAAGTCTCCGCAGCCTGGGCACCATTTGAAATCGTACTCGGGGTTCTTCTTGCTCATACCTTCGCGGTCTCCTTGCGAGCGGAATTAGCCAGTTCTCTAACCCGGTCCACCACGTCCCGCACCTTGAATGGGAGACCGGTGTATTGGGTGATCGCCTGGGCTTTCACACCAAGGGAACGAAGGATGCTGGCGAACTGTCCCTGATAGTTCAGTTCCGGCACTATCACCAGCTCTTTCTCTCTTAACTCTTCCAGCAATTTAGGCGGCAGAGGGTTGAGCAGCATGGTGTAACGCCATCCTATGGGTTGCCCCTCCTGTCGCAGTATGTTGTACGCCTCCAGCGCCGGCCCCTTGGTACTGCCCCAAGGCATGAGGACGACGGGCTCCTCAGCTTGCTCACGTTCGTACTCGTCTTCCTCTAGCAGCTTCAACTTGCTGAAGCGCCGCTCGGTCATCTGGATGTGCCGGCTGGGCAGGTGAGTCGTGTCCCCCATGTCATCGTGTTCGCTGCCGTTGGCCACGTAGGCCCCCGGTGTGCCTGGGATGGACATGGGAGAAATCTCAAACCCCGCGTACCTGCGGTAGCCGTTTTGGCCTCGGTATTCGGACCTTCGTTCGACCTCAACCTGGGCCAAGTCGGGTTTGGGTATGTTCTGGGCGCGGTCGGCCAGGGATATGTCGGACATCAAAATCACCGGGCCCTGATACCGCTCGGCCCAACTGATAGCCTTGGCTGCCCCGTAGAAGCACTCTGCCACTGAGCCGACGGCTATAACCGGGAGCCTTACGTCACCGTGGGCGGGGAACATGCAGGCCATGAGGTCTGACTGTTCGGTCTTGGTGGGAAGGCCAGTGGCCGGTCCGCCTCGTTGCACGTCCACGACGACCAGAGGGATTTCGGCCATCCAGCCCAATCCCAAACCTTCGCTCATCAGCGACAACCCGGGACCGGCGGTAGCTGTCATAGCCTTCTTGCCGGCGAAGCCCGCTCCGAGAATCCCGGTTATTGATTCAATCTCAGAACTTACTTGAAAGGCGAATTTCCCCGGCCCCACCAGGTTTCGCTCCATGTAAACCAGCATCGTCGTGGCCGGAGATATAGGGTACCCGATGTAGAAATCGAGGCCGGCGGCCAGGGAGCCCAACGACATGGCCTCGTTGCCCTTCAGCATGAGTTGTACCCCTTCCGGAGGGCTAGGGGCGGCCAATTCTCCGAGGGAAGAACCCATTTCCCGCAAATGCTCTCTCCCCAGGGACATAGCCTTGATGTTGGCGTCGATGATCTCTTGGTCTCCGCTCCGGCCGCGGCTGAAGCGTTTGGACACGAAATCGTCGAGATAGCGCTGGGGCATTCCAAAAAGGTGGGCCAAGGCACCGATCACCACCATGTTGGCGGCACGGACGTTACCCGTCGACCTGGCCAAGTCGTCTAGGGGCAACCCCATGGACTTGGAGTCATCACTTAATTGAAATTCGCCGGAGTCATAGATTACGAAACCGGTGTCTCGAACTTCTTCACGGTGATTCTCGTAAGCTTCGCGGTTGAAGGCTACCAACACGTCTACTTGGTCGCCTGCGCTCAGCACCGGCTCGACCGATATGCGAGACTGGGTCCAAACGGGCCCACCCATAATCTGGGAAGGAAACGTAGAGAAGGTGAGAGCGTGATAACCCACCTGGGTGGCTGCCTGAGCTAACAGTTCCGCAGCGGTGACAATGCCGCCGCCGCCTTCGGCGCCAAAGCGGACGACGAAATCACGCATTTCCATCTAGGGACCTCCCGGCTGGATGATCATCCTAATAGTGGAGTGAAGTACCGGGCGCCACGCCGGAGTCGAGACGGCGGCCATGCCCGGTGGATAAAAAAGCGAATGGCCGGGAAAAAGGGAACGTTCGGGAAATAATGAGGCGACGCATTTTGGGGTCTTGGTCATTATGATTGTTGGGATTGGCCCTCAGGCGACCGGTTTGGGTCCCGGAATTCCCGCCGTCAGGGTCTTTCCAATACAGGAAATTCCCCATCGGTTACGCTCATCTGCCGCAAGAAAACAGCCTGTGAAATATATCATCCTGCTTCAACCATGTCAATTGAATTCGCTCCTTTCTTAACATGGCATAAACAAGGTAGGCCATGCTATTCCCGGTTTCGCAACGCCCGGATCGGGAGCCTGCCTGCAACGATCAAGAAGAAACATAGGAAATGTTAAGAGGGACGGCGCCGAGGTTGGGCGCCGGTCTATGGGCGGTCCTGTGTGGCACTCTCACGTGGGCAATTGTATGCGCCGGGGGGCGCCGCCCGGGGCTTTGACGTAAGGCCAGCGAGTCAAGAGGTTTTGCGCAAGACGTTTTCAAGATGTATTCATTGTAGCCGACGTGTTAGAAATTGGGACGAACCTGAATCTCCCGAAGCCTCTTTATCCGCTCGGCCATGGGAGGATGAGTGGAAAACAGGCTCGCCGCGGAATGGGCCTTTAACGGGTTAACAATAAACAGGTGAGATGCCCCCTCGGCCACCTTCATCGGCCGGATGCGGCTGCCTTGCTCCAACTTCTCAAGGGCGCTGGCCAGGGCGTACGGGTTGCCCGAGGTATGCGCTCCGGTGGCGTCAGCCTGAAACTCGCGCGTACGGGAAATGGCAGCTCGGACGAGGGCTGCGGCTAGCGGCATTACGATAGCTATGACGAGCAGTCCCACGATGCTCCCGCCGCGGTCTCTGCCTCCTCCCATTCCACCGAATATGGCCGACATCTGGGCCATGAACGCCAGCATTGAAATGGCGCCGGCCACGGTGGCCACCACGGCCATAATCAACGTGTCCCTGTTGCCCACGTGCGCCATCTCGTGGGCCATCACCGCTCCCAGCTCTTCCCGGCTCAGGATGCGGCGTATCCCGGTAGTCGCGGCTACCGTAGCGTGCTGTGGATTTCGCCCCGTGGCAAACGCGTTTGGTGAGTCGGACTGGATTTCGTATACCTTGGGCATGGGCAAGCCTGCTAACCTGGCCTGCTCCGCTACGATGTCATAAAGCTCCGGGTCCTGGTCTTCGCTCACCGGATGAGCGTGGGCCATCTTCAAAGCTATCTTGTCGCTGGACCAGTAGGCGAACACGTTCATGGCCAGGGCAATAATCAATGCAAGAATGAGTCCCTCAATCCCGCCGAGGCCGACCCCTATTAGCAATAGGAAGCTGGATAGCACCATCAATAAGAAAAGTGTCTTCAGGTTATTCATCTGGTCCGGTACTCTCCGTAAATCCAGTATTCTTTCAAATTCACTGTTACGACAGGCCGGCTATGATCAGTCTTTGCCAGCAAGGGAAAAGGCAGGGAGCGCCCCGGAAGCAAGCCGACCACGGGGGCCACACAACGGGGACTTGGTTTGCGCGAGTGTTCTCAGGTCCGCAACGGCCGCACACTTTTATATGAGGGGCTCCGTCTAACTTACCTTGTGAATAGGTTTACCATGGCCGCCGATCACAGCGGCCATGGCTCCATATGCGGCCATGGCTCCATATGAGGTAGAATCAATTATAGCATCCGTAGGTTGTGGTGTGCGTAGCCGACCCGACGCAGAGAGGTCTACCAGGGGTCTATGAGCAGAGAGGTCTACCAGGGGTCTATGAATAGTAAATGCCGGAGCACACTTCCCCTCACCCTGGTAGCCTGTCGAGGTCTGGTCGATGGTTCGCCACGCGTGTTCCGAAGAGGCCTGAGGATTCAGCAAATGCGGATTTCCGCCGCCAACTAGGCCAACTAAAAGACTCTGCGCGAAGCAGGCATGGGCGCCGTTCGTTGACACTTTACTGGGCTTAGTGATATGTTTCACATAGTGCCGCCGGAGGCCCCGGGGCACAAGGAGAGATAGCGATGGCGCTGAAAATCGCTGTGTTGGCCAAGCAAGTATTGGACCCGGAGATGCCTCTGGCGGCCTTCCGGGTTGATTCCGAGGCTAACAAGGTGGTTACGCCTCCCAACATTCCTCCCGTGGTAAATGGCTTCGATGAGAACGCCGTGGAAGCGGCGCTGCAAATCAAGGACGCCCAGGAAGCCAGCATCACCGTGATATCGTGTGGCGCGTCTTTCGCTTTGGACGTGATGAAAAAACCTCTGTCCATGGGCGCCGACGAACTGATACTACTTCAAGACGATGCCTTCGATAATACCGTAGATAGCTTCTTCACCGCTCAGGTGCTGGCCGAGGCGATACGAAAGCTGGGAGGGTTTGACCTCATAATTTGCGGCCGTCAGGCGTCCGACTGGGATAACGCTCAAGTGCCCTTGGGCTTGGTGGAAATACTGGGCCTTTCCTGCATAGCCCTATGTAGGAAGGTGGAGGTCGGTGACGGCAAGGTGGTGGCGGAGTGTAACATTCCCGACGGCTATGAGGTGATTGAAGCTCCCCTTCCTGCTTTAGTTACAGTTAGCAACGAACTGGGCCAGCCCCGGTACCCTACCCTCAGGGGAATTATGGCGGCCACCCGCGTACGGCCGACGATATGGACGGCCAGTGACCTTGGATTGGACTCATCCCAACTGCAGCCCCGCCTGACCCTCCGCCGCCTGCTCGTGCCCGAGAGCGGTCAGGATTGCGAGTTCATCGAAGGCGACAACGAAGCCGACGCCGGGCGGCGCCTGGCTTTGAAACTTAGGGAAGACAAGCTTATTTAAGCCACTTTCCGCGCCGGGCCATTTCTTGTAATTTAATACCGGCGGCCTGGGATGCCGCTCATGGTTGATAAGCTATTTCCATCTGGGTTCGCTCCGAGGAGGCCGAGATGCCAGAGGCGAAGGGAGTATTAGTCCTGGGGGAGCCGGCGGCCGGGGAATTGGCTCCGGTCTCTCAGGAATTGCTGGCCGCGGGCCGCAAGGTGGCCGACGACATGGGAGAAGAGCTGTCCATTGGCCTGTTGGGCGCCAGGGTTGAAGGGGGGGCGCAACAGGCCATCGCTAGCGGGGCGGACGTAGTGTTCGCAGTTACTCACCCGCTCCTGGAGCAGTATCAAGTAGACCTCCACCTGTCGGCCCTTGAGTCCCTGTGCCGGGAAACCAGTCCCAACGTCGTCCTCATCGCCCGCACTGAAGCCGGAAGGGAACTGGCCCCTCGCCTCGCCTTCCGCTTGGGAGTTGGACTCGCCCAGGACTGTTTGGAGGTCTCCATAGACAGCTCAACGGGTCGGCTACTGGCTAATCGGCCGGTATACGGCGGCAACGCAGTTGCGGTGGTTAGCTGTGACTACACTCCGCAAATAGCGGCCGTCCGGCCCAAAGCCTACGAGCCTCTGGAACCGGACACCGGCCGCCAAGGCCAGATGGTGTCCTTCCCAGTGGACCTTGACGGTTCTCAGGTCAGAAGCAATGTATTGCAGCGGGTGGAAGAGGAGTCGACCGGCGTCAAGCTCGAGGATGCCAGGGTAGTGGTTTCAGGAGGCCGAGGACTGGGCGGCCCGGAGCCCTTTCAGGCTCTGGAAGACTTGGCCAAAGTCTTGGGTGGCGCGGTGGGAGCCTCTCGCGCCGCCGTGGACTCGGGCTGGGTTCCCGCCCACTACCAGGTTGGGCTTACCGGCAAGACCATAACCCCGGACCTGTACATTACCGTGGCCATCTCCGGGGCGAGTCAACACATGGCGGGGTGCTCCGGGGCCAAGGTGATCATTGCGATTAACAAGGATTCTGAAGCCAATATCTTCAAAGAGGCCCGGTACGGGGTAGTGGGAGACTGGAATAAGGTGATGCCCGCCTTCACAGAAGCGGTGCGGGAGCTAACCCAAAGCTGAGAAGCTGACCAACGGAGCCGGGAGTCCTGTAACTGGCCATAGCAGCAAGCTTAGGGTCAGCCGTTGGGGGCGATGATGATGGGAAGGGGCTCGACGCTGTCCAATCCAGGCGGGTTTATCCCGTCCATGGCTTCCAACAACGCATTAAGGCTGTACATGACTTCCGTCAACTCCGGCTCTTCGATCTCCAGCCCCACCGCATGTCCCAACGCGCGTATCTCATCCCTGGCAAGGTCCGCCATTTCAGCCTCCGTCCCGGTTGGGTTGTGCTAATATACCGTGTGGTGCAGCGGGGTAACCCCCTCCAACGTGCATGAACCGTCGACGTAGCCCTGAGCAACGCAAGGGACGTCCACAAGCTGATGGGAGCCGAGTCCTAAATAATGTCCACTCAACCGAATGCACTGGGAAATACTTCTATCGACCTGGGCCTAGAGTCCTCATTCACCAAGTTCCCGGTTGAGGTGCTTTTGGATGGTGAATCATTCTACCTGGCTCACGGAAGAAGAGGCTATCTGCTTCTGTCGAGAGTGTGTCCCCATCAGGGCGCTGAGGTGACGGACCAGGGACAAGCATTTGCTTGCCCGGACCACGGGTGGCGCTTCGAACACACACAAGGAGAATGCATCAACGGCCCGCTGGCCCGAATGTTCTCTTATCCTGTGACCGTTCAAGATGGGCGGTTAGTGGTGGAAATGGCTTGAGGAATCACCGGGCGCCTAATAGGTTTTTATCTCCAGCACGTGGCCGCTGGGGTCCTTGAAATATACTGCTTTACCGACCCCTTTGGCGCCCTGAGTCATTCCCGGACCCTTCATGTTTTCCTGCCCGGAGGGACTGTCTCCGTAGGGTATGCCAGAGGCTCGGATGTTGGAGAAAGCGGTCTCGAACTCCTCTGACTCCATTGCAAAGGCATAATGAATGCTGCGGACATCGTCCGCTTCCCTAAAGTCCAGGGTAAAATCGTCATTAACCTTGACCGCCAAAAACGGTCCTACCTCCCCTAGGTCAGCGAAGCCGAAGATCCTGGTATAGAATTCCACCGCCTCCTGGCGATCGCGCACCGGCACTATGGTGTGATCGAGCACCGTGGCCATAATTCCCCCTGCCGCTACAGATTACCTGGTGGTCCGTTCCAGAGATTATGAGGCCAGTGGGGCCTATCTTTTCGCACTTTATTTGCCGTGTGCAAGAATGTCAATCAGCCGCGTTGCCGGTGATGCTGCGGACTTACTGGGTGCAATTGTTTACAACCCGAGAGACACCGGTAAAGAGGACCTGCTCCGCGAGGCTGGACCGGTGCGGCGGTTCGATGGATTGAGACTGCCGAACGAGAACAAGATTCTGCACTTCCGCCATATACTGAGGAAGCACCGCCTCGGCCAGAGCCCGTTCGAAGAGACCGACCGGAGTCTGGCGTCGCAAGGGCTGGGGCTGCGAGAGCGGACGATAGTGGGCGCCAGCGGAAACGAGGCGCTGTCTTCCACTGAGAATTGGATTGGGCCGCGGGACCCGGAGCCTGTCTCAGAAGTCTCCAGTCACGATTTTGGGCGGACGCAAGCTGACAGGTTACTATTTTTGACCGCCTAAACCAGTATTGGATGCGGCTCAATAACCCGTCATTTCCGCGAAAACGGGAATCCACGGCCCCGATCGGGGAGCGGGAATCCCCGGCATCCTCGCGTCATACCCCCGTATCATCCCCCCGTCATTCCCGCGTTCGCGGGAATCCAGAAAGGTAGGATGCTGGAGGACTCAGCTTTATGAGACAAGCTCACCCGGAGATGCCCCCCGACGAAGAAAGGGAACAACTGACAGTTCGAGATGAAAGCGCATATTGGGGTCAATGCGCAGACCGGGATGGCGGTCGGCACGGAGCTCTTGGCACTCCGCTATAATTGGACTCGCCTTGTGGTCCCCTCCAAAGGCGGCGAGTTTTAGCTCTCCCTTGATTGTGGCAGATCGTGTTCATCGTCGCGGGCCACGGCGAACTTGGCGAGTCTGTGGATTTAGCAGAGTGGCGAGCCGGGAGTAGAGAGCAATTAGGAGGATTAGGTATGGAAGATATGGATTTGTTTGAAGCCATGTACAGCCAGAGATCTTTTACCCGCTTCAGGCCGGACCCGGTGCCCAAAGAAGCGATCGATAAAATAATCGAGGCGGCCACCAGAGCCCCCAGCGGAGCCAACCGGCAGCACTGGGAGTTCATCGCCATTACCGACCCGGACGTTGTTGCGCAGGTGGGCAACGTTTACCGCGAGGTATGGTTGGGGCTGATGGGACACGAGCCTCGCCCCGACGAGACCCCGGTGTACCGGGCGGCCCGCTACTTAGCTAATCACATGCCCGAAGTCCCGGCCATGGTGTTGGCCTGCGTAGACCACAGTCAAGGGTATGCTGCCCATAATCCAGGAGAGCCCATCGACTCAGGGAAGTACGCGTCGTCGATCTGGCCGGCAATCCAAAACCTTTTCTTGGCTGCCAGGGCTCTGGGGCTGGGCACCCGCTTAACCACGGCCCATTTGAGAGGAGAGCAGCGAGTCAAGGATATTCTAGGCATCCCCGAACACGTGGAAACCGTGATGCTGACCCCCCTGGGATACCCCCGAGGCAACTTCGGCCCCACGCAACGACGGCCAACGGCGGAAGTTACGTCCTACAATCGTTACGGGAACAGGGAGTAAAGGACCGGCGTCGCAAAGCCGTCAAAGGTCCTCTCGTTTAATCCTGGCGCCGGGCTTTGGCCAGCGGCAGGTCGCCGTTACCGGCACTGGTGTTTAGATGGCGGCCCCAAGCTTTGGCCCCGGGCGGGTTGGCGCCACCAGTCCTGGTGGTAGGTCCAGGCGTCAAGCTTTTGCCCCATGCTGATGGGCGTTACTGGCGCTGGTGGTAAATCCCGGAGTCGAGCGCTGGTGTTAAGTGCCGGCACTGGGATGATGGCCAGCCGCCGGTTGGCGCTACTGGCCATAGTTGTTCACTAATCGCTGCCGGGGCGTCTGACTTGAACCCTCAGGTCTGGTGGTGCGGTCTCTTACGAACTCGGCTGCACCAGCTCGATGCGGACATTGTCCGGCCCCTCGATGTAGGATATCCTACTGCCTGAGGCTACCGGAGTGATGGGCAGCAACACGCCTACTCCCTGGGACTCCATGCGGGCCATCACACCTTCGATGTCGTCGGTATCGAAGCCGAAATGCTCCAACCCATAGTGAGACTCCGCGGTGCCTTGAGGCAGCGATTGCCCCGCCGGGGCGCTTGTGACGTTAATCCGAGTCCCCTCAATGTCTAGTCTGACGGTCTGAGACCCGCCCAAACCTTGACCCTCTCCAACAATTTTGGCGCCGAACATATCCACGTACCACTGAGCGGTCTTTAGGGGGTCTGGCGCTTTCAAATGGATGTGATTGATCCGAAACATGGTGATTCACCTCTCCGAAATTGGAAGCGGCCTATCCTCTGGCAAATAACCCGTGAATAGTCCCGCGGGAGCCCGCTGGCTGAAGCTAGCATAACATACGCCAAGGCCATTGCCCCCAGCTTCGCGTTGACACCTAAAGTCCTCCTCTTTAAAATTAGGTTGCCATCCACCGAGTCTGGGGGTGAGCTGGATGCCGCTTTTTCACCGAGGAATGGGCCGCTGGGATCTTATGAGGACCGAGACGGCCGGCGACAATTTTAGAGCAACAACAAGCTCCCCGATATCCCGGGGCAATGGTTTCGCCTGCGGCCGGCGTCTTACTTTGGCCTGCCGAGGCGCACGGTGAACTCAACCATCACCGCCGTCGCCGGTTTGGAGGCTGGGCACTACACTGACCTAGAGCACGGCACCGGTTGCACGGTTTTCCTTTGCCGCCAGGGGGCTGTGGGTGGCGTAGACGTTCGGGGCGGCTCCCCGGGAACCCGAGAAACCGACCTGCTTAGGCCGGTCCACAGGGTGGACCGCGTTCACGGCATAGTCCTTAGCGGTGGCAGCGCCTTCGGATTGGACTCTGCCTCCGGGGTCATGGAATACCTGGCAGGCCTGAACATCGGATTCCAAGTTGGCCCCGCCATCGTCCCAATTGTCCCCGCTGCGATTCTATTCGATCTGGGTCTGCTGAGTTCCGAGGTCCGGCCCGGGGCAGCCGAGGGCCGGGCGGCCTGCTTGGCGGCCAGCATTAGTCCCATGGCGCAGGGCAGCGTCGGCGCCGGAGCGGGCGCCACAGTTGCCAAAGCACAAGGCATTGAGTTCGCGGTTAAATCAGGCATCGGTTCCGCCTCAATGAAGCTCCCCAATGGTCCGGTTGTGGCGGCGGCCGTGGCCGTCAACGCCTACGGGGGCGTGTTCGATTACCGGTCCGGTCTCCTGTTGGCGGGGCCTAGAAGGCGAAATGGCCCAGGTTTTGACGATCCTGTTGAGGCCGTGCTGGGAACTGCCGCCGGTCCGGAAGGCGAGACTCTGGGCAACACAACCATCGGCGTGGTCGCCACGGATGCCTCCCTGAATAAAGAAGAAGCCAATTACATGGCTTCAATTAGCCACGATGGCTTGGCGCTCACCATCCGCCCCTGCCATACGATCTTCGATGGCGACACGATGTTTGCGATGGCCACCGCCACGTCTTCGCAAACGGTGAACCTCACCCAATTGGGCGCGGCTGCCGTGGAGGTTACGGCCCAGGCGGTAATCAGGGCGATTCACGCCGCCACTGGACTCGGAGGGGTCCCCGCAGCGTCCGAGGTAACCCATGGATAACCGCAACCCGGCTATAGGGATTATCGGCGCTGGAGTCATGGGGCATGGGTTAGCGCTGTCCTTGGCGTCCGCTAACTACTCGGTATCGTCGGTCAGCAGTCGCAGCCTTAGCTCCGCCCGATCTCTGGCGGAAAAGATTCCCGGCTGCCGGGCCTACTGGACTGCCCAAGAGTTGGCAGATGCTGCCGACGTCGTGTTCATTACCACTCCCGATTCAGCCATCGCCATGGTGGCGGCTGGTCTGACATGGCGCCCCGGGCAGGGCGTCGTCCACTGCTGCGGCGCTAGTTCAACGGAGATACTGCGGCCGGCCGCAGTTCAGGGCGCGCTCACCGGCGCTTTTCACCCGTTGCAAACTCTTGCTGGCGTGGTGGAGCCTGCCGACGCCGCGATTAGGTTGTCCGGCGTTACTTTTCTTGTCTCCGCGGACGGATGGCTGGACCGGTTTCTCCGGGGCCTAGCTACGGCATTGGGAGGACGCTCTGTGTCCATTCCCGACACTGATCGAGCGCTTTATCATTCCGCGGCAGTCCTGGGGTGCGGTTATCTAGCCGCGGTGCTGCAGGCTGCGGTGGAGGTGTGGCAGGAACTGGGATTCACGCCGGAGCAAGCGATCCAAGCCCTTTATCCTTTGTCCCGGGCCACCCTTGACACCGTGGCCAAACACGGAGTGGCTTCCGGCGTTACGGGGCCCGTGGTCCGCGGGGACGTCGCAACAATCCAGTCCCACCTGGAAGCTCTCCACCAGGCCTTGCCACACCTGGCGCCCTTATACGGAGCCCTGACCGCCGCGTCGCTTCCGGTGGCAGCCAAGCGTGGAGTTGGCCCCGACCGGATAGTAGACATTCAGGCCCTGATCGCCCGCTACACCGGAGCGGCATGACCACGGGGTCAAACGAAAATGACCGGCGCCCAAGGTTAATCGCCGAGACCCGTTCTGCCGAGACCCGTTCTTGAGAGGCAACTTGCGTGCCCGGAGTGAGCCTACGGATACAGCGATGATGAGGAGCAATGGCCAAAAGACACCTACCGTACAACGGCCAAATTCAGGTGATGCACGGTATTCCGGGGTTGTATCCCCGCGGGACGCCTACACCCGTCAAGCGCTGCCTCTCCCCGGGCGTCACCGTCTATGATGCCCCCGGTCAATACGTCAGCGAGGTGAAAGGGTGTTCCTTTCACTCCCAGGAGCATAGCTTTGTCATGGGCGAGTCCATTCTTGAAGAACTGGTCACGGTCGAGTAACCGGCCTGGAACCGGCGGTGCTGATTATGCAGGTCGTTGAAAGCAGCCTCGAAATTGCCCAGGCATGCCGCCAAGTCCCCCGCCCCCTGGCGTTGGTCGCTACCATGGGTGCGCTGCACGAGGGTCATTTGACTCTTGTCAGGCGCGCAAAAGAAGAAAACGAAACGGTGGTAGTTAGCATATTCGTAAATCCGGCCCAGTTCGGCGCTGGAGAAGACCTTGCCTCCTACCCCCGTGACCTGGCGGGAGACCTGGACCTGCTTCGCCGCGAGGGGACCGACCTTGTGTTTACACCCGGCCCGGAAGACATCTATCCGCCGGGGTTTGACACCTGGATAGACCCAGGAGGCTTGGGAAATAGGTTAGAGGGAGCCCATCGCCCCGGCCATTTCCGGGGAGTCGCCACCGTCGTAGCCAAGCTCTTCAACCTGTTGGGGCCCCAACAGGCCTACTTCGGCCAGAAAGACGGTCAACAGACACGGGTGATTTTCCAATTGGTCCGCGACCTGTCCTTGGACGTAGAGGTCGTGGTGGCGCCTACAGTGCGGCATTCGGACGGCTTGGCTCTCAGCAGCAGGAACGTATATCTAAGCCCCCGGCAGCGCGAGGCCGCGCCTGTGGTCTACCGCGCTCTGTGTCACGCCCAGCGGCTATGGCATGCGGGCGACCGGGACGCAGAGTCGCTGCGGCGCGAGGTGCGACGCGTGCTAGAGCAGGAGGCCTTGATAGAGGGCATAGATTACGTCAGTGTGGCCCATGGCCAGTCGTTGGACGAACTGGAAGAGGGGGAACCCGGAGCCATGGTTTCGGTGGCCGTGACCCTGGGCCAAATCAGGCTGATCGACAATGTTATCCTGGAGTAACCCTTCCAAGGATGCGGGGATGCGGGGATGCGGGTTTAGCGAACCAGCCGGGGCTGTTGTGTTGGGTTGCACTGCCTGCGGTCATTCCCCCGAGCGTAGGAGTCCGGCCTCAGAATTCACCATCTCCAGGGCCAAGTCAGCCTCATAACGGTGTCTGGACTCCTGAGCTCCCCGGAGCGACGAAGGCGTTATTTCTGGGGCTATTTCTCCAGGGCTATTTCTACGGCGCGTCAAGATCCGCTCCTTTCGCCCCGAAAGGACTATACCCGCCTATTTCCGCCGGCGGCCTGACTTTGTGATTGTCCCGCGGGTGGCGTTCGTTGACAGCATTATGGGCCCAGCGTACACTAGATTTAGGCCCCTCCCTCGCGGCTATTCAGCCGTGCGCTGAGCCGGATGACTAATATTTCAAGTCGTTCCGGTGTGCTTATAACCCCCCTGACCATCTGATGGAGATTGCCATGGCGTCCTTGGCCCAACAAGACCCTGAGGTAGCTCAGGCCATCCAACGAGAGAACCTGCGGCAGCGCGAATACATAGTGCTGATCGCTTCCGAGAATTACGCCAGCAAGGCCGTACTGGAGGCGCAGTCCGGCCTAATGAACAATAAGTATGCTGAGGGATATCCGGGGCGCCGCTACTACGCCGGATGCGAAAACGTGGACGTGGTGGAGAGTGTGGCGCTGGAGCGAACTAAGCAGGTGTTCAACGCAGAGCACGCCAACGTGCAACCCCATAGCGGAGCCCAGGCCAATATGGCTGCCTATTTCGCCCTGCTGGAACCCGGTGACCGGGTGATGGGGATGCAATTGGACCACGGAGGACACCTGACCCACGGAGCACAGGTCAACTTTTCCGGAAAGCTGTATGACTTCATTCCTTATGGAGTGGACCGGGAAACAGAGACCATAGACTATGCCGAACTGGAACGGTTGGCGTTGGAACAGAAACCAAAGCTGATTGTTGCCGGATGCAGCGCCTACTCCAGGACCCTTGATTTCCCAAGATTTCGCGCCATCGCCGATGAGGCGAATGCGCTATTGATGGCGGATATGGCCCACATAGCAGGCTTGGTGGCCGGAGGGGCGCACCCGTCGCCTTTGCCCCATGCCCAAATAGTAACCTCCACCACTCAAAAAAGCCTTCGCGGCCCCAGGGGCGGCTTTATTCTCTGTGATCAAGAACTGGCCCAGAAAGTCGACTTTGCGGTGTTCCCTTTTTGCCAAGGTGGTCCGTTTATGCATGCCATCGCAGGCAAAGCCGTGTGTTTCGGAGAGGCGCTGACGCCTGACTTCGCTCGATATGCCCACCAGGTAGTAGCCAATGCCCAGGCTATGGCCCAGGAATTATTAGAGTCCGGTTTGCGCTTGGTGTCGGGGGGCACCGACAATCATCTCATGCTCGTGGACCTTACTCAGCTGGGTATTACCGGAAAACAGGCGGATTCGGCATTGGAAAAAGTGGGTATTGTCGCTAACAAGAACGCAATTCCCTTCGATCCTAGACCTCCCAGGGTGACCAGCGGTCTCCGCTTGGGCACCCCCGCCATCACCAGCCGGGGTTTCGAGGAACCAGAAGCCAGGCAGGTGGCCCATTTGATAGTGGAGGTGTTGACTGCGATGGACGACGAGACGGTACAACGCCGAGTCGCGGCGGAGGTCAAGGAGCTTACCTCCAGATTTCCTGTTCCTGGGCTGGACCTCTAGTTGAGCCCCTTAATCCTCGATGCTATAATCTCAATACTATAAAGTCGGGAACGGAGTTTCATTTGCATCATTATGAGCTAGTGGTGGTCCTCAGTCCGATGCTGAACCAGGACCAGGTTTCAGACACGTGGGGACGCATTAAGAATTTTATCAACAACCGGAACGGGGATATCACGTACGAGGAGAGATGGGGCACCCGCCGCCTGGCCTACCCCATACGCAAAGGGTCGCATCAATTCTTGGAAGGAAGCTATCACCTAACCCGCTTTAACGCAGACACCTCCTTCAACAATGAGCTCAACACCTTCCTCAGGTTGGATGAGCAAGTGCTGCGGTCGTTGGTGGTTGCCACTCAAGCCCCCGGGGTCGAGCCTGAAACCCCCATCCAAGTGCGCGAAGTTGCTGCCCAAGCCGCTGCTGCCCGGGCGGCGGCCGCTGCTGAAGCTGCTGCTGCCGAGGCCGCCCGCGCCGCTGAGGCCGCTGCCGCTGAACCGGAGGCTGCGGATGGAGTTGAAGAATCCGAAGAATCCGGGGTCACCGAGCCTGAAGCCTCGGCTGAGGAACAACCGGCGGATGAGGCAGGCGCCGTGGATGAAGAACCTACGGACGCCCTAGCGGAGGCGTCGGCGGAAGAAGAGGCGACGGAAGCAGCCGACGCCGAGCCGGCGGCCGAGTCCGTGGCTGAGAACTCTGCGGAAGAAGAGGCGACGGAAGCAGCCGACGCCGAGCCGGCGGCCGAATCCGTGGCTGAGAACTCTGCTGAAGAAGAGACGACGGAAGCAGCCGACACCGAGCCGGCGGCCGAATCCGTGGCTGAAAGCTCTGCTGAAGAAGAGGCAACAACCGAAGAGCAGACGGACGCAGCGGTTCAAGAAGCGCCGGTGGAGCAACCACTGGATGAAGAGACCCAAGAGCCGGACGACGCAGCCGAGGTGGAGCGACAAGGGTCCTAGGGGCAATCTTGAATAAGATAATTGTAATCGGCAATTTGGGAAGAGACCCTGAGATGCGCTACACCGCCTCAGGTCAAAGCGTTACTTCCTTTTCGGTTGCCACCAACCGCAAGTTCACCACGGGTTCCGGAGAACAGCGCGAAGAAACCGATTGGTTTAACGTGAGCGCTTGGGGGCGCTTATCAGAGTTGTGCAATCAGTATCTCACCAGGGGACAGCAAGTATATCTCGAGGGCCGGTTGCACCTCCGAAGTTTCGAAGACCGGAATGGTCAGACCCGTTGGGCAAATGATATTACCCTCACCGACGTGCAATTCTTGGGCAGACCGGGAGGGACTACGGAGCAGGCCCCGCCCTATGGCTCTGAACCGGACATGACGGGCGGTTTCGCGTCGTCCGATGATGTTGACGACCTCCCGTTCTAATTCATAATTAGTACAATCGACTTTGATAGTCAGAGCAGTGAATCGGGAAAATCAAACACTTGAAGGGAAACGAAATGGTGGGGACGAAACACGATGACTAGAGCACCAATGCGCGGAGGAGGCGGAGGCAGGCCGCCGGGGCGGCCGGGAGGAGGAGGACGGCCGGGAGGGCGTCCTAGAGGGCGGTACGCCCCGCGCAGGCGTGTGTGTTCTTTCTGCGTAGACCACGTCAAACACATCGACTATAAGAACGTGGAGCAAATACGCCGGTATATCTCGGACCGGGCTAAAATAGAACCCCGCCGCAGGACCGGGGTCTGCGCCAGCCATCAGAGAGTTTTACGCACCGCTATTCAGCGAGCCCGGCATTTGGCGTTGGTGCCGTTTGTGGCCTATCATCACGGGAGCAGCGGTGCCCGCAACTGAAAAATCCGTTTCGCTAGAGTTTGTTGGCCCAGTTTTCCAACGTCTCTAAACCGCCTCAGCTCAGGGGCCGCACATCCGCATAGCTTGAGGTGCAATGATCGTTTTCTCTTGGAGCCTCGGAGATGTTCACGACCTTCCATCTCCAGTGGGGCGTCGCTGCCGGAACGGCCTGTGGCGGGCGTGGCACGATGAGACTACTCATGGCTGGGTGCAAGGGTTAATGGATGCCGAAACTCTTCGGCAAATAGGTCGAGACATGGAACCGAGGGTTTTCGGCGAGATGATTGACCAAGAGCCGCGAAAGCAGTCCTTGGTTGCAGCGGCCGGTTGACCGGCCTGGGCCCATCTGAACAGGAATACCGCAGCAACTTCCAGGTATTCCTGGCCATGACAAGACTATCCGGAGAATTACTGCCGGAGAATAGTGACGGAGCAACTCCGGAGTGGCGCCCGCACCTTATATCGGGCAGACAGACACCGGATTCCGTGGAGCTAGTGGAAGTCGAGTGAATTCGCTTGAGTCCCAGGAGCCTGGTAAGCTTCACCGAAGTGGTAGACCGGTTGCACAGCGGATGCTTCGCAGTGTTGGGTCGGGAGATTAGCGTGCCTTCAGCCTTCGTCGGCCCTTCTCGGCATATAGGCCACTGTATGGGCTTAGCGCCGCGTCAGACCTTCCCAGACATTGGAGGCCCACTGTTTGGCGATGAAAGGGCAGGTGCGCCGCCCCTGGAAATTGACGGCGCCCGCCATTCGTTGTCTACGACGTCTACCACACATGGGATTTGCATAAGTCACCAACTCTCCGGTCATGAGATTGGGCGGTCCTCTAAGCAAATGCGAGACCTAGTCAATGTCCAACCAGCGACGGACTGGCCGAAAGAGAAGCCGGAGCACGACGCCCGTCAGAGCTATGCGAGAATACAAATCAACTGCTGCCAGCACACCCGGACAGCGGATCAGTTTGAGGTCAGTGCGCCGCCCAACCGGCTCGGCCTGAGGTAAGCGTTCAATGCCGGATTCGCCATTAATCTCCGTCCCGAAGCAAATCAACGTTGGATTGATGGGGCTTGGCGTGGTTGGAGGCGGGGTGGCCAAGGCGTTGTCGGACCGGCCTGAGGCGATATCCAGGAAAATCGGGCGCCCGGTCCGATTGAAGAAAGTTCTGGTCAAAGAAATTGGCAAGCACCGGGATACTGACCTGCCCCCAGACTTGCTCACCACGGACCCGGAGCTCATTTTGGCCGACGACGACATCCACGTGGTTGTGGAAGTTATGGGGGGCGCCCAACCCGCCGCTGAGTACATGAGGCAAGCCCTCTCGGCCGGCAAACAACTCGTGACCGCCAACAAAGAGGTCATGGCGAAGCAAGGCCCGGAGCTGATTTCGTTGGCGAGACAAAACGGCGTCAATCTGCTCTTCGAGGCCAGCGTCGGCGGCGGCATCCCCGTTGTCGGTTGCTTGATGAACGAGTTAGCAGCCAACGAGGTGCATTCCATCCACAGCATTATCAACGGCACCACCAACTACATTCTCACTCGCATGGCCCATCATGGCACCGATTTTCACCAGGCCCTGGGCGAGGCCCAGCAGCGAGGCTATGCTGAAGCCGACCCCACCAACGACATTGAAGGCGTCGATGCGGCGTACAAGATTGCTATTCTGGCCTCCTTGGCCTTTCATAAAACCCTCGGCCCCGATGACGTGTATCGCCAGGGAATCTCCAGCCTGGAGCCCCAAGATTTCCGGTACGCCAACGAGTTGGGGTACGCCATTAAATCACTGGCCGTCGCGACCCTGGAAGACCAGGCCATACGCGCCAGGGTATATCCAGCGCTGGTGCCCTTGGACCACATGCTCGCCAAGGTTGACGGCGTTTATAACGCGGTGGAAGTGCAGGGTGACCTGTGTGGCAAGGTCCTTTTTCATGGCATGGGTGCTGGGCGGGAACCCACCACCAGCGCCGTGGTGGCGGACGTGATCGACGTGGCCCGTATGATGGTGTCCAACGGCAAGGTGTCCAACCCGTCTCTTTCTTCCCCTGATGCAACGACCCTCTCCGGGGCTGCCGGCGCCACAGGGACCTTGGCCGTAAAATCTATAGACGATCTGATTTGCAAGTACTATCTTAGGCTAAACGTAGCCGACCGTCCGGGTGTTTTGGCTCAAATAGCCCGCATATTGGGTGACGGGCAAATTAGCATAGCTTCAGTCTTGCAGAAAGACGCTAACCAAACCCAGCAGACGGCCGAAATCGTGATTACCACCCATCCGGCCCAGGAGGCGTCGGTCCAAGCCTCCCTCCGTCTGATAGCGGGTCTTGAGGATGTTAAAGCGGTGAATAACTTGCTCCGTATCGAAGACGAGGCATGAGATACGGCGCGGAAACATGGTGAGCGAAGCCGTCGCCAAATATCATCTTCCAGATGGGTGAAATTTCCACGTTTAGGTCTGAATCCTACTCAAAGACCACAGGCCTCGGAGGGCAATCGGAGATGGCCGTCTTATCCCCGCCTCGGTTAATGGGATAGTGGCGTGGGGGCAGGTCTACCTGAGGGGTAGTTTATGGGAGCCGGAGTTTTACATAACTACAAGGAGTTTCTTCCGGTAACGGACGCTACTCCCATGGTGACCCTGGGGGAGGGGGACACTCCCTTGATCAAGTCGAGCCGGTTGGGCAAGGAGCTTGGCCTGGATGAACTTTACTTCAAGTTGGAAGGGTGCAACCCAACGGGCTCCTTCAAAGACCGGGGCATGGTGGTTGCCATTGCCAAGGCATTGGAACAAGGCAGCAAGGCGGTAATGTGCGCCTCCACCGGTAACACCAGCGCTTCGGCTGCGGCTTACGCTGCTCACTGCGGCCTCCCGGCCTTGGTCCTAATCCCCAAAGGAGAGGTGGCGATGGGCAAGTTGGCCCAAGCCATGGCCTACGGGGCGCGCATTTTCATGATCAACGGCAACTTTGATGCGGCGCTCGGCCTAGTCCGGGATTTCACCAGCAAACACCTGGTGACCTTGGTCAACTCGGTTAACCCCCATCGCTTGGAGGGCCAAAAGACGGGGGCCTTCGAGGTAGTGGACGTGCTGGGAGACGCCCCCGACTACCTGTTTATCCCGGTGGGCAACGCCGGCAACATAACCGCCTATTGGATGGGCTTTAAGGAATACCACCAGTTGGAGCGGAGCAGCAGGCTCCCGAAAATGATGGGTTTTCAAGCCGAGGATGCGGCGCCCATAGTGCGGGGCGCTCCCGTGGCCAACCCTCAGACCATCGCTTCCGCCATACGGATCGGCAATCCGGCTAACTGGGACAGGGCGTTGCAAGCCAGGGACGAATCCGAAGGCGTAATCGACATGGTGAGTGACGACGAGATTTTGGATGCCTACCGGCTGCTGGCGTCTCGAGAGGGAATTTTTTGCGAGCCGGCGTCGGCGGCCTCGTTTGCCGGGCTGGTCAAGCTAGTTCGCAAGGGTTTGAATCTCGCCCAACAAAGGGTAGTATGTATTTTTACAGGGACGGGACTCAAGGACCCAGACTTGGCCATCAGCAGCGTGGCTTCCCAAACTATTGAAGTTGAGCCCAACATCGAGGCCCTAGAAGAAGCGGCCTTGGCTAGGTCCTAACAGGAATAGAGGTCCAGTTATCCAAACGCAGCGCATCGAACAGGCGATCACCACTCTATTGGAGGCGGTAGGCGAGGACCCCCAGAGAGAAGGCTTGCGAGAGACGCCGCAACGCGTCTCAAGGATGTATCAAAGCCTGTTTTCCGGCATAGGTTCGGACCCAGGGTCTGCGATAGACTCGGTCTTCGAGGCCACCAGCCATGACCCTGTCGTTCTGGCGAACGTGCCCTTTTATTCGGTGTGTGAGCATCACCTGCTTCCATTCTTCGGCCTAGCCCACCTGGCCTATATCCCCGACGGGAAGATCGCCGGGATCAGCAAACTGGCTCGAGCTCTGGAGGTGGTTTGCCGGCAGCTGCAAGTCCAGGAGCGATTGACCAGCCAGGTAGCCGAAGCTATCTACTCCACCCTTAATCCGGACGGCGTGGCCGTGGAGGTGGAAGCGGAACACCTCTGCATGTCCATGCGGGGAGTCCAGAAACCGGGCAGCCGGGTGATTACCACCGCCATCCGGGGCCAGTTCAAGAATTCCACCCTTGACCGTGACGGGCTCCTTGCCCTGTTGCGTCGGAGCTAACCCATTGGGCGTCACACCTCTCACGTCTTTCCGGGAGATAGGGGCAGAGTGGGAGCAACTGTTGTCGCTCTCTCCGGTGAATAGCCTGTTCCTGACTCCCCAGTGGCAGGAGGTGTGGTGGGATATTTTCGGGGATGGCAGCCGGATGTCCGGGTTTTATCTCCGAAAATCAGACGGCATAGCCGCCATAGCCTCTTTGGCGCATCGCGGCGACACCCTCTCCTTCTTGGGTAACACGGACACCTTTGACTACAATGACTTCATGGTAAGCCCCGGCTTTGAGGAGGAGTTTTATAGCTTTTTGCCTCACTGCCTGGAAGAGCAGAGCTGGAGCACACTGGAATTGAACTCGTTGATTGAGTCGTCTCCTACGTTGACCTATTTACCGGAAGCGGCCCGGCGGCATGGTTATGAGGTAGACGTGAAACAGGAAGACGTCACCTCGGTAATCCAGCTCCCGGATGATTGGGATGCGTACTTGGCCCTCCTGTCCAAGAAAGACCGTCACGAGCTGCGGCGAAAGCTACGCAGGCTTGACTCCTCGGTCCAGTGGCGCTGGTACTGCCTCAGTAACCCCGAAGAGGTTGCCGGCGAAATGGGCCACTTTATCGGCTTGATGAGGCAGAGCAACGAGGAAAAAGCCGAATATATGAGTCCGGATCGAGAGCGGTTTTTCTATAGCATAGCGGAGCGAATGGCCCAACAAGGGCATCTCCGGCTTTTCTTCATGGAGATCGACGGCCAACGTGTGGCCACGAGCCTGTGCTTTGACTACGCGTCAACAAGGCTGTTGTACAATAGCGGGTACAACCCCGAATATAGCTACTATAGTGTAGGACTACTGCTGCACGCCTTGTGCCTGCGTGACGCCATCAGCCAGGGCCTGACACACTTCGACTTTTTGCGGGGCCCGGAGCCTTACAAACACCACTTGGGCGGCCAGCAGCGAAACCTTTATCAGATGGTTATAAAGCGCGCTTGAATCTGCAAAGGGTCGCTTTCATCACGTTTCACGCCTGCCCCCTGGCTGACCCAGGACAGGGAAAGTCGGGGGGTATGAACGTCTACGTCCGGGAGTTAGCCCGTTCATTGGGGGACTTGGGCGTTCCGGTGGACGTATATACCCGCGCTCATTCCGGAAACCATGACATGGTTGAGCCGATTTCCCCTAGGTCGCGAGTCGTGCATTTGCCAGGCGGGCAACACGACGCGCCTTTGGAAAGAGCATTTGATCAATTACCGCTGTTCCTTGAGGAGCTCCTGGACTTTCAGCATGCCAATAGGCTGGAATATGACGTGGTCCACTCCCATTACTGGCTCTCCGGCTGGGTAGGCCAAGCCTTTGCCCAGAGGCGGCAGCTTCCCCACGTGGTGACTTTTCACACCCTGGCCCTTATAAAGATGCAGTCCCGGGCCGGCGAAGTGGAGCCTGCGGAACGCCAACGGGTAGAACGGGAATTGATGTCCTCATCCCAACGGGTTGTGGCGTTCAGCGCCCACGAGCGTGACGCCATGGTCCGGCTGTACGGCGCTGACCCCGGCCGCGTGGCGGTGGCTCCTTGCGGCGTGGACCTATCCCTGTTTCGTCCCCTAGACCAGAAGCAGGCCAGGGATAGCCTGGGGCTAAATGGAGAGAAAGTGTTTCTCTACGTTGGACGGCTGGAGCCGCTGAAGGGTCTAGATTTGTTGTTGCAAACCGCGGCCCACCTGGAGACCAACTCGAAAGTGCGGGTGCTGGTAGTGGGGGGAGACGCCAACGGAGATCAGGACGTCGACCGGCTCCGAGGCATGGCCAAAACGCTGAACGTTGAAGATATATTCCACTTCGTCGGTCGAGTGGACCAGAGTGATTTACCTCGATACTACAACGCAGCGGACGTATGCGTGGTTCCGTCCTATTACGAAAGCTTCGGTCTGGCGGCGTTGGAATCTATGGCTTGCGGCACGCCAGTGGTCGCGGCCAGGGTTGGGGGCCTATCATCCATAGTTCAGCACGGACATACCGGGTATCTCAAGCCTTGGCGGTGTCCGGAGGCCTTTGCCAACTCCTTGGAGATGATCATTTCCAGCGACAGGCTGAAACAGAGCATGGGGTTGGCAGCCCGGAAAAGGGCGGAAGGCATGGGCTGGGAACAAGTAGCCGGCAACATTCGTGGGGTGTACGAGATATTAACCCAACCTCAGCCTGCCTACGATAATAGTCACTAAAGACTCAGGGCCGGTTGGCGCCAGCTCCGCAAATCTGCCTTAAGGTGCCGGCTTGCGCCCGGGGCAGACCTTGTGCCATCAAGTATTTATGCCTATGGTAGAGGTGGCGAGCCTGCTACGGGACATGCTGTGGTCCCCCTAACACCCAGCGGGTTCAAAGCTCCGTCTCGCGTCCTCCTCAGCTTTTCAATGAGACGTTGAGGCCTACGAACCAAGTTGAACCCGTCCACCGTTGAGGCGTCTTTGGACAATAACAAAGAGCATTCAGAGAAAGAGCGACGACCGAACGGGTCTAGCCTGTTCCGTAGGCCGGTAGTCCATTTCCAGAAAACGCTGGGCGCTGGAATCTTGGTAATGCTGCCCATCGGTATCAGCATTCTGGTCCTCAAGTTCTTCTTTGATCTGCTGGACTCGATCTTGACGCCTGTGACCGACCATCTGCCCGGCCGTGAGGTCGCGGGACTGGGACTGGCGGCCCTTCTCGTATTGGTCTACGTGGTGGGTCTCATCGCTGCTTTCGTTGTGGGCCGGCGAGTGATCAATCTGATGCACCGGGCCGTGGAGTTTATCCCTCTGGTTAAGGGGATCTACGGGACTACCCGTGTTGCCCTGCAAATGTTCTCCGCCAACGACGATAGCCGGTATAGTGGCGTGGTGCTTATCGACTTCCCTCGACCCGGCATCAAGTCCATCGGCCTCGTCACCTCGCATATCAACAGCGGCGCTGACGGGGAGTTGTTGGCTGTGTATATCCCCACAACGCCCATTCCTTCGTCAGGGTTTTTGGTTTTCGTTCCAGACTCAGAGGTGACGCGCACCGACCTGGGCGTGGACGAGGCGATGAGGATAGTAGTATCCGGGGGAGTCTTATCGAGCCAGGTGTTTGAGCGTATTGAGGGGGACCCTCAGCGTAACACCCTCTCAAACCAGTGAAGCTCTTCAACCGTTTGAAATCCCACGGAAGCATACAGGCGCACACCGGGCGTGTTGCTGGCGTCTACCTGTAGGCCGATATCCGCCACCTCCTGAGCGCAGAGATATTCCATGCCTGCGGCCAGTATATGTCGGCTGATGCCTCGGCCCCGGTACTCGGGCACAATCCCGATCATACCAATCATGCCCCGAATCGAGCCTTCCACTGGGACCATGCAAGTCCAGCAATATCCGGCTGTCTCCTCTGCGTGGTTGAGAAAGATGATTCCGTGATGAGAGGTGTTGGCCATGGAACTGCGGTACTCGATTTGTTCCACTGTGTTGGGAGAAAACCCCCAGCTTGAGGCAAACGCGGAGTTTTGGGCATCAGTCAGCAGGACAGCGTCGCCAGTTTTAAACGGGCGGACAGTGAATCCCTCTGGTAGGGCTGCCGAGGGCGCCGCTTCTTCGCTCCATACCATATTCAAATAACTTCGGACCGGGGCAAAGCCGTTGGCAAGCAGGAAATCCGCCGTGGGAGAGGGATGGGTCACACACACGTGGACCTTGCTGACGTCGAGCGTTTGGCATCGTTCCAGCGCCCGAAGCATCAACTCGTGTTCTGAAGACGTACCCACGAGTTGGGGGGCTACGTTTGGTTCCAGGACGGCCCGGCCGATCTTGACCTCGGGAGTAATAAGGCAGTACCCCTGAACTTTGCCCTCAGTCTCCAGAAGCAAGCAGTTCGACTCGGGCTCTAGTCCCGGCTGCGCAAGTGTCTGTTGAAAAGTCAGCCGGCCGAGACCCCGGCTCGCGTCTCCCCATGAGTTCCGCGCTTCGAGGAAGTCTAGGAGTGAGGGCAACCACTCCGCTGTAAAGAAACGGACGGACAAATTCAAATCCTCAAGAAGCTCTAACGCCGAATGAGCCTTAGAATGCGAAACTGCGAGGTTTGTCGTCGTGTAAGCGCCTAAAGGGTGGCGAAACCAGTAAGTCCATGGCCGAAACAGGCACTTGACACTCTCGTGCGATTGTAGCAGAGTACCGTACGGCCTACAATCCCTTGAGGGTTATGGGGTTATGACGCCCGGTCTCTCATGTTCCGCCCGTCGTATTGGATAGGGGCGCATGGCGAGCCGGTCTCATCACCCGTTGCTCCTTGACCAGGTATGGCATGGACGGGGTACTAGCTCATGCCTGAATGATGGAAAGGTCCTGAGTGTGACGATGGGAGAACGGCGTTTCAACAGTCGGGCGCGGGAGTTGGCTAAGATCTAGGAAAACGCGCTGGCCGTCCGGCCGCAATTGTGCCGGCCATGACTGGGGCTAAAGCGGCCTTAATAATTCTGTGGAAGGAACTTGCCGATGGAAGAGATACCGGAGCGGGCGCTGGTGGTTATTCCTCACCCTGACGACGCGGAGCCTTGGTGCGCCGGGACGGTGGCCCGGTGGGCCAGCCGCGGGACTTCGGTGCATTACCTGGTTTGCACCGACGGAGGTAAGGGCGCCAGCGACCGGGGGATCACCTCATCCCAACTGGCCCTGGTCCGAGAGAAGGAACAGCTCACCGCGTCCGAGATGCTGGGTGTTCAGGAAGTGGTGTGGCTTGGCCACCCCGACGGCGAGTTGGAGGACACTACGGACTTTCGTAAGGAAATCGTCAGGCAAATACGACGGGTGCGGCCGGAGGTGGTGCTATGCCCGGAGCCCTACCGCAGAAATCTGGCCTGGCACCGGGACCACAGGATCACCGGCCAGGTTACCCTGGACGCGGTGTTCCCTTGGGCTCGCGACCATCTTCACTTCATGGAACTGTGGGAGCAGGAGGGATTGGAGCCGCATAAGACGGCCACCGTGCTTTTCTGGGGCGCCGAACTGCCTGACACCTACGTGGATATTGGCGAGTCAATGGGCGTCAAGGTGCAGGCTGTGCTGGCCCACATGAGCCAACTGGGCGATCGCACTAGGGCCGAGCTCGAGGCATTCGTCAGGGAGACCGCCGCCAACGCGGCGGCGGACCAGGAACACGCCTACGCGGAAGCTTTCCGCAAGGTCACTTTCCGCACTTAGCGCCGTTTGTGCCTGGAGTTTGACAGAACTACAGAACTAAGGAAGCCTCTGAACAAGCCGCCGACGCGACCATCTTCACTATCTGACTATGCGCCAATTGCCGGACTTCTTCAGACCATCCCTAGAAATCGACAATGTCGACGCCCCAATCCGGAGCTTGGCGATTGCTCATTGGAGCGCGATCCCACCGAGTGTGGCTGCTTTGTTTTCTAAGAACCGTCATTCCGGCGCAGGCCGGAATCCAGGCCCTTGAAATTCTAGATTCCGGCTTGCTCCGGAATGAGGGGTTGGGCGGTGTGAGGCTTCACTTATTAAGAGGTTTCCTAAAGACCGCGGGATGAAAATACTAAGGGCAGCCTGCGCGATGGCTGCCCTTAGAAACTATCTCAAAACGGTCGCTCTCTGGCGCCATGGATTAGCTGGAAGCCTGGGTCTATGGATTCCCGGGCCCCGATCGGGGTCGGGGACAAGCTTCGCGGGAATTGCGGATGGCCCTCTGGGCCGCGTATGGATATGAAACCAGCTATTTTCATGGCAATAGCGGTTTGGATGCTGCGCCAAGTTTTGAGATAGTTTCTTAGTTGATGCTACCCTGCAACGGATAGTGCGGCGTGTTAAGCCAGGGTCTCGCTAATCTGGATGGTTGGACTGATGTCGGTGAAGTTGGCAATGTCTCCCACAACCTCGCGGCCGACGGCCTTGAAGGCTTCGTGGACTTCATCCACGGTGTTAAAGTTGAGGTGGGCCATGGCGACGAAGGGAGCAGGCGCCGATGGGTCTGGAGCCGATATACCCCTATCCACCTCTAAGCTGACCATTCCCCGAGTACTAAGGTTCTCATGCACCAGCGGTCCGTGATTGTGGAGAAAGTAGTCCCAGTTGAACGTTTTTCCTTCTTCGTGGGGGAAAGCTACGGTTACTCGAATCATCTTAGCCTCCTTCTTGCTGGGCTGCTCAGCAAGGCATAGCTCAGTGTACCCGGTTGTTAACCTAGCCGCAATGCCAACCGAGAGTCAACGCGGAGCTTCTACTCAACCTGCCACTAATTAGCCGGCCGCTAGTAAGTTGGTAGCTTAGCTGGGGCAGCCGGCCGCCAAAACCTTAGTCGGCGTTGGATTTACGGCCGAATGGCGCCTAGGACGGGACGCTAGTCTCTCCGGGTTCCTGACAAGACGCATCTGCTACAATGAGGCCGGTTTACCCCAATCCTCCATAGGCTGGGATAGATGGTTGCAGCGCTGAAATACAGACTTTTCCTGTGCTTGCCGGTGCTGGCGTTGCTGCCGTTGTCCTTGACGCTGGCCTGCGGCGGCAGCCAGCCGCCGGAACCTAAAGACGAGATTGCGGTTGTTTGGGAAGCCTGGCAATTGATCGATGATTCATATGCCGACCGCCATATTGTGGAAATTGACGCCGTGGTGAGCGCCGCTCTCCATAGCATGTTGGGTCTCTCAGATGGTTCGGAATATCCCTTTTTCACGGAGGTAGGTCGGCTGCGCGGACAAACTCCGCCCGAGGTGCCGCTTGCTCTGACCGACGTTTGGCGGGGGATGGCCGTACACCAGCAACGGTGGCCTGAGATCCAGCGCTCCGACCTAGCCGCCGCCGCCGTTGCCGGAATTACCGCCGGGCTGGGGGATCCTTGGGCGGTGTATCTAAGCGCAGAAGCCTACCCTAAGACTAAGCGAGAACTTGTGGAAACACTGGAGGGTGAATACCGTGGTATAGGCGCCATGTTGATGGTGGAAAATGATGAAATATTGATGTTCCCGTTCCAAGATACCCCTGCACAAAAGGCTGGTATCGAGGATGGCGACGTACTGCTGGAAGTCGATGGGCAACCGGTAGCCGACAGAGTCCTGGAGGACGTAGTCGGCCTCGTTGCGGACCCTTCGGCGTCCAAAGTCACGTTACTCACCAGACGGGGCCTCGGCGCGGACCCACAGGAAATTGAGGTGTTCCGGGGTTCTATCGACTTACCCTCGGTGTCCCATCAGCTGCTCCCGGGCGGCATCGGCCACGTATACGTCCATAACTTTCGGCATAACACTGGTGAGCAGGTTTTTGAAGCCCTTGAAGCTCTAGAGCAGATCGACATGCTCGCTCTGATCCTGGACCTGCGTTCGAACCCCGGAGGGTCCGAAGAGGCCGCCAACGACGTGGCCGGTCATTTTCTGCCCCCGGAGAGCCTGTTTCTGTACACTGAGGACCGCCAAGGAAAGCGCGAAGCGCAGCACGTGAGGGAGGGGTTGGACCGGTTGGCATTGGGAGAATTGCCCTTGGTGATCTTGGTCAATGAGAACACGGCGGGGGAAGCTGAGGTTGTGGCCGCGGTGCTCCGGGAATCCGGACGAGCCGTACTCATGGGAACCGAAACCTTCGGTAGGTCCGGTGGTTACGACTTCGTCGAGTTGGCAGACGGCTCGGCCATTTATATGGCGACCCAGCGCTGGTTCACGCCCTCTGGGAAAGCCTTAGGCCGGGATGGCCTGCAGCCGGACTTTCCGGTGATTTCTCAACTGGGAGGGGAAGGCATTAGCGGCGAATCCCAGTTCGATGAGGCCTACCGCTACTTGAATGACCGGCTACCCCCCTTCCGGTAGACCGTTCTCCTCCGCTTCGTCCATAGGCTGACAACTCCTGCAGACGAAGCCGGAGCGGTCTTCAGGTAGAGTGTCCCTGAGGACGTTGCGCTTCCGGTGGCAGACGGAGCAGACCACGCTCTCCAGTTCCGGCTGCGGCGCTGGGCCGGCGGTGGTAACTCCCCCGCGAAATCCGGCGTAATCCGGGTTCTGCTGCTTCAAGCGCAAGTAGCGCTCCAAGTCTTTGCGACGGCTCACGTGACCTCTCCAGTGGCGCCGGCTGGTCTCCAGCCGCTATTTCACCTCTACCACGGCGCCCGCCTCTTCCAGCTTGCTTCTAATGTCCGCAGCTTCGTCCTTGGCAACCACGTCCCCAACTCTGGCCGGAGCCGACTCTACCAGCTCCTTCGCTTCCCGCAGGCCCAACGATGTTACTTCCCGGACCGCTTTAATGACGTTGATCTTGTTGGGGCCGATTTCCTTGATCGTCACTTCAAACTCGGTTTGTTCTTCTTCCGGTGCAGCAGCTTCACTGGCAGCCGCCCCTGAGCCCGGACCGGCAAGCACCGCTACGGGGGCAGCTGCGGTGATGCCAAACTCATCTTCCAATGCTTTGACCAGGTCGGACAATTCCAGTACGTTCATTCCCTTGATGACTTCTATCATTTCGTCCTTAGTCACGTGTCCTCCTACAATGCGCCAAATCGACTTGAAAATTAATCCTTGGACTAGTCCGCTTCCAGCTGGCGGATTCGAGCCTGCAACAGGCCATCTAGATTCTGTAACGGCCCGTTAAGCGCCCCCAGCAATCGTTGTATAGGTGCTTGTAGCTGGCCCATCAATTGCGCCACCAATTGGGGCTTTGGCGGCAATGAGGCCAGGCGGCTGACTTCCTCCGCCGACATCGCCGGTCCGTCTCCCATGACTGCCCCGCGCACCTCGAGCACCGAGCGGGTAGTGCGCAAGTAGTCCGCGATAGCCTTGGCTACCTCTAGAGGGTCGTCGTAACCGAAGGCAACCGCCGTGGGGCCTTGCACAATGTCTTTCACCTGAGGACGCCGGGCGCCATCGGCAGCCAACATCATCAAGTTATTTTTGACCACGGTGAAGTCGGCCCCCGCGGTCCTCATGCGGCGCCGAATCTCCACCATCTCGTTAACCGAGATGCCGGTGTAGTTTGTCGTTACCGTGATGGTGCAGCGTTCCAACTTATCCGTTAGGTCGCTTACCCGGTCGATTTTCTCTTGTGCTGGCACTAATCCATCTCCGACTATCTAAATAAAAACGCCCGCACCATTAATATGGAGGCGCGGGCATCCAAGCTTGCCACTCTGGACATAATCGCGCCTCGGCGGGCGGCGCCTGCGCCATTAACCCTCACGTGAAGGCGCCCGCGGTCTACGGCTGTATTTGGTTGTGACGTGGTTTCTCGCGGACTTACTCCGGCGGTTCCAATGCCTGGAGCGCTGATACGTCTACGGGTACGCTGGGGCCCATGGACGACGCGAGGTACGCCGATCGTAGAAATGGGCCTTTGACGCCCGCCGGTTTGTCCCTGACGATTGAACTGGTCAGCGAGGCCAAGTTGTCCAAAAGCTGTTCCGATTCAAAGCTTACCTTGCCGACGGGGCTATGAATTATGGCCGTCCGGTCTGTGCGGTACTCCACCCTGCCCGCTTTGGCCTCTTGTATTACTCTGGGCAGGTCTTGAGGCTGCACCATGGTGCCTGACCTGGGGTTTGGCATGAGACCGCTCCGTCCCAAGATGCGGCCCAAGCGTCCGATCTTGGGCATCACCTGGGGCACTGCCAGACCTACGTCGAACTCCATCCAGCCTCCTTCAATCTGCTGGATCAAGTCGTCCTCGCCCACGTAATCGGCGCCCGCTTGCCGGGCAAGGTCCACGACGTCGGCGCTGGCAAACACCAGCACCCTGACCTGTTTTCCCAGGCCATGGGGCAGCACCGTCACTCCCCGCACCATTTGATCGGCGTGACGGGTGTCGGAATTGGTCCTGAGGTGCAATTCTACCGTTTCATCGAACTTTGCGGTGGACAATTCCTTCACCAGGTCTATCGCCTCCACTGGTGGGTAGAGACGGTCCATGTCTACCCGCTCAGCCATGTCGCTGTATCTTCGGCTATGTTTAACCATAATTCCTTCCCGGTCGGACCGGAACCCGTTACTCCTCGCTTATTTGGATGCCCATGCTTCTGGCCGTGCCAGCAATGATGGACATAGCCTCTTCCGTAGAGGAGGCGTTCAAGTCCGTTGACTTGGTTTCCGCAATCTCCCTCAACGCCTGCCTGCTGATGGTCCCCACCGGCCCCTGTCGGTTGTCGGAGGCCCCTTTCCCCACGGCTGCCGCTTTCCTTAGCAAGTCCGAAGCCGGAGGTGTACGGGTTACGAAGGTAAAAGAGCGGTCTTCGTAAACCGTCAGGTGCACTGGCACTATGGTGCCAACCTGATTAGCCGTTCGGGAGTTATACTCCTTGACGAAGCCCATGATGTTGACGCTGTGCTGGCCCAACGCCGGGCCCACCGGCGGAGCGGGGGTGGCCTTCCCCGCTTCGAGTTGAAGCTTGATTATTGCTCTTACCTTTTTCGCCACCTGCAGCTCCTAGTTGTTTATCCTGAAAACGCTGCCTGAAGTCCGGCTTTAGAAGAATTCCCGTCGAACCCCTAGATGCGTTCTACTTGCAGGAAGTCCAGTTCCACCGGCGTTTCCCTGCCGAAGAACGACACCAACACCCGGACCTTGCCCTTGCCTTCGTCGATGTCGCTAATGCCTCCGATGAAGTCCACAAAGGGCCCCTCGGTAATACGCACTGTCTCGCCCCGTTCCAAACCAATTTTTACCCGAGGAGCGCCCGATTCCACCTGTTTTAGGATGTCCTCTATTTGCTTGTCCTCTAGCGGCACGGGCCTGGGGCGCTTGTCCGATTCGTCCTCACTGGACACGAAGCCGGTCACCCCCGGAGTGTTTCGGACGGCGTACCAACTCTCGTCATCCATATCCATGTGGACTAGGATATAGCCGGGGAACAGCTTGCGGCGCTCAGCCCGGCGTTTGCCCTCTTTGAATACTACTTCTTCTTCAGTGGGAACCAGCACCTGAAGGATTCGGTCTTGCATGTCCAGGCTTTGGATGCGCAGCTTCAGGTTTTTCTCGACCACGTCCTCCTGGCCTGAGTAGGTGTGGACGATATACCACCTAGGACCCTGGATCTCTTCTACTGAGGCGTTTTCCCGCGTAGTCATTAAATATCTCTAGACGTCAATTTATCCGTTGCCGCCTGGCCGGCAGCCGGGGCCTGGGCGCTCCGCCAGCAATCCGGCGCGGGCTAAAGCACGTACTTGGTGAAGGTCTCCGCGAAGATGCGGTCAAGCCCCCCGAGAAAGAATCCCGCGGCTATAGACAACCCAATAACCACCGCCGTCAAGCGGGCCGTCTCTTCCCGACTGGGCCACACCGACTTTTGCAGCTCGGAAATAGTCTCCCGCAGGAAGTTTATGGGGCTTACTCGTCCCGCGGACCCGGGTGTGATGATGCGATTGGCCCGGGTTGAGGCTCTGGCCACGGACGGTTACCTCACTTCCCGGTGTCCCGTATGGATCCGGCACCGGGAGCAGTATTTGCGCAACTCCATCCTTTGGGGGTCGCTGCGCCGATTCTTCACGGTGGTATAGTTGCGCTCCCGGCAATCGCCGCACTGTAGGGTTATGATTGGTCGGACGTCTGCAGTTTTTCTGGCCATGATCTAATCCAATAGTTGAGTGAATACGCCGGCGCCTACGGTCCGCCCGCCTTCCCTTATGGCGAAGCGTAGCCCTTCTTCGATGGCGACAGGTTGGATCAACTTGATTTTCATCTGAATGTTGTCCCCGGGCATGACCATTTCCACACCCTCGGGCAACTGAATCTCTCCGGTGATGTCGCTGGTCCGGATGTAGAACTGAGGCTTGTACCCTGGGAAAAACGGGGTGTGGCGCCCTCCCTCTTCACGGCTCAACACGTACACCTCAGCGTTCGCCTCCTGGTGAGGCCGCATCGATCCGGGTTTCACCAACACCTGTCCCCGCTCTACTTCCTCCCGGTCAACGCCGCGCAACAGAACTCCCACAGCGTCGCCAGCTTCGGTAGTGTCCAGAATCTTGTGGAACATCTCCAGGCCGGTGGCCACGGTCTGCCGGACGTCGCCGTAGCGTATGATTTCCACCGCTTCGCCTTGTTTCAAACTTCCCCGTTCAACCCTGCCGGTGACCACGGTGCCGCGCCCTTTAATGCCGAAGACGTCTTCGATGGGCATCAGGAACGGGCGATCGGTTATGCGGGTGGGTACGGGAATGTAGTCGTCCATGGCTGCCATCAGGTCGACGATGCCCTGTTCCGCTTCGGGGTCCCCCTCCAGGGCTTTCAGGCCGCTGACCCGGACGATGGGGGTGTCGTCGCCCGGGAACTCGTAACGGTTGAGCAGGTCCCGGACCTCCAACTCTACCAACTCCAGCAACTCCTCGTCGTCCATCATGTCTACTTTGTTGAGTGCAACCAGGATGCGAGGCACTTCCACCTGGCGGGCCAGGAGGATATGCTCTCGGGTCTGGGGCATAGGCCCGTCGGGGGCGCTGACCACTAGGATGGCGCCATCCATCTGGGCGGCTCCGGTGATCATGTTTTTGATGTAGTCGGCATGACCAGGGCAGTCGACGTGGGCGTAATGCCGGCCTTCCGTCTGGTACTCCACGTGGGCGATGGCTATGGTCAGCCCGCGGGCTTTTTCCTCCGGGGCGTTGTCGATGCTGCCCAACTCTTGGTATTGGGCCAGTCCTCTATCCGCCATAACCTTGGTTATAGCAGAGGTAAGGGTGGTTTTCCCGTGGTCAACGTGGCCGATGGTGCCCACGTTGATATGGGGCTTGGTCCGGTCGAATCGCTCCTTGGCCATTTAGGTCTCCTCCGTCTTACGAAAGCTGGAGCCCAGAGGCGGGATTGAACCGCCGACCCCGTTCTTACCAAGAACGTGCTCTACCGCTGAGCTATCTGGGCCTGGTGCCGGTGCAACCGGCAATCTTGGATTACTCTACTCTATTATATATGGTGGAGGGGGTAGGATTCGAACCTACGAAGCCCTTCCGGACGCCAGATTTACAGTCTGGTGGCTTTAACCACTCACCCACCCCTCCAACCTGGTTGGGGATCATCCTCTTTGCAGCGGACGGCTCCCGTTGCGTGAGTCGCCCTGGGTTGAATCTCCTGTCGCGTAGGTCCGAAGAGAGCCCCAGAGCGGATTCGAACCGCTAACCTGTCGATTACAAATCGACTGCGCTTCCATTGCGCCACAGGGGCATCGTGGACACGTGGCGTGGACTAGACCGCAAAATGGCCCCGAGCATGGGGCCATCCTGCCGTTACCAATTTAGGCGCGTCTAATTATATAGAATACCCAGCGCATAATGTCAAGCGGACCCGGCGCTATCGAGGCCTTTTAATTCTCGATAACTACAACCGAACCCATCGGGGCAACCCCAAGGGCTTCCCCTACGACAATGCGCCCCCGGGTAGGGGCGGCCTTTATGGCCGCCACAGAGGGACAATTAAAAGCCCTGGCAGGCTATCGAGGTAATCGCAATAGGAATTACGCTTTCGTCACTCTAGCGAGAGACGGCTGCGTGGCCGGTTTGACCCCGCCGATGGTGGCCCCGGGCGGTGGAGACGATTGTGCTTCAAAACTTCAACGGGCAAGAATGCAACCGGCGACTAGGCAACGCGAAATTGCGGCGGACCGGGAGGTCATGTACATTTGTGCATTGAGGAGATACCGGAGAGGCTCAAGAGGCAGGGGGCAGATGACGCATAGTTCAGATGGGCAGAGCACCCAGGAATTCATCCGGCAGCTTATGTCCCCGGAACGAGGACAACAGGTGGATACGTTCCGGATTTTAAGCATGAGCGGCATCAATCTCCACGATACCGTTGCCGACGTTGGATGCGGCCCAGGTTTCTTCACCGTACCGCTCTCCAAGTACCTGGTCAGCGGCAAGGTCTATGCCCTGGACATTGACGATGAGATGTTGGACGCCTGTAGCCGCACCGTCCAGGAAGCCCGAATGGGCAACGTAGAAGTCCTCAAGTGCGGCGAGTTCGACTTCCCTTTGGAGGAAAACTCGGTGGATGGAGCCTTCCTGGCTTTTGTGGTCCAGCACAGTCCGGACAAAGCCAGGTTCCTAGGTGCGGTAAGGCAACTGATACACGCCAAGGGCTGGTGCACGGTCTTGGAGTGGTACCGTAAAGAGACCGGGACCGGTCCTCCGCAAGAACGGCGAGTAGACCCATTGGAGCTGCAAGCCCTGGGCCAAGCTTCGGGGTTTCGTTACGGGAACTGGCGAGACTTGAACGGAGAACAATACATGATGACCTTCCGCAGGGATTGAGGACCCTCCGTCGCCTGACGCTCAACCTGCTGGGATTTCGGGCAGCAGCAGGTGCGAGGGATGGTCCGGACCGTGATGGACGTTGTTTCTGGCCGGGATTTTTACCGGAGAGATGCCTGGGTTCTCCCCTGTATTGCCGTTAACGTCAAAGCGTGGGAAATTGCTGGAGGAAATGTCCAGCCGCAGTCGGTGTCCTCGAACGAACAGGTTACTGGTGGGGAGGAGCCGGATAGTGATTGGATACACTGTGCCCGGCTCCATGAGTTCCGGCTTCTCCCAAGACGACCGGAACTTGACCCGCAGGATGCCGTCTGTCAAGTTCAACGCGTAGCCTTCAGGGTAGTCCTGGGAAGGGGGATAGATGTCAAGCAGCTTGGCGGTGAAATCCGTGTCAGGTGCGGAAGACGAAATCCAAAGGTGCGCCGAAATGGGCCCAGTTACTTCCAAATCTTGGGCCAAGGGTTCGGTCTGGAACACCAGCACGTCGGGCCGGGCGGCCAGGGGCAGATAGGGTGGACTTGAGCCGTAATAACTTGGTGATTCTCGTTGGTCGAAACCTCCCGCCTCCATGATAGGGTGGGCCGAGGAGACGTTGCCTCCGATGGTGGGCACGGGCCGGTTGGGGTCGAACAAAAAGCTGCTTATAGCATGGTCTTCATGAGGCAACCGGGCCGACAAACCCCCTCCGGGCAGCAAATAGTACCCGGTGTTGCGGGCCCGGGCTAACGGCCACGCCCGTTCGCTCCTCCAACGGCCGCCGTGCTCCAGCCGGCGATGGGAATTGCGCTTTCCGGAACCACCGCCCATCACGAAAATCTTCACCGGCTGCTCACCATCCCAACCGTTGTCCATTCCCTTGAGCCAACGGTCGAAAAAGCGTAGCCGCAGCATGTTGTAGTCCCGGTCAAGGTTGTTGTCAAGGATAGACTGTGTGCCCATGTCAGCGTCGCCCGAGTGGGTAACGGAGCGGGCGCCGTGGGTCCAAGGGCCCATGATCAGGCCCACTTGGCTATCAACGTGCTGGGTAAGAGCCGAAAAGTTGTCAGTAGTGCTGCTGGCGTAAGGGTCGTACCAACTTCCCATGTGTACCTGGGGCACATTCGAAAATTGGGTGTAGTGGGCTTCAGCGCAGAGGCCCACCTGTTGCCAATAGGTGTCGAACACCTCGTGAGACCAGATTTCCATCAAGTAGTCTTCATACTCGGGGGTCCACTTTAGTGGCGAGTGGCCTTTCTTCCAGGGCAATCGCTGAAACCAATCGTGAATGTTCTGGCGCTCTAAAGCCGCCTTGGTAACCAGCGGATGGGCGCTGACCTGTGAGCTCTCCAAGGCCTGGTTGAACGCCCAGGTGACCTGCCGGAGTTCGAAAGCGCCGCCGTTCCGGCACCCGCTCAGGAATGCATTGGAGAAGCCCCCAGAATCCATCCACATACAGGCCAATTGAGGCGGATTCAAGCAAGCCAGCGCCGCCTGAACGTGGGCGGCGTACGATACCCCGAAGGTGCCGACTCTACCGTTGCACCAGGGCTGCCGAGCCAGCCATTCCAGGGTATCGCAGCCGTCAGGGCCCTCGTTGACGTACTTGGTAAACTCTCCTTCCGAGGCGTACCGGCCGCGGCAATCTTGCACCACGGTCACGTAGCCGCGGCTGGTGAAAAAGCTTGCTTCCAGGACCCTGGCTTCCGTGGACTTGTTGTAGGGAGTGCGCTGCAGAAGGACAGGGAACTGGCCCTCCACCGGCGAGCCTTGGGAGACCGGACGGTGGATGTCCGCAGCCAAATTCACCCCATCCCGCATGGGCGCCATGATGTTGCGTTCGGACCTAACTTGGTAGGCCGCCGGGGAAAGGACTTGCCTAGTGCTCATCAGCCGCGCCTCCAAAACCACACTTCCGAGACGAATCCGGCTGGCCCTTCATACGGTAATCACACTTCAATTCTTTGAGGGGTCAGGGAGGCGAGCCATCTCAACACCGTGGTCGAAGCCTCTCGTTTCTTGTTGGATAGAGCGTGCTCACCCCCTTCGATGACTACGCATTGGACCTTGGGGCTGTTGACCGCCGCGTCGGCCAGGTCCTGGGCCATGTTCAACAATCTGACGTGGGTTTCCAGAGAACCTGCCACGATCAACATGGGTATCGGAATGGCAGGTGCTAGATTCACCAGGTTATAGCGCTCGGCCGGTCCGTGCTTGTCCAGATAGGATGAAGCGCTAAATAGCTGTTGGATGGGAAAGGAGGCGTCCAATAGCTCCCGGCCCTTACCCGCGGCTTCCAACTCCTCGGCCTGGCGGATGATGTCCAGGAATTCCTGGGCGTCGCGGGAGGCCAGGTAGTAGGAGTAGGACAGCCTGACAGGCGATATGGGAATGACTGCGTTCACCCGGGGGTCCGCCCGGGTTGCGGAGTAATAGGCAACTCGCACCGCCCCCATGCTGTGGCCGAGCAGCGCGACGTGGAGATATCCGGCATCGTGCAAGTAGTCGATACCCGCCTTCAGGTCATTGCACGTTGAGTCGAGGATCTCATAAGCGTTGCCGTGATAGGTCCCGCTCGGATTCGCCCACACGGTGTCGTGAGCAGTGGTGTTGAGGGTCAGGCAAGCGTAGCCCAGCTTTGCCAGGTCTTCCGCCATCTCCCGGGTGGTGGGATCGGCGAAATTGCCCCGGGACCCGTGAATCAGCAGGATTGCGTCGGCGGGACCGATGGGGACCGCATCTTCCGGGGGCGGATAAAAGGCGCCGTCGAGCCGGATGCCGTCGGCGTTGATGGTGCTGACCAATTGCACTAACATGCCTTATTACCTCAAGGGCTATCGGTCGTAATAATTGGTGCGGTCTAGCGGCGCAACCGGGGGACACCCTCAAGTTTAGGCCCAAGGCTTTAGGGGTGCAACCGTGAGCGCCGGTTCAGACCGGTTTTCGAAGGCCTACCGGAAAACTTTTGGGGGTGCCGCCGTGAGGGACGGTTTAGACCGGTTTTCAAAGACCTGTTGTAAAACTTGCCGACGGTGCAACCCGGAGGCCTATTCCGGCCTTAATCCCGGGTGAGATGCGGTTGCGCCGCCTGCCCCAAGAGCGCAAAATGAGTGAAGTCGGCTTACCGACGGCTTGGTAGCGCCCTTGGGTAATTGCGCCGTGGAGTGGCGCCCGCTGGCGGCCCATTCTCTGTCGTATTCCCTTTATATTCAAGGAGGTCCCTGTTTTGGCTAATGAATACGATCTGCTGATTGTGGGAGGCGGTCTTGCCGGATTGACCGCAGGCCTATTCGGCGCCCGGTATGGATTGAGAACAGGCTTGATCGAGCAAATGATGGGCGGCGCCCAGATCATCAACGCGGAGAAGATTGAGAACTATCCCGGGTTTCCAGAGGGGATAGCCGGGGCCGATCTGGCGCCGTCGGTGCAGGAACAAGCCATGGCCGCCGGCGCCGAGTTCATCATGGCTGAAGCCACCGCGGTGTCACGGGACAGCAGCTATTTGGCAGTGGCCACCGACTCGGGCGCTCTTCGGGCCAAGGCAGTCATAGTGGCCTGCGGTTCCACCCTGCGGGGGCTGGGAATACCCGGCGAAGAGGAAATGTACGGTCGAGGGGTGTCCCACTGCGCTACCTGCGATGGCCCTCTTTACTCGGGGGAGGTGGTGGGCGTCGTAGGCGGCGGTGACTCGGCCATCGATGAGGCTTTAACTCTGACCCACTACGCCGAACGAGTACTGCTGTTTCACCGCCGGGAAGAACTGGACTCCCAGAAGATTCTCCAGGACCGGTTGCATCAGCAGCGCAAGGTGGAAATGGTGTACAACTCTTCGTTGGAAGCGGTGCTTGGCGGGGAAACCGTCTCCGGCGTAAGGGTGCGAAACGTAGTGACCAACATGGAAAACGTGGTAAACCTGTCGGGTCTCTTCGTTTACGTAGGTCTGGAGCCCAATTCCGGGCTGGTAAAAAACTTGTTGAAGCTGGACAACGCCGGGCATATTCCGGTCAACCTGTCCATGGGGACCGAGGTTCCCGGCTTGTATGCAGCGGGTGACATAAGGCAGCATTCTGCATCCCAGTTGATCACCGCGGCAGGAGACGGAGCCACCGCCGCTATCTCCGCATTCAAGTACGTCAGCAGCAAAGATTGGTAGCGGGATTTGAAGAATCTCTAAAGGGAGCTTGGGGAGATAGAGTTGGACCTAGTAGAAGAGCAACTGCGCAACAGCAAAACCATTGCAGTGGTGGGCCTATCCGATAACCCGGCCCGGGATAGTCACCGGGTGTCAAAATACATGCAGTCCCAGGGGTACCGCATCATTCCGGTCAACCCTATGATTCAAGAAACCCTGGGAGAGAAGAGCTATCCAGACTTGACGTCGGTGCCGGAGCCCATCGACATGGTGGACATCTTCCGGCGGTCCGAGTTGGTGCCCCCGGTGGTGGACGAGGCAATCAAGGTCGGGGTCAAGTACATCTGGATGCAGGACGGGGTTACCGACCCTGAAGCGGCGGCCAAGGCCGAAGCCGCGGGAATCCCCGTGATCATGGACGATTGAACCCTTCGTCAGCACCGGCGCCGGTTCGGCGCCTAACTGGCAAAGACGGTCAGCGAGAAGAGGCTGACCGGGTTCCATCAGACAAACGACTAACCCAGGGCCTGACCGTCCGCAGGTCAGGATGGCATCACCAGTTGGCATTTTTAAAGCTGGCCTAGCTTGCGTCACTTACGGAGGACTAAGAAACTATCTCAAAACGGTCGCCCTCTGGCGCCATCTGTTAGCTGGAACCCTGGGCCTATGGATTCCCGCCCCCCGATCGGGGTCGGAGACAAGCTTCGCGGGAATTGCGGATGGCCCTCCGGGCCCCGTCGGATGGCCCTCCGGGCCCCGTATGGAAGGGCCGCGCATGGATATGAAAACGGCTATTTTCATGGCGATGACGGTTTGGATGCCGCGCCAAGGTTTGAGATAGTTTCTAAATGACCAAACTGAGGATCCTTGCCTTGATGGTGGGAATGGTGGTGTTGTTCGTCATTCCCGTTGTAGTGTCGGCCCAGGTGCACCCCCACATCATTCAGGGTAATGCGATGATTGACGGCGAGCCCGCACCCGACGGGACCGTGGTCACTGCCATGATAGACGGGGAGGAAGTCGGCTCGGCCGCCGTAAGCAACGGGCGCTACTCGATGATAATCGACCAGGGGGAAACCGGTAACTACTCCGGCAAGACGGTGACCTTCCAGGTCGGCGGCTACGACACCGGCGTGACGCTTACGTGGACGGCGGGCGCGGGAGACCCCTCCTTCGACCTAGACGGGATGACCGAAGGGGTGGCGGCCCGGGTGCTCCCTCACGTCATTCAGGGTGATGCGACGATTGACGGCGAGCCCGCACCAGACGGGACCATGGTCACCGCCATGATAGACGGGGAGGAAGTCGAGTCGGCCGCTGTAAGCAACGGGAGCTACTCGATGCTAATCGACCAGGGGGCAACCGGTAACTTCGCCGGCAAGACGGTGACCTTCCAGGTCGGCGGCTACGAGACCGGCGTGACGCTCATGTGGACGACGGGCGCGGGAGACCCCTCCTTCGACCTGAACGGGATGACCGAAGGGGTGATGGCGTCGGAGGTGACCGAGCCGAGGTTGCTTTTCGCCGAGGAGATCGCGTCGGGCAATCTGCTCCGCATCTTCTACTTCGACAACGTCACAAAGGAGTTCAGCTTCTTCGACCCCGCGTTCAGCGATGAAGCAAATACGTTGACAAGCATCAGCCAGGGGCAACCACTCCAAATAGCCGTCAACGCAGCAACCACCTTCCGGGGTGTTAGCCTCACGCCGACTTGGAACATCATCGCGATGCCATAACGGCGTGGCCGAAGGCGACAAGGGTTCTAATGGGGCTGCCCTGGGGCAACCCCACGACGACAGGGTGGGCTGCCCCGCTCCATCCATCGGCGAGCAGCGTGGGTGCGTAAATAATGAGCTTGTCCCACAAAGCTGAGTCCTCCAGCATCCCACCTTTCTGGATCCCCGCTTTCGCGGGAATGACGGGTTTCTGGATTCCCCCCCCGATGGGGGTAGGGGACAAGCTTCGCGGCAATGACGGGTCATAGATCCGCATTCAATACTGGTTTAGGCGGTTAATAACTGGTTTAAGCGGTTGGTAATAGTAACCTGTCAGGTTGCGTCCGCCCACAATCGGGAGTGGAGACTTCTGAGACGGGCTCAAATAATGCGACGGTCGCAGAAAGGCCTTTCTGTACTCGTTGTCGCCGTCGCCACACCGCTGGGACTCGTTGAGTGAAAGCCGGTGAGCATTCCCGGCCCAAAAACTTAGCCTGAAAAGCTGATGATGGAGAAGCCTGCCGAGTTGACCGGCGTCGGCTCGCTGCCTATAATCGGCCCCAAGTTCGGCCTTCATGAGGGCCTTTCCGAAACTTTACTGGGTTAAGTTCAGGGACCTTGGGCCGGCGCTTAGGTTGCGAGCTGATCGTCTTACCAGCCGGCTCGCCGCAGTACAGGTATAAGGGCTTGAGCAGGCACTGGGTTGGTTTATAACTTTTCCATAAGGAAGACAGGAGTAAACTATTCATGAGCGCCGCCCACGTTCACGGTAGCAGCCAGCTGCCGCCCCCCACGATCCAAGAGGTAAGCGACGGGATCTACGCCTACCTCCAGCCCGACGGAAGCTGGGGGCTGAACAACGCCGGATTTATTGTGGGCAGGAACAGCGTCACCGTCATTGACACGTGTTTCACAGAGGCGCGCACCAAGGCTTTCCTTGAGGCGGTGCACACGGTAACCACGCTCCCGCTGCGCACGCTGCTCAATACACACCACCACGGCGACCACACTCACGGGAACTACTTGCTGCCCGGCGCCACCATCATCGCTCACCGGCTATGCCGAGAGATGGTAATCGAGACGGGATTGCGCACCCTTCATCCCCTCTTTCCAACGGTCGAATGGGGAAACCTGGAGTTGGCTCCACCCGTAGTCACCTTCGAAGACCGGATGGACGTTTACGTGGATGACCTGCGAGTCGAGCTGATATTCGTGGGACCGGCGCACACCACCAACGACATCTTGGTCTGGGTCCCGGAACGCAGTGTGTTGTACTCCGGGGACCTGCTATTCAATCAAGGCACGCCTTTTGTCGCTATGGGGTCCATCGCGGGTTCCCTGAGGGCGCTGGAAACGCTGCGGGGGCTCGGGGCTAAGACCATCGTGCCCGGACACGGTCCAGTCTGTGGCCTCGAGGTTGTGGACGACATGATGGCTTACCTGCGTTTTGTCCAAGAGTTAGCCCGCGAGAGCTTTGGGGCCAACATGTCGCCGTTGGAGGCCGCCAGGCAAGCGGACTTGGGACGCTTTGCCGAATGGCACGATACCGAGCGCCTAGCGGGCAACATGCATCGCGCTTTCTCGGAGATCAAGGGCCAGCCATTGGGGACCGGCCTCGACTTGGGTCCCATCGTCTCGGACATGATAGCCTACAATGGCGGACAGCCGGTGCGCTGTCTCGCCTAAATGGAGGTCCACTGATGCCGCCAGCAGACTTAGCCGATTTCTGGACGCGAACCATCGAAGAACTGGGACGATGGGACTTGAAGTCCGAACTGGCGCCTGCCCCCGATCATAGCGGCCGCGAGTTTGTAACCTACGAAGTTGTGCTGGAAAGCTATCAAGGCAAACGCCTTCGGGGCTGGTACTCCGTACCCAACGACAGGCGGCCCCAGACCAGGCTTTCCGCAGTGCTGGCAGTACCTGGCTACGGCGGAGACAAACCCATCCCGTTCCACCTGGTGATGAGCGGGTTCGCTGTCTTCACTCTGTACCCTCGAGCGCAGGGAGAAAGCATTCAGGAGTGGGACCTGGAGTCGGGCACGAAGTTGACTTACCACCTCGAAGACAAAGACTTGTACTACTACCGTGGGGCCTACATGGACTGCCTTCGGGGCTTGGACTTCCTCTGCTCAAGGGAGGAAGTCGATCCAGGGCGTCTGGGCATGTGGAGCCGCAGCCAGGGCGGAGGGTTTACTCTGGCCACGGCGGCGCTGGATTCGCGGTTGCGAGTTGCGGTGGCTGAGGAGCCGTTCCTATGCAACTTCCCACTGTCCATCGACGTCGCCACCCAGCCTTACCAGGAACTGGGAGATTACCTAGCCCAAGACCCGGAGCGGCGCCAATCAATGCTGGACACCCTAGCCTACTTCGATGCCTTGAACTTGGCGCCGTGGATTAGCTGTCCTACGTTGGTGGACGTCGGGTTGAAGGACGTGGTCTGCCCTTACGACACGATAGTGCCGGTGTTCGAAAAAATTCCGGGTCCCAAGGCGATACACGTCTACCCTGACCTGGACCACAACCCTTGCACCGATTTTAACGCCCACGCAATGAGTTGGTTGCACCATTACTTGGGGGCGTAGAACGCTCAGAACAGTTCGGCTATCTCTCGCTCTGGCCGCGCCTCAGGGCTCTCCCTGAGTTGGCTAGGCCGTTATTTGGAAGGCGTAGAACGCTCAGAACAGTTCGGCTATCTCGCGCTCCAGCCGCTCCTCCGGGCTCTCCTCGGTACCGGCCGCCGCATGCCCCGGACCGCGGCTGAGTTGGGCGTAGGACTCGGCAGAGCCGTAATCCCTGGTTCGAACCACCACCGGCATGGGCAAGGCATGTCCGAAGATCAACGCCTGCTGCTTGGCCTCCAGGCGCGCCAGCACTGTTCGTAGCTGACGGCTGCCGGCCACCCCAGAAAGCACTGCGTCGATGTCGCGGTCGTTGTCCAACAGGCAGGTTAGCCGGGTCCCCACCTGGCTCATCACCTCGGAGTCGATGGCGCTGGGCCTCTGGTCGATAACCATGAGGGTCACGTTATACTTGCGCAGCTCCCGGGCGATGGTCCCGAAGATGGTGTGCGAAGCCACGGTAGGACTGAGAAATTTGTGGGCTTCCTCGATAACGATGACCAGGGGCCTGGGGTCGCGGCCCTTCCCTCCTTCGGCTTCCTCCTTGCGGTCCACGTAGCGGTCGTGGATACGCCGGGACAGCAAGTTGGTGACTAGCATGTACGCAGTCAGGTCCCGGCCGTACTTCCCGAACTCCAGCACCACGTGCTGGCCGCGCTCCAAGTGTTCGATGATACGGTTTGCCACGTCGTGGTCCACGTCCTCGGTCAAGAACCCGTATCGCTGAAGCCTGCTCAGCCGGTTGTACAGGGATTGAAGCGCGTTAGGCTGTACTTGGATCTCATTGGCCAGCTGAAACACGGCGTCGCGGCCGTCCAACCTCAGCAGGTGCTGCATCCACTGCCGTTGGCCCAATTTCTGCTGAAGATTCATGGCGGCGGACGCGGCCACGTCGGATAAGTTGAGGGTCTCCCTCAACATTGCTATATCCTCCGGCTCGATCTCCCCCAAGCCGATACGGACTACCTCGTCGATGGAAGAGCTGCGTCGACGCGAGCTCTCCTCGTCCAGAGTAAAAGTGGACACCTGGGCCGGGAAAAGCTGCTTGAGGCCCTTGGCGAACCGCTGATTTTCCGGATCGGCGGCTCCCCAGCCGTACTCGCTGTGCATGTCAAATATGAGCGAAGACGCCTGCCCGCTCTGTAAGATGCCAAGGAGCAACAACCGGGTCAGAAAAGTCTTGCCAGTGCCGCTCTTGCCGAACACTCCGATCGAACGGGTGACCAGCGCGTCTAGGTCCAGGCACAGCTTGGCTTCCATGTCCAGGGGATTTCCAATCCAAAAGTGGCGCCGGTTATCTTCTTGGCCGAACACGACCGCCACGTCTTGCTCCGACGCGGCGTAGGTCCTGGAAAAGTGGGGCGGTATAGTCTTCGCCGCGACCGGTCTTTCACCCGAGTCCCCCGCGACCAGCGGCATGATCAAGTTGGGCAGAACGGAGACCGTGCCGTAGGCAACGGTCCCCATCAAAACTTGCGAAATGAAGGGGTCATCCAGGCCCGGAGGCAAATGCTTCAGCCGGGCGTCGCTGCTGCCCAGCGCTATCTCAGTGGCCACGCCGAAGAAACGATGCTGACTGCCTTGAATTGTGACGAAGGTCCCTACTTTCACGTTCTCGACCGGCGTGCCCGGATCAAGGCGGACCTCTATCCCATTGGCCAACGAACCGTCCACCACCAGTCCCAGGAAAACACCGTCCTGCCCACTGGCGCCGCCGCCCGCTCCTAGGTTTGGGTCTCGATAGCCGTTGGTCATGGCGCTACCTTGCGAAGGATTGCGTTAAGCCGCGGCAGGTCGCTGCTTAGCTGCGCCGCTAGCGATCTGCCGGCCCAGGTTAGAAAGGCTTGTCCGTCCGGCAGAGCTGTCGCCGCCTGGCGTAGGTATGCTCCGGCCACCTCGTCGGCCGCCGGCAATCCGGAATTGATCACCAAAGAGAGGAAGTCTAACCGGGAAGAGAACTGGGCCACTTCTTCGGGAGAGCACGCGTAAATAAACGAATGGACCGCGGGAGGGAAAGGAGGTAAAAACTGCTTGCAATCGCCGTCTATGGTGTGCCCAACTATCAGCGATTGGAATCTGGTGGTGAACAACCTGGCTAGTTGGGGATTGTTGCGGAAGACGTCTTCCTCGTTGCCGGCCGACTCCCCTCGCGCCAGCACTGGACGGGTGGAGTCTAGGGGCTGGGTGTTCACACCGCAAACCACCCCGAACACGGTTGGAGACCCGGTGCGGACAAGGCTGCCCAGAGGTGGAGCCTCGTAGAGCTTGAAGCATTGAGTAACGAAGGAAGTGGACTCCGCCTCCACCACCTCGCCGATCCTGCGTGACATGACCCCGTCCTGGTCCGTCAAGGCGTCCTCAACTGCTTACTTCCGCTGGTACTGGGGAAACCCTCGGGGGGGAGTGAGTGATGCTCCGGCCATTCTAGCATACGGGGGCTGGCGCAAAAATCATCCAGTGTTTCGGTGTTTCGGGGGGGAGGGGCCGCGGAGAGTATGGCAGTGAATGCGGGGGAAGGACCGTCTCCCTGAAGTCTTGGCTTTTAGAAAGCCTTTAGCCGGATTAGATGACCCCCGACTCGGCCAATACCGTCAACCCTCCGGAACTGACTCCCAGCTCAACGCACAGGACTTCTTCGTTGTGCTCACCGACCAGCGGGGCCCGCCGGGAGATCCGCCAAGGCGAGCCGTTGTAGATCGCCGCAGCGCCAGGGTAGATAAAACTGCGTCCCAGGTCCGGATGCTCGACTTCGACGAAGAAGTCGCGGTCCTCCAAGTGGGAATCTCCCATGATATCGTCTATGGTTCGAATCGCGCCCCAGGGAAAGTCCCTTTCTTGTCCCCCGTGCCAGAGCTCTTCCTGGGGTAGGGCGGCAAAGAAACCGGTCAAGACGTCGCTGATGTGCTCAGCGTGTTCCTCTACCACCGACTGGTCCAGGTACTTTTCGTCCATCAGGTCCCCGGCCAGGCCGTACTCGTCCATCCACTGGACCAAGCGACGCAGACGGGGCGGCGTGAGGTTGCTTCCCGACCGGGTCAAATTCACCCATCCTCCGTCGTTAGTGGCCAGTTGGATTCTGGTTGACTGGTCCGCTGAGGCGTGACGCCCTGTGTGGCGGAGCACCACATCGCCCGTGGATAGGTAAATGGCAATGGCTCCTTCAGTGGTCAAGGCGCATGCCTCGTGGATTGAGGCGTCTACGTGCTGGCCTTCTCCGGTCATATCGCGATAATAGAGCGCGGCCAAGATGCCCATGTAAGCGAAGTGGCCGCCGATGTGCCAAGCGTTGGCGCCGCCGGGAGCAATGGGAGGCGCGTCGGGGACATCTTCCGGGTCATATCCGGATGACGCCATCTGGCCGCCGGCTGCCATGTGAAGCAGGTCTGAGGACTGGTAGTGCCGCCAGGGGCCGGTCTGCCCGAAGGGAGTGAGAGAGCACATGACAATGCCCGCGTTCAATTGAGCTAAGTGCCGGTAACCTAGTCCAAGGGAGTCCAAGTAGTCGGGCGGAAACGTCTCTAGCACCACGTCGGCTGTAGAGGCCAGCCGACGGAAAAGGCGTTGGCCTTCGCCGCTTTCAATGTTTAAAGTGATGCCCCGCTTGGACGTGTTGTAGTGCCAAAAGGAGAGGCTTCGCTCACGGCCGGGGCGGTCTTCCAAAAACGGCCCAACGGACCGGGCGGTGTCTCCCCCGGGAGGCTCAATCTTGATAACGTCGGCCCCGAGGTCTGCCATAAGCTTGCCGCAGAACTGGCCCTTTTCATCCGCAAGCTCCAGCACCCTGACGCCCGCCAGAGGACCGGCGGGTTGAGCACCTGAGAGGTCCGTGACGGTGCTGCTCAAGGTATCGACTCCAGAATGTACGGAAACATGGTCATCTCCGGCGGCCAGAAGGCGCCGTCTTGATATGCTTCACGGACGTCTTCAGCGGTAAACCCCAGCAGGTCCTGGAACACCTCAGTGTTGTGCTGGCCTATCATTGGTGTGGGCAGAGAGTTCTTAAGCGGCGTCTTGGGCAATTGGAAAGGGGCGTTTTGAAACTTCCACTTCCCCAGCATCGGATGATTCAACTCGGAGTACATGCCTCTGAATCCAAGCTGGGGATCGTGTTCCACTCGGTCCTCCGAACTCTGCACCGGCATAGCCCGCACTCCCGATTCTTGGCACTTTTCCATCAGGTCGTATTTTTCCAAAGTCTGGGTCCAGCTCTCGATGTTCCGGTCCATCTCTTCCTGATGGTCGATTCTCCCTAAGAGAGTGTTGAGCTTTGAGTTGGTCGCCCAAGCAGGATTGCCCATGATTTCCGCCAGACTGCGCCATTCTCCGTCGGAGAAGCAGGCGATGACGCACCAGTCGTTATAGCCGCCTCCCTTGGTGCGGTAACAGTTGTGGGGCGCCGCTGTGGGTCCCCGGTAATTATTTAGAAGCGGCGCTCCCGGCCACACGGTCCGGTTGCCGGGCGGGTATCCTTCGCGCTTGGATGCCCGGCCGTTCACGGTGCGGTCCAGGAAAGCGGAGCCGTTCAAGGTTATGCCGGTAATCATCTGGGCGAGGTCCACGTGTTGGCCGCGGCCGGTGGCGTTGCGGTGCTTGAGCGCAGTCAGGGCGCACATGGCGCCGTACATGCCACCCGTGTCGTCCAAATAAGACCAACCCCAACCGGCGGGGGGCTCGTCGGGCAGCCCGGACAAAAAGGTCAGCCCGGACAGGGCCTGGGCGGCGGGACCCATGGTGCCGTAATAGTGCTGGCGGCCGGTGTGTCCGAATCCAGCCATCGATATGTAGACGACGTCGGGCCGGACCTTTTTCAACTCCTCGTACCCCAATCCCCATCGCTCCATGATCCTGGAGCTGAAGTTCTCAATCACTACGTCCGAAATACCGATCAGTTGCTTAATCAGGTCCAACCCCTTGGACGAACGTACATTCAGCGAGATGCTGCGTTTGTTGGCGTTGGTATCGGCGAACTGACCGGTAGAGTTAGGGCCCGGTTCCACGCCCGGAGGGATGGTGAACCGGTTTTGACGCAGTGTGTCCATGTTCTCCGGCCACTCGACCTTGATCACGTCAGCGCCGAACGCGCCCAGCCAACGGGTGGCCCACGGCCCGGCGCGGACCCAGGTGAAGTCGATGACTCGGACCCCGTCCAGCGGCCGCGGCAAGCCCGAGTCCCCTTTGCCACCGCTCCGGGCTCCGCCCGTTGCCGGGTTATTTGCCGGGTTATTTGATGGACTATTCGATATTTCGTTACTCACACTGTGGCCATGAGTTCTCGACGAATTTTCCGGAAGATTATCGCGCCCTCGATTCCGCAAGTGACACTCTAGTCTGGGCGTTCAAACCTGTCAACAGGCCCGTTTGGCGGTTTGTCAAACGCTCGGGTATGGGGGATAATGGTTGAGTTTTGGTTGCGGGGCTGCCTCGGCAACCAATACGGGCATGCGAAAAATCCGGGAGAGGTTAATGCGCATTCTGCTCATTGCCACCAACCGCCACGGCCGGCTCTTAAGCCGCATGGACGCCCATCCTCTTCCCATCGGTTTGGCTTACGTGGCCGGTCACTTGGACCCGCAGCGGCACACAATAAAAGTGCTGGACCTCATGTTCGCTGAGGACCATTTGGCCAAGGTTGAGGCTACGGTCCGGGACTTTAGTCCTGACATGGTCGGCGTATCCCTCAGGAACCTGGACAACGACAGCTACCTGGACCCCCAGTGGGCCCTCCCGTTCACCAAGGATGTGATCGCCCTGGTCCACCGCTTAAGCCGGGCCACGGTGGTATGCGGCGGTCCCGCTTTCAGCATCCTCCCGAAAGAGTGCTTCTCCTTTATGCAACCCGACCTGGGCATTGCCGGCGATGCGGGGGAGACCTTCGCCGAGCTTGCCGGCCGGTTGGAATCCAAAAGACCCTACCACGAACTGCCGGGACTGGTTTACCGGGAGGGGGGCGAGATCATCTTCAATGGCGGGCGGGCGTCGTCCAGCTTTGCCAAGCCTCCCAGGTTCGAAGACCTGGAGATGGCGAAATACCGTCAGGCGGGCTTCGGTATCGGTGTGCTCACCAAGCTGGGCAGTTTTCGCTACCCTGGGGCCAGGTCCACCGCGGAGGTCGAGCAGAGTGCCTGGCGGGTGATACGACCCATAGACGAAGTGGTGGCCGAAGTCAACGAAATGGGCCGGCGCTTCGACCTGCGCAAGGTGTTCTTTATTGACGACGGCTTCAACGTACCGTTGGACCACGCCAAGTCGTTCTGCCGGGCGCTGCTGGAATCCGGGTTGAAGCTACATTGGAACACCGGCCTCGCGCCCCATCACTGCGACTTAGAGCTGGTGCAGCTGATGAAGAAGTCCGGCTGTGCCTTGGCCCTAATGACAGGCTTGGGTGGCGAGCCGGACGAAGGGGTGCCCTTGGATGACGTACTGGGCGGTCTTGAGGATGTGTGCCGGGTATGCGAGGCCGGGGACTTGCATTACTCGATAACCCAACCCTTCGGCGTGCCGGGTGAAACCCCGGAGTCTGTGGAACAGAAATTGGCTTTCCTGAGCAGGATCAATCCGGCGCTGGCCAACCTGAGAGTGGGAGTGCGGATGCTGCCCGGCACTGCGCTGGCGGGCCGGGCCATGGAGGAAGGACTCATATCCGACGAAGCCGAATTGATTGAACCCCGCTTTTACGTGGCGGAACCGGTGCGGGAGTGGATCGTGGACCACCTCCAGGCTCAGGCCAGCCAACAGCCAAGGTGGAATGTGTTATAGGCGCTTGGGCCGAGAGTGGTGGCAACCGTCGGCCCGCGCCGCAAGACCTTAGGAGGACAATGAACACCAGCTTAAGAGACAAGTATTGCATAGTGGGAGTAGGTGAAACGGAGTATAGCCGGGGCTCGGGCCGGACCACGCGGGCCATGGGTGCAGAGGCGATCCGCAGGGCCATGGACGACGCCGGACTGGCCTCCGGGGACGTGGATGGGATGTTGAGCTACCATGGAGGCGACTCAACTCCTTCTACTTCCATCATGTACGACCTGGGACTTCGTCCCAACTTTTACATGGACTGTTCTGGCGGCGGGTCCAGCACCGAGGCGCTGGTGGGTCTAGCCATGGGGGCCATCGAGGCCGGAATGGCCGACACCGTCGCTGTCTTCCGGTCGATGAACGGGTACTCACAAATACGCATCGGCGGCACCGGAGCAAGGGCCGCGTCCGCGGTCAGTGGACTGGAGTTGATGATCCGTCCCTATGGACTGATCAGCGCAGTGCAGCGGTTTGCTTTTACCTTCACGCGCCACATGATGGAATACGGAGTAAAAAGCGAGCACTTAGCCCACATCAAGGTTGCGCATAGCAATCACGCCAGCAACAATCCCAAGGCCCTTATGAAGCAGCGGGTCACGGTGGAAGACGTCATGAACTCCCGTTGGATCGTGCGGCCATGCGCCCATCTTCTGGACTGTTGCCTGGAGACCGACAACGCCACCTGCGTTATTGTGACCTCGGCAGAGCGGGCCAAAGACCTGCGTCAACGTCCGGTGCACGTCCTTGGAGTCCAGGGACGGGGCACAAAGCCTGGAGGGGACTTTCACTACCAGCACGGTCCCATCAGCCGGGTTGCCGGGCACTACATCGGGCCTAGGATTTTTGAGTTAGCCGGGGTCACCCACGACGACGTCGACCTGACCGGTTGCTATGACGCTTTTACCTATACTGCCCTTCTCCAATTTGAGGACTACGGCTGGTGTGAGAAGGGCGAGGGCAAGGACTACGTAACCAGCGGGATTATCAACTTGGGAGGCCGCCGCCCCAACAACACCAGCGGCGGGCACCTGTGCGAGGGGTATACCCACGGCATGAACATGGTCATCGAAAATGTGCGGCAACTCCGAGGGACCGCGGACGACTACTGCGATGGAGCAGCTCAGGGCCAGCACACCTATGACTATTCCGAAGCAGGCTGCCGGCAAGTGAAAGACGCCGAGATTAGCATGAACATGGGATGGGGCACCCCTGCCGTGGGCAGCGCCCTTATTATGCGGAGGTAAATTTATGCCCGTGTACCAGTACCGGGGCCAGCGAGTCAACATAGACGACGATGATTCCGAATACAGAGGATATTTTGAGGCAGCCCAGGAAGGCCGCCTAGTAGTGAAAAGTTGCCTGGACTGCGGTCTGCTGCGAGGCGAGCCTGGGCCGGGTTGTCCTTGGTGCCCTTGCCTCAACTGGGAATGGCGCGAGGTGAGCGGCAAGGGGAGCATTTACAGCTATCAGATCGTGGCCCACACAGTGATACCCGGTTTCAAGGACCTGGCTCCATTCGCCATCGTGCTGGTGGAACTGGACGAGCAGAGCGGCCAGCCTGGGCCGGGCGACGGCCTCCGCATCGTCGCGAATCTGCTGGACAGCGACATGGCGCCGGAGCAGGAAGAGAACGTCGCCATCGGAAAGCGGGTAGAAGTGATGTTCCAGAAGGGCGAAGATGGGTTCGCCATGCCCCAATTCAAATTGTCTGATGAACCCGCGCAGGGGGAGGTCTGGCGCTACCCCGCGTAGCGTGCAGGACCCCGGTTGACCAGACTTATCAGCTTCGACATCGACGGCACCCTTGAGGTGGGCCAGCCTCCAGGCAGCGTCACCATGGAAATGGTTAGGGACGCTCAGGGGGCTGGTTGTCTTATCGGTAGTTGCTCAGACCGCACCATTAGCAATCAGCAACGGCTCTGGGAGGAGCATGGCATCACGGTGGACTTCACTGTGTTGAAACACCAGTTGAGCGTACTGCTGACCCAGTTTGACGCCGAGGAGTATCTCCACGTTGGGGACACCGACTTGGACCGCCGGGTGTCGCAGCAAGCCGGGTTCCGGTTTATGCCTCCCGAAGAAGCGGCATGCCGTTTCGAGGAGCTTGGGGACGCTCTGTAAATCTGTTCCAGGGTTCTAGACCGTACCCGCCAGAGTCAAATTACCCCGGCGATCTCCTTGCCACTGCCCCGGCCGTTGCTATTTCCGCTAAAGCCCCTTGCCAATTCCCTACCGCTCAAAGCGCTCCCCGTGGGTTACGGCTCTACCTATAAATGGGCTGGCAAGAGCCTAAACGGAGCTATTCGCCGTCAATTTGCCCTTGCTCCACTCTCAAGAGACGTTGGTCCGGGCGCCGAGTCTCGGAGAGGCGCCATTCCGGATGCCAACGATTGCCTTTGGTGCACTCGAGGCGTCAGCGATGAGTGGACGTGGAAGTTGTCCGGAAGCGGGGGATGGCTGCCTATCGGGGCACCGAGCCGGAAGGAAGGAGATTATTCCTCTGCCGGCGCTGTCTCTGAGGGCGGGGCGCCGCCGCGAGTGGCTCCGTGAGCAACCTCGACCGCTTCGGGTGCGTCAGAGGCCGCAGCAAGGGCCGCAAGCTCACTCTCTAGGTCGGCGGCCAGCGCGCCCTCCATAGCACTGATGGCAACCTCGATCTGCTGATGGTCTGGGTATCTGGTCGTTAATCGTTGTAGGAGCAGTCCCGGCTTGGCTATGAGCTGTCCGATTATCCAATGTTGGTGGGCGCCGCTGAAGCGCAAGATTTCGTAACTGATTGCTGCGATAACCGGTATAAGCACTATTCGGGATAGTATGCGGATTTCCATGGGCGGGCCCATCATTAAGGCAAACACCAGTATGGAAACCAGCACCACGGTCAGGAGAAAGGCGGTGCCGCAGCGGGGATGCGGAGTTGGGAATTTTTGCACGTTGGCAACATCTAGAGGCACCCCGGCCTCGTAGGCATGCACCGTCATGTGCTCGGCCCCATGGTAGGCGAAGACTCGTTTAATGTCGGGAAGGAAGCTGATCGCTCGCATGTAGCCGAGGAGAAAGACCAGCCGCAAGGCCCCCTCGATAACCTCGCTGAGTATGGCGGAAGGCACTAGCGGATCGATGGCCCACACAATTCCAAGGGGAAGCAGGAAGAACACCGCGGTCCCCAACACCAGAGACACCGCTAAGGTCGCGCCCATCACCCACCCGGGAACATCACCTTCCCCATCCCCAACCTGGTCTTGCAGGGCCATGTTGGCCGACATGTGCAGCGCTTTGATGCCCAGCGCCAGCGTCTCCAGCAGCACCACCATGCCCCGAATCAGCGGGATCCGGCGCAGCCGTCCGGTATACAACGTGCTGAGGGGTTCGCAGCGGCGCTCGATGCGGCCGTCTTCACGGCGGACGGCCAAGCTAAAGTGGTTCCGGCCGCGGATCATCACCCCTTCGAGGACAGCTTGCCCCCCATAGGGGAACCGGGGAGCCTCAGCCATGCCGCCCTCTGCCGTTGACCCGGCAGCCGCGGCTCACGTGAGGCAAGAGTTGGCGTGTGGGTGAGAAGAGGTAAGTAGGTGGGAACTCGGGCCGTTCATGACCCGTGTACGAGGCATCGGTGGGCGGGTTTTCAACGTTGTTCCAAGCGACACAATCGGTCCAGTGCCGCCTATAGCCGCGTCCCTGAAAGCAAATCGAGGACAATCCGTCTCCGGCTTGTTACTGTAGGTTGTAGCGACGGCGCATGCGTTCGATGCGGCCCTGAGTATCTACGACCCGTTGCTCGCCGGTGTAGAACGGATGGCACTTACTGCAGACTTCCACCCTCAGGCTTCGCTTAGTGCCGGCGGTCTCAATTACGTTGCCGCAGGAACACGTTATGGTGGACTTATAAAATTGCGGATGTATGTCTTGCTTCATCAGTCCCTTGATTTTGGGCCCCGGATGTCATGCTGACACTTCGGGGCGAATCGTGAGTTCATTTTGGTTATCAGCGGGGAACGGGCTGGGATTCGGCCCTAACTGGAGGCGTGGAGTCAAGAGCAGCCGCGGATGTGGCGAAATTTACTAGCTAAGCCTGCTGCTCAACAGGATAAACGCTTACCCTTCGCCTGCCCTTGGCCGCAAACTCGAATTTGACCTGGCCGTCCGTGGTGGCGAATATGGTGTGGTCCCGTCCCAAGCCCACGTTGGTCCCGGTTTTAATTCGGGTGCCCCGTTGGCGGACGATGATCGATCCGGTGGAGACCAACTCGCCCCCGTACCGCTTCACCCCTAACCGCTTGGCGTTGCTATCTCGGCCATTGTTGGAACTGCCACCCGCTTTCTTATGTGCCATTACTCCTGACCTTCCGGCCGCTCCGTTGCCGCCGTTCTCCTGTACCCGGATCTACTTTACCGTTGTGGCTGCTCCACCAGAATGTCTTGAATCAATAGGCGAGTGTAACCTTGGCGGTGGCTGCGCTTGCGCCGGTACCGGGTCTTTGCTTTGTACTTGAAGACGATGATTTTGGGATCTCTGTGCTGGGCTTGGACCTGGGCCAGCACCTTAGCGCCGGGCACGTAAGGCGTTCCAAAGGTCACCTGGCCCTCATCCGAAATCGCCAAAACTTCGCCGAATTCAGTTACCGTGTCTGTGGCCACGGTGAGCTTTTCAACGTCCAAGGTATCCCCGGGCTTAACCCGGTACTGCTTGCCACCAGTTTTGATTACTGCGTAATCCATATGCGCTACTCCGAATTCCCATGTTAAGACAGCGTTAGTGAAGTGTCAAGGCGAACTCGTAACATGAGGGAGGTGCAAAAGTCGGGCATACCTCGTTTGCGCTAGGTTAACGCTCGCAAAATCACTTCTCGCAAACCACGCCGTCGCTGTCCCCGTCCCTGACGCTAGGCACAAGGTTAGCTGGGAAGCCCTGCCCTGGGCCGCTACTACCCGTCTGACGTTTTACGCCTGCAGCGTCGGCCTCCTCGCATGATTCATAGGTTTGAGTGGTAGGCATGGGGGTCGGGGCTGCGGTAGGCACTGGGGTCGGGGCTGCGGTAAGCATGGGGGTCGGGGCTGTGGTGGGCATCGGGGTCGGGGCTGTGGTAGGCACCGGGGTCGGGGCTGTAGTAGGCATCGGGGTCGGGGCTGCGGTAGGCATCGGGGTCGGGGCTGCGGTAGGCATCGGGGTCGGGGCTGCGGTAGGCACTGGGGTCGGGGCTTTGGTGGGCACACGGATAACCTCAGTGGGTGCCAGCGGCTAGGTGGGTGCAGGTGTGGAAGCGGGGGAGCCGCAAGCCACTGCCACTGTCACACCAAGTCCTAAGGTGACAATAGCAAGGATTTTCCGAAACATTGAGTGTCCTTCCATGGTTATATGCCCCAAGCCTACCACGGAGGCCGCTGCATGGAGAGAGGGGCAAGGTTCGAAGGCAGGTGCAAAACTCCGAGAACCGGCCTGGGCCGGCTACAGCATATGCGCCAAGAGCGCCAGGCCAATGGTAACTACCGCGGCTATTGTCGGGAGGAGGCCGCACCCACCGTAGCGCTGGCGGCGGTGGTCAGCAAAGCGCTGGTGGTAGATGGCCCGTACCTCGGGCGCTGCCCGGGTAAAAGAGGTTTCCACCGTGAAGGCGTCCTGGGGGATGGGGCGGTCGGGGATGCTGCCGTTGGCAGGCAGGATGCGGTCATAGCGGTAGCGAAACTCCTCGTCTGACTGGATCCCCTTTCGCATGTTGCACGGGGAGCAGAGGAGTTGCAGGTTGGTGATCTCATCGCCGCCGCCCCGGCTAAACGGGTACTTGTGGTCTATCTCCAGGTAATGGATGCGGTGGAGCCGACCACAATAGGCACACCGCCCCTTTTGGGCCGTGAAGAGCTGGTACTTTAGGCTCCGGGGGAAAATGGTCCTATCCAGTACATTAGGCCTTTATTGCCAAAACTAGCCGTGTCACCGGCGGGCTCGGCAATTCGGGATGTCCCGGGGGGGAGAGGGCCACAAACCTCAAGCCGACCCTATCGTTGGAGTCGTGGGTTGTCAAGGCCTTTTGGGCTGCGACCCAAAAACCCTCCGTCGCAAGGGATTGTTGGTCAACCGCCGATTCCTGACCCAAAATCCCCCGCGGGAGTGCTGGCTGGGAACAAGGATGAACATGAGGTGGACGGAGGAGAAGACGGTGAGTTGCAAGCCCCGAACAGCAATTGCAGATTCTCCACGTGGTCAGTGCCGCCCTTGGCCTTCGGAATGATGTGGTCCACCGTGAGGTTGCGGTCTAGGAAATGCTTCTTGCATCCGGCGCAGTTCCCACCTTGCTTGCCGTAAGGGCGGGTTTGTGCGTCTGATAGGGCGGGAGCTTACCCAAGTCAGTACATTTGAGAATGTCGGTGCGGGCGGTGACGTAACCGTGATGGAACAGACCGCCCATGAACCGTTGTAACCGGAGATTGACCAGTTCAACCGTCTTGGCTGATAGGTCTATCCCCACCTGCTGAAGGGCATGGAGATCTCCGGCCCAACCAGGTGTGGGCAGCTGATATCATCTATATCCCCATCGCGCGCGGAGAGGCCGCTGTCGGACCCGTGCACCAAATTCCTGCCAATCTATATCCCCATCGCGCGCGGAGAGGCCGGGATTTTTTTATTTCAGGGCCGTTGTGAGCCATTGTGAGCCATGGCCTTAGTGGCGGTGGTAGATTTGGCAGGGTGCTAATAGCTGCCTATCAACAGCGTAGGGAGTGGTCGCCGGAGGGGGCAAGGGCGAAGTGTCGGGAGTTTAGGACGAGGGGGGCCTTCTAAACCAAAGCCAAGGTGAAACCCGCATTTGGGTCGGCTAGAATCAGGGAGGCATAGCGTCAGGACTGGGAGCAGACTGAGTGGGGATGGTGATGGGTATGAGGGGGATAAGGCCGGACTTGGAGGGGTGGCAGTTGGACTTGGCTAGTGTGCGCAGCAGGATGTACCTAGCGCCGACACCCCGGGAGAGAGAACGGTGGCACGCACTGTGGCTCCTGTGCCGGGGCCTGACCGCCTCGGGCACCGCCCAGGCACTGGGCCGGGATGCTCACACCATCGGCAGATGGGCCGCCGCCTTCGGCGAGGGAGGGCCTGCAGCCTTGATATTCGAGCAGACCGGGGGTTCCCCCCCGCACTTGGCGAGACGCAACAGGCGGAGTTGACGGGGGCAGTGCAGGAGTTGCCCGAGATGTCGGGCATAGAAATGGCCAACTGGAACTGGAAAGTGGTGCGGCAGTTTGTCTCGAAGCGTTTCGGCATTGGCCTGAGCCGCAGCACTTGCCTGAACTATCTGCACCGCTTGGGGTTTGTCCTGAAGCGTCCCAAGAAGCGTCTGGTCAAGGCAGATGAGCAGAAGCGGGAGGCCTTCGTGGCGGAGTACGCCACCCTGTCGGACGAGGCGTGGCGTACGGGAGCGAAGATATTCTTCGCCGACGAGGCCCATTTCCGGGCCGATGCCGAACTGAGAGGCAAATGGGTGCTAAAGGGAGAGCCGGCCTTGGTGGACTCGACCAGCCCGAGCTATGGCGAAAAGGCCAGCTACTACTCGGCAGTGTGCCTGGAGACCGGTGAGGTGGAGTGGATGGACCTGGAGGGGAACAGCAACTCCGGAACCTCGGCTGCCTTCCTGGAGCGGTTGCGGCAGAGGCACTCCGGGCCGCTCAACGTGATTTGGGACAACGCGCCGGCGCACCGCGGCGAGGCGGTGCGTGAGTATCTGCGGACGCCGGGCTTGGGGCTGCGGCTGATGAACCTGCCGGGCTACAGCCCGGACTTCAACGCCGATGAGGCCATCTGGGGCTGGGCGAGAGAGGAAGCCACCGGAAACCTGTGCTTGGGAACCAAGGCCCTGGTAAAGGAGAGGGTCGGGAATTTCCTCTGCGGGCTGTCCATCCGGAAAGACGAGGTCAAGGGCCGCTGCCGCACCGTCCTACAATCAAAGGCCGAAGGATTTCTGCGAGAATCCCAGCCCAATCACCGATGTATTGTAAATGCACATCCCACCTTGGCTTTGGTTTAGTTTTCGGGACAACTCCTATTTTCCCATGCACTTTGGGCTTGTCCAATGGCAGTGCAACATCAAGAACGCATGGATTCCCGCTTTCGCGTGAAAGACGGGTGAGCGGCGGGATAGATTCCCGCTCCCCGATCGGGGCCGGGGACAAGCTTCGCGGGAAAGAGGAGTGAGCGGCGGGTATGACGGGCGGCAGACAACTAAAACACCCTGGCAACACGTAAGTGGTCAGACTTGGTGAGTCCGATTCGCCGAAAGCCGTGTGACAACCGCCTGGCTAAGAGCCAACAGTAGGGATTAAATCTCTAAATTGCCGACCGAGATCTACTCGTTCCCCTCAGGTCTGAACAGTTAACGTAACATAACTGGGGTCCATAGTGGATGCCAGAGTAAGCCCTTTTGGGAGTGCTCCCGGAGCTGCCGCATTGGGGCGGGAATCTGAAAGCGGGCAGACAAACATAACACTAATGGGGCGCGTACTATAAGTTATAATGGCACTGGAAACACCGGGTAAGTTACGTTAGGAGCGGACTGGGTAATGGGTGTTTTGCGAGGCGACGATCTCCGGCAGGCGTTTGCAGCCGCAACCAGCTGCTTGGAACGCTACCGAGATTCCATTAACGCCCTAAACGTTTTTCCGGTGCCTGACGGCGACACCGGCACCAACATGCTGCTCACCATGCGCTCAGCATTGGAACGGTGTCCCGAGACCCCAGGCGCCAGCGCCGGTGACGTGTTGGCTGGCTTGGCCGACGGCGCCTTTTGGGGCGCTCGTGGCAACAGCGGCGTTATTCTCTCCCAGCTCTTTCGCGGTTTTGCGGACGCGGCCAAAGGTCTGGATGTGTGTGACGGGCCAGGGCTTGACCGGGCTTTCCTGCAGGCCGCCGAAGCCGCGTACGCGTCGGTGGCCAACCCGGTGGAAGGGACCATGCTGTCGGTCATGCGGGCTGCTTCCATCGCAGGCCAAAATGACACGGGCGCAGGCCAAAACGACACTGGCGCAGGCCAAAATGACACTGACGCGGGCCAAAATGACACTGGATGCGGGGAAGAGAAGGACCCCTTGATTTTGTGGGAGAGGGCCTTTCACGCGGCCTGCGAGGCTCTCTACATCACTCCCTCACAGCTGCAGATTCTCGCTGAAGCAGGCGTCGTGGACGCCGGTGGCATGGGCGTGGTGGTGATACTGGGTGGGGCAGTATGCGCTCTTACAGGCCGGGACACCGGCGTGGTCGACCAAGCCGTAGCATCTTACTGCGTAGAACCCGCAACATCCGGCGGGGGTTACCGCGAGGTGGGTGCCCATTCCTCGAATTCCGCCCTGGAAGCCGCTTTGGAAACCACCCTGGAAACGGCCTGGGGTTATTGTGTGCAGTACGTCATTGAGGGATCGAACCTTGACGTCGAGGAAGTGAAGAAGGGAATAAGCCCGGATGCGGCGCAGTCTGGGGTGGTGGTGGGAGGCGGCCGGCTCGTGCGGGTCCACGTCCACGCTCCGGACCCGGGTCCTCCCTTGAGTTACGGGGCTTCATGGGGAGAACTGGACCAAATTAACATTGAGAACATGAACCGCCAGAACTCCGAATACGTGGCCGGACACCTCTCCGGTCGGAAAGCTCAGGCCAACCTGGCCGTGGTCGCGGTGACGCCCGGTGATGGGCTCGCCCGTTTATTTCAAGACGCCGGGTGCCTAAGAACAATCGAAGGCGGGCAAACCATGAATCCCAGCGTTCAACAAATCCTGGACGCTGCCGGGGCTGCAGGCGCCGATGACGTCATCATCTTGCCCAACAACGCCAACGTGGTGCTCGCCGCTCAACAGGCAACGGAGGCCAACCCTCGCCTCCACGTAGTGCCTTCCAAGACGGTTCCCCAAGGCGTCACCGCGCTGCTGGCCTACAACCCGGAGGGGGCGTTGGAAGACAACTTGCGGGCAATGGCGGGCGTATTGGGCGACGTGGTTTCCCTAGCCGTAACCCAAGCGGTGCGCCCTTCGACTTTGGGGGGTGTGGCCGTTAGCGCCGGCCAATATATCGGCCTGATCGAAGGGGATATCGTAACCTGCGGGGATGCGCCGGAAGCAGTGCTCAAGTCTGCTTTGGACCGGGTGCTCAACTCGGCGGACCAAGTAGTCACCCTCTACCAGGGTGCTCAAGCTGAACCCCAGTCAGCCGATGAGCTGCGCGGTCTTCTTGAGTTGGCCGTCCCTGGGGTGCAAGTTGACCTGATTTACGGCGGGCAGCCCCACTACCATTATCTGGCTTCTGTAGAGTAAGCGAGAGTAAGCGCCCCTAATCAATCTTTAATAGCGCCCCAGCGCGTGGAGTAGAGCCATGGCCGTCCGAATAGTGACCGATAGCTCTTCCGACTTGCCCACGCACCTTGCGGAACAGTGGGATATCACCGTGGTCCCGTGCTACGTGATCGCCGACGACCAACCCATGCGTGACGGCGTGGACATCACTGCGGACGAGTTTTACTCCCGGCTGGAATCCAGTAGCCGCTTGCCCACCACCGCTCAGCCGTCGGCGGCTGATTTTCAGGCGGTTTACGACAATCTCTTGGCCCAAGGCCATCAAGTGGTGTCCATCCACGTCTCCGAAAAATTGAGTGGCACACTGAATTCGGCCAATCAAGCCCGGGCAGCGTTAGGCCCCGCCGGGGAGGGCGTGGAGATTGTAGATTCCCGGCTTGCGTCGATTCCCCTGGGACTGGTCGCGCTCTCGGCGGCAGAGAGGGTGGCGGAGGGGGATAGCCCCCATGACGTGGCTGTTCAGGCCCGCCGTGACTCCAAGTTGACCAACAGTTTTTTTGCTGTCGACACCCTGGAATACCTTCAGAAGGGTGGGCGTATCGGCAAAGCCCAGAGCTTCTTGGGGTCGATGCTGAACGTCAAGCCCATTCTCACCTTACAGGATGGCGAGGCGCACCCATTAGAGCGGGTACGCAACAGCAGCAGGGCGGTGCGGCGCCTGGTCGAGCTAACCCGCTTGGAGGCTCCCCTCCGGAAGCTGGCGGTAATCTACAGCACCGAACACCAACAGGCTCAAGGGCTTAGGGAAGATTTATCCGGCCTTCTGGCTATCGATGATATAACGGTAGCCCGGTTCGGAGCCACCCTAGGAACTTATCTTGGTCCAAGGGCGCTGGGAGTGGGGTTCACTCGAGCCGATGATGCGCCAAGGGCCTGATGACCTCCTCTAGAGCCGGCTCTCCCGCTAAACCCAGCTCTCCGGCATGGCAAGACAGCCTCCGCAACATCTTGCTGTTGGAGGAGTCCCGAGGCTTTGACGACCGGGCCGTAGTGGGCGGCTTGGACAAGTTTATCCAGCGTTGGTCCGAGGCGATGTCCGAGCATCTGGGAACTCCCGAGCTTACCGGCCAGTTAACCGGGAGCTCTTATGCCCGCATGTCCTCGGAGGAACGGCGGGGCTGGGCCGGTCGCTGGCGCGCGGCGTTGGCGGCCGACAAGGACCCCGCTCCGGACAGCCCTACGGAAAGTCCCCAAGCCTCGGCGATCAAGAGCCGGAAAAGCAAGCCTCCTAAGGGCCCGCAGAGCCAGCCTCCCGCCGGGTTGACTGTGGACTCCCCGGTTAGCCGTCTTCGAGGTGTGGACGCCAAGCTATCCGGCCGCCTGGCAAAGCTTAACGTTCATACGGTGCGGGACCTTCTCTACCTATTTCCCCGGCGCCACCAGGACTATACCAAGACCATCAAGGTGTCCGAGATGGTCCCCGGCCAAGAGTGCACTGTCATAGCCAACGTGTGGGAGGTCCAGGAGGTAAACGGAGGACAGCAAGGGCGGCGGAAAGACACCGAGGCGGTTATTGGAGATGAAACGGGTAATCTCAAGGTCATATGGTTCGGTCAGCGGTATTTGGCCCGTTCCTTGAAGCCCAACAGCCGGGTAGCGCTGAGCGGCAAACCGGATGTCTTCAGAGGACAGCTGGTGTTCGAGTCGCCGGAATACGAAGTCCTGGAAGAAGGCCAAGCGCCGATTCACACCGGTCGCTTGGTACCTGTCTATCCCCTTACCGAGGGCTTGACCGGCCGCAATTTGCGGCGGATTGCCTGGCAGGCACTGCAGGAATGGTTGGGGGGGGTCGACGAGCTCCTGACCGGAGACACCTTAACCCGCAACCAATTTCCCCCTCTGCGGGACGCCATCCAGCTAGCGCACTATCCCGACGACTCGGCCTCCTGGGAAGAGGCACGCCGCCGGCTCGCTTTCGACGAACTGCTTACCCTGCAACTGGCCGTGCTTCGCCGCCGCCGCCATCAACGGCAGGACGTCCGGGGCATACCCATCGGAGACCACGCGGAAATAACTAACGGGTTTCTTTCGTCGCTGCCGTTCCAACTTACCCCCGCGCAACAAAGGTGCGTCGGGGAGATCTTGAGCGACCTCCGGCGGGGAACACCGCCAATGAACCGCTTGCTCCAGGGGGAAGTGGGCAGCGGCAAAACCGTGGTGGCTTTGGCCGGTCTTTTAACTGTGGCCGCCGAGGGATATCAGGGAGCCGTGATGGCGCCCACCGAGATTCTGGCGGAGCAACACTTCCAAACCGTCGCCAACCTGCTCGGCGGGATGGCCCGGCCGGTGGCGTCGGACTATCTGCTCTCGGTGTATTTGGAGTCCTTGGGGCGCCCGGTATCGGTGGGGTTGCTCACCGGGAGCACTCGCCAATCACGGAAGCGCGAGCTCGTCGAAATGGCCGCCGCCGGGTCTCTGGACCTGATTATCGGCACTCAGGCGCTGATCCAATCGGGAGTGTCTCTGCCCAGGTTGTCACTGGCGGTTACCGATGAGCAGCACCGTTTCGGCGTGCTGCAACGCTCCGCATTGCGCCAACGGACGAAAGAGTCCCCTCACGCCCTCATCATGTCGGCCACTCCCATACCACGGACACTGACACTGACTCTCTACGGCGACCTGGACGTCTCAACCATAGACGAGCTCCCGCCGGGCCGCCAGGAAGTCTCCACCCGTTGGCTGCCGCCGGAGCGCCGCCGGGCCGCCTATGGATTTCTGCGCAAGCAGGTAGAGGAAGGCCGCCAGGCCTTCGTTATTTGCCCGTTGGTGGACGAATCGGAGGCGATAGAGGCCAAAGCCGCCACGGATGAATATGAACGCCTATCCCAAGATGTTTTTCCCGACCTGAGGCTGGGCCTGCTTCACGGCCGAATGGCGTCCAAAGACAAAGACCAAGTCATGCGACGGTTCCGCGATGGTCAGCTGGACATTCTAGTCTCAACCGCGGTGGTTGAAGTTGGCATCGACGTGGCCAACGCTACCGTGATGCTTATCGAGGGTGCGGACCGGTTCGGGCTGGCCCAACTGCACCAGTTTCGGGGCCGGGTGGGCCGGGGAGCCCACAGGAGCTATTGTCTTCTGCTGTCGGACACCCCCTCGGATGCGGCCAAAGAGCGGCTTTTGGCCTTAGAGCAAATTCACGACGGGTTCCAATTGGCCGAAGTGGACCTGGAGCTGCGGGGGCCGGGCGATTTCTTTGGCACCCGCCAGAGCGGCCTGCCCAATTTGCGAATGGCCCATCTTACCGATAGGCAGTTGCTGGAGTCCGCCCGTGAAGAAGCAGCCCGTATTATGGAAACGGACCCGGACCTGAAGGCGGAGGGACACGCGGCCTTGGCGGCACAGGTGGCGCGCTTCATAGACACGGTTGACGGAGAGGCCAGCTAGTTCCCGAGCCGCACCGACACAGGTCTCCGGGGGTTTCTAATCCGGCGCCAGCTAGTTCCTGAGCCGCTCTTCCGCGGTTCTCCGGGGTTTTCTAACCCGGCGCCAGTTTGTCCCTGAGCGGCTCTTTCATGGGTCTCAGGGGCAATCTAATCCGGCACTTTAAAGCGGTATCCGACCAGGTAGATGGTCTCGATAAATGAGCGGTCCGGGGCTTCAATTTTGGAGCGTAGCCGGCGGACGTGAACATCCACCGTGCGGGTGCCACCCAAGAAATCGTACTCCCAGACCTGACTGAGTAGGCTTTCGCGGGAGTAGACCCGGCCAGGGTTGGAGGCCAAAAGCACCAAAAGCTGAAACTCTTTATAGGTCAGGTCCACCTTGCGGCCCGCCACCGTCACGTCGTAACGCTCCAGGTCGATGGTCAGGTCGCCAGACTTTAGGAGCTGGGTCCCCAAGACGCCGTTTACCCGGTATATGGCCTGCTTGACCCGGACCAACAGCTCACTTTCGGGCACCGGGTGGACGATGAGCTCGTCGGGGTTCAATGACGGGTCGTAGTCTTCCACAGCTTCCCTGGCCACCACAGCCACCACCGGCACCTTGAGCTTCTTACACTGGTCCACTACCAGCCGGGCTTCACCTGGGTCTATGGAGGTCAGGTCCAGCAGCACCGCTTCCGGCTGCGGGGACGTCCGCTCACCAAAAGCGTCCTCAAGGTCTGCGCCCAACTCGCAGTCCATCCCGCACCGGCTGATTGCCTCGGCCATAGGATTGGTTCCTTCCCAATGTTCCGCCAGCAGGAAAACCCTATACACTGGTTGGCACCATAACTCCCGGTTGGCTTAGTTTGATTGTTAGGAAGTATATCACCGAACACCATAGGCTCCCGTGGCATGGCTTTCCGCTACTTCCCACCGGATCGCATTGTACTTTAGCTTGAAACTGGGCTAAACATCGGGTTCGGAGGAGCTATGTGCACCAAGCGTGATGAACACGAGCCGCAATTGACGCAGCCTGGACGGATAACTATGATTGAAGACACGGCTCGCGTCCACCAAGGCATCACCGTCGCGCAGTCCCCACAACAAATATTGGGAAAGCTGAGTTGAGTATCGCAGGTCTGACCCAAACGGCTCAAGAAATTCGGGAGTCGATACGCTCTGGTCAATGGCGCGGAGTCACCTCCGGCGTCGCTCCGGGTTATGTTCAAGCCAACCTGGCCATCCTACCACGGGATTTGGCGTTCGATTTCCTTCTGTTTTGCCAGCGCAACCCCAAGCCGTGCCCTGTGCTGGAAGTTATAGAGGCCGGGCGGACCGAGCCGGTTTTGACGGCGCCGGGTGCCGATATCCGCACCGACCTGCCTGCCTACCGGGTTTACCGGCAGGGCGAACTGGTGTCCGAAGTGGACTCACTGCAAGATTTCTGGCGGGACGACTTGGTGTCTTTCCTCCTGGGGTGCAGCTTCTCCTTCGAGACTGCGATGGTGGACGCCGGCATTCCGCTGCGACACCAAAACTTGGGACGCAACGTCGCCATGTACATTACCGGCATCTCCACCACTCCTGGCGGAGTTTTCTCCGGTCCAATGGTGGTGAGCATGCGGCCTGTCAAACGCGAGCAAATCGCTCGCGCCGTTCAGGTCACCTCCCGGTTTCCCGCCACCCACGGCGCCCCCATTCACGTCGGCGACCCGACGGCCATCGGAATCAAAGACTTGGACCGGCCTGACTTCGGCGACCGGGTGGACGTGCTGCCGGATGAAGAACCGGTGTTTTGGGCCTGCGGCGTGACACCCCAGGCGGTGGCGTTAAGCTGCAAGCCGCCGTTGATGTTCACCCACGCTCCGGGAAAAATGTTCATTACTGACCGGCGGGACCAGGACTACGCGGCCCTTTGACTTATAAACACTCTGAATAAGTCCGCGAATTATGGCACAGCAACCCAGGAAAGTTGGCTGAGCTGATGAGTTGTTCAGAGGTCTCTTAGCGGGAATCCACGTGGGACGCCTGGGGCCCCTGAGTTGAGACCCTTAATCATACCCCCGCATCATTCCGGTTAAGGAGCGCCGTGGTCCCGACCATCGAGGACGTCATACTGCAACAGGACAAGCGGGGCATGGCCCAGTTGAGGCCCCATCTCCCCCACGACTTCTGTGCCCAAGCAGCCCAGTTCATCCTGGACCACTCCGGAGACGCGATCGTTGTCACCGGGTTCTATATCCTGATGAGCGGGACGTCGGAGACCGACGGGCCGCCGGGGGCGGTGGCCATTGGCAACGCGTTGCAAGCGCTTGGACGCCGGGTCACCTACGTTACGGACTCGTTTTGTTTGCCTGCTCTGAGGGACTGTGTAAAGGACGGGACCGAAGTTGTCGAGTTTCCCATCACCGGCGTTGACGCCAGTCGGCAGTTCGCCGCCGACCTCCTGGGGCGGCTCAATCCATCGCTGCTGATTTCCATTGAGCGCAGCGGCCGGACCCGGCGTGACACCTACTTGAACATGCGGGATGCCGACATTACCCTCTTCACCGCCCGGGTGGACTATCTGTTTGAGGCCGGTGTCCCTTCCGTGGGTATTGGCGACGGCGGCAACGAAATCGGCATGGGCAACCTGACCGAGGTGATCCCAACCGTGGGAAGCTTGCCCCGGGATCCGGCCGTGTCCAGAGTAGAGAAACTGGTTATCGCCAGCGTTTCCAATTGGGGGGGTTACGGCTTGGTGGCCGCCCTGTCCCGCCTGGTGGGCAAAAACCTGCTGCCCACCGCGGAGAGCGAGACTAGGCTAATCCGCCATCTGGTGGACATGGGCTTGGTTGACGGCGCCACCGGCAGCGCTGCGCCCACGGTGGACGGCTTTACCACCACGGAGAACGGGGAGGTCTTGAACCAGTTGCACCGGCTGTTGGAGGAAGATAGAGCGAACGCTCAATGATCGGACGGGTTGCGATGCTGGGAAGGTCTCCGTCAGGTTGGGCGTAATTGACCCGGTGCGCTCCTCCCGCGGCGGCAAGGGAACGCCTTAGCCGATAGCCAATTGGAAACGGCCGCCCCCGGTCCTAGCCCGTCTCAGAAGTCTCCACTCACGATTTAGGGCGGACGCAACCTGACGGGTTACTATTATTAACCGCCTAAACCGGTTATTGACCGCCTAAACCTGTATCGAATGCGGCTCAATAACCCGTCATTCCCACGCTTCCGTCATTCCCGCGAAGTTTGTCCCCGACCCCGATCGGGGAGCGGGAATCCAGACTCAATACCCCGTCATTCCCGCGAAGCTTGTCCCTGACCCCGATCGGGGAGCGGGAATCCAGAAAGGTAAGATGCTCGAGGACTCAGCTTTATGAGACAAGCTCCGGTGCTAGGTGGCCCTATTCCCGGCCGTCGGCCGCCGCGGGGACGAGGGTGGTTTCCTCAAGGGCGAGTAAACGCCGCAGCTCGAAGATCTCGTCACGGAACTGGGCCGCCTTCTCGAACTGCAGGTTCTTCGCCGCCTCTTTCATTTGCACTTCCAGGTCTTTCACTACTTTGAACATGTCCGGCCTCGATAGCTCCCGGCGGGCTACGTTGTAGCGGGCCCGGTTTTCAGCCACCCCCTTAATGCTCTCGGTGATGTCATGGACCTCTTTCTGGATGCTCTGGGGTTGGATGCCGTGCTCGGTGTTAAAGGCGCCCTGAATGGTGCGGCGGCGGTTGGTCTCGTCGATGGCTCGTTGCATCGAATCGGTCAGCCGGTCGGCGTACATGATGACGTGGCCGTTGGCATGCCGGGCCGCCCGGCCGATGGTCTGTATCATGGAGGTGTCGGACCGTAGGTAGCCCTCTTTGTCGGCGTCCAGGATGGCCACCAGACTCACCTCGGGCAGGTCCAAGCCCTCCCGCAGCAGGTTGATACCCACGATGACGTCATAAACCCCCAATCGAAGATCACGAAGAATCTCTATTCGGTCCAACGTCTGGATATCCGAGTGCAGGTAGTTGTTGCGGATGCCCATCTCCGATAGGTAGTCCGCCAACTCCTCGGCCATGCGCTTGGTCAGGGTAGTGACCAAGCAGCGCTCGGCCCGCTCCACGCGCTGCTTGATTTGGGTCAGCAGATCGTCTATCTGTCCGGTGGTGGGTTTTACCTCCACCGTGGGGTCCAGCAAACCGGTGGGCCGGATCACTTGCTCCACAATCTTGGAGCTGTGTTTCATCTCGTAGGGTCCGGGAGTGGCAGACACGTAGACCACCTGGTTTATGCGCGACTCGTACTCCTCGAAACTCAAGGGGCGGTTGTCCAGAGCGGAAGGAAGACGGAATCCGTACTCAACCAGAGTCTTTTTTCGTGACATGTCTCCGTGGTACATGCCCCTGACCTGGGGAAGGGTCATGTGGGACTCGTCCACGAATAGCAAAAAGTCTTCTGGGAAGTAGTCCAGGAGTGTCCAGGGCGCGCTGCCGGCGGCGCGCCGGGAGAGGTGACGGGAGTAGTTCTCAACCCCGGAACAAAATCCGGTTTCCTGGAGCATCTCCAGGTCGTAGTTGGTGCGGCTTTCCAGCCGCGCGGCCTCCAACACCTTGCCGCGAGACTTCAATAGATTAAGCTGCTCTTGCAGTTCGAGTTTGATGTCTTCAACGGCCAATTCCAGCTTTTCTCTCGGGGTCACAAAGTGGTTGGCCGGAAAAACGAACATTTCTTGCTTCTCACCCAGCAACTCCCCGGTCAAGGGGTCCAATCGGACGATGCGCTCGATCTCGTCACCGAAGAACTGTACCCGCACCGCCGCTTCCTCATACGCCGGGACCAACTCCAAGGTGTCCCCTCGCACCCGGAACTTCCCACGAGATAAGTCCATGTCATTCCGCTCGTAATGCATGTCGACCAGCTGACGCACCAACTGGCTACGGTTCCGTGTTTCGCCCACCTGCAGCCGGGCAACAAAGTGGAAGTAGTCTTCGGGGTCGCCAAGACCGTAGATACACGACACGGAAGCAACGATCAGAACGTCTCGACGGGTGAGCAGGGATGTTGTAGCCGATAGACGTAACTTGTCCAACTCCTCGTTAACGCTGGAGTCTTTTTCTATGTAGGTGTCGGACTGGGGCACGTAGGCTTCAGGCTGATAGTAGTCGTAATAGGACACGAAGTACTCGACGGCGTTGTGGGGGAAAAACTCCTTGAACTCGGAAGCTAGCTGGGCGGCTAGGGTCTTGTTGTGCGCCATCACCAGCGTGGGCCGCTGAATCTGTTGCACGATATTGGCCATAGTGAAGGTCTTGCCGCTGCCGGTCACCCCGAGCAATGTTTGCTGCTGGACATCGGCGTCTACGCCGCTGGCCAGGCGGGCCACCGCCCCGGGCTGATCGCCGGTCATGGAGAATTCGGACACTAATTCGAACGGACGGGCTTCCAAGTGAGCGCCGGCCGTCCGCGCTTCCTCCACTTCCATGCCAGCCTCTGCCCAACGCCGTCCTCGGGAAATTTCAACCATTTCCGGTCCTCAATGCTCCGCTATGGGCCGCCATTCGTTTATTTTCATAGTCGCCTATCGGATCACGCAAGACAAGTGATACGCTCGACTTCCCTATCGTGCTAGATGCCCCCCTGGAAGTGATGCTCCACCGGCGCCAACTTGATTAAGGCTATCAACCACACTACGGTACAAGGCCATGGGCCCGCCCGTCAGGTCCCGGCGCCGAATTGCTGAAGCGCCAAACGGATCCGGTCTTCCAGGGTCAGTTGCCCGTCCTTTTCCACATTGCCAACGGCCTGCCGAGCTTCGCTGGGGGAGTAACCAAGCGCCGTTAATGCGGCCATGACTTCGCCGTCCAGGTCGGTTTCCACGACGATGGAAGCGTCTTCTCTGGCCTCTAAAGCCCCTTTCAGCTCCAATATGATACGGCCGGCGGTCCTGCGGCCGACACCGGGCGCGGAGGCCAGGCTTGCCACGTCATCCGCGGAAATTGCTCGGTGCACTCCCGTTTCTCCCAACGACGACAGGAGGGCCAAGGAAATTCGAGGCCCAACGCCGGAAACTCCGTTGAGCAAGATAAAGAGGTTCAAATACCCTCTTGTGGTGAATCCGTACAGGACCGGCTGCTCTTCACGGAAACGAAGATGGGTGTGCAGGCTGATGGTGTCGCCAAGGGAGCCTAGCTGCCCGATGGACGCGGCAGGGACCGAAACTTGAAGGGTTACGCCGCCGACCTGAATGTGCACCCAGTCGGGGCCTGTTGCCTCGAGAAGCCCTCGGACGCTGACTATCACCGGCTATCTCTCGAACCCCGGCTCGATTTCCCGGCCCAAGGCTGCCGAAGCTTGCGTTTGCACCAGATGACATAAGCACACGCAGAGAGCGTCGGATTCGTCGGAACCGGGCGCTTCGGACAGCTTCAGGGTGGCGGCCGCAGCTTGCCCCATTTGCTCTTTGGTGGCTGCGCCATAATTGGCCACGGATAGCTTTACCTGGGCCGGAGAGTAGCCGAAGACGGGGATTCCCTGGCCGGCGGCGCCGATTAGCACCAAGGCTTGAGCTTGCCCAACCGCGATGGCGGGGCCGATGAATTGCCGTTCTCCCCTTCCCACAAAGGGCTGCTCCACGGCGATGGCATCGGGGTTGAAGATGCTGATGAGATTCAGAACGTGGGTATACAGTTGGTAGAGGCGCAGTTCCAGGGCCATGCTATTCGGGAGAGCCACGACGCCGTAGTCTTCCGCCTGTGGATGGGGGTCTGCGGCAACTATGGCGTAGCCCATGCGCCGCGTTCCGGGGTCGATCCCCAATACCCGCATCTATATCGTCGCCCCCGCGTTAATCCGCTACGATTCTTCCTGGTACCTCTCCAGGACCTCTGGGGAGAAGTCGGCGTTGGTGTAGGCCTTCTGAATGTCGGCCAACTCCTCCAGACTATCCAAGAGGCGGAGCGTTTGCTCTGCCTCCTTGTCCCCTAGAGGTATGCTGGACTTGGGGACCATGGAGATTTCCGACGCTTCCAGGGAGGCGCTTTCCGACTCCAGAATCTGGCGAACTTTCAACAGCTGATCGGGGGCTGTGATGATCTCCAGCAATCCGTCTTCCAGTTTCACGTCGTCGGCTCCGGCGTCGATGGCCAACAGACTCAACTCTTCTCCCTGCGCCTCACCGTTCATTTCGAGGGTAATGAGGCCCTTGGACTCGAAGTTCCAAGCGACGCAACCACTCTCGCCCAGATTGCCGCCGCCACGTGTGAAGGTTGACCTCACTTCCGCGGCGGTGCGGTTGCGGTTGGTAGTTAGGGCTTGCAGCAAGATTGCGCCGCCCCCGGGACCGTATCCCTCGTAAATGATCTCTTCCAACTGCTCCCCGGACTCACCTTCGCCGCCGGCCCGTTTGATCGCCCTGGTAATGTTTTCCAGGGGCATATTGTTGGCCTTGGCTTTGTCAACAGCCAATCGAAGCCGGAAGTTCATGTCGGGGTCCTGACCGCCTCCCTCGCGGACTGCTAGGGCGATGTCCTTGCTTAGCTTGGTGAACATCGCGCCCCGCTTGACGTCGGCGGCTCCCTTACGGTGCTTGATTGTTGACCATTTGGAGTGGCCGGACATATGGCGCACCTCCTCTAGACGGGACTAGGTTTCTCGCAGTTGCTATGGAGCGATTTTAGCACCGGGCGGCAAGGGGGTCAAAAGACTAGCGGAGCCCCTCCGGTAACCGCACCAACATCGTCCCCTGATCTAGTCGGACGTCGCAAACGACTTCCGCTAAGGCCGGAACCAATATCTCGCCGGAACCGGCGGACACCACGTACACGTCGTTGCTGCCCGTCTCTAAAATCTCGCTTATCAGCCCAAGCTCTTCGCCTTCCTCGGTAATCACTTTCAGGCCCAACAGCTGAAAATGGAAATATTCGCCTTCAGGAAGATTAGGGACCGAGGTTTGCGGAATCGTTATTCCTTGGCCCACCAAATCCTGGGCCGCCTCGAGGGAGTCGACACCGTGAAATTTCAGGATCACCAGCTGAGAAGAGATCCGGTTCGAGGAGATTATCGTGCAGGGGTTGCCGCGGATGTACAGGCTTTGGCCCTCGCTGAACCTGTGGGGAACGTCGCTTAAAACCTTCGCCCTGACCTCACCCCTTAAGCCATGAACCCCAATGACCTGGCCTACGATGACGGACGTCGGTCCAACGGGAATGGCGTCTGTCACGGGGTGTTCCTAGGTACAGAGGCAGCCAACGGAAATAGCCCTGACCCGGCGCCTATACTATCTCCAGAATGGCGTGGGAGTCGTCCTTCACCGCCGCCACCCGTAATAATACCCGCATCGCCTGAGCAACTCTCCCCTGACGCCCGATGACCTTGCCTTTGTCCTCCGGGGCTACCTCAAGGCGAAGCACCACCCGCCCGTCCTCTATCGACTCGGTCACCTGGACCGCGTCAGGATTGCTCGCTAGGGAGCGGGCTATGTATTCAATCAGCTCTTTCATTCCTCAGCGGTCTCGACGTCTGCTTCGGTTGTGGAGGTTTCGTCTTCAACAGTTGCTTGGACCGTATCGCTCTGGCTGACCGCCTCCGTTCTCACCATGGTGGCGCTGGTGGGGACGGCTTCGGTCGTCGAAGAACCGGCTGCAGTACCGAAGGACGGCGCCCTATCGAGAATTCCGGATTTGTCCAGGATGCGTTTCACCGCGTCGGAGGGCTGGGCGCCCTCTCCCAACCACCGGGCCGCCCTGTCCTCTTTGAGGGATATAGCCGGCGGGTCTTTCATTGGATCGTAATTGCCGATCCATTCCAGATACTTGCCGTCCCTTGGTGCGGCGGAATCCGCCACCACGATACGGTACGACGGATGTCCCTTTTTCCCCACCCTTCTGAGCCGAATTCGAAGCATATACTCTCTCACATACCCTATGCCGGTCACGCGATAGGGAGGATTTTAAGCCGGGTCTAGATGGTTGTCAATCTCCGGATTCACGTTGAGTGTGCCTAAAAACAAAGTAAAACCCCTGTCCGTGCAGGGGTTCCGCTGTCAACCAGTCGATTATTGAACGCTTACCGATGGGTTAAACCGAGTTTTCGCCGACGTGAAAAGAAAATCGGGCCCAGCCAACCTGTCGGGGAAACCCCTGCTAGATACTCTAGGTCCAAGGGGCGATGATAGACATTTGGTCTGGGCCCGACGAACGGGTTCTCGTATGTTTAGGAGGTCCTTTAGGAGACGATCACCTCGTCGTGTCCAGACAGATGCCTATCATCGCCCCTGCGTGTTAAACTAACTTTCATTCTTGATCACCTCCTCTTTTTAGATTCCGCCAAGCGGTAGACGTATTTTATCAATGGAATTTACCTTCTGTCAAGATAATTTTTTCACGCGAGGGCGTGGTTAGGTAATGCCGAGTAGGCCGGTGCGCCTGGTGTTCATGGGCACTCCGCAGGACGTCGTTCCCGTCTTGGAGGCGCTGCTCTCTGCGCCAGACGTGCAGCTGGCGGCCGTGTATACGCCGCCCAATCGGCCTAGGGGCCGGGGGCGTCCCACTGAGATGCCACCGGTAAAAAGCTTTGCGGAGGCGCGGGGCTTACTGGTGCGCCAACCCGAAAGCCTGAGACCGGAGTCTGTTCAAGAGGAGCTGGCGGAGCTTCGCCCTGATATCATCGTGGTTGCCGCCTACGGCAAGCTGCTGCCGCCTTCGGTGCTGCGCATCCCGCCGGGAGGATGTGTTAACCTTCACCCTTCACTTCTGCCCAGGTACCGCGGTCCGTCCCCGGTGGCCACGGCCATCTTGGATGGAGAGACGGTCTCAGGGATTAGCCTCATGCTGCTGGATGAGGGCATGGACACCGGCCCCGTCATCTCCCAAAGGGAGTTCCCTTTAACCGGCCGGGAGAACGCCGGTTCCTTAACTTCGGACCTCTTCCGTTTGGGCGCAGAGGTGTTATTGGAATGTCTGGGACCTTGGCTGGATGGCAGGCTCGTTGGCCTGCCCCAGGACGAGGCACTAGCCACCACGACCCGCAAGTTCCAAAGAGACGACGGGGAAGCCGACTGGAGGCTTCCCGCCACCGCGTTGGAACGGCGCAGCCGCGCTTACTTTCCGTGGCCTGGCCTCTTCACTCAATGGGAGGGAAAGGCGCTGAAGCTTCTGGATGTGGTCCCGTTACTTCCTTTAAGGGACCAGCCGGTAAGGGACCAGCTAAGGGACCAGCCGGCGAGGGACCAGCTAGGTGGCCCACCGGCAAGTGACCGGTCGGTGAGTGATCAGAATGCGTCTAACATTCCGCCTGGTCCCGGAAGGGTGGTGGCACATCAGTCGCAGGACGCGCCGGTGGCTGTGGTGACCGGAGAGGGCCTGCTGGGGCTCAGGTCGCTCCAGCTGGCAGACCGCCGCGCCGTGAGCGCCCGGGAGTTTCTGCGTGGGCACCCGGGCTTTGTGGGCGCACAGCTGTGAAACCGCAGCGGACGACGGTGTACCCCGAGGAGTAAAGGAGAGTCAGACGAAAATGGCAACAGAGATTCCCTCGGAAGCCCAGGTCTTGGAATGGATGTCCTCTCTTAGCAATTGGGGCCGTTGGGGCGATGCGGACCAACTTGGCTGTCTTAACTTGATCACGCCGGCCAAGCGGAAAGCGGCGGCGGGCCTGGTGCGCGACGGTGTATCGGTGAGCTGTGCCCGGCCTATCGTTACCGACATGGCCGCGGACGTGACCTTCCAGGTGCAGCGGTACATGGTAGACAGCGGCGAAGGCCGGGATACCGATCCGCCGGAGCGCAAGTTTACCCGGCGTGGGGCCGGGGAGTTCATCGGCATGGTGTTTCACGGTCAGACCATAACCCACATCGACGCCATGTCTCACTACTCTTGGCAGGGACAGATGTACAACGGCACGCCGGCCAACCAAGTCACTTCCCGCGAAGGAGCCCAGAGTCATTCCATCGAAGCAGCCGCTGAGGGCATTGTAACCCGGGGAGTGCTGCTGGACATTCCTTTGACCAGGGGAGTGGATTGGCTGGACCCGGATAGTCCGGTCAAGCCCGAGGACCTGGACGCGGCGGAGCGACTCCACCAGGTGGAAGTGCAAGAGGGCGACGTCCTGCTGGTGAGAACGGGAAATTACCGGAAGCGACTGGAAAGAGGGCCTGTGCCCAATACTGAACCCGGCGTCGCTTGCCAAGTTGCGTGTGCCCCATGGTTGAGGGAACGCGGGGTGGCGATGTTAGGATCAGACACCCCGAATGACGTACGCCCGAGTCAATATGCCACCATAGGCTCCCCCATCCACGTCACCTGCCTGGTCACCATGGGGTTATGGCTAATCGACAACGCCAATCTGGAGCAGCTCTCACAGGCCTGCTTAGAGCGGGGCCGATACGAGTTCATGCTTACGTTGGCCCCCCTGCGCCTACAAAACGTTACCGGCTCCCCGGTTAACCCGGTTGCCCTGTTCTGAATTCCGCTAAGTTGCGATGCAGACCGTTCACCATTCGACTCACGGACAGGACGGGCGATGGAGAATGAATTCCATCGCTATGCCTCCCGGACCAAAACCTATTCTTGGCAGGCCGCTCCCCAGTTACCGTTGGCCGCAGCGATAACCCAGGGCTCCACCCGTCGTTGCCTATTCTTCGCAGGGCGCTCCCCAGTTACCGTTGGCCGCAGCGATAGCCCCGGGCTCCACCAGCCGTTGATGGAGGACTGAGGATGGCGGCGGGCTCGGGTTGGCGGCGCCAGGTATTCCCCAAAAATGTGACGCCAACGCCACCGGCGCGGACGAGATTGTTGGTAGTACGAGCGTGTGCTAGAATCCGTAACTATGGAAGATGTTAAGTTCTGGGTTGCCCTCAACCGCGTCCCCCTACTGGGCACGGTGAGATTCCGGCGCTTGGAATCCCATTTTGGGGATTTACGCAATGCCTGGGAGGCCAGCCCCGGCGAGTTGAGGGCCGCCGGAATCGAGGAGCGCCCGGCACGGGAGATTGTGGAGGCGCGGGGCCGGGTTACGCCGGACGGCGAAATGGAGCGGTTGAAACAGGCTGGAGTAAACGCGGTCAATTGGCGCAGCCCAGGCTACCCGCCCCGGTTAAAGGAAATCCCCGACCCTCCGCCGGTGCTTTACTACAAGGGTGACTTACTTCCCAGCGACGAACGGGCCGTGGCGGTGGTGGGTACACGGGCTCCTACGCCCTACGGCCGCCAAGCCGCGTCAGCGTTGACCGCGGACCTGGCCCGAAGCGGTATCACCATAGTTAGCGGAATGGCCCGAGGGATAGACGCCGTTGCCCACCGGACGGCTTTGGATAACGGAGGCCGGACCATCGGCGTGGTGGCGAACGGCCTGGACATTATCTACCCGGCGGAGCACGCCGGGTTGTGCCAGCGGGCCCAGGAGCAGGGTGCGTTGGTCAGCGAGTATCCTTTGGGGGTCCAGCCTAACGCGCGCAGCTTTCCACGCCGTAACCGGTTGATCAGCGGCATGAGCCTGGGAACCCTGGTGATCGAAGCTCCCGAGACCAGTGGCGCCCGTTGGACCGTCCTGCACGCTTTGGACCAGAACCGGGAGGTATTCTGTGTTCCAGGAAGCATATTCTCGCCGACCAGCCGCTTTACTAACAGAATGATCCAAGAGGGAGCCAAATTGGTGTCCAGCTACACTGACGTGGTGCAGGAGCTGAACTTGAACGTGGTTGCCCAACAGTATGAATTGCCTTTGGCCGTCGAACCGGAAGACGCGGCCGAAACGGAGCTACTACGGCACTTGCAAGAGCAACCGTTACATATTGACGATATTCGAAGGATCGCCAGCATGCCGATAACGTCCGTTAGCAGCATGCTGACCATGCTCGAATTGAAAGGGAAGGTGAAGCAGGTGGGCTGCATGCACTACGTCCGCATGCAAGAGGCCACCCCGGTCTATGGCAACTAATAACTCTCCCACCAAGGCAGCCGCTAAACCCCGCGGCAAAGCTACAGTTCAAACAGGCGCAAAAGCCCAAGTAGGCGCAAAAGCCCCGGCAGGCGCAAAAACCCGGGCAGGCGCAAAAGCCGAGACGAGCGCAAAAACCCGGGCAGCCACAAAAACCCAGGCAGCCGCTAAGAGCCGGAAAGGCGCCACAGGGCGAAAACCTCCGGCCCGCTCCAGTGCCGCCGGTAAGAACCTGGTCATCGTCGAGTCGCCTGCCAAAGCCCGCACCGTGGGGCAAATCTTGGGCAGCAAGTACGTGGTAACCGCGTCTCTAGGGCACGTCAGGGACCTTCCCAAAAGTAAGATTGGTGTGGACATCGAGCGCCAATTCGACCCATCATACATAGTCATGCAGGATAAACGGAGCATCGTCAACGACTTGAAAAAGGCGGGAAACGAGGCAACGGAGATATATTTAGCCACCGACCCGGACCGGGAAGGAGAGGCCATTTCCTGGCATCTGCAAGCCGCCGCCGATTGGGAAAAGCGGCCCGAACCGCCCAAGAGGGTAGTGTTCCATGAAATAACCGAGGAGGCGGTCCAGGAAGCCTTCAATCATCCCCGGGAAATCGATATGCAGCTGGTTAATGCCCAGCAAGCCCGGCGCATCCTGGATCGCCTGGTGGGCTACCAGATCAGTCCCCTGCTCTGGCGTCGAGTGCAACGGGGTCTGTCGGCGGGAAGAGTCCAATCCGTCACGCTGCGTATGGTTGTGGAGCGGGAGAAGGATATTCAGAGGTTTGTGCCGGTGGAGTCCTGGACCCTGGAGGCGCAGCTTCGTAAACGGGCCGGCTCGGATTCGCCCGATGACGGTTTCACCGGAATACTCCACTCGCTAAAAGGACAGAAGGGCAGACTGGCCATAGCCAACGAGGAAAACGCCCGCCTCCACGAAGCCAACCTTACCGACGCCAGCTACGCGGTGGTGTCGGTGAAGAAACGGGACGTCCGGCAGCGGCCCACCGCTCCTTTCACCACCAGCACCATGCAGCAGGAAGCGGGGCGCAAGCTGCGATTCACCGCTCAAAGGACCATGGTTGTGGCGCAGCAGCTTTACGAGGGTCTTCAGGTGGGGGACGCGAGCCCGGTGGGATTGATTACTTACATGCGCACCGACTCCACCCAGGTCGCGGCTTCCGCCTTGACTGAGGTAAGGGCTTACATCGGGAAGCGCTACGGCAAGGAATATCTACCGGACAAGGCCAGGGTGTACACCAAACGGGCCAAGGCCGCCCAGGAGGCCCATGAGGCTATCCGGCCGACTGCTATCAGCAGGGAGCCGCAGGCTCTCAAGTCTTATCTCACTACAGAGCAGTTCAACTTATACAAGCTCATTTGGGACCGGATGCTGGCAAGCCAGATGGCCGATGCTAGGTCCGAAGCCACCACAGCGGATATCGAGGTCACCTGTCAGCAGTCGTCCAACGTCTATATTTTCCGGGCCACCGGCTCCGTGTTGAAGTTTCCCGGATTTCGCACCGTGTACCTGGAAAGCCGCGACGACGGCACGCTGGAAGACGGCCGGCAGGCTCTACCTGAGCTGGCCGAAGGCGACCCACTAGACTGTCTCAAGCCGGATGCGTTGCAACACTTCACTGAACCTCCGCCGCGATTCACCGAAGCAACGCTGATTAAAGCGATGGAGGAGAACGGCATCGGCCGCCCCAGCACCTTTGCCCCCACCATCGCGACCCTGCTGGACCGCCACTATGTGAATAAAGAGCAGACCAGGCTAACGCCCACACCTCTGGGTATTACGGTGACCGAGCTTCTGACCGAATACTTTACCGACATTGTGGACCTGGAATTCACTGCCAAGATGGAGGAAGAACTGGACGAAGTTTCCCGCGGTGAACGGGAGTGGGTTCCCATGCTTGCCGAGTTCTATTCCCCATTTCAAGCGGCCTTGGACAAAGCACAGGAGTCTATGCCCAGGACCAAGGTGGAGGAAGAGACGGACGAGGTGTGCGAGAACTGCGGCCGCCCCATGGTCATAAAGACGGGGCGGTTCGGGCGATTCATGGCCTGCACCGGTTTCCCGGAGTGCAAAACCTCCAAACCACTGCTGAAGAAGACTGGTATTAACTGTCCCAAATGCGGAGGAGACCTTGTGGAGCGGCGTTCCCGGGGCCGAGGGCTTCCTTTCTACGGCTGCTCCCGCTACCCGCAGTGCGACTTCATTTCCAATAAGAAGCCTCTTCCCGAGCCTTGTCCGGAATGCGGAGGTCTAATGGTGCAAGCCAACCGCACCACAGCCTCCTGCACTACCTGCAGTTGGAGCGAGGACCTGAAGGAAGAAACTGAAGAGTTGGCCTCCGTGGGGAGTTGACCGGCCAGCCTCCTGGAGTTGTTTTATACAAACACAAACAGAAAATCAGGCTGAAAATCCGGCCCCCCCAGGCGTTCAGCAGTTTGACGCTCTGGTAGCGCGATATCCTTTGTTCCTGAGGGGACAACGGGGGCTCTCCGAGAACACGGTGCGTGTCTACCAGGCCGACTTGGCTTCCTTCCGAGAATACCTCGCCCACGAGTGCCTTGCCTTGACGGATATGGACCGCACTGTGTTGCGCAACTATCTGGCCTGGCTGTCCACCCGCGCCGGGCAAGGGACCAAGGGATACGCCCGGGTCAGCGTGGCCCGCAAGCTAACCGTCCTGCGGTCATTTTACCGTTTTCTGGTGCAGGAGGGGCTGTTTAAGTCCACTCCGGTGCCGTCGGGCCGCACCTTCCGCCTCAAGGCCCCCAAGGCATTACCGGGATTTCTGGGTCATAGCGAGGTGGGGCGTTTATTGGAAGCCCCGGTCGACACCACGCCGTTGGGCATTAGAGACCGGACCATCCTGGAAGTGCTGTATTCGTGCGGCCTGCGCCTAGCCGAAATTCAAGAGTTGGACCTGGCCGACATCCAAATATCCAGGCGGGAAATACTGGTCACAGGCAAAGGCTCCAAAGAGCGATGGGTTGTCTTTGGGGCGTTGATGGAGACCACATTAGGCCTATACCTTCGGGAAAGCCGTCCCCATTTGGCCGCACTAGCTGAGCCCACCAATGAAGTCCAGGCTTTGTTCTTGAACCGGTACGGCCAGCGGCTGTCCCGACGGAGCATAGAGCAGATAGTCCGCCGGTATGCCGGCCTGGCCGGAACCAAGGACGGCGTGCACACCCACACCCTGAGGCACACCTTCGCCACTCACATGCTGGAAGGCGGCGCCGACCTGCGGGTGATACAGGAGTTGCTGGGACATTCCAGTCCCACCACCACCCAGATATACACCCACGTGACCAAACAGGAAGCGTTGGCCGCTTACTTAGCTCATCATCCTCGGGCCAGCCGCCTATCGGAAGCCGATGAACCTGGTGAGGCTTAGCCAGACATGACCCGGTTTTTGGTCCTCAACGGACCTAATATCAATATCCTGGGCCGCCGCATGCCCGGCGTCTACGGCTCCAAGACGCTGGAGGAAATCAACCAACAAGTAGCGTCTCTAGCCGAGTCCCTGGGCGTTCAGGTAACCTTCTTTCAGTCCAATCTTGAAGGCCACTTGATCGACTGCATACAGGAGCACTGGGGCAGCATCCAGGGGATCATCGTCAATGCCGGAGCCCTCTCCCACTACAGCTATGCCCTGAGAGACGCACTCATAGACGCCGGGGTGCCGGTTATTGAGGTTCACTTGAGCAACACCTACGCCAGGGATGCATGGCGCAGACAGTCCGTCATCTCTGACATTGCCCGCGGTCAGATTGCGGGGTTCGGGTGGAGAAGCTATACTGCGGCCCTAGACATTATTGCTGGGATCGCCAAAGAGGAAGAAAACTCATGAGCCAGCGCACCGGTGATTTGGCCGGCCAACTGCAAGAGAAAGAGTTGGACGCCATGCTTATCTCGGCCCCGGAAAACCGCCGTTATCTCTCCGGGTTCACAGGGTCCGCGGGTTACCTGCTCATTTCCCAAAAGAGGTCGGTGCTGGTGACGGATTCCCGGTACACGGAGCAGGCCGCAGCCCAGGCGCCTGAATTCCAGGTTGTGCAGTCAAGAGGTGGTTGGGACTGGCTCTTGGAGTTTCTAAAGGAAACCGGACACTCGAGATTGGGGTTCGAGAGCCAGACTATGACTGTGGCGACTTACGACGCCATCCTGGAAGCGCTGCGGCAGGATGAAACCCTAGCGAAAGTTTCTCTCATACCCGCCTCGGGGAGTGCCGAGATGCAGCGCACCATCAAAGATGGTGATGAACTGGCTATGCTGCAAAAGGCTATCGACGCTTCCGACGCCGCCATGGAGGCGGTGTGCCTGCAGATACAAGAGGGGATGACCGAGCGGGAAGTGGCCTGGCGCATGGAGGTCGCAATGCGCGAGTCCGGCGCAGACGGTCTTAGCTTCGACACCATCGTGGCCGCCGGGCCCAATGGAGCCATGGCCCATCACCAACCGTCGGATAGACCCATTGGTCGCGGAGAGCCCATCGTTATCGATATGGGGGCCAGGGTGGGAGGTTATTGCTCCGACATCACCCGTACTGTGGTGGTGGGCGAGCCCGACGACACCTTCCGCAAGGTCTATGATATTGTGCTAGGCGCTCAGCTAACCGCGATACACACAGTGCAGCCAGGCATGACCGGCGAGGAGTGCGATGGTCTCGCCCGAACCGTCATCGCTGAAGCAGGTTACGGGGACAGCTTCGGTCACAGCCTGGGGCATGGCGTGGGCCTGGCAGTACACGAAAATCCCAGGGTGGGACCTAAGTCGCAAGACTTGCTCGGGCCGGGCACGGTGTTTACCGTGGAGCCGGGCATCTACCTCACAGGCTGGGGCGGAGTGCGCATAGAAGACATCGTTATCTTGGGCGATCAGGGAGCGGCGGTGCTAAGCAAGGCGTCTAAGTAGCTTCCCGCTGGCGTAGGCTAGGGCGGGGATTCAGGGAGGTGGGACTCACTTGAGCATTAACTTTGGAGACTTGAGCCGCGGGTTGGTCATAGAGTTGGATGGCCAGCCTTGGCAGGTCGTGGACTATGAGCGCCACAAGATGCAGCAGCGGGCTCCTGTCACTCGTATTAAGATGAAGAACCTGCTCAGCGGCGCAGTGGTTGAGCGCACCTTTCAGCGTTACGACACTGAGTTCTCCCTGGCGGACATGGATAACCGGTCTGCCCAGTATCTATACACCGATGGCGAGTTTTACCACTTTCTGGACCAGGAAACGTACGACCAGTATGAGCTCACTAAGGAAGTTATGGGAGGAGCCCTGGACTTCCTAACGGACCAAATGATGGTGGAGATGGTTATCTATAACGGCAACGTCATCAGCGTCAACCTGCCCACTCACGTGGAGTTGAAAGTAGCCGATACGCCGCCGTCCTTTAGAGGGGACACAGCCCAAGGGGGCACCAAACCGGCGACTCTAGTGACGGGTCTGCGCATCACCGTGCCAATGTTCATCACCGCCGGCACCGTGGTTCGAGTGGACACCAGAAACGGAGAGTATACTGAGCGGGTCAGCTGACGTCGCACCAGCCGCGATGGTCTTCGGAGAGGCGACATACAACATCCATCGCGTGGACTGAGAACGAGGGGTTAAGCGAATAGCATTGCCTTCCGATACTCCGGAAGGTTTTCACGGTGTCGAAGACCGCGGCGGCAGGTTACCCCTTGTGGAGACTATGGCTTGGGCTTCCCATGCCAAAGGGGCTTGGGCGAGTAGACCCGGTACTCCTGATTTCATCGAGTGTGGCATGTCCAGGCGATCAGCCAGCCAAGGCGGCGCAGAGCGCCTTCCCGGAACTCACCGGTCGCCACGGTCGCAGAGGCCGGTAGCTACGGAGATCCTGCCCTCCTTCCAATACCACGACTGCCGCGGCGGGGACGCTCTCAGAGAATCACGCAAGCATCGCGGAGCCAAGGGCGGAGTTCGAAGAAATCGGCATCGGGTACGCTGGGCGGGGGCAATGGATGAGTCCCGCCCGTACTCTCGCGTCCTCTCCGGGCTCAACAAGCTGGCGAATAGGCGCCTCGACTTCCTCCATTTTGTTGCTGTCCTCATATGGCTAAGATGAAATGTCAACACAACTTAATGTCCAACAATTGTCTGGCAGGCCTGTTTACACCGTTACACAGGTAACCAGTCACCTCCGCCAATCCATCGAAGGCGACCCCGTGCTCAACGACCTGTGGGTTGCCGCCGAAGTTTCCAATCTCCGGGTCTCGACCTCCGGTCATTCCTACTTCACTGCGAAGGATGATCAAAGCGTCCTGAACTGCGTCATGTTCCGGGGACAACCCGGAGCCGATATTCTGGCCAACGGGGCGTCGGTTTCAGTCCACGGGCGGCTCACCTTTAACCCCCCTAGGGGGACGGCCGACTTCATGGTCGACCTAGCCATGCCGGAAGGGGTCGGCGAGCTTGCTCTTGAGTTAGAACGCTTGAGGCTCCGCTTGGAGGCCGAAGGCCTGTTCGAAGTCACCCGGAAGCGAGAGTTACCCCGGTTTCCCCGCGTGGTCGCGGTGGTCACGTCTCCAGCAGGCGCTGTTTTCCATGACATTGAAAACGTCGTCAGACGACGCTTTCCATTAGTGGAGTTGGTGTTATCCCCCACGCCGGTGCAGGGCGCCGACGTAGCTCCCCTGATCGCCGCAGCCTTGCAACGAGTAGACCGGTACGGCCGGGCCGACGTTACAATCATCGCCCGCGGCGGCGGCTCATTGGAAGACCTCTGGGCCTTCAATGAGGAGGTTGTGGCCCGAGCCATATATGCCAGTAGGGCTCCCGTGATAAGCGCAATTGGACACGAAACCGACTTTACCATTGCGGACCAAGTGGCCGACCTGCGGGCGCCCACCCCTTCAGCCGCGGCGGAGTTGGTGGCGCCAGACCAGCGCGATTTGCGCCGCCGGTTGTCGGAACTCACCGAGTTATCCCAACGGTCCGTGTCCTATCAACTGGACAGTCACAGAGCCGGGTTGGCCAGCCTACATCGCCGCTTGGAATCGGGTCTGCCTAATCTGGACACTTGGCGGCGGCGGGTGGACGACCTGGCAAAGAATGTTGCTTCCGGGACTGGCGCCCGTTTGACCCTTTCCCGGTCCCGCGTCGAGGGCTTGGAGCACCGGCTCCGCGCCTTGGACCCGGCGGCCACCCTGGCCCGCGGCTTTTCGGTGGTGCAGAATCTTGCCTCTGGCCTGGTGGTCAACTCGACTGCCCAGGTGGCTCCCGGCGATCCTCTGACCATCACCGTAGCCGATGGTTCTGTCCCGGCCACCGCTGGAGCCAGTTTGGGAGTTAAGGCTCCCCGGAAGAAGCGCAAGCCCACAGACGAAGCCCAAGGACAGCCTCCGCTGATGGAACGATTGCTTTAGGGATACTCTGAACAAGTTCTGGGTGATATGGCATAGTAAGGCTGGCAGACCCGAATCCGGACGTGGGTGAGAGCAGAGATGGACCAACCGACCTTTGCGGACCTGGAATTCCAGGGCAAGAAGCGCAAGACTCGTCGGGAACTGTTTCTGGAACGTATGGACTTCCTGGTTCCCTGGCAGCATCTGGAGGAACGCATCCAGCCCTTCTACCCCAAGGCAGGCAAGGGCCGCCGGCCCTACCCTCTGGCGGTGATGCTGCGGGTACACTGTGTGCAACTCTGCTACAACCTCAGCGATCCTGGCATGGAAGATCTGCTCTACGAGGCCGAATCGGTCCGGCGGTTCGCTGGGCTCAGGATGTCGGACGCCCTGCCCGACGAGACCACCATCCTCAACTTCCGCCATCTCCTGGAGCGGAACGAGTTGGGCAAAGTACTGTTCGAGGAGATCAACGCCCACCTGGAGTCGCAGGGGCTGCGGTTACGGGAGGGGACCATCGTGGACGCCAGCATCATAGAGGCGCCGTCGTCGACCAAGAACCGGTCTGGGGAGCGGGACCCTGAGATGCACCAGACCAAGAAGGGGAACCAGTGGCATTTTGGGATGAAGGTGCACATCGGGGTGGACTCGGAAACGGGGCTGGTGCACAGCATGAGCACGACGGCGGCCAACGCGCACGACGTTACGGAGGCGCACAATCTGCTGCACGGCGGGGAGACGGTGGTGTGGGGCGATGCCGGGTATCAGGGGGTTGGGAAGCGGGAGGAGAACCGGGAGCGGGAGGTGGACTGGCAGGTGGCGATGCGACCCGGGAAACGCAGGGGCTTGGAGCCTGGGAGTGAGGAGGCCGTGCTGGAGAGGCTCAAAGCGCAGGTGAGGGCAATGGTGGAGCACCCTTTCCTGAGGGTGAAGCGGCAGTTCGGATACGCCAGGGTTCGCTACCGCGGACTGGTCAAGAACACGGAGCGGCTGGCGATGCTACTGGGACTGGGCAACCTGCTGACGGCCCAGCGCCATCTGGCGGCGTAGTGCGCGAGCCAACAGCTCCGGACCGGCCTTTCCGGCAGTATCAAGCCCGCATCGGCCACCGCAGGGTGCGATCAGCGGGACCAAGCCCGGCCCAACAAGCCTCGTGAGGCGGTTCTCACCCCCATCGTTGCCTCGGCTATGACAATCCAGACTATGACGGCCTTGTTCAGAGTATCCTTAGTTCCCTGCGGACCCTATCCATGGAGCCGGGAGTGAGTCCCCGCTGATGATGCGGTTCCTTTAGTTCCCTGCGGACTCTACACAAGCCCCGGTTTCAGCATCTATAATGCACTAGTGAACCGGATGTCATCCCCCTGAATTTATCTACTGCTGCTGCGAGGACCGGAATTGGCCGAAGACAAAGATCTGGAACCGTCCCAGGACAGCGACGCCGCTGCTTTTGAGGATGCCTTCCGCCGCTTGAGCGAGGTGGCGGCGTCCCTCGAGGAGGGGGGTCTGACCCTGGCTGAGGCCACCCAGCGTTACGAGCAGGGTATGAATCTAGTCCGCCGTTGTAACCAGTTGCTGGACGAAGCGCAACTCAAAATCTCCAACCTTAAAGACGCCTACTCTGCCCAGGACAGCGGCATGGATTCTTTGGAAAACGTGATAGTGAGAGAACCGGAGACGGCCGAGGAATCTGAAGCTGGTTTAAATGTGACCTATCCCACGAACCCCTCCTTTTATGAGACCGACGAGTAGGCTTCCAGCTTCATAGCTTGCATCGCCGTGGACAGCCGGCCTGCCGACCCGCCCAAGGAGAAGTAGCTTGCTCAGGCTGGACCTGCACATCCACACTCGCTACTCCAAGGACTCCCACGCGTCCATCAAATCAATCGTAGCTCGTTGCCTCAATTCGGGCTTCGGCTTGGTCGCCATCACCGACCACGACAACATCCAAGGCGCACTGGCGATGCAATGCATGGCTCCTTTCCCGGTCATTATTGGCGAGGAGATCAGCTCTTCCGCCGGCCATATAATCGGACTGTTCTTGCAGGAAGCGGTGCCGAGAGGACTCCCCGCCCTTGAAACCACCCGCAGGATAAAGGACCAAGGCGGTTTAGTAGTGGCGCCTCATCCGTGTTGCCGGTTGCGCCCCGGCGCCCTGGGGCTCGGGGCGTTAACGGAAATATTGCCCTGGGTGGACTTTATCGAGGGCTACAATCCTCGCACCGTTCTTCCAGGCGACAACGCCAGGGGTTTGGCCTTTGCCCAGAAGAACGCCGTGCCAGTCGTGGCCAGCAGCGACTCCCATTCGGCGTTGGAGCTAGGGCGCACGTTCACGGAGGCGCCGGAAAACGAGTATGACGGCACCCCTCAGGGGCTGGTCAGGGCGGTCAAAGCCGGCAGCATTGTTAGCAACCGTCCAAACCCCCTCCTCTTGATGGCTCCCGGTTATGCCAGAATCCGCAAGGCGCTGGAGCTAGTAGGATGGGAAAAAGACCTGCGCGAATCTTCGCAGAGCCAGGGATGATGCAGGCCATTAACCAAGTTGAAGCGGGGCCCGCCTGAGCATGCTCAAGATCGGATGGTTTTCCACCGGCAGAGGCGAGGGCTCCCTGGGATTGCTGAGATTCGTGCAGGAGAGGATTCTGGCTGGCCGGTTGGACGCCGAAATCGAGTTTGTCTTCAGCAACCGGGAAGCGGGCGAGGCGGAAGGGTCCGACCGGTATTTCAGTCTTGTCGGAAGCTACGGCTTGCCTCTTATCACGGCCTCGTCCACCAAGTTCCGCCGGGCCAGGAAGGGACGCTTCGACGAACACCGGGAAGAGTACGACGTTCAGGTGTTGGACCGGTTAGTGCCTTACAACCCCGATATTTGTGTGCTGGCCGGCTACATGCTAATTGTCAGCGGCGTCATGTGCGCGGCTTATCCACTACTTAATCTTCACCCAGCCTTGCCCGACGGGCCCATCGGGACCTGGCAGGAGGTTATCTGGGAGCTCATACGAACCGAGGCCACTCACACCGGCGCCATGGTGCACCTCGCCACCGAAGACGTGGACCGGGGGCCGGTGGTCTCATATTGTACCGCGCCCATTACCGGCGGTGCTTTCACTCCGTTATGGGCGGAGGTAAAACAGGATGAACTGTCCCTGCTTCGGTCTCAGAACGGCGAGAATTTAGCCTTGTTCCAACTTATACGCCAGGCTGAATATCAGAGGGAGCCATACTTGCTGTTCGAGACTCTGCGCTGCGTGGCGGAAAGCAGGCTGGTGCTGAGGCAGGGCTTGGTGTATGACCGTGATGGGCAACCGCTCTCTTCGGCTGAACCGTCGGATCGTCCGTCAGGGCTATGCTTGGACCGGGAGGTCAGCCAAGGCATGATGGCCGATGGTGTCAGGGCTGTGGGCTAACCGACGGCCTGGTGGCCATATTTGGAGCCGGCCTATCGAGTGGGACGCTTAAGCGCCGGGTTGTTAGGGGAAGATCTGCTGCCCCGTCTCAGAATCAGCCACGACGATGGCGCTCACCGGGCAGGCCTCCGCCGCCTCCAAGACCGCCTCCTGACCTTCACCATCGGGATCTATAACTACCGACTGTCGATCGCTGTTTAGCGCAAATACCTTGGGCGCAATACGGGGGCACATGGCGTTCCCCACGCAAATGTCGTGATTCACTGTTACCGTTAGCTTTCCCACCATGTGCTGCTCCCCGCGTACCTAGAGTCCCTCGATTCTCAGCTCCCTCTGTTCAACCTGTGCCCCTGGGTGCTGCTCCCCGCGTAAATAGACAAAGGTCGGTACTGATGGGGCTGTGGTTTAGGAGAGGCGCCAATTCCACCTTCCCCTACGCACCGCACTACCGGAGGCAACGACGGTATGTCGTACATGACGTCCGGCAATGTTTGTTCGATGACCTGACGCAGGTGAGCAGGATGTCGCGGGTGTTTATTCGCAGGAACTCTTGGGGTGAGCGCTAGCGTCCCCCCCTTGGCTCGGCCTTGGGTGGCCAAAGCCAAGCTGGACTAGGAGCGGAGCTTCTCGCGAAAAGAACAGTGGCTGAGCCCAACTTTGGTCTCTTCACCGGTCACCAATCCCTCCCCCGTAACTCAACCGCTGGGCTTAATGGCCACTCTATGTGGCGGACTGCTCTTGAGTATCTCCTTGCGTCTGGGCACCTAGAATTTCATCGACCAGAGAATACTCCACCGCTTGATCAGCCGTAAGATAAAAGTCCCGGTCGGTGTCCCGGGCAATCTTGTCGTAAGTCTGGCCGGTGTTCTGAGACAGCATGGTCCTGATCTTGTCCTGCAGACGGATGATCTCTCTGGCGGCTATTTCTATATCAGTGGCTTGGCCCTGGGCGCCTCCCATAGGCTGGTGCATGTGTACGGTAGAATTAGGCAGGGCGTACCGTTTGCCCTTTTGGCCGCCGGAGAGTAGAACGGTGGCCATGCTGGCAGTCATGCCCAAGCAGATGGTGGACACTTCTGACTGAATCAACTGCATGGTGTCGTAGATGGCGAGGCCAGCGCTGATAACGCCGCCCGGACTGTTTATATATATGTTAATTCCCTTATCCGGGTCCTCTCGCTCCAGGTATAGCAATTGGGCTATGATGGTGTTGGCGACGTGATCGTTGATTGGGGTGCCCAGGAATACTATCCGTTCTTTCAGCAACAGGGAGTAGATGTCGAAGGCGCGCTCTCCCCTGGGGCTGGTCTCTATCACCATGGGTATGATGCCTTGGGGAACATGAAGGGGTGAATCTTGGGGGTTACTCAGCATCTGGGTCTGCTCCTTCCTCATTCACTTCCAGTGCGGGAGACGTGGCGGTAATGGCCGCGTTCTCCACTGGTGATGCGTCATCTTCTTCTGGGCCCGCTGGGGCCTCATCGTCGGGGGAATCAGGGGGTGCGCCCGGAGCGGACGCCGCTTCGGGACTCCGTCCTTCGATGATGTCCACCAAACGCCGCAACACCTTGCGGCTCAGCAGCGTCGAGCGAATGGAGTCTCTGGCATTGTCCGAGGAGAAAACTCGCCGCATGGCTTCCTCAGAATCTCCCGAGTCCGTCATCATTGCGTCGATTTCAGTTTGAACCTCTTCCGGATCGACGTCAATGTTCTGCTCTCGGGCTAGCTCTCGCAGCAACAGAGAGGTGTTGAGACGCCGTTCGGCCTGAGGCTTCAGCTCCTCACGCCAATCTTCCTCGGTTTGTCCAAGGTAACTCAGATATGTGTCCATGTCCAAGCGCTGGTTACGCAACGCCCGCTCTCGTTCCTCGTACATCGTGTCCACCTCCCTTTGGTAAAGGAGACCCGACGCTTGTATTGTGGAGACTTTGAGCAGTTCTTCTAGGCTGTCTTGTTCCGCTCGCCGCAGCGACGCGTTTTCTGCCGCCTCGGTCAACTGTTCGCTCACGTGGGTTTTCAGGGCGTCCAGGCTTTCGTATCCCTCCCTGACTCCTTTGGCGAATTCGTCGTCCAGGTCGGGCAATATCTTTTCTTTGATGGAATGGACGTCTATCTGAATCTGGCATTCCTTCCCGGCGTATTGGGTCTGGTGGTGGTCCTCGGCGATGACCAGCGCAAACTCTTTATGCTGGCCTTCAGTCATCCCCTCCAGATAAACGGAAAAACCGGGCACGGGCAGCGGGTTGTCCACTTGAGGGATATAGTCTACCCCCGCGTCATCAATGGCCTCTTCCCCGTCGATTCGGCCTTTCACGTCCAAGGTGACCAGGTCTCCGAATTGGACCGGACGGTCCACCGGCTCCCAAGGGGCCGACTCGTACCTAAAGCGTTCAATAATTTCCGCGACGTTCTCGTCGGTGACCTCTGCAGGCTGGCGGTCCAGCTTGATCGAGGCCAAGTCACCCAACTGCACGATGGGTTCCAGAGGGACCACCGCTTTGAAAGAGACTGGCTCCACCTCAAGGATCTCCAGGTCCGGCTCCATAAAGGCTTGCAAGTTCTCTTGTTTAAGGACTTGGTCTAGGGTCTCTGGGACCATGAACTCTATGGCTTCTTGGACCAGCGCGGAGCGGCCCACGTGGCTCTCTACGATGGACCTGGGGGCTTTGCCCGGGCGAAATCCGGGGATTTGGATCCTGGAGACTAATCGGCGGTAGGAGCGGGAGATGAAGGGTTCTTCGTCCTCTGGGGCCATCTCGACGTTTAGGACGACCTCAGTGGGACTGGTTGAATCCTTAGTGACGTTCAATCCTAACCCTCTTCGTGAGCCCGTGGTCTAGGGCGCAGGCCCTCGTCCGGGCAACAAATCACATGGCGGTTGGTCATGGGGATTAAGGCCAAGTATAGCATAATCCCCAACTGGTTGAAAGATTATCCGCGAGTCCGTACAGGTGGTGGCGGCCGGGCGCCCTCAGCAACACCGGATAGGCGCCGTTACGGATATTTTTTGACTAAGTTACTTCCAATATAACTATGTAAACATATTTTTGTTCATATGCCCAACCGCATCCCCTTGGGTAAGGCGATACTGGCGGCGCCATATTCTTCCAACAGAGGCTGTCTCAGAAGTCTCCACTCACGATTTTGGGGGGACGAAACCTGACGGGTTACGATTATTAACCGCCTAAACCAGTATTGAATGCGGCTCAATAGCTCCTCATTCCCGCGAAGGCGGGAATCCACAAGGGCAGGATGCGGGAGAATTCAGCTTTGTGACACGGGCTCCACAGCGAGGGTTTGCTGCCAGACTGCTTCAAAAGGTAGATTTCACAGAATATGCCGGGACTTAAGAAGCATCGAAAAATTTGGTTAAAACATAAAAATGACTTTAAATTGATTTTAAATAACGTTGACAAACCTGTGGCGGAATTGGTATTTTCATGCCTACAAAGGCAATGAGAGGGGTACCGGCAGGGTAAATTTCCGGCTCAATCCTTATGTTGCCACGGGTCAAGACCGGCAGTATTTGCTCAGCACCGCCGTCATGACTTCCTCAGCAGAGCTGACTGACGTGGGCCCGGAAGACCACTGAAGGGGTTATCAAGGTACGGAGAAAGTATTGACCCTCGACGGATATAACGCCAACACCGTCATTGGCAACTCACCTCGGAGATGTGCTGGGCCCAAAGGTGAGTCATCGACCGTCCATGGGCGAGTGTACGGGCATGAACAATCCCGCATTTCACCAGCCGGTCCTCGTGCCGGAAGTAGTGGAACAGTTAGGTGTAGGTCCCAACGGCGTCTATTTGGATGCTACGTTGGGAGAAGGCGGTCACGCGTTAGCGATATTGGAGGCTTCCTCCCCATCGGGGAGGGTGTTGGGGATCGAACTGGACCCGCGCTCTCTGGACTTCGCCGCGAGCCGTCTTGCGGGTTTCGGACCCAGATTCGTCCCGGTCTCCGGCTCATACGTCCAGATGTTAGCCCTGGCCCAAGCCCATGGAGTGACGTCGGTGGACGGGGTGCTGATGGACTTGGGTTTTTCTTCCCGCCAGGTGATGGGAGCGGACTACGGGTTCAGCTTTCGGGGCGATCAACCTCTGGACATGCGCTACGACCCGGATGGACCCACGACGGCGGGCCAGGTAGTCAATACATATCCGGAAAAGGAGCTCGCCCGGCTCATTTACATCTACGGAGAGGAGACAAGGTCCAGGCCCATCGCCAGGAAGATAGTTCAGAGTCGCCCGGTGCGCAACACCGCGGAATTAGCCGAGTTGATAGCGAGCGCTGTGGGGCCGCAGCGGGGACGACGGATTCATCCGGCAACCCGCACTTTTCAGGCTCTGCGCATAGCTGTAAACAACGAGTTGGACAACTTGGCTCTAGGCTTGGCGGCCGCCGCTCAGTTGCTGGCCCCTCTGGGGAAGCTGGTGGTCATCAGCTACCACAGCTTGGAAGACCGGGTGGTGAAGACTTTCTTGGTCTGGGAGAGCTCCGGCTGCGTATGCCCCCCGGAGGTACCGGTGTGCGTATGCCAGCATCAACCAACGTTGGAACTCGTCCACCGGAGAGTAATCAGGCCTTCCCCGCGCGAGGTAAGGTCGAACCCCCGCAGCCGGAGCGCCAAAATGCGGGTGGCGCGGAGGATATGAGAGCGGGCGGCGAATACGGAAATTCTGCTACAAGCTGCATGAAAGGATGGTGGTGCTGTGACTAGGGATGCTTTCTATACTGCCGTGGACTTAGGCAACAGTAAAATTGCGGCCATAGTGGCCCGAGTAGGCGCCGAAGGCGAGTTGAAGATACTGGGGACCGGCATCGTTCCGTCCCAGGGTATGCGCAAAGGTCGTGTCGAGGACATAGATGAAGTCAAGGCTGCGGTGCGTTCTTCCCTAGAAGAAGCTCAGCGGTACTTGGGCCGCAGATTGTCCAGCGGCGTTTACGTGGGCGTGAGCGGCACTCATCTTTCCTGTCTGAACACCAAGGACGTCGTGGATAACCCGGGGGATGTCAAAGACATTAACGCCAACCTGCTGGACCGGCTTATCCAATCGTCCTTTCCCAACGTGAGCCGCGCTCAAGAAGTCCTGCACATCATTCCCATGGGCTATGAAGTAGATGGAGTGTCGGGAATCCGTAACCCGGTGGGCCTTCAGGCTGAGATGGTCCACGTGGAAGCCCACGTGGTGTTGGGAGAGGCCGTTACTCTGAAAAACACCGTGAACGCCGTGGAAGCTAGCAAAGTAACGGTGCAGAGCCTCGTCATGCAGTCCTTGGCTGCCGCGGAGGCTACCCTGACCGGCGACGAGCGGGAGAGGGGGACAGTGTTCGTGGACGTCGGAGGCGGGACCAGCGACCTGATCATCTACCGGGAGGGCACTCCTTGGTACTCCGCGGTCATCCCGGTGGGCGGCAACCAGCTGACAAAGGACCTATCGGTGGCGCTGGGCACCACGTTATATCTGGCCGAAGAAATAAAGGTCAAGTGGGGCCACGCCATGCCGGAACTGGTCCCCGGTGACGATGAGGTTGTCATCCCCAGCTATCAGGGGCAACCCCGCCGTGCGATTCGCAGGCGAGAGATCGGCGAGCCATTACAGGCCAGGTCCGTAGATATCATGAAGCAGATTCTACTCAAAGTGCGCCAGTCCGGCCTGCGGGAATTCCCACCCGGCGGGCTGGTTATCTCCGGTGGTTGCTCCGAGCTTCCGGGATTCCGGGAATTGGCTCAAAAGACCCTGGGAGGTCCGGTGCGGGTAGCCCATCCGCGGGGCATAACGGGCCTGCCTGTCAATCTGCAAAAGCCTGCTTTCTCGGCCGGCATAGGCTTGCTACTCTGGGGCATAAAGCACCAGGGGGAAAAGAGGCCGTACCGGAACGGCGAGCGCACTCCCTCGCGCCGTAGTCCCCAGCTTCAACGGTCCAACCAGCCTAAAGAGACGGTGGGGACCGGCTAGGGAGGGACCTGAGATCAAGCCGAAAGGTGATTGGAGCTCTTACCGTAGACCCGGGGAGACAACACCGGTGAGAGTCCTCGGTTTAACGTCATGGGGTAAATGTCGCGAGCCGCCTTCATCAGCGGCTAAAGCGCCAGGGGTCCGCAGCACTCACAGGGGGGGCGGACTGGAGATAGAGCGGTCCCTGGTGAAAGACTAATTAGACATCTGCCTAATACTGGGATGTAGTGTAAGGAGAGGACATGGTACTTGAGAATTCGGCTTCGTGGGAATCCCCAATGGACAGTGGCGACCCGTACAGCGGAATGCCCGAGATCGGGACCGGCGCTCCGGTGCTGAAAGTGGTGGGTATCGGGGGCGGAGGCAGCAATGCGGTCAGCCGCATGTTTAAGGAAAAGCTGCCTGTGGTGGAATACTACGCGATGAATACCGACGCTCAACACCTGTTTCGGTGTGACGTGGCCCATCGCCTGGCCATAGGGAGGAACCTGACCAGAGGATTGGGCGCGGGCTCCCAACCGGAGCTTGGCCGGCAGGCTGCTGAAGAGAGCCGTCCCGAGATCGAAAAGGCCTTGGCAGGCGCCGACATGGTGTTTCTCGCGGTAGGAATGGGAGGCGGCACCGGCACCGGCGCCTCACCCTTAATCGCCCAGATCGCTAAAGATACCGGCGCCCTGACCGTGGGTGTTGTTAGCCGTCCCTTCAGCTTCGAGGCTGCCGCTCGCCGGAAGAATGCCGACGAGGGGATTGCTCGCCTCAGGGAGCACGTGGACACTTTGATCGTGATACCCAACGACCGGTTGTTGCAAATGGACGGTTACGCCGAACAGGCCCTCACTTGGGAGGACGCGCTGCTGATGGCCGATTCGGTGCTTCAGCAGGGGATTCAGGCCATCGCCGAGGTGGTCACCGTGCCAGGCGAAATCAACGTGGACTTCGCCGACGTTAAGACTATCCTCAACAACGCCGGACCGGCCTGGTTGGCTATAGGCCACGGCAAGGGCGACAACAGAGCCGTGGACGCGGCCAAAATGGCTACCAAGAGCCCCCTATTGGACATCGCCATGGAAGGCGCAAAGCGAATCCTATTCGTGGTCAGCGGCGGCACCACTCTCTCGCTGCAAGAAGTGCAGGACGCCGCCAACATCATTCAGGAGATGGCTGACCCGGAAGCCAACATTATCTTTGGCACCGGCCGGGACCCCAAGCTGGAGGATGAGATCAAGATCACCATGGTGGCGGCATCCTTCCCGGTCCTTCAAGAGAACCAGCAGATGCGCGAGGATGAATTGGAACGCCTGCTGCATGGCGTGGCTCCGCAATCGGAGGAGGAGCTTGACGTTCCCAGCTTCCTCCGCCGCCAGTCGGGCAACCGGAGCCGTGGATTCTTCAGATAAACCTGCCGCGTCATTGACGCTCGCAATTTACAGGGCGCAGGACTTGCGAGGTCCGCCGAATCTATAGAAGACGGTGACGCGCCCTGCCAAATCTGAGTAATGTTCTCGGAGGCCTAAGCGCACTATTACCCCTAGTTTGGCAACCCAATACCCCAGGCGCCGGGAATCGCCTCGAGGCCGCCCCTTTCCAGACAAGGGGCGGCCTCTTCATTTTGGGCGTTAACCGCCTGCCGCGTCCCCTTGTCAATCCATTGCCGTAGGATTCCTGGTCTTCATCTTGCGCTTTAACCGCGGCCCGGCGCCCCGTTCGACCTATTGCCTCTTTATCTCCTTTATCCCCCAACTTGATCCTGACCTTCGCCGCAAGCATCGCCTTAACCATCACTGCTGAAAGGCCGCCGCCTAAGTCTTGGCATACGGCAGTGTGGTGCACACGAGTATCTTGTCTTAGCGACACGGAACCGCCCCAGACGCGTCGGAATCCTGGGTCTATTATGGGTCCAAGGAGACCCGATCATGGGGAGGGTGTCGAACCATGCACCGGACCTTCGCCCGTCTTCTCTTCTAAATCAGGGTGAGCCGGGCTGTGCTTCGGGAGCAGTTATTAGAAGGCCCCGCGTCGGAATCAGCAAGCTATTGACTTTCCTGCCTACGTAATTTAGAATCCTGTCTACCATAAATAGTGGTTTCGGTTAACAATAACACACTATATGGTATTTAATAATAATCTTAAATAATTCTAAGAAAGAGACGGAACCATGAAGTGCCCGTATTGTTCCTTTTCCGACTCCAAGGTCACCGACTCCCGAACGGTTGACCGAGGTATACGGCGGCGCAGGGAGTGCCAACGCTGCGGCTTGCGGTTCACGACCTACGAACGCATACAGGCAACGGCTTTGATGGTGGCCAAGCAGGACAACCGCCGGGAAGAGTTCGACAGCGAAAAGCTCATCGCAGGCATACGCAAGGCCTGCGCTAAACGGCCGATACCGTCCCGCACCATAGAAAAGATGGTTGAGGACATCGAGGCTGAACTACAACACTTAGGCCAAGCGGAGGTCCCAACCAGTATTTTGGGCGCCATGGTGATGGAACGTCTCAAGAATTTGGACCGGGTGGCCTACATCAGATACGCCAGCGTCTACACCGATTTTCAGGACATCGAAAGCTTCGAGCGCGCAGTCAAAGACCTTCGGGATGACAACCCCCAGCTCTCGTTGCCCGAGACTCCGGCGCCGCAGGTAACCAGGAGGCGCCGGCGCAACACCACCACAGTAGCCCGCTACCATCCCCGCGCTAAAAATCCGTTTCAAGACGATCTCCGCCCGGGGAATTTAGACGACACCGGAGGGAACCCTATCGATGGACGTTAACTTGGAATACTCTACGCTGACCAGGTTGCTGACACTAAACAACCGGGTCCACGACATGGAAAATCGCCTATTGGCCCTATCCGTGCCTATGGGCCCGCCGCCCCTGGAATTCACCGCTCCGGCTCCCGGCTCTAATTGCGTTGCAGCCCTGCAGGAAGGGATTGCCCAGGGGGTTCGCGCTAGTTTGACCGCCTGTTGGCTGGGGGCTTCCGAAGACTAGGAACACTAGCCGCTCCACCCAAGGAACTAGGCTTGGCGCATTAGGCGGCAACGGACCGCGTGTCCCTTTTCGTCCCTGACTGCACTAAGAAACTATCTCAAAACTTGGCGCAGCATCCAAATCGTCATTGCCATGGAAATAGCCGTTTTCATATCCACACGGGGCCCATCCATATGCGGCCCAGAGAGCCAGCCGCAATTCCCGCGAAGCTTGTCCCCGACCCCGACCCAGATCGGGGAGCGGGAATCCATAAGGCCAGGCTTCCAGCTAATCGATGACGCCAGAGAGCGACCGTTTTGAGATAGTCACTAAGAACACTAGTACTCAGCAGTGTTATGCCCGGAACCGGGCCGTGCAGAGGGGAGTAACTGGAGAGGACACTGGTCAGGTACGATCGTGGCGGGCGGTGTCGTCCAGGACGAGGCCGAATTGACAGTGGCGCATATTGCCCGTTATTCAGCATGGTCCGGGTGTCCTACGGCTGCATCATTGGTGACTGCCCTTTCGGGGGCGCTCCCGTTCGATAGATTGTGACGTGCCGGTGGCACCCCCTGGCGACACGCCTACATGGTAATGGCGGATGGGACGATGAGCACATACAGCAGTAGGGCCAACCCGGCAGTGAAGGCCTCCAGCAGGCGGGAGGGTCTGCCGGCGGAACTATCACGGGTGAATTTTGGTGCGGCGGGAGTGGACGTGGGCGCCGGCAGCCACTTCGCGGCGGTGCCCGAAAACAGCTGCGAGCAACCGGTGCGCGAGTTTGGCGCGTTCACTGCGGACTTGTACCTTATGGCCGATTGGCTGGCCGAGTGCGGTGTGGAGACAGTGGCGATGGAGTCCACCGGAGTCTACTGGATACCGCTCTTTGGAGTCTTGGAGGAGCGGGGGTTCCAGGTGATGCTGGTGGACCCACGGCGCATTAAGAACGTGCCCGGACGCAAGAGCGACGTGCTGGACTGCCAGTGGCTCCAGCAGCTACATACCTACGGCCTGCTTTCGGCGGCTTTCCGGCCCGAGGCCGACATCCGGCGGTTGAGAAGCTATCTGCGGCAGCGGGCCATGCTGGTGGAATATGCGGCCCAGCATGTTCAGCACATGCAGAAGGCGCTGACCCAGATGAACGTGAAGCTGCACCAGGTCATCAGCGACATCACCGGCAAGACCGGGATGACCATCCTCGAAGCCATCGTGGGGGGTGAGCGAGACCCGCGAAAGCTGGCGCAATTTCGGGATCCCAGGACCAAGGCAGACGAGGAGACCATGGCCCTATCGCTGGAGGGGCACTGGCGGGAGGAGCACATCTTCGAGCTGACCCAGGCCCTGGAGTTGTACCGGGTGTATCAGGCCAAGATTGCCGAGTGCGACCGGGAGATTGAAACCCAGATGGGGCAGTTTGACGACCGTAGCGGTGGCGCAGCGCCTGCGGAACAGCCCAGGAGGAACCGCATCCAGGGGAACGCGCCGCGCTTTGACGTCCGCGGCCACCTGTACCGGATGACCGGGGTGGACCTGACCCGGATCAACGGCGTGGACGCCTACACGGCGTTGAAGGTAATCAGCGAGGTAGGCACCGATATGACAAGATGGCCAACGGCCAAGCATTTCGCCTCATGGCTGGGATTGAGTCCCAATAACCGGGTCACCGGAGGCAGGGTCATCAGCTCCCGAACCAAGCCCAGCGCCAACCGGGCAGCCAAGGCGCTGCGGCTGGCGGCCAACGCCCTGTACCGCTCCAACAGTGCGTTGGGAGCGTTCCTGCGCCGCAAGAAGGCGCAGCTGGGACCGCCCAAGGCCATTACGGCCACGGCGCACAAGCTGGCCAGAATCATCTACGCCATGCTGCGCTATGGGCAGCAGTACGTGGATGACGGCGCTGACTACTACGAGGCCCAGTACCATCAACGAGCATTGCGGTCTGCGAAACGGAGGGCGGCGCAGCTGGGTTACGAACTGGTACCCACATCCGATGATCGAAACCGCGCCCTTGATCTGCCCTTGGCAACGGCCGCGACCGGCGCGTGAAAACCTCAGTTACTCGATAGTCAACCGTAAAATCGGAAGGGTAAAGGCGGTGAAGTTTGGTTCGTGCGTCCCGGGTGTTGAACCGCCAGTTGATGGTGGTTCGGGCGACGTTTCGCTCCGCGACCAGTGCATCGACTTCCCTCCTCAGGGCCTCCTCGCCGGAGAGCCGTTGTCTGAGGCAGGAGCGGGACAGTACGCTGAACTCGATCTCCGCCATATTTAACCAACTCCCGTGCTTGGGGGTGTAGTGGAACTCCAGTCGCCTGGCAATCCTCCGGGCTTCCTCAGCCGGGAAAGTCTCGTACAGCGATGCCCGGCGATGGGTGTTCAGATTGTCCAAGACGACCCTTACCACCTCGGCTTCCGGGTAGGCTTCATCCACCAGCCAGCGCATCCGGCGGGCGAAGTCTTGCATCGTGCGCCGCTCGGTCACTGCCACATGCCGCCAGCCCGCCAAGGGCTCACAGGCCAAGAACAGGTTGCGGGCGCCCTCCCGCCGGTATTCGTAGTCCTGCCGCAGCGGACGTCCCGGCCGGGGCGGGAGCGGCGGCCGGGTCTCGGCCAGCAACTGGGTGGAGGTCTCGTCAAAGCAGACCACCGGACGTTGGGGATCATGAGGTTCCTCGTACAGGTCCAGGACATCCTCCATGTTAGCCACAAATTCCG